>NZ_JBIWPF010000010.1:0-57555 GCF_044768125.1 Streptomyces sp. NPDC101166
CGTGTCGCCCTGGACGAGGTACTCGACCGTCCCCGCGCCGTAATAGCCTGCTTCGCGGCAGATCTGCTTCGCCGACTCGTGGATCTTGGACCGCACGGAATCGGACAGGAAGGGTGCGGGGGCTTCCTCCACGAGCTTCTGGAAGCGGCGCTGCAGCGAGCAGTCACGAGTACCGGCGACGACCACATTGCCGTGCTGGTCGGCGATGACCTGGGCCTCGACATGGCGGGCCTTGTCCAGGTACTGCTCCACGAAGCACTCACCACGACCGAACGCCGCGATCGCCTCACGAGTCGCGGACTCGAACAGCTCCGGGATCTCCTCGATGGTGTGCGCGACCTTCATGCCACGACCACCACCACCGAACGCGGCCTTGATGGCCACCGGCACACCGAACTCCTTGGCGAACGCCACGACCTCGTCGGCGTTCTTCACCGGGTCCTTGGTACCCGCGGCCATCGGCGCCTGCGCACGCTCGGCGATATGACGGGCGGTGACCTTGTCACCCAGATCCCGAATCGACTGCGGCGACGGACCGATCCAGATCAGACCCGCGTCGATCACGGCCTGCGCGAAATCGGCGTTCTCCGACAGGAACCCATAGCCGGGGTGGATCGCATCGGCGCCTGACTTGGCGGCGGCATCAAGAATCTTGTCGAACACCAGATAGGACTCCGCCGAAGTCTGCCCACCCAAGGCGAAGGCTTCGTCGGCGAGCTTCACGAACGGCGCATCGGCGTCGGGCTCGGCATACACCGCGACGCTGGAGATTCCGGCGTCCTTGGCGGCCCGGATCACGCGCACGGCGATCTCGCCTCGGTTGGCTACGAGGACCTTTGTGATCTGCGCGTTGGCATGGTTGGGCACTGAGCCTCCTGTGCTCTGGATACTTTCGTCTGTCGGCAGTGTAGGCATCGTGCCAACAATGACCGAACCCGGCTAGGGCTACCAATGAGTAGGCCCAGAGAGTGGGCATGCGACTCTCGAGGCCTAATTTTTAGAACCTGTTCTACCAGACTCCGCTGAAGCCTCCACCGGTAATCCCCCGAAGGGGGTTCGGGCGTTACGAGCTTGCCACGACCGAGGGCGTCACGCCGGGTTCTTCACCGATCACGATGGGCGCCCCCACGGCATTGGCCCACTCGGTCCACGAGCCGTCGTAATTGCGCACCCCGTCCACGCCCAGCAGGTAGGTCAGGACGTACCAGGTCAGCGCCGACCGCTCCCCCACCCGCGAGTAGACCAGCGGCGCGACACCCTCGATCACCCCGCCGTAGATGACGTTCAGCTCGACCCGGGGCCGGAAACGGGCGTCCGCGCCCACCGACGAGGTCCAGGGGATGTTGACCGCGGTCGGAATGTGACCCGCCCGCAGCGCCTGCTCCTCGGGACGGTCCAGCACCACCAGATCGCCGGTGTACTCCTCGAACGCGCGCGAGTCGATGAGCGGCCCGCCCAGGTGCGCCACCACGTCCTGCCGGAAGGCGCGCGCGGACTTGTCGTCGCGATCGGCCACCGGGTACTCGCCCAGCCCGGCCGCGGGCACCTCGAAGGTGGTGTCGCGGGCCTCGGAGATCCAGGCGTCGCGGCCACCGTCCAGCAGGCGCACGTCCTCGTGTCCGAAGAGGGAGAACACCCACAGGGTGGCGGCCGCGGTGCCATTGGATTTATCGCCGTAGACGACCACGGTGTCGCCGCGTTCGATGCCCTTGGCCCGCATAAGGTTGGCGAAGGTCGCGCCGTCGACGACATCGCGGGTACGCGGATCGATCAGCTCGGTACGCCAGTCGATCTTGATGGCACCCGGGACATGGCCGATGTCGTATAGCAATATGTCTTCGTTGGACTCGATGATCTTGAGTCCCGGCGTGCCGATGTTTGCCGACAGCCACTCGGTGGTTACTAGTCGGTGAGGATGTGCGTAGGAGCCGAATGAGTGATGCGGATCCGGAGCGACAGGCACGTTGTGGTCCTTCACGCGTGGTGGGTTAGGTATTGGCTGTTCGATTCTCTGCACCGATCGTAGGCATGTGGCGGTTACGAAACTCGTTTCAGATCACGAATCGGATGATTGGGCGAATTAAGCGCAGCTTCATCCGATAAAGTCTCTCGGAGAGGAGGGGTGAGCTATGTCCGATTCTTGGCCGCGACGGCGACTGCTTGCGATCCTACGTGGCGCCAGCGAGCCTCTCGATGCCCAGGAACTCGCGCGCGTCACCGGACAGCATGTGACAACGGTGCGTTTCCATTTGGATGTGCTGACCCGGGAATCGCTGGTCCGCCAATTCCAGCAGCCGCCGCGCGGCCGCGGCCGCCCGCGCATCGGCTATACCGCTGTACAGCGATCGGTGGGTTATCAGGAATTGGCGCAAGTGCTGGCCGATCAGCTCGGCAGCGACCCGCGCCGCCGCTCGGAAGCCGCGATCAGCGCCGGCCGGGCCTGGGGCTCGAAACTCGAAGCCGCCGACCAGCCCATCGAAACGCTCGAGGACGCCAAGGACCTCACCGTCACCCTGATGTCGGAACTCGGCTTCGCGCCCGAACGCGACCAGGCCGGCGAGACCGAAGAATCCGCCATGATCCGCATGACGGCGTGCCCACTGCGCGAACTCGCCCGCACCCACTCCGAGGTGGTGTGCGGTGTACACCTGGGCCTGATGCGTGAAGCCCTGGACCGCAACGGCGGCCGGGAGAACGTGAACGTGCGCCTGCACCCGTTCGTGGAGCCCGAATTGTGCGTGGCGCGACTGGAATTGCTCCAGGGCCGCCCCGGCGAGGACGCGCGCGAGGGTCAGGCCGAGACCGGCGAGCCCGGATCAGCCACCGGCGAGCCCAGATTGGCGCCCTCGGCCGGGCGGATCGCGCCGCAACTACGCGCGGCCACCGATCCACAGCCGCGCAATGCCGACACCCACCTCGGCAAGCAGTCGACGAACCAGTGGTAGTCCGATACCGATGACGCTCGACGGGTCGCCGTCGATCTTGTCCACGAACCAGCCGCCCATGCCGTCCAGCGTGAAGGATCCGGCCACCTGCAGCGGCTCCCCCGTCGCGATGTACGCGTCGAGTTCCTCCGGCTCGGGTTTGGCGAAATGCACCGTGGTGGAACTGCAGTCGGCGGCCTCGCCGACGATCTCTCCGGCATTCAGCCGCAGCACACAGTGACCGGTCAGCAGATCAGCGCTGCGTCCGGCCATCTCGGCCCAGCGCGCGCGGGCGACCTCGGGAGTCAGGGGCTTGCCCTGCAGAACGCCGTCGACGAGCAGCATCGAATCGCAGCCCACGACAACGGAATCGGTGAAGGCGGGATCACCCGCCAGTTGCCCGGCCACCTCCAGCGCCTTGGCGCGGGCCAGCTCGATCACCACTCGATCGGGTGGGGTGTCCGGGGGAAGAGCCTCGGCCACGGCGTCCTCGTCCACGTGGGACACCCGGACGACCGGCTCGACGCCCGCGTTGCGCAGGACGCCGAGCCGAGCCGGAGATTGTGACGCCAGTACGAAGACGGTCACAAGCCGTCAGTCGCGCAGGTGCGAGAGGGCCGGAAAGGCGTAGGGGGAGAACGGCGAACTGCCGCGGTGCAGCAGGGTCGGGCGACCCCACATGTCCGCCGGGCCACGGTCGGCCGGGGCGGCGGCGGGGGGCCCCCCCGCCGCCCACACCCCCCCCCCCGCGGCGGGGCCGGGCCGCCCCCCCCGGGGCCCCCGCCCGGCCCCTTTCGCATGCCCGCACGCGGGGGCGGTGTGTGAGGTGAAAAGAGGGCGCGCGGTTGCGTTCAGGGCGGATACGTGCTGGTCAGGGGGGTCTCAGGCGATAGCGTCCGGATCGGCGCCCCAGTTGTGTGGGGTGCCCCCTTCCAAGGACATCGTTCCGGACCCCGGCCCTCGGGGCCCGGTTCGAGCTCCTGAACGGGCCGTTCCACCGGGCATGGGCGGCGCTGTGCAAGGGGGCGCCCATGGGACGCCATCGCAAGCCCACCCGCTGGGACCGGATCCGTCTTCGGATGGTCCAGTTCAAGAGGAGGTGGATCTTGCGACTTTTCGGATGGTGAGCGGCCGCCCCCAAACACAGTAGGGGCGGACACTCCGTGATCCATCCAGGAGCCTGCCGCAGTGCCTTCTGCGGTGGGCTCCACCTGCTTCGTACGGTACCGGGGGGATGTGGCCGTCGCCAGTGATTCCGGGGGTGACGCGTCCGTGCGCCCCCTTCACAACCGGTGCGCCGCCCCCGTCGGGGTGGCTCCTCGGGTGTCCAGGAGCAGTTGTGCCTTCACCGACAGGCCCTGGAGGTCGTACACGCGGTGTTGCTGGAGGAGGATCGTGAGGTCGGCGTCGGCGGCTGCTTCGTAGAGGGACTCGGCGCGGGGGACCGGGCGGTCGAGGACGCTCCAGGAGGGGACGTGCGGGTCGTGGTAGCTGACCGCGGCGCCGAGCTCCGTCAGGCGGATCGCGATCTCGCGCGCGGGGGTGTTCTGCCGGTCGGCGAGGTCGGGTTTGTAGGTGACGCCGAGGAGCAGGACGCGCGCCCCGCGGGCGGACTTGCCGTGCTCGTTGAGGAGGGCGGCGGCGCGCTGGACGACGTAGCGGGGCATGCGGCTGTTGACCTGCTCGGCCAGTTCCACCATCCGCAGCGGGCTGCCGAGGTGACCGGTGCGGTTCAGCGGCACGGAGTGGCCGCCGACGCCGGGGCCGGGGCGGAAGGCGTGGAAGCCGAAGGGCTTGGTCTCGGCGCAGCGGACGACGTCCCAGAGGTCGACGCCGAGGTCGTGGCAGAGGACGGCCATCTCGTTGACGAGGGCCATGTTGACGTGCCGGAAGTTGGTCTCCAGCAGATGCACGGTCTCCGCCTCGCGCAGCCCACGCGCGCGTACCACCTTGTCGGTGAGGCGGCCGTAGAACGCGGCGGCCGACTCGGTGCAGGCGGGGGTGAGGCCGCCGATGACCTTGGGGGTGTTGACGGGGGTGAAGTCACGGCGGCCGGGGTCGACTCGGCTGGGGGAGTACGCGAGGTGGAAGTCGCGGCCCGCGCGCAGACCGGACGTCTCCTCCAGCAGCGGCCGCAGGAACTCCTCAGTCGTCCCCGGGTAGACGGGGGACTCCAGGATCACGGTGGTGTGCGGGCGCAGATGCCCGGCGAGGGTGCGGGCGGCCGCCTCGACCTGGCTCAGGTCGAGCCCGCCGTCCGCGTCGCGCGGGGTGGGTGCGCAGATGACGGCGGTGCGCACCCTGCCGAGCAGCGCGGGATCGGTCGCGGGCCGGAAGCCCCCCGAGAGCATCCGGCGCAGTTCGGCGGGGCTGATGGAGCCCGCCTCGGGGCCGGTGCGGTAGCCGAGCGTGGGGATGCCGGCGGCCACGGCGGCTTGGGCCAGGGGCAGGCCGAGCGGCCCGAGTCCGATCACGGCGAGGTCTGCGGGCATGGCGTGAGGCGTCCTTCCCAGTAACCGAAGCGGGCCAGGTGCGCAAGCCCTGTGGACAGGACGAGCGAACCCAATGTCACACTAGGAGTAAATATGACCGATATGCGGGATTGGTCGGCTGTGTTCGGTGGTGTTTCCCGAGTTTTCGGGCACTCGGCGACGGTCCCGCAGGGGTTGTCCACAGGCTGGGGGTGCGTGGTGGCCGAAGTCGGACGATCCGGCCAGAATCTGGGCATGGGGACAAGGGACGCGGCCTCGCCCTGACGGCGCGGCCCATGCGAGGCGACAGCGGGAGGCAGCGGTGAGGACAGCGACACTGGGACCGGCGCAGCGAGCGCGGTCACTGGCGGCCATGGCCGAGCGCGAGCTGGACGTGCTGGTCGTGGGAGGCGGAGTGGTCGGCGCGGGCACCGCGCTCGACGCCGTCACCCGGGGCCTGTCGACCGGCCTGGTCGAGGCGCGGGACTGGGCGTCGGGCACCTCCAGCAGGTCCAGCAAGCTGATCCACGGCGGCCTGCGCTATCTGGAGATGCTCGACTTCGCCCTCGTCCGCGAGGCGCTAAAGGAGCGCGGCCTGCTGCTGGAGCGGCTCGCGCCCCACCTGGTCAAACCCGTGCCGTTCCTCTACCCGCTCCAGCACAAGGGCTGGGAGCGGCTCTACGCCGGTTCGGGCGTCGCCCTCTACGACGCCATGTCCATGGCCCGCGGCCACGGCCGGGGCCTGCCGATGCACCGGCACCTGAGCCGCCGTCACGCCCTGCGCGTCGCCCCCGCCCTGAAGAAGGACGCCCTGGTCGGCGCCCTCCAGTACTACGACGCCCAGATGGACGACGCCCGCTTCGTCGCCACCCTGGTGCGCACCGCGGCGGCGTACGGCGCGCAGACGGCCAACCGGGCGCGGGTGACGGCCTTCCTGCGCGAGGGCGAACGGGTCGTCGGCGCGCGCGTGCAGGACGTCGAGGGCGGCGGCGAGTACGAGGTGCGCGCCCGCCAGGTCGTCAACGCCACCGGCGTGTGGACGGACGACACCCAGGCGATGGTGGGCGAGCGCGGGCAGTTCCACGTCCGCGCCTCCAAGGGCATCCACCTCGTCGTCCCCCGGGACCGCATCCACTCCACCACCGGGCTGATCCTGCGCACCGAGAAGTCGGTGCTGTTCGTCATCCCCTGGGGCCGGCACTGGATCGTCGGCACCACCGACACCGGCTGGGACCTCGACAAGGCCCATCCGGCGGCCTCCAGCGCCGACATCGACTACCTGCTGGAACACGTCAACTCCGTCCTCGCGGTGCCCCTCACCCGCGACGACGTCGAGGGCGTCTACGCCGGTCTGCGCCCTCTCCTCGCGGGCGAGTCCGACGCCACCAGCAAGCTGTCGCGCGAGCACACCGTCGCCCACCCCGTGCCCGGCCTGGTCGTGGTGGCCGGCGGCAAGTACACGACGTACCGAGTGATGGCCAAGGACGCCGTCGACGCCGCCGTGCACGGGCTGGACCTGCGGGTCGCCGACTGCGTCACCGAGGAGGTGCCCCTGCTCGGCGCGGAGGGCTACCAGGCCCTGTGGAACGCGCGGGCGCGCACCGCCGCCCGGACCGGACTGCACGTGGTGAGGGTCGAACACCTCCTCAACCGGTACGGCTCGATGGCCGGGGAACTCCTCGACCTCGTCGCGGACGACCCGTCGCTGGGCGAACCGCTCCAGTCCGCCGACGACTACCTGCGCGCCGAGATCGTCTACGCCGCCTCCCACGAGGGCGCCCGGCACCTCGACGACGTGCTGACCCGGCGCACCCGCATCTCCATAGAGACCTTCGACCGGGGCACGCGCAGCGCGCGGGAGGCGGCCGAGCTGATGGCGCCCGTCCTCGGCTGGGACAAGGACCAGATCGAGCGCGAGGTCCAGCACTACGAGAAGCGTGTGGAGGCCGAGCGGGAGTCCCAGCGCCAGCCCGACGACCTGACGGCGGACGCGGCACGGCTCGGGGCGCCGGACATCGTCCCGCTGTGACCGGCCCGGAGCCTGTCCGGAACTCGGCGGCGGGCGGGGCGGGTTCGGGGAGGCGCGGATCCGCACCGCGCCTTCTGGCCGGAACACGCCGGCGCTCATGTGCCGTCAGGGGCCCCCTGGGCGTCGGGCACTTGTCGGGTAGGGGACAATGGAGGCTCTGTCAGGGCGGGTTGCATGAGGGGACGCATGTCGGAGGCGGAGCGGGCGGGGACATCCCGTCAGGACAAGAGTGCACGTCTCCTCGCCGGGCGGTACCGGCTGGGAGACGTACTCGGCCGCGGCGGCATGGGGACGGTGTGGCGCGCGGAGGACGAGACCCTCGGACGCACGGTCGCCGTCAAGGAGCTGCGGTTCCCGTCGAACATCGACGAGGAGGAGAAGCGCCGGCTCATCACGCGGACGCTGCGCGAGGCCAAGGCCATCGCCCGTATCCGCAACAACAGCGCGGTGACCGTCTTCGACGTCGTCGACGAGGACGACCGGCCGTGGATCGTGATGGAGCTCGTCGAGGGCAAGTCGCTCGCCGAGGTCATCCGTGAGGACGGCGTGCTGCGGCCGAGGCGCGCCGCGGAGGTCGGACTCGCGATCCTCGACGTGCTGCGCTCGGCGCACCGCGAGGGCATCCTGCACCGCGACGTGAAGCCGTCGAACGTGCTGATCGCGGAGGACGGCCGGGTCGTCCTCACCGACTTCGGCATCGCGCAGGTCGAGGGCGACCCGTCCATCACCTCCACCGGCATGCTCGTCGGCGCGCCCTCCTACATCTCCCCCGAGCGCGCCCGCGGCCACAAGCCCGGACCGGCCGCCGACCTGTGGTCGCTCGGCGGTCTGCTGTACGCGTCGGTCGAGGGCAGCCCCCCGTACGACAAGGGCTCCGCGATCGCGACGCTCACCGCGGTGATGACCGAGCAGCTGGAGGAGCCGAAGAACGCCGGCCCGCTGAAGGACGTCATCTACGGTCTGCTCACCAAGGACCCCGAGCGCCGGCTCGACGACGCCGGGGCGCGGGCGATGCTCAACGCGGTGATCCACGCGCCCGACCCGGACGACGAACCGGCCGACGCGACCAAGCTCGTGCCGCTGCCGATCCAGCCGGACGGCCCGGACGGCAGGGGCGGTTCGGGCGGCTCCGGCGGTGCGGAGGCGGCCGAGAAGCTGCGCGGGGCGTTCCGCTCCGTGCGCAAGGCCGCCGTCGCGGCCGGGGCGGCCACCTCGGCGGCCGCGGCGCGCGCCAAGTCGGCCAACGGGTCGGCGGGGTCCGGCGGTTCGGCGGGTTCGTCGGGCGCGACCGGTTCGGCCGGTTCGTCCGGCTCGGGAGCCGTGCGGGCCGGTGACTCCACGAAGGGCGGCGAAGGGGCCGGTTCCGGTTCAGCTTCCCGTTTCGACTCCGGTTCCGGTTCGGGTGCCGGATCTCGTTCCGGTTCGAAATTCGGCTCGGGGTCCCGTTCCGGGGCCGCCGGGTCCGTGCCCTCTGCCGCGGCTGCCTCGTCGGCGGCTGCCGCGCCGCGGTCCGAGGCCGGTGCGCGGACCGGCGCGGCCACGGCCACGGCGGCGTCCGGATCCGCGTCCGCCCCGGTGTCAGGATCCTCCGGGACGGCTGCCGGCGGTACGGGCGACGGCCGGACGGGCGGCCGCAGTTCCGGGTGGCCCGTGATGACGCCGCCGGACCTTCCGCCGCGGCCCGTGCCCAGGGCGCCGATCACCGACGTGGTGCCGAAGCGGACGCTGGTCATCATCGCCGTGGTGGTCGTGCTGGCGGTGCTCGGCACCGTGCTGGCCGTCGTCCTCAGCGGGGACGACAAGCCGAACGGCGCGAAGGCCGGCGGCTCCCCGGCCGGTGTGAGCGCCGGCGAGTCGACGGGCAGGAGCCCGAGTCCCGACACCAAGGGCGACGAGGCCGACGGCACCCGAACCGACGGCGCGACGGGCCGGCCCGCGTCCAGCGGCACGGGTTCCGCGGCCGCCCCCAGCGGCGCCGCCGGGACCGGCGCCTCCGGCGGCGCGAGCCGGGCGGTGTCGACCCACAACGGCTCCCAGGGCTACTCCATAGGCCTGCCCGCCGGGTGGAAGTACCAGGAGGCGAGCGACGCCGGCGACCGGTTCACCGGGCCCGACGGACAGAAGCTGCTCGTCGCCTGGACGACCACGCCCAAGGACGACCCGGTCGCGGACTGGAAGAACCAGGAGCGCTCCATGAAGCGCTCGCAGTACCAGAAGATCCGCATAGAGAAGGTCGCCTACCGCGGCTGGAACACGGCCGACTGGGAGTGGACCTACACGGCGGACGGCACCGGCTACCGCACGATCGACCGCGGGTTCGTCGTCAGCGCCAGTCAGGGATACGCACTGATGTACACGGCGAAGTCCGCCTCCTGGGAAGGCGAGCTGCGCCGGAGCACCTGGACCACGCTGACGGAGACGTTCCAGCCGAAGAAGTAGGACGCGGGTCCGCCGTGTGCGGTGCGTGAGATCTGGGCATCCCTCCTTGCGAGTTGCCTCCGGCACGTATCGTGAGTGGCTGCGGACCGTACGCATCCGGCTGTTCGGCCGGATCCGGCCGGAACGGACCGCGGGACGAACGGAATTGATCGACCGGGCGGCCGGGGGAGGCATCGTGGACGACTATGCGGGACGGGTGCTCGCCGACCGCTACCGCCTGCCGCTGCCGCCCTCCGACGAGTACGAACTCGCCGAGACCCGCGCCTTCGACACCTACAGCGGCCAGGAAGTCCTGGTCAGGCAGGTGCCGTTGCCCGAGGTCGTCGAGGCGGAGGTGCTCGACGCGGACGGGCTGCCCGACGGGTTCACGGCGCGTACGCCCGGCGCGCGACGGCCTGTGGGGCGCGCGGGGGCCAGTACGCGCCGGCCCGCCGATCCGGTCGTACGGCGCGCGGTGGACGCGGCGCAGGCCGCGGCGGGCATCCCCGACCACCCCCGGCTCGACCAGGTCTTCGACGTGTTCGCCGAGGGCGGCTCGCTGTGGGTGGTGAGCGAGCTGGTGGCGGCGCGACCGCTCGCGGCGCTGCTCGCCGAGAGGCCGCTGACGCCGTACCGGGCCGCCGAGGTCGCCTCCGACGTGCTGATGGCGCTGCGGGTGCTGCACGCGCACGGCTGGGTGCACCGCAACATCACCGCACGCACCGTCCTCGTGTGCGACGACGGCCGGGTGATGCTGACCGGCCTGGCGGTCGGCGCGGCGGAGGAGGCGCTGTGCGGGTACGACCCGGTGCCGCAGGAGGAGACCGAGGACACCGGAACGGGGCCGGACGCTCTGCCGGGTGGGAGGCCGGGACCCGATCGAGGCCCGGGCGCCGGTCCGGCCGGCCCGGGAGGGCACGCGAGGCCGCTTCCGGGCGGGCACCGGGCGGGTGAGCTCGCGGGCGGCGCCGACGCGGGCGACCCCGAGGCCGCGCGCCGGGCGGCGATCGAGGCGCGGGCGGCCGGAGGGCTGCCGCCGGCCGGCCTGGAGCGGGCCGACGCCGACGGGGTGTCCGGCGGACCGGCCCCCGCGCCACCGGAGACCGGCGGGGACATCCGCGCCGCGCGGGCCGGGGCGATCGCCGCGTACCGGGCGGGCGCGCGGGCCGCGGCCCGGGTCCAGGAGGCCCAGCAGAGCGGGCGGGCGGCGCTGCCGGGAGCGCGTACGTCGTCCGAGGGCAACACCCAGGCGGCCGGCGCGCCGTACGCCCTCGGAACCGGCCGGGAGCAGTCACCCGGAGGTCCGGGGCAGATCGCCGCCCCCTACGGGACGCGCGGGGCGCACGCTCCGGGCGCGGCGGCGATCGGGCCGGTTCCCGTGCCGCCGCAGGGCGTCGCGGCCGGGGGCGAGGGTCTCGCCGGCGCGCGCTGGGACGAGCCGGCGGCAGGGGCCGGGGCGCGGCGGGGGCCCGCCACCGCGCTGGCCGCCGAACGGGCACGGCAGGCGCGGATGGCCGTCGTCGGCCCCGTGACCGAACGCTGGGCGCCGGAACAGGCCGGCCCCGTGCACGAGAACTGGCAGCTGGCAGCCCCCATCGGGCCCGCGACCGATCTGTGGGCGCTCGGCGCGCTCCTCTTCAGGTCCGTCCAGGGGCATGCTCCGTACCCGGAGGACTCGACGGCGGAACTGGTGCAGTTGGTGTGCGCCGAACCGCCCGCGTTCGCCGAGGAGTGCGGCCCGCTCCGTCCGGTCGTGGAGTCGTTGCTGCGTCAGGACCCCACCGAGCGGCCCGAATTCGAGGAGCTGAGCGGCTGGCTGCGCTCGCTGGTGCGCTCGGCCCCCGAGCCCGAGGCGGGCACGTACGTGGTCGCCGCGCCGCCCCGCGACCCGCGCCGGCTGCCGATCGTCCGCCGCAGGGGCGAGCTGGTGCGCAGGCGGCGCGCCGGTCTGCCCGCGACCAGCGGACGGCACAAGCGGGCCCGCGAGGAGACCGGCCGGTCGCCCCGCAGCCTGGGCCGCACGCTGCTGCTGCTGATACTGCTGGCGATGGCCGCGGCGATCGCGTACGCCGTGCTGTTCATGCCGAAGGCCGGCGAGAAGAACGCGGGAGGCTCGCCCGGGGCCGACCGCACCGGGGCCGCCGGCCGGGCCGAACAGGCGCCCGACGCGAGCAGCGCGCCCCGGCCCGACGAGAACTCGCCGTCGGCCGACGAGAGCGCCTCCGGCCCGGCCTCCGCAGGCTCGGGCGGGTCCGGAGGGACGGCGACGCAGTCCGGTCCGGGAGGGTCCGCGGCGGGCGCCGCCCAGGGCTTCACCGTGCGCAAGGACGCGGAGGGGTTCCAGGTCGCCGTCGCCAACGGCTGGGACCGTGCGCCCAGGAACGGGCGCGGTCAAGTGGTGTACTCGCACGGGAGTTTCGAGCTGATCCTCGTCCCCGGCCGGGACACCGCCGCCCGGTTCGGCGGCGACCCGATGGTCTACCAGCGGGAGAAGGAGAGCGAACTCCAGCCGTACCGCGACTCCAGCTGGGCCACCGCGTCGGGACTGCGGACCATCCAGGTGGGCGGACGGACCATGGCCGAGGGCCAGTTCACCTGGACGGGGGCCGGCGGACGCGAGCTGTTCGTGCGCAACCTCGCGCTGCTCCTCGACGGGCGCTACCACGTCGTCCAGGTGCGCGGCCCGGCGGCCGAGCGCGACGAGGTGACCCGACTGTTCGAGCAGGCGTCGGCGACGTACCGGTACACCGGCTGAGCCGGACGGGACTTTTGAAACAGGCCGAGGCCCGATCGGTTCCCGTTCCGGCCAGGAAGCGACAACCGTCACAGTGCGGTTTCCTTGCCACCCCGCTTGTTCCCCGAATGGGTGACGGTCTTTACGCTGACCCTGTCAAGAACATTGCGGGGCAACGTGAATCAGATGCAGGGCTCGCTCATCGCGGGCCGCTACCGGCTCGCCGACGCGATCGGCAGCGGCGGCATGGGCCGTGTGTGGCGTGCGCACGACGAGCTGCTGCACCGTGCCGTCGCCATCAAGGAACTGACCGCCGCGCTGTACGTCTCCGAGAGCGACCAGGCCGTCCTGCTGGCGCGCACCCGGGCCGAGGCCCGCGCGGCCGCACGGATCAACCACTCGGCCGTCGTCACCGTGCACGACGTGCTCGAACACGACGGCCGTCCCTGGATCGTGATGGAGCTGGTCGAGGGTCGCTCGCTGGCCGACGCGGTCAAGGAGGACGGGCGCGTGGAGCCCGCCGAGGCCGCGCGGATCGGCCTGTGGGTGCTGCGCGCGCTGCGCGCCGCGCACACCGCCGGCGTGCTCCACCGTGACGTCAAGCCCGGCAACGTGCTCCTCGCCCACGACCGGCGGGTCCTGCTCACCGACTTCGGCATCGCCCAGATCGAGGGCGACACGACCATCACCCGCACGGGAGAGGTCGTCGGATCCGTCGACTATCTCGCGCCCGAGCGGGTCCGCGGCCAGGACCCCGGCCCGTCCTCCGACCTGTGGGCGCTCGCCGCGACGCTCTACACGGCGGTCGAGGGCCGCTCGCCGTTCCGCCGCACCTCGCCGCTGACCACCCTGCAGGCGGTAGTCGAGGAGGAGGCCGAGGAGCCGCGCCACGCGGGCCCGCTCGAACCCGTGATCACCGCCCTGCTGCGCAAGGACCCGGCCGACCGGCCCGACATGGCCGAAGCCGAACACATGCTCGCCGAAGCGGCGGAGGGCCGCCGTCCGAGCGGCGCCCAGGCGTTCGTGCCGACGCGGTTCACCGGCGACGGGACGGGCGGCCACCGGGCGGGCGGCACGGGCGTGGGTGTGGGCACGGGCGGTCACCCGGGGCCCGGTACGGCAAGCCCGTACGGCGCTGCGTCGTCGCAAGCGGCGGCCGCTGCTGCGGGCTCCGCCGAGGCTCCCACCCGGCACCGGCACGACACCCAGCCCCACTCCCAGCCCGTTCACCAGCCGTACCGGACGGTGCAGACCGCCGTCGGCCAGGCCGTCCCGGACGGCCCGGGACCGGTGCCGCCGGTGGCGCTCCACTCCTCGCAGGCCCCTGCCGAGCCGACGCGCTCCTCGCGACGCCGGAGACTGCGCAACCTCACGCTCGTGGTCGTCGTCGCCGCGCTGGTCGGCGGCGGTACGGCGCTGACGTTGCAGAAGTGGGACGAGGGCCGGCGCTCGACCGAGGGTTCCGCCACGCCGAGCACCTCGCCGGCGCCCACCGGCAAGCGTGCCGAGCAGGGCGCGGTGCCCGACTCCTGGGAGAAGGTCACCGACCCCCTGGGCTTCGGGCTCTCCCTGCCTCCGGGCTGGAAGCGCCAGATGTTCCAGGACGCCGGCGACCTGAAGCAGATCGACTACACGCCCGACGGCGGCGAGCACTTCGTCCGCATCGCCATCGACGCCTCGCCGGACTTCGCCGACCCCCTGGCCCACCAGCTCGACCTGGAACAGCAGTTGCAGCGCCTGGTCGACTACCAGCGGGTCACCCTGGAGCGGAACCTCTACCGCGACCGTGACGGCGCCGAGTGGGAGTACTCCTGGACCGCGCAGGCCAAGGACACGAAGTTCCCCGGCCCGCGGCGTGCGGTCGAGGAGACGTACATCGCCCGCGACGGCACCGAATACGTGATCTACATGTCCTCGCCGGCCGAGGACTGGGACACCGCGGCCCAGCAGTTCAAGTCCGTGCTGCGGAGCTGGCGGGAACCGGCGGGCGCTTCCTGAGCCGGAGCGTGCGCCGCCCCCCGCTCCGCGCCCTCCGGCCGTGTGCGTGACTTGGCCGGTCGCCGCCCCGGAGGCGTGCCGTCCGGTGCGGCATGATGGGGCGCATGGGGACCGAGGGGGACGACGGCCGGGTCATCGCCGGCCGCTACCGGCTGGAGACGAGGCTCGGGCGCGGTGGCATGGGCGTCGTCTGGCGGGCGACCGACCGGCTGCTGGGGCGGCGCGTCGCCGTCAAGGAACTGGTCCAGGACGACGCGCTCTCCGCGGCGGAGGCCCGCGGCCGCCGTGACCGGACGCTGCGCGAGGCCCGCGCGGTCGCCCAGCTGAGCCACCCGCACATCATCGTCGTGCACGACGTCGTCGAGGAGGACGAACGTCCGTACATCGTGATGGAGTTGATCGACGGTGGCTCGCTCGCCGACCGGATCGCCGAAGGCGGCCCCGTGGAGGCGCGCGAGGCGGCCCGGATCGGCGCCGACCTGCTCGGCGCCCTGAGCGCCGCGCACGCCGCCGGCGTGCTGCACCGGGACATCAAGCCCGCCAACGTCCTGATCGAGTCCGCCACCGGCCGCGCCGTCCTCACCGACTTCGGGATCGCGCAGGTGGCGGGGGCCACGACGCTCACCGAGACCGGGTCGTTCGTCGGCTCGCCCGAGTACACCGCGCCCGAGCGGATGTCCGGCGAGCGGACCGGCCCGGCGTCCGACCTGTGGTCGCTGGGAGCGCTGCTGTGCACCGCGCTCAGCGGTGAATCGCCGTTCCGCCGCGACTCGTTGGGCGGCATCCTGCACGCCGTCGTCTTCGCCGAGATCCGTACGCCCCCGCAGGCCGCGCCGCTGCTGCCCGTCGTGCGGGGGCTGCTGGAGCGCGACCCCGACCGGCGGCTGGACGCGGCGGAGGCGGAGCGCCTGCTGCGCGCCTTCCTGGACACCGGGCGCACGCCGGCGACGGACCGGGACACCGGGCGTACGCCGTCGATGTGGCGCAACACCGGGCGCACGGCGTCGGCCTGGCTGCACACCGGGCGGACGTCGTCGGCGCGGGCGGCGGTCGGCTACACGCCCACCCAGGCCGACGTGCCGCTGCGGCAGCCCCCGCTCCCCGAGGAGGAGGGCCCCGGCCGGGAACGCTCCCCGCGGGGCGTGCTGGTGGCGGCGCTGTTGGTCGCCGCGATGGCGGGGGCCGGGGTGTCCGCGGCGGCGCTGCTGGTGGACGGGGGCGGCAACGACGTCGGCCCGGCCGCGAGTTCCCCGCCGGGACGGCCCACGAGCGCCTCGCCCACGGGGGCGTCACAGGCGGGGTCGCCGCCCATGGGATCGTCCTCCATGGGTTCGTCGTCCGCAGGATCGTCCAGGGGGACGGACGCCACTGGCGCGGGCCCCTCGCGGACGGGCGGGGCGTCCGGCAGGGAGCGGCCCTCCGCGCCCTCCGGGTACCGCGTCGCCGACGACCCGGCGGGGTTCGCGCTGGCCGTGCCGGACGGGTTCACCCGCGTCCCGCAGGGCGAGCGCGTCTTCTACATGTCATCCGGTGACAGGTTCCGCCTCGGCATCAAGATCTCCGCGCCCCAACGGGGCGGCCCACTGGGCGTGATGCGGCGCTCGGCCGCAAAGGGAGGCCAGAACTACCCCGGTTACCGCGACGGACACGTCACCGAGACCACGCGCGACGGACGTCCCGCCGCCCTCTGGGAGTTCACCTGGGACGGCTTCAGCGTGACGGAGGGTCGCCGTCACACCTACGACCTGTGCTGGGAGGAGGACGGGCGGATGTACGACGTATGGGTGTCGGCGCCGGTCGGCGAAGTCCGGCAGGCACGGGAGTACTTCGACGTCGCGGTCGACACGCTGGTCCCCGCCTGACCCCCGTGTGCCCGTCCCGCTGCCCGGCGACGCCCGACACGTCGTGACGGTCTACGCCGGGCCCGTCGTGGTAGTCATGAGACATGACTGACGACGGGGAGCCCGGAGACGACAAGGGCCGGATAGTCGGCGGGCGTTACCGGTTGCTGGAACGCATCGGTTCCGGTGTCACGGGCACAGTCTGGCGTGCGCACGACGAGGTCGACGAGCGCGAGGTCGCCGTCAAACGACCGCACTCGCCCGACGATCCCGAGGACGAGGAACAGCGCAGAGCCGCCCACCGTCTGTACCGGGAGGCGCGCGCCGCCGCCCGCGTCGACCATCCCTCCGCGGTCGCCATCCACGACGTGGTGATGGAGGAGGACCAGGGCCGCCAGGACGCGATGCCCTGGATCGTCATGGAGTCGATCCGCGGCGAGTCCCTGGACGAGGTCCTGCGGCGCGGCCCGCTGAAGCCGTCCGAGGCCGCCCGTATCGGCCTCGCCGTCCTCGGAGCCCTGCGCGCCGCGCACGCCGTGGGCATCGTCCACCGCGACGTGAAACCCACGAACGTCCTGCTCGCCCCACCCGACCGGGTCGTCCTCACGGACTTCGGCATCGCCGACGCCCAGGGCGAGGACGCGCCCGTGGACGGCGGTGGCCGACTCGTCGTGGACCACGGCGAGTTCGTCGCGCCCGAGCGGACGTGCGGGCTGGGTGCCGCCGGGCCCGCCGCCGATCTGTGGTCGCTCGGCGTCCTGCTGTACGCCGCCGTCGAGGGGCGCGCCCCCACTCACGCGGGCTCCGCGGACGGGCGGCCCGAGCCGAAGGAGGCCGGCCCGCTGGGCCCGCTCCTCGTACGGCTCCTGGAGCGGGACCCCGAGCGCAGGCCCTCCGCGACGGAGGTCGCCGCGGTGCTGGAGGCGGTGGCGGAGGGGCGGACGCCGCCCGCGCCCGGCCCGCGCCCCAGGAGCGCCAGGAGCCTGAGGAATCCCAGGGGGCAGAGGCAGCCCAGGAGCCCCAAGGGGCCGAGGCGGCGCAAAGCGGAGCCGTCGTCCGACCCGCACGCGGGGCCCTCCGCGGGACAGGCGGCCGCCCCGCTCCCCTCCCGGCCCCCCGCCCCGTCGCCGCCGCGCCGCCCCCTGCACAGCCGCCCCCTGCCCCTGACCCTCCTCACGCTCCTCCTCGCCGGAGGCGCCTGGCTCGGGGCGTCCTTCGTGGGCGAGCCCGACAGCGGGGCGAGCACCGAGCGAACGGGTTCCTCCACCCCCTGGGTCGCCCACCCCGAACCCGCCATGGACGCCGTCCTCTCCCTCCCCGCCGGCTACCGGGAGACAGCCCGGCAGGGCGACGGCGGGCGCGAGCCCCGGGTGGTCGTCTACTCGGCCGGAGCCGTCGTCGTACGGCTCACGCAGTGGGATCGTGCGCCCGCCTCCCCGGCGGAGCGGGCCGCGCAGGCGGGCGAGGCGTGGCGCCACGCCGGGGGAGGCGCGCGGACCACGACCACGTCCACGAGCTTCCGCGGCCAGGAGGCCGTCCTCGCCGACACCACCCGCGGTCCGGCCGGCCGCGCGGCCCGCGTCCTCGAACTGTTCGTCCGCACCGACGACCGACGACTGTACGAACTACGCGTGGACATGCCCAAGGGGACGGCGGACGAAGGACGCGGCGCCGCGGTCTTCCGGTCGGCCCGCGACCGCCTCCGCGTCGGTGAGCACTGATGCACGCCGCCTGATCAGCGGCTTTGCTGCCAGTGACCACTGGCGTCGTGTGCGCACCCGGTGAACGACTATTACCGACGGGTACCAAAAGGCCTTCGAGCGTCATACCCTGCGCCTCATGACGGACTCGCAGGCCCCGGACAGCACCGGCACCAAGACCCCGGCCGGTACCAATCCCCTCGCCCCCGCCCCCATCGGCGTCCGCACCGCCGCGGACGTGGTCACCCCCCAACTCGTCGCCCACCTCACCAAGGGCGTCGTGGGCTCCGGGCGCACGGCCAACCACACGCCCTTCACCGGTGAGAAGCTCGCCGACCTGCCCGAGTCCACCCCGCAGGACGTGGAGAAGGCGTACGAGGCGGCCCGCGCCGCCCAGCGGGTCTGGGAGCGGGTCCCGGTGCGCGAGCGTGCCGCGGTCCTGCTCCGCTTCCACGACCTCATCCTGGAGCGCCAGGGCGAGGTCCTCGACCTGATCCAGCTGGAGACCGGCAAGGCGCGGCTGCACGCCCACGAGGAGGTGCAGGCGGTCGCCGTCGCCGCCCGGCACTACGGCCGCAAGGCCCCCGCCTACCTGAGGCCCAAGGGCCACGCCGGCGCCATACCGACGCTGACGAAGGTCACCGAACTGCGCCACCCGCGCGGGGTCGTCGGCCAGATCGCCCCCTGGAACTACCCGCTGGAGCTGTCCGTCGGCGACGCGCTCCCGGCGTTCGCCGCGGGCAACGCCGTCGTCATGAAGCCGGACACCGAGACCTGCCTGACCGCTCTGTGGGCACGGGACCTGCTCATCGAGGCCGGCCTGCCCGAGGGCGTCTTCCAGATCGTCCTCGGCGAGGGTCCGGTCGTGGGGCCCGAGGTCGTCAGGCACGCCGACTACGTCTCCTTCACCGGCTCCACCCGCACCGGCCGCGAAGTCGCGCAAGGAGCCGCCGCCCGTCTGATCGGCGTCTCGCTGGAACTCGGCGGCAAGAACGCCATGCTGGTCCTCGAGGACGCCGACATCGAGAAGGCTGCCGCGGGCGCGGTCCGCGCGTGCTTCTCCTCCGCCGGCCAACTCTGCATATCCATCGAGCGGTTGTACGTCCACGAGTCGATCGCCGACGCCTTCCTGGAGCGCTTCGCAGCCCGCACCCGGGCCATGCGGCTCGGCAGCTCCCTCGCCTACGGCGCCGACATGGGCTCGCTCGCCGGGGAGCGCCAGCTGAAGGCGGTCGAGCAGCATGTGGAGGACGCCCTCGCCAAGGGCGCGAAGGCGGTGGCGGGCGGTGCGGCGCGCCCCGACATCGGCCCGTACTTCTTCGAGCCGACCATCCTCGACGGCGTCGAGGACTCCATGAGCGTGTGCACGGAGGAGACGTTCGGGCCGGTCGTCTCCGTCTACCGCTTCAAGAGCGACGACGAGGCGGTCGAGCGCGCCAACTCCACGCCGTACGGGCTCAACGCCTCCGTGTGGACGACGAGCGCGCGCCGCGGCCGGGACGTCGCCGCCCGGCTGCGCACCGGCACGGTCAACGTCAACGAGGGCTACGCGCCCGCCTACGGCAGCGTGCAGTCCCCCATGGGCGGCATGAAGGACTCCGGTCTCGGCCGCCGTCACGGCTCCGAGGGCATCCTCAAGTACACCGAGGCGCAGACGGTGGCCCACCAGCGCCTGCTGCCGATGGGGCCCTCGCTCGGCATGGACGACGAGAAGTACGCGCAGTTCATGAGCCGCAGCCTGAAGCTGATGAAGACCCTCCGGTTCAAGTAGTCCGGCGGCCCTAGGGCCACCGCCCACGACCCGTTCGGCAGGAACACCCGTTCTCGACGAGGAGAGCACGTGCCACAGGACACCTACGACTACGACGTGGTCGTCGTCGGTTCAGGCTTCGGCGGCTCGGTGACAGCCCTCCGCCTCACCGAGAAGGGCTACCGCGTGGGCGTCCTGGAGGCGGGCCGCCGCTTCACCCGCGCCACGCTGCCGAAGAACTCCTGGGACCTGAAGAACTACCTGTGGGCGCCCCGGCTCGGCCTGTACGGCATCCAGCGCATCCATCTGCTGGGCAACGTCATGGTCCTGGCCGGCGCGGGCGTGGGCGGCGGCTCCCTCAACTACGCCAACACCCTCTACGTCCCGCCGAAGCCGTTCTTCGAGGACCCGCAGTGGCGTGACATCACCGACTGGCAGGACGAGCTCCGGCCGTACTACGACCAGGCCCGACGGATGCTCGGCGTCCGTCTCAATCCGACGACCACCCCCTCCGACGTGCACCTGAAGGCGGCCGCCGAGCGGATGGGCGTCGGGGACACCTTCCACATGGCGCCGGTGGGCGTGTTCTTCGGGGACGGGCAGGACGCCGACGGGTCGGCGCGGGCGAAGCCGGGGGCGGAGGCGCCGGACCCCTACTTCGGCGGAGCGGGTCCCGCCCGCAAGGCCTGCACGGAGTGCGGCGAGTGCATGACCGGATGCCGGCACGGCGCGAAGAACACCCTCAACGAGAACTACCTGTACCTCGCCGAGAAGGCGGGCGCGGTCGTGCACCCGCTGACGACGGTCGTCTCGGTCACGGACGACTCGCGCGGCGGCTACGCGATCGCCACCCTGCCCACCGACGACCGCCGCAAGGGCGAGGGGCGGACCTTCACGGCCCGCAGGGTCGTCCTCGCCGCCGGCACCTACGGCACCCAGACCCTCCTGCACCGCATGAAGCAGAGCGGTCGGCTCCCCTACCTCTCCGAGCGGCTCGGCGAGCTGACCCGCACCAACTCCGAGGCCCTGGTGGGCGCCCAGACCGACGACCGCCGCTACCGCAGGGCGACGGGCCACAAGAAGGTCGACTTCACCCGCGGCGTCGCCATCACCTCCTCCATCCACCCCGACGACAACACCCACATCGAGCCGGTCCGCTACGGCAAGGGCTCCAACTCGATGGGCGGCCTGTCCATCCTCCAAGTGCCGTACGCCGAGGGCTCGTCGAGGGTGGCCGGCTGGCTGGCGCACGCCGCCCGTCACCCCCTGCTCGTGCTGCGCTCCCTGTCCAACCGACGCTGGTCCGAGCGGACCATCATCGGCCTGGTGATGCAGTCCCTGGACAACTCGCTCACGACGTACCTGAAGCAGTCCGGTGCCGGCAAAGGCCTGCTGACGGCACGTCAGGGGCACGGCAGCCCCAACCCCAAGCAGATCAGGGCGGCTTCGGAGGCGGCCTCCGCGATCGCCGCCGACATCAACGGCTTCGCCGGCTCCAACGTGGGCGAACTGATGGGCACACCGCTCACCGCCCACTTCCTCGGCGGTTGCCCCATCGGCGCCTCCCGCGAGAGCGGCGTCATCGACCCCTACCACCGTCTCTACGGCCACCCCGGGATCTCCGTCGTCGACGGCGCCGCGGTCTCGGCGAACCTGGGCGTCAACCCGTCGCTGACGATCACCGCCCAGGCGGAGCGCGCGATGTCCTACTGGCCCAACAAGGGCGAGGAGGACGCGCGTCCGGCGCAGGGCGCGGCGTACGAGCGGCTGAAGCCGGTCGAGCCGAAAAGGCCGGCGGTCCCGTCGGACGCCTTCGGTGCGCTGCGGCTGCCGTTCCTGGGCATGCCGGCGGTACCGCCGAAGAAGTAGCGGGGCGGGGCGGCCGGCGCGGGGGCGCAGGCACCGGCGCAGAGCGAAAGAGGGACCTGCGCCCCCCTCCGAGTGCAGGTCCCTCTTCGTCCGGGGCCGGCTCTCAGAGCCGGCTCGGGGTCACGCCGTCGTCTTGCGGCGACGCACCGCGAACACCACGCCCGCGCCCGCGACGACGGTGACGCCGCCGACCAGGGCGATCACCGGCAGAGCGGAGCCGGAGCCGGTCTCGGCGAGGCTGCCGCTGATCGGCTTGGCGCCGCCCTGGACCTTGGTGCCCTCGGTGCCGGTGGGCTTGTTCCCGTTGGGCTCGGCGTCGTCGACGTCCCCCGGCTCGCTGCCGGCGGCGAGGATCTCGACGTCGTAGAAGTCACCGTTGCCGTAGCACGCGGAGTCCTTGCCGGCGTAGACGGCCCCGCTCAGCGCGAACGCCAGGCCGGCGGGCGCCGACGCCTTGACCTGGATCCGCAGGTCGAGGGAGGCGGAGCTGTCCTTCTCCAGCACGTCCAGCAGGCCCGCGAAGGTGCCCGTGAGGTCGACCTGCTTGCCGTTCTCACCCTCGTAGGAGTCCTGGTAGGCGTCGGTCCACTTGCCGTCCTCCTTGACCTGGATGACGGCGAGGTTCTCGGCCAGGGAGGCGTCCGTGTCGTCGCCGTACTCGAGCCCGACCTCCATGTAGACGTTCTTGAGGTCCTTGGCGGAGTCGTTGTTCACGACGTACTCGAAGTCGTGCCAGCCCGAGCCGGCGACGATCTTGTTCGGCAGACCCGTGACCTCGGCCGAGAGGTTCTCGTCGAGCTCCATGTCCTCGCAGTCGGTCTCCGGGTCGAAGTCGCCCTCGTCACCGGCCGGGGCGCTCGCGGACGGCGACGGCTTGGTGCTCGACGAGCTCGACACCGAGGCGGACGGCGAGCCTGCGGTGTTCCCGCTCTGCGACGCCGAGACGGAACCGGAAGGGCTCGAGGACGTGGACGAGGAGGCGCCGGCGCTCGATCCCTCGGAAGGGGAGGCGGAGGTGGTGCTGCTCTCGGACGAGGACACGCTCGGGGACGGTGAGCTGTCGTCGGCGACGGCTGTGGGCGCGGACAGCAGGGCGAGCGGTGCGATGGCAGCGGTCGCCGCCATGGTGACCATGGCGCGGCGGAGCTTCATGAAGACCTCGTGTTGAGCGGGAGTGGCCCTTGTGCAGTAGGTGTGACCGGTGAAAGCTGTGAACAGTTGTGCTGTTCTCACGCGATCTTTATATGGCGCGCATCACACGGCGGTCGTCCGGTGTGACGCGACCGGTGCCGGCGCGCCCGGTGTCGGCGCAAGGGCTGTCCGGACATGGCGAAGGGCCCCGCGGGACGGATCCGCGGGGCCCTTCTTCCGTCAGCACCGGCGTCAGGGCAGCGCCGGTGCCTGGGAGCGGCGCCGGGGGGTTGCGCCGCTGGTATGAGTGTCGTCCCCGGTACGGGGTGACGATCTGGGGGAGTTGGGGCTGTTCAGGGCCTTCTGTGCATCGTGCTGGACGAATGCGTCGCCCGCAACCGTTTGACCCGCCCCTTGTGCATTTTTGCATTTTCCGCCGGTCGGCCCCGGGCGTCCCCGGGGCCGACCGTTCTCTTGGGTGACCGGGCTGCTGTCCCCTGCCGTCCGGTCACATCCCTGGAGCGAGGTCCCACGACGCACGACAACGATCCGTGCGTCTCATCGCTCCAGTGAGCCACGCGTGGTTCTTCCGGGCCCGTACCTGGCTGGAACGGACACCGGGACCAACGAACCCGTCGCGGCCCGGTCACGTGCCGTACGGGTGAGAGCGGTCCCGAACTCAGATGCGACCGCGGCACAGTTCGAGGAGCGTCATCGCGAGCGACGTGCCGGGCTTGCCGAGGGCCTCGCTGTAGTGGTTGAGGATCTCCATCTCGCGGGACAGGTTCACGCGCCGGCCGCCGGAGGCGAGCCGGGCGTCCTGGATCACGGCGGAGACGGCCATCCGTTCCCGGATCAGGCCGATGATGCGGTCGTCGAGGGCGTCGATGCGCTCACGGGCGCCGCTGATCACGTCGGCGGCCTCGGAGGTACGGGCGCCGGTCACGTCGAGGACGGTCATGGGGGCTCCTGGGGATAGAGGGCGGCCCTGGCCCGGCAAGCCCCGGAGAAACGCCAGACGCCCCGGGCCTTGTCGGCCCGGGGCGCCTGGGGAAGTCGCTCGTCAGTTGCTTCGAGCAGCACGACCATGGCAGCCGGCGGGCCGGGTGCCATAGGTAAAGACGAAGGTCGTGTGCGCGAGCATGCGGCCAGTATGCCACGGCCGTTCCCCGACCGGCCGGTGAGCGGGTGGGCGGAGCCCCCGGTGAGCGGGACGCTCCCCACGGCCACCCCGGTAGAATTGGCCAGCACAGAGACCCCGCCCCACCGCCGGAAGGCTCCCGTGTCATCAGCGACTCCCGCTGCCGCCGCCCCCGACACCGTCCTGGTCGTCGACTTCGGCGCGCAGTACGCCCAGCTCATCGCCCGTCGAGTCCGCGAGGCGCGCGTCTACAGCGAGATCGTGCCGAGCACCATGCCGGTGACGGAGATGCTCGCCAAGAACCCGGCGGCGATCATCCTCTCCGGCGGCCCCTCGTCCGTGTACGAGGAGGGCGCTCCCCGCCTCGACGGCGCGCTCTTCGAGGCCGGCGTCCCCGTCTTCGGCATGTGCTACGGCTTCCAGCTGATGGCGCAGGCCCTCGGCGGCACCGTCGACAACACCGGCGCCCGCGAGTACGGCCGTACCGACCTGCACGTCTCCAAGTCGTCGTCCACCCTCTTCGAGGGCACCCCGGCCGAGCAGGCCGTGTGGATGTCGCACGGCGACGCCTGTTCCGCCGCCCCCGAGGGCTTCTCCGTCACGGCGTCCACCGACGTCGTCCCGGTCGCCGCCTTCGAGAACGACGAGAAGAAGCTCTACGGCGTCCAGTACCACCCCGAGGTCATGCACTCCACGCACGGCCAGCAGGTCCTGGAGCACTTCCTCTACCGGGGCGCGGGCCTCAAGCCGGACTGGACCACGGGCAACGTCATCGAGGAGCAGGTCGCCGCGATCCGCGAGCTGGTCGGCGACCGGCGTGCGATCTGCGGTCTGTCCGGCGGCGTCGACTCCGCCGTGGCCGCCGCCCTCGTCCAGAAGGCCATCGGCTCCCAGCTGACCTGCGTCTACGTCGACCACGGGCTGATGCGCAAGGGCGAGACCGAGCAGGTCGAGAAGGACTTCGTGGCCGCGACCGGCGTGCAGCTGAAGGTCGTGGACGCGGAGGACCGCTTCCTCGACGCCCTCGCCGGGGTCTCCGACCCCGAGGAGAAGCGGAAGATCATCGGCCGCGAGTTCATCCGGGTCTTCGAGCAGGCGCAGGCCGAGATCATCGCGGACGAGGGTCCGGCCGTGGAGTTCCTGGTCCAGGGCACCCTGTACCCGGACGTCGTCGAGTCCGGCGGCGGCACCGGCACCGCGAACATCAAGTCGCACCACAACGTGGGCGGTCTGCCCGAGGACCTCGAGTTCAAGCTGATCGAGCCGCTGCGCAAGCTGTTCAAGGACGAGGTCCGCATGGTCGGCCAGGAGCTCGGCCTGCCGGAGGAGATCGTCCAGCGCCAGCCGTTCCCGGGTCCCGGCCTCGGTATCCGGATCGTCGGCGAGGTCACCAAGGACCGCCTGGACCTCCTGCGCGACGCCGACGCCATCGCCCGCGAGGAGCTGACCGCCGCCGGCCTCGACCGTGAGATCTGGCAGTGCCCGGTGGTCCTGCTCGCGGACGTCCGCAGCGTCGGCGTCCAGGGCGACGGCCGCACCTACGGCCACCCGATCGTCCTGCGCCCGGTCTCCTCCGAGGACGCGATGACCGCGGACTGGTCCCGTATCCCGTACGACGTGCTGGCGAAGATCTCCACGCGGATCACCAACGAGGTGCGTGACGTCAACCGAGTCGTCGTCGACGTCACCTCGAAGCCTCCGGGCACCATCGAGTGGGAGTGAGCCCTCCGGGGTCGTCGGCGCGTGTCAGGTCCGCTTGAGAGTCCGCACCGGCTCTCCGGGCTTCCAGACCTGGACGACCAGATACGTGTCGTCCTCGACGTAGGTCCGCACGACCTCCGTCACCTCGGTGCGGAAGAGGTGGAACGGCTCCGGCGGTCCCACCTCTTCCACATATCCGGCCTTCGCCGCCTCCTCGTCCCCGACCTCGACGGCCCGCCCGCTGATCCGGACGTCGCCGCCGCCCATGCCGGTGCCGTCCCCGGGGTTGGCCTGGAGCGAGAACCGCGGATCACGGCGCAGATCGAGGGCCTTGAGCGAACGGGTCATCATGCCGAGCCACAAGTGCCCGCCGAGGAATCGGACTTCCAGTCCACTGGTGCGAGGCGAACCGTCCTTGCGCAACGTCGCCAGCACATGATGGACGAAGCCCCCGAACCGCTCCTCCACCACCGCCGCCAACTCAGGCGCCTCCGCGGCGAACCCCGCCCAGCTCACCGCCTCGCCATCAGGCGTCCCACTGTTCGATGTCATACGACGAGTCTGCCGCCAAAACCCGGCCATCCCTGTCGGGTATGCGCCCCGCCGAGGGGTAGGCGACTCTCAGTCGAGGGGCATGACATGCCTCAGAGCTGACGGGAATCATCATCTTTACATAACGACCCTGCCCTTTTGCTCTGACCGACGGTAACTTCCGCCCCGTAAGGCCACCCAGTCTGGAGGACCGATGCACGGGCCCACGCCGCCTGCCCCGCTGCCCACCGACCGGTTGCGGTTCGCGATGCCGCCGATGCACGAATCGGTCGAGGACGAGCGCCGGCACCGCAAGGAACGGCTGGCCGGCGCGGTGCGGATCTTCGGCAGGCTCGGCTTCGAGGACGGGGTCTCCGGGCACATCACCGCACGCGACCCCGAGTACAGCGACTGCTTCTGGGTGAACCCGTTCGGCATGCCGTTCAAGCACGTCACCGTGAGCGACCTGGTGCTCGCCAACGCCGACGGCCAGGTCGTCGAAGGCGGCTACCACGTCAACCAGGCCGCCTTCACCGTGCACGCCCAGGTCCACGCCGCACGGCCCGACGTCGTCGCCGTCGCCCACTGCCACTCCGTGCACGGACGCGCCCTGGCCGCCCTCGGTGAACTGCTCGACCCGATCACCCAGGAGAGCTGCGCCTTCTACGAGGACCATGCCCTCTACGACGCCTACACCGGCGTCGCCGTCGACGCCGAGGAGGGCCGGCGCATCGCGTCCGCGCTCGGCAGCCGCAAGGCGCTCGTGCTGCGCAACCACGGCCTGCTCACCGTCGGCGACTCGGTGGACGCGGCCGCCTGGTGGTTCGTGTCGATGGAACGGTCCTGCCAGGTCCAGCTCACCGCCCGCGCCGCGGGCCGCCCGGTGCTGATCGACCACCGGGCCGCCGTCGCCACCCGGGAGCAGCTCGGCGGTGACCTGGTGGCATGGATCAACTACCAGCCGCTGTGGCAGGACATCAGCCGCAGCGAACCGGACCTGCTGTCCTGACCCCCGGCCCGCGCCCGGCGCCCACCCCGCCCGGCGCTCTCCCGGCCTGGTCAACACCGTGAATCCCCCTTCACCCCCGCTGACCAGACCCGCCGAAACCGGACGGGGCGCCGTAGGGCACAATTCGCTCTCATCGCAGGCGAGTTGTTCAGCAGGGCCGTGGCCGGAATCTTCGAGGGCCGCAGGTCGTGAAGGTCGCGGGGAAGGCAGGGATCGGACATGGCGGTCCAGGAGGCGAGACAGGGCCCGGACACGGGCGCGCACGCCGGCGGCTGCACCTGCGGGGACTGCCCGCACGGGGCACGAGAGGGCCACCGGCGCGCGGTGGCCGCGTTCCTGTCCCGGCGCGACGAGTTCGCCGCCGGGCAGGGCCTGCCCGCCGCCGTCGCCCACTCGGTCTCCGCCTCGCGCCAGTGGGTCTCCGAGGAACTGGCCCAGTCGGCGGAGCTCGTCGCCGAACGCGGCCGCGCCGAGGGCCTGGCCTGGCTCGCCCGCCTCTGGCTGCGCACGACGTACACGGTGTGGGCGGCGGTCCTCGCGCTGCTGCTCACGCAGTGCCTCACCGCGGTCGGCGCGGGCTGGAGCGATGCCCGCACCGCCGGACTGCTCGCAGCACTGACCGTCGCCGGCGCGCTGACCGCGGCCTCCTGGTTCCACCGGACGCGCGGCGGAGCACTGGCCCCCGTCATCGGCGAGGACAACCGCCTGTCCACCTCCCGCGCGGTCGCGGCCGCCTGGGTCCTGCTCGTCGCGTACGCGGTGCTCGTCCTCGCCGGACGGCTCGCCGCCGCCTCCGGCCCGCGCGAGCGCGACGCGCTGATCTCCGGTCTCGCCCTCGCCCGCGGCGCCGGCGTGGTGACCGTCCTCGCCGTGGTGTGCGGGATCGCCGTGCTGGTGCGTCGGGTGGTCGGCCTGCGCGTCCTCGGCCAGCGCCTGCAGAAGGTCCGCGCCCACCGGCCGCGCGCCGCCGACCTGCTGACCGACGACTCCGGCCGCGGCGCCTTCGCCGACATCCAGTACGTCGTGATCAGCGCCGTCGCCGTGGTCTTCGCCGCCGTACGTCTCGCCCGCCGCCCCGACCAACTGCCCGACCTGCCCTGGGGGCTCGCCGTGGTGGTGCTGGTCTCCGCCGCGACCTATGTCGCCGGCAAGTACGCGGAGGGCGGCCGCCCCGTCATCCTCTCCATCGTCCGCTCCCGCGAGGCCGGCGACCTGGACGCCCCGATCCGCACCGGCGACGACATCGAGATCCGCGGCGCGGGCTTCGTCCCGCCCGGCGCGCAGACCGCCGACCGTCTCTCCCGCATGGTCGTGCGCGTCGGCACGGTCCACGTCCATGTACCCCTGGTTCCCGTCACGGGCGGCTTCAGCAACCCGGCCGACGCGCTGCTCACCGTCCCGGTCCCGGCGGACGTCGAACCGGGCCGCGTGGAGGTCCAGGTGGTCACCGCCGCCGGCGTGGAGACGAACCGCTACACGATCGACGTGACGGACTGACCGGCCCCCACGACCACGACGCGTGGGAGGGAGCGCCCGCCGGCGTCGCAACGCGTCGAGAATCCACTGCCGCAATTTGAGCGCACCTCCCATTTCGTACGTAAGGTCTTTCGAGGGGTCCACCACGTCGGGCGAGAGGCGGCTACGGGCGATGACGCACAGCATGCGGACGGACACACACCCTCCCTACCTCGACGGGGGAAGCGACTGGCGGGACACCGCTACCCGGTACGCCCTCCTCCCGCTGCGGGTCTTCCTCGGCATCACGTTCATCTACGCCGGTCTGGACAAGCTCACCGACAGCGCCTTCGTGCAGAGCAGCGGCGCCGGCTCCATCGGTGACACCATGCGCGCGGTCCGCGACTCCTCGGCCATCCCGGCCCTCGTCGACCTGGCTCTGAAGAGCCCGGCCGGCTTCGGCTATGCCATGGCCTTCGGCGAACTCGCCGTCGGCATCGGCACCCTCCTGGGCATCCTGTCCCGGCTGGCGGCCCTCGGCGGAGCCCTGATCTCCCTCAGCCTGTGGCTGACGGTGAGCTGGGCGTCGGACCCCTACTACTACGGCAACGACCTCGCCTACCTGATGGCCTGGTTGCCCCTGGTCCTCGCCGGCGCTCCCGTCCTCTCCGTGGACGCCGTCTGGCGCACGAGGAAGCGACAGCGGACGGGCGGCTACTGACCACTCAGGCCGGCATCCGCCGGACAGACCCTCCTGCTCAGCCGACCGTTCCCGAACCGGTCCCGGGCGCCGCCGGGGCCGGTTCGCGCCGTCTGCGCAGGGACCGGCTCACCCCTCCTGTGACCCCCGCGAGGAACAGTCCGCCCACCACGACCGGGACGACCACGAACCACGGGGTCTCCCACAGGCCGCCCGCGTCCCCCGCGTAGAGGACGCCCACCAGGGTGAAGACCACGCCGGCGACCAGCCGGCCCGGCCGGAACTCATGACGCAGCACGGGCCACCTCCGCCTGTCCCACCGCGACCTGGAGGTCGAGGTCGATCGTCCCGGCGCCCTGACCGCCTGATGCCGGCGACAGGGTCACCTGCTTGTGCCGTCCCGGTTGCACGTCCACGTCCTTCTCGTCCTCGCCCGGCAGCTGGATGTCGCCCAGGCCCACGTCGACGCTCAGCCTCACTGTCACCTCCGGCGGCACGATCACCTTCAGCCGCCCGACCCCCAGCTCGGCGCCCGTACGAAGGGTCTGCCCCTTCGCCAGGTCCAGCCGCGCCAGGTCCAGGACGGCGTCCCCGGTGCCGAGGTCGTAGTCCGCCTGGACCTCCGTCACCGACGCGGGCCGCCATGTCGTGTGTGTCCACCGAGTGCCGATGTCCTTGGGCAGGACGGCCGCTCCGGCCAGCAGGCCGGCCGTGAGGACCGCCAGGAACATCGACCCGGCGCCGGTGCGCCCGAGGTACGAGCTGACCGCGATGCCCGCGCCCAGGACCACGAGCCCGGTGGCCAGACCTGCCTGGAGGCTGGTGCCCAGCGGATGTTCGTCCCAGGTGAGCCGGGTGACGAGGCCGCCGGCGAGGGCGGCGAGCAGGAACAGCCAGCCGCCGATCCCGCGGGGTCCGCGCGGCCGCAGCACCGGGGCCGGCGGGCGGATGGACAGGTGGGGGATCTTGTGCCCGACGAGTCTGACGTCGAAGACCGTGGTGGCGTCCGGGGTGTGCGGGTCCTGCGGGCCCCACAGATAGCCCGTGCCGCCCTCGTGCGTGCCGTCCTTGACGATGGGGTCGCGCCACCAGGACGAGTAGGCGGCCGGAGCCGGCGGCGCCTTGGCCTCCGGCGGGGCGTCGGCCACGGCCTGGGCGGCGAGCGGGTCGGGGTCGGAGGAGTCCCGGTGCTGAGACCAGTACGCGGCGCCGGCGAGCAGCAAGGAGAGGATGACGGCGAAACTCAGCACGCCGCCGTTGTTCAGCATGGACAGGAACACCCCGCAGCCGACCAGCGCGAACAGCAGGGCCGTCAGCGCCTGTCCGTCGACCCGGCCGGTGAGGAGCTTGCGCACCTCGTTCTGGTCGTCGCCCGAGTACGGGACGAACAGCCAGGCGAAGCCGTAGAAGATGAGGCCGATGCCGCCGGTCGCGGAGAGGACGGCGAGCGTGATCCGGAAGATCACCGGGTCCATGTCGCACTGCCGCCCGAGTCCCGCGCACACGCCGGCCAGTAGCTTGTGCTCGCGGTCGCGGCGGAACCGGTGCGGAAGGCGGCCGACGGGGTCCGGGTCGCCGGGCGGGCCGTGGACGTCGGTGGGCTTGCCCCGGTCGCCGGGGCCTCCTGCGTCGCTGGGGCCTCCTGCGTCGCCGGGGGCGCGGGACCCGGTGCCTTCACCGGTGCCTGCGCGGGCGCCCGGCTGCGTGGGTGCGGTCGCCTGCCCGTGTGCGCGCGGTTCCTCACCTGCGGCGCCGGATGCGCCGGTGGACGGGTCGGCCGCGTCGGGCGCGGCGCCCCCGTCGGGCACGGCGTCCGCGGCGTGCTGGTGATCTGTCATGACTCCATGGTGGCGGGCGAGCCGCCTCCGCGGCAGTCGGAATGACCCTGGTCGGACCCTGATTTCGGCCCTGAGAGCCGGCCCGGGAGGCGTTCGACCCGTGACGGTGGCGAAGATCAGGGGCGTCTCGGGGGCCAACCCTGATGCCCCTGTCCGACCGCCGTGTGAACATCGTTGGCATGCCGGAAGCCGCAGCAGCGCCACTCGTCGAACCGCGGCCGCCGCGCAAGCTCTACCGCAGCAGCGACGGACGCTGGCTGGGTGGTGTGGCGCGGGGGCTCGCCGGGCATCTCGGACTGCCCGTGATCTGGGTGCGGCTCGTCTTCGTGGGCCTGTTCATGGCCGACGGCCTCGGCGCCCTGCTCTACGCGGCCTTCTGGTTCTTCGTGCCGCTCGGGGTCGGCGGAGTCGGCGACCAGAAGGCCCCCTCTCTCGTCGCCACCGAGACCGCGCCCGACGGCCGCCGCCGGCTCGTCGCCCGCAAGCCGGACAAGGGCCAGATCGTCGCCCTGCTCCTCATGGTCGTCGTGGCCATGGTCTTCGTCGGCAATGTGAACCTGGGCGGCGGCGCCAAGGCGTATCTGGTGCCCGTGGTGCTCGTCGGCGCGGGCGTCGCCCTCGTCTGGCGGCAGGCGGACAACGCCCGCCGGGCCCGCTGGGTCGAGGTCGGCCGCAGACGCCGTACGCTCACGCTCCTGCGCGCGGGCGCCGGCGTCCTCCTGGTCGCGGCCGGCGTGTCCGGGATCTTCGTGCTGCAGGGGTCCGCCGCCCACCTCGGTTCGGTCCTGCAGGCGGCCCTCGCGGTCCTCGTCGGCATCACCCTGCTCGCCGGGCCGTACCTGGTGCGGATGACGCAGGACCTGTCCGAGGAGCGGCTGATGCGCATCCGCGCGCAGGAGCGCGCGGAGGTCGCCGCCCACGTCCACGACTCGGTGCTGCACACGCTCACCCTGATCCAGCGCAACGCCGAGAACGCCGGCGAGGTGCGCCGCCTCGCCCGCGCCCAGGAACGCGACCTGCGCACCTGGCTCTACAAACCCGAGGGCACCGGCAAGGACGAGGCGGACGAGCCCGACACGGTCGCCGAAGCGGTCCGGCGCAGTGCCGCGGAGGTGGAGGACAAGCACGGCGTGCCCATCGAGGTCGTGATCGTGGGCGACTGCCCGCTCGACGAGGGGGTGGCCGCGCAGATGCAGGCCGCTCGCGAGGCGATGGTGAACGCCGCCAAGTACGGTGGCGAGGGCGGCGCCGTGCAGGTCTACGCGGAAGTAGAGGGAAGGACGGTCTTTGTGTCTGTCCGGGACCGCGGTCCCGGATTCGACCTCGACTCGATACCCGCCGACCGCATGGGCGTCAGAGAATCGATCATCGGCCGTATGGAGCGCAACGGCGGCACCGCGCGGCTGCGCGCGGTGCCGGGGGGCGGCACGGAGGTCGAACTGGAGATGGAGAGGGCGGAGAAGACGTCATGAGCGACCCCAGCGAGGCCACCGAGGCGAACGGAACGGCGGGAGCGGCCGGGGCGGCCGAGCCGGCGCGGTCCATCGGTGACGGCGACCGCGACGGCGGGGGAGGACGCCGGGTGCGGGTGGTCCTCGTCGACGACCACCGGATGTTCCGCACCGGCGTCCAGGCCGAGATCGGCCGGACCGAGGAGACCGGCGTCGAGGTCGTCGGCGAGGCCGCGGACGTCGACCAGGCCGTCACGGTGATCACCGCGACCCGGCCGGAGGTCGTCCTCCTCGACGTGCATCTGCCGGGCGGCGGCGGTGTCGAAGTGCTGCGCCGCTGCGCCCCGTTGATGGCGGACGCCGAGCAGCCCGTGCGGTTCCTCGCCCTGTCCGTGTCGGACGCGGCGGAGGACGTCATCGGGGTGATCCGCGGCGGCGCCCGAGGCTATGTCACCAAGACGATCACCGGTGCCGATCTGATCGACTCCGTCTTCCGGGTGCAGGAGGGCGACGCCGTCTTCTCGCCGCGTCTCGCCGGGTTCGTCCTCGACGCCTTCGCCTCCACCGACGCCCCGCCGGTCGACGAGGACCTCGACCGCCTCACCCAGCGCGAGCGCGAGGTGCTGCGCCTGATCGCCCGCGGCTACGCGTACAAGGAGATCGCCAAGCAGCTGTTCATCTCCGTGAAGACGGTCGAGTCCCATGTGTCGGCGGTCCTGAGAAAGCTCCAGCTGTCGAACCGGCACGAGCTGACGCGGTGGGCGACGGCACGGCGGCTGGTGTGAGGTCGGCGGCGGGCACCGGCGCCAGCATCCGCAGCGCCCACCGGTAGTGCCGGACGGCTTTCACCACGCCGATCAGGCCCGCCAGCCACAGGATGGTGCCGGCGCCCACGCGCAGGGCGACGTCGGCGTGCGCCGACCGGCCGGTCCCGGCGCCCGCGGCAGAGGTGAAGGACGCCCACAGGCCGATCGCGCCGACGGTGAGGGAGGACAGCAGCCAGAACAGACTGAGACCGGGGGAACGCAGACGGGCGTCGGACAGCGGATGGCTGTCCAGGGCGAGCCAGGCGTCGAGGAGTCGGCGCAGTTGCAGGTCGCGGCGCACGGCGAGCGCTACGGCGACGACGGAGGGGGTCAGTGCGGCGAGTCCGAGAAGGGCGAAGACCGGGCCGAGGAGGAAGCCCGTCGGGTCCCGCTCCTCGAACTGCTTCAGCGGCAGGACCAGCAGCGCCCAGCCGATGATCGCCGCGAGCGCCAGCAGCCACAGCAGCAGGACGCGGTGCACACCGAGGCTGTGCCCGTGCAGCTCCTCCAGCGCCCGCTCCCGGTCGGCCAGCAGCGCCGACCGGTCGGGCCAGGACCGGATGTGCGGCGGGGGAGGGGGAGGCGGCAGCGCGGCTGGAGACATCGGGCCTCTTTCGAGCGGGCCAGGGGCGTGAGCGGCAGGCGCGAGACGGCGGTCTGCCCGACGCCGACGTACAGGCGTGGTGCCGTTCGCTTCGCGCGCTGAACCTACCGCGTCGCATGCCCATGCCACGCAGACCCGACGGTCGGTCGACGTCGGGTCGCAGCCCGGCCACCCGGCCCCGGCCGCCCGGCGTGTTGCCCGGGAGGCGTCCAGGTGTTCTCACACCACCCGTGTCGCCCCCGCGAAGGGCATCTCGTCGAGGGGGGCCACGCGTACCGGGGCAGAGGGGTTGGGGGCGTGGATCATCTTGCCGTCGCCGACGTAGATGCCGACGTGGGTGACGCCGGAGTAGAAGAACACCAGGTCACCGGGGCGCAGTTCGGAACGCGGGACACGGTGGCCGGCGTCGATCTGCGCGTACGTCGTGCGGGGCAGGGCGACGCCCGCGGAGCGGTAGGAGGCCAGGACGAGCCCCGAGCAGTCGAAGGCGTTCGGGCCGGTCGCGCCCCACACATAGGGGCTGCCGAGCTTGGAGTAGGCGTAGGACACGGCCTCCGCCGCACGGGAGTTGGGCGCCTTCGCGGTGGCGGAGCCGAGGGCCGGGAGGGCGTCGCGGGCGCCGGCGGAGCCGCGTGAGACACGCGTGCCCGTGCCGCCGCCCGGCTCCTCGTCGTCGAACTCGGCCCGTTCCCGCGCCGTGAGCCGGGCCAGCAGGTCGCGCGCGGCGTCCAGCTTGCCGGTGATCGTCTTCTTGTGCCGCCGCAGTTCGGCCTGGCGCTTCTTGAGCGAGGTCAGCTCCACTCGCGCGGCGCCGCGCAGCTGCTCGACCTCGCGGAACTGCTCGCGGACCCGGGCGACGGCGCCGGACTGCCGGTCGCCGGCCCGCTCGGCGAAGGCGGCGCCGTCGAGGTAGGCGTCGGGGTCGTCGGAGAGGAAGAGCTGCATCGCGGGATCGAGGCCGCCGCCGCGGTACTGGGCGGCGGCGATCGTGCCGAGCGCCTCGCGCGCCGTGTTCAGCCGCAGTTCCCTGCGGGCGGCCTCGTCCTGTAAGCCCTTCAGCCGCCGTTCGGTGGCCGTCGCCTTCTCCTGTGCCCCGTTGTACTTCTCGGTGGCGGCCTCCGCCTCCTGGTACAGCTTGTCGACCTTGGCCTTCACCTGCGCCGGGGTGGGCTGGGGAGCGGCGATCCCCGCCCCTTCGAATGCCGTCGCGCCCGCCGCGCCGGCGAGGGCGATGGTGGCCGCCGTTCGGACCGTATGGCCGCCGAGCGAGCGCTGTCTCGGCTTGCGGTGCGCTGCCACGTGGGACTGCACGTCCTTTCGTACGACCGCCTCGTCGGTACGGCCGTCGGCTGGGGCCGGGCCGGGGGCCCGTGCCCGCCGTGGGGAGCGGACGGACGTACAGCCGCGGGGAGCGGCTGACGCGTCCGGCGGCGGCCCGCTCAGGGAAGCGGACGCACCGCCGGACTTTCGGCGGTGGTGGCCGACTGCCGTCCCTGGTCCGGACGGCGGTGGGGAGCCGGTCACCTGGGGGAGGACGCTAGGCCCGGCGATGTCGGGTCGGTAACGAGATGTACGGAAGTGACACCAGTGGACTGAAGGGTGACCGGACATGGTCGTCGGGCCGGTCCGAAGCCGTCGGTTTCGCGCACTGCGCTGACCGATGCGGCGCTTTCGGGGCAGATTCCGACGGCGGGCTGCTATGCGGCGCATATATGCGAGACCCGCGCGAGGGGTGGGCGCGGGTGCGCGAGGGGTGGGCCGGTGTCGGGCGGCGACCGCACCGCTGACTAGCATCCGGCTCCATGGACGTACTCATCCATCTCTTCGTCGGCCTGCACATCATCGGCATCGCCGCGCTCCTCGGCGGCTTCCTCACCCAGATGAAGGCGATGGGCCGGGGCACGGCCCGTTTCGTCCCCGCGATGCTGCACGGCGCGGCGACGATGCTGGTCACCGGTGTCGTCCTGGTCGGCCTCAATCAGGCGGACGACCAGGCCGTCAACAACATCAAGATCGGTGTGAAGCTCGCCCTGCTGGTCGTGATCCTCGGTCTCGTCTATGTGAAGCGGGACGAGGAGAGCGTGGAGAAGCCGCTGTTCGGGCTGGTCGGGGCGCTGACCGTGGCCAACGTCTTCATCGCGGTCCTCTGGACCTGACGCGGCGCGGGCCGCTGCCACGCCCGGCCGGCGACCCCGTGCCCGCGCCGAGGCCTCCGGCTCAGGCCGGCCGGACCACGCTGTGGATCGCGGACTCCCCGTCGTAGAACACCGACTCCTCGCGCACGTACGCCCCGGGCTTGGGCGCGTGGATCATCATGCCGTTGCCGATGTAGAGGCCCACGTGGGTGACGTCGTCGTAGAAGAAGATCAGGTCGCCCGGCAGGGCGTCGGCCAGGGAGACCGTCGTGCCGGCGCCGACCTGGTCGTAGGTGGTGCGAGGGAGGGAGACTCCGGCGGCCTTCCACGCGGCCTGGGTGAGACCGGAGCAGTCGTAGGAATCGGGCCCGGTGGCGCCCCAGACGTACGGCTTGCCGATCTGCGCGCGGGCGAAGCTGAGCGCCTTCCCCGCCTTGGTGCCGTACGAGGCGTCGGCGGTCGAGGAGGAGGCTGACGACGAGGGCGCCGAAGGCGCCGAGGGCGACGACGAGGGCGTGTCCGAGCCCGCGGAGCCGGCGCTCTCCTCCTGCGCCGCCCGCTCGGCCGCCTGCTGCCGCGCCAGCTCCGCCGCCTTGCGGGCGGCCTCCTGCTGTCTGCGCTTCTCGATCTCGGCGAGCCGCGCCTTCTCCTGCGCCGTCAGCTGCGACAGCAGCACGCGCGCGTCGCTGAGCTTCTTCTGGACGGTGGCCTTGGCGGTCTTCAGGTCGTTCTGGGAGGTGGTGAGCGTCTGAAGGCTCCGGGACGCCTCCTGCCGCTTCTTCATCGTCGCCGACTGCTCGGTGACGTAGGCGTCGACCGACTCCTTCTGGCGGCTGGTCAGCCGGTCCATCAGCTGCGTCTGGTCGAAGTAGTCCTGCGGGGTGTCCGCGAGCAGGAAGGTCGCGGTGTCGGGCGTGGAGGCGCCGGTGCGGTACTGCGCGGCGGCGAAGGAACCCAGCTCCTCGCGCGCCTCGTTGAGCTTCTCGGTGCGCCGGGCGACGTCGTCGAGGAGGCCGTCCACGCGCGTGCGTTGCTGGGCCGTCTTCTCCTTGGCGGCGTTGTACTTCTCGGTCGCCGACTCCGCCTGCCGGTAGAGGTCGCCGACCTTCTTCTCGACCTCTTCCAGACTCGGCTTGCCGTCGGCGGAGGGCGCGGCCTGGGCCGTCTGCGAGAGCAGCGCCACGGAGGCGAGGGCGGCGGTGGCGAGGGCGGGGGTGCGTATGCCCGCTACGCGCGTAACCGGCGAGCGTGGCTTGCGGTGCTGCGACGCCAAGGGAGGCGACTCCTTCCGTGCTCCGCCTACCGGGTTAGCTGTCGGGTTCGGGCGGGTGCTTCGGAAGGGTTGCCCTACGGCCGCGCCCTCGCGGGGCGGGCGGCCGATTCACCCCAAGGTCTCGGTGGGTCCCCGGCTCCGGCTGCCGCGAGGGCGCGCGCCGGACTCGGCGGAGGCCGCGCGGTCCGGCGGGGTTCGCCGGTGTGGGGCGTACGGCCTTCCCGGCACGGTAGCCAACTGGTGTGGCCCCTGTGAAGGTTGATGGGTGATATGCCCCGATACATTTTCGTGACTCTCAGTCAGGGCTTCGGCGTTCTGTGATCGATACGGCGGGTTCGGTGACCTTTTCCATGCTCTGGGCGATTGATTCATCATGTTCATGCCCGTCGAGCGGTGATGTTCCCGGGACGGCGGCGGGTTGTCGGTGCGGCACCCTAGACTCGGAGAGCGATGAGCAGCCTCTTTGACGACAGCTTCCTGGCGGACCTCCAGGCCCCGCGCGGCCATGAGGAGGAGCCCCCGCCTCCGCCCGAGGACGATCACGCTCCGGAGTCGGTTCCGGACGATCTGTTCGGCGGGAAGTTCGACGTGCCCCCGGACCGGGACGCCCACTACCGTGACGGCGCCCCCCGCCCGGTCATCGACGCCGCCGCGCTCCTGGACGGGCTCAACGACAACCAGCGCGCCGCCGTCGTCCACGCCGGCGCGCCGCTGCTCATCGTCGCCGGCGCCGGCTCCGGCAAGACGCGTGTGCTGACCCACCGCATCGCCCACCTCCTCGCCGAGCGGGACGTCCACCCCGGGCAGATCCTCGCGATCACCTTCACCAACAAGGCCGCGGGCGAGATGAAGGAGCGCGTCGAGCAGCTCGTCGGCCCCCGCGCGAACGCGATGTGGGTGATGACGTTCCACAGCGCGTGCGTGCGCATCCTGCGCCGCGAGAGCAAGAAGCTCGGCTTCACCTCGTCGTTCTCGATCTACGACGCCGCCGACTCCAAGCGACTGATGGCCCTGGTCTGCCGCGACCTGGACCTCGACCCGAAGCGCTACCCGCCCAAGTCCTTCAGCGCCAAGATCAGCAACCTGAAGAACGAGCTGATCGACGAGGAGGACTTCGCTGCCCAGGCCGCCGACGGCTTCGAGAAGACCCTCGCCCAGGCCTACGCGATGTACCAGTCGCGGCTGCGGGAGGCGAACGCCCTCGACTTCGACGACCTGATCATGACGACGGTCAACCTCCTCCGCGCGTTCCCCGACGTTGCCGAGCACTACCGCCGCCGCTTCCGGCACGTCCTGGTCGACGAGTACCAGGACACCAACCACGCCCAGTACGCCCTGGTCCGCGAGCTCGTCGGCACCTCCGAGCACCCCGTCGACGTGCCGCCCAGCACCTACGACGTGCCGCCGGCCGAGCTGTGCGTCGTGGGCGACGCCGACCAGTCGATCTACGCCTTCCGCGGCGCGACCATCCGCAACATCCTCCAGTTCGAGGAGGACTACCCGGACGCGACGACGATCCTGCTGGAGCAGAACTACCGCTCCACCCAGACGATCCTGTCCGCCGCCAACGCGGTCATCGAGCGCAACGAGTCCCGCCGCCCCAAGAACCTGTGGACCAACGCGGGCGAGGGCGCGCGCATCACCGGCTATGTCGCCGACACCGAGCACGACGAGGCGCAGTTCGTCGCCGACGAGATAGACCGCCTCACGGACGCGGGCGACGCGAAGGCCAAGGACGTCGCCGTCTTCTACCGCACCAACGCGCAGTCCCGTGTCTTCGAAGAGGTCTTCATCCGCGTCGGCCTGCCCTACAAGGTCGTCGGCGGCGTCCGCTTCTACGAGCGCAAGGAGGTCCGGGACGTCCTGGCCTACCTGCGGGTCCTCGCCAATCCGGAGGACTCGGTGCCGCTGCGCCGCATCCTCAACGTGCCCAAGCGCGGCATCGGCGAGCGCGCCGAGGCCATGGTCGACGCCCTGTCCCAGCGGGAGAAGATCAGCTTCCCGCAGGCTCTGAAGCGGGTCGACGAGGCCTACGGCATGGCCGCGCGGTCGACCAACGCCGTGAAGCGGTTCAACGTGCTGATGGACGAACTGCGCACCATCGTCGAGTCGGGCGCGGGACCGGCCACCGTGCTGGAGGCGGTCCTCGAACGCACCGGCTACCTGGCCGAGTTGCAGGCCTCCACCGACCCGCAGGACGAGACGCGCATCGAGAACCTCCAGGAACTCGCCGCGGTGGCCCTGGAGTTCGAGCAGGAGTCGGGGGAGGCCGAGACGCCCGCCTCGCTCGCCGAGTTCCTGGAGCGGGTCGCGCTCGTCGCCGACTCCGACCAGATCCCCGACGAGGACGAGGACGGCTCGGGCGTCATCACGTTGATGACCCTGCACACGGCCAAGGGCCTGGAGTTCCCGGTCGTCTTCCTCACCGGCATGGAGGACGGCGTCTTCCCCCATATGCGCGCCCTCGGCCAGACCAAGGAACTGGAGGAGGAGCGCCGCCTGGCCTACGTCGGCATCACCCGCGCGCGTGAGCGGCTGTACCTCACGCGGTCCGCGATGCGCAGCGCCTGGGGCCAGCCCTCGTACAACCCGCCCTCCCGGTTCCTGGAGGAGATCCCGGCCACGCACGTCGACTGGAAGCGCACCGGCGCGACCTCGCCCCGGTCCTCCGGCGGCCCGGTGTCCTCGGTGGCGGCCTCGCTGTCGTCGTCCCGCTCCCGGTCCTCGGCAGCCGGCGCGTCCGGCTTCGCCACCCGGCGCACGGCGGACAAGCCGGTCGTCTCCCTGGCCGTCGGCGACCGTGTCACCCACGACCAGTTCGGGCTCGGCACGGTCGTCGCCGTGAAGGGCACGGGCGCGAACGCCGAGGCCACGATCGACTTCGGCGACGTCAAGCCCAAGCGGCTGCTGCTGCGGTACGCGCCGGTGGAGAAGCTCTGACATGACGGAGAGCCCCCGCCGCGACGGAGTCCGTCACGGCGGGGGCTCACCGAAAGGCGGTGCCGGAAGGGCCTGGCTCGCCTACGTCGGGTCCAGGCCGTGGCTGCGCAGCCACGGAAGGGGGTCGACCGAGCTGCCCCCGCCGGGCCGGACCTCGAAGTGCAGGTGCGGACCGGTCGAGTTGCCGGAGTTCCCGGAGTACGCGATCGGCTCGCCGGCCTTCACCTTGATCCCGGAGGAGACGCGGTAGCTGGAGAGGTGGCAGTACCAGGTCTCCGTGCCGTCCTTCGCCGTCAGGATCAGCATGTTGCCGTAGGCGACGTTGTACTGAGTGCGCACGGTGCCGTCGGTCGCGGCCATCACGGTCGTGCCGTAGGAGACCGGGAAGTCGATGCCGGTGTGCTGGGACATCCAGTTGATGCCGGACTGGCCGTACAGGGCGCTGAGCCCGTGCGCGGCGACCGGCAGGGCGTACTTGGGGCGCAGCCGCTCCTTGCGGGCCGCCTCCGCGATCGCCTTCTTGCGGTCGGCCTCCTGCTGCGCCTTGAGGTCGATGCGCTCCTGGGTGCGGCTGACGCGGTCGCCGAAGTCGTCGGCCTCGGCGCTCAGCGTCTGGAGCTGCGCGTCCAGCTTGTTGTTGGCGGCGGACGGCTTCACCGGCTGCGCCTCGGCGGCGGACGCCGTGGTCTCCGTGTCGTCGCCGCCGGTCAGCGTGCCGACGGAGGCGGCGGCGATCCCGGCGACGCCCATCACGCAGGCCGAGGGGACGGCCACGGTGAGGAGCGCGGAACGCTTCGCGGGCGAGCGGCGCCGGGAGCGGTTGGCGGCGCGGGCGGCGACCCGGGAGGCGGGGGCCGGAGCGGTCTCCTCCTGGTCGTCGAGGAGGGGGGCGTCGGGGACGGCGGTCAGCTCACCGGTGGCGGCCGGGTCGCCGTCGTCGTAGGCGAGAGCGTCGTCGTACGCGCCGTTCTCGTCGTACGAACCCGTCTCGTCGTACGCGCCTGGCTCGACGGCTTCGAAAGTGGAGGTGGCCTGCTGGTCGAACGGCACCTCGTGCTGGTGCTCGTACTCCTCGGCGCCCGGGGCGGGGACACCGCCGTCGGAGTTCCACTGGGTGGCGTCGTAGGCGCCGGTGTCGAAGGCCTGCGTGCCCCATTCCCACTGCTGGGTCTGGTCGGCCGGGCCGCTCGACCGCTCGGGCTGCTGCCAGGCGCTCGCGTCCCACTGGCCGCTGGTGTCGGGGGCCGGGGACTGCTGCGGGATGGCGGACAGCTGCTGGTCCGTGGACCAGGCGGTCGTGTCGTAGGCGCCCGTGTCGTAGGCGGCGTGGTGCTGGGCCGCGTACGGGTCGTAGTTCAGGCTCTGGTGGCTGCCCGTCGCCCAGTGCGTGGTGTCGTACGCGCCGGTCGCGGAGCCGTCGTCCGGCATGACGCCGTAGAGGGGGTCGGCCGCGTAGTGCCCGGAGGGCTGGGCCTCTCCGTCGACGGCGACGGCGTCGAAGCCCTGGTACGAGGTGAAGCCGTCGTACGGAGCCTCCTGGGTGCCGTAGGACGCGTAGTGCGCGGAGTCGGCGTCGGAAGCCGGAGCCGGGGTGGTCATGGTCCCCGACGGATGACGGTCGTTCACCAACTTCTCTCTCGCCTCGACAACAGGGGCTGCCAGAGCAGTGCGGCGACTGTACCCGGCGGTATGCGGGCGCGACAATCTTCCGCAGGTTTCGTGCCCGAGTGAAAGGGGCATTCGGCCCTGTTTCGGGGGAGGGCGGGCGCGGGTTTGGCCCTATGTTCGAAAACTGTTCGACGTTGTACGACCGTCAGGACGGGCGTTCGGTCGTCAGGCGACCGTCAGCCCGTCCGTGTGCGGGGCGGCCGCCGCGGCCGCCGCGCGGTCGAGGTCGAGGGCCTGCCGTATCCCGGTCGCCACGGCCGGATGGACGGGCAGCGCGAGATGGCCGATGCCGCTCACCTGGACGTTCTGCGCGCGGAGGTCGGGGTGGTCGAGACGGGCGCTCTCCAGCGGGACCATCAGATGGTCCAGGTCGCTCCAGAAGCTGACGAAGTTGGTCCGGCACCCGGGTGCGGGGCGGGACAGCTCCTCCATCACCTCCGACTCGGGGCGCATCTGGCGCACTATGGGATGCGCGTTTGCCAGCGGCGCCACCCGTGTGCCGGCGTGCGGAGTGCCGAGCGTGACCAGCGTGCGCACCCGGCTGTCGCCGCCGAGGCACTGCACGTAGTAGCGGGCGATCAGACCGCCCAGGCTGTGCCCCACGACGTCCACACGGCCGCTGCCCGTGCGCTCGCAGATCTCCTCGATGTGCCGTCCCAGCAGCTCGGCCGCCGTGCGGATGTCGCAGGTCAGCGGGGAGTAGTTGAGGGACTCCACGCGATGCCTGCCGTGTTGGGCGAGGCTGCGGCGCAGCAGCACGAACACCGAGCGGTTGTCGATGAAACCGTGCAGCAGGACGACGGGCGGCGCGGCTTCGGTCGGCAGCCGGGCCGGATCGCTCGCGTCGTCAGCGGTGGGCAGCGGAGGAACGACTTGTCCGCGGCGCTCCTGGACGATGCCGGAGGGGTACAGGAGGAGGTGCCCGGCGAGGATCGCGAGCTCCAGGGCCGTCGCCTTCAGAAGCGTCACGGAGAGCCCCGCCAGTCTGCTCGGCAGCAGACGCTGACACAGCGGAAACAGGGGCTCCAACGCCCGGGTGACCTGCATGGCCGACCTCCTGTCGGCACGCTGGGGACGCCTCTGTCCCCCGTGTGCCCTCGTGGAAGTCGCGGTGCGGGCCTCTCGTGCCCGCCGGTGCGCGCGCCGCCACGGCGCGCCTTGCGCCTCGGCGGTGCGGCGACCTCGTGTGCGGCTCCCGGTGCGCGAGTACCCCCCTGATGCGAAAGGAACCCCGCGCGGCGAACGTGTACGTGTCCCACCGTGTGATTTCCCCCTCGCCGCATCCCAGAAACTGCCGGGTGCGGGATGCTGGAGATAACGTTCGTTCACTTCGAAATGGCTTCATGGAGGCAGTGATGGGTGTGGCAGCCGGTCCGATCCGCGTCGTGGTGGCGAAGCCGGGGCTCGACGGCCACGATCGTGGAGCCAAGGTGATCGCGCGCGCTCTGCGCGACGCCGGTATGGAGGTCATCTACACCGGCCTCCATCAGACGCCCGAGCAGATCGTCGACACCGCGATCCAGGAGGACGCCGACGCGATCGGCCTGTCGATCCTCTCGGGGGCGCACAACACGCTTTTCGCCGCGGTGATCGAGCTGCTCCGGGAGCGGGACGCGGCGGACATCCTCGTCTTCGGCGGGGGGATCATCCCGGAGGCGGACATCGCGCCGCTGAAGGAGAAGGGCGTCGCGGAGATCTTCACGCCGGGGGCGACGACGACGTCGATCGTGGAGTGGGTGCGGGAGAACGTGCGGCAGCCGGCGGGGGCGTAGGGCTGTCCCCGGGGCGGCGAGGCGTACGCGGGGGCGTGCGGGGCGGTTCGTGTGCGGGCGGTTCGTCCTGCGAGGCGGTTCGTCCTGTAGGGCCAGGGCATTCCTCGGACGGGTGGGGGCGTCGTGACCGGTGCCGTCATTCCGGTCCGGGCTCCTGCGGCGTCATCGGCTCCGCTGGCCGCAGCTCCGCCGCCATCACCGCCCGCAGCCGCAGCGTCGTGCCCAGCCGCTGGAAGGCCTCCGTCCAGTAGCCGCCGGCCCCCGGCGACGCGTCCTCCGGTTCGTCCGGGGTGGTCAGCAGGCCGTCCAGGCGGACCGCCTCCGCCGGGTCCAGGCAGCGCTCGGCCAGGCCCATCACCCCGCTGAAGCTCCACGGGTAGCTGCCCGCGTCACGCGCGATGTTCAGTGCGTCGACCACCGCCCGCCCCAGGGGCGCGGCCCAGGGCACCGCGCACACACCGAGCAACTGGAACGCCTCCGACAGGCCGTGCGCCGCGATGAAGCCGGCCACCCACCCGGCCCGCTCGTCCACCGGCAGCGTCCCCAGCAGCTTGGCCCGCTCGGCCAGCGAGACCGCGCCCGGCCCGCCCGCCCCGGGCGCCGACGGAGCCCCGAGAAGCGCCCGCGACCAGGCGGCGTCCCGCTGCCGGACGGCCGCCCGGCACCACGCCGCGTGCAGCTCGCTCATCCAGTCGTCGGCGACCGGCAGCGCCACGATCTCCTCGGGCGTACGATCGCCCAGGCGCGCGGGCCAGGCGGCTAGCGGGGCCGCTTCCACCAGCTGGCCCAGCCACCAGGACCGCTCGCCCCGGCCCGACGGAGCCTTGGGGGCCACGCCGTCGCGTTCCATGGCCGCGTCGCACTCATGCGGCGCCTCGACGACGAGCGTCGGTGTGTCACGGGTGGGGTCGAGGGCCACGCACGCGCCGGCCCGCACCGCCATCCGAGCGGCGAGCGCCGAGCCCGGCAGCGCCGACAGCAGCTCCGCCGCCGTGGCCCGGACGTTGCGGCTGCGGTCGGCGAGGGCCTGCTCCAGGAACGGCTCGTCCCGCGGGCCCAGGCCGGTGCGCAGCGAGTCGAGGAACATCAGCCGGTCCTCGGCGCGCTCCGTCGGCCAGGTGGCCGACAGCAGGGTGCGGGCCGCGTCGGGGTCGCGGGCGCGTAGCCCTGCCAGGAGGGCGACCCGCTCGGCGAACAGCCCTTCCCGCCAGAGCGCTGTGACCCGGTCCGGTGCCTCCGGCCCCGGCAGGGACGCGCCGGCGCCGGGCGTGGCGCGCAGAGCGAACCGCCAGTCCGGGTTGAGCCGGGCCAGCCACAGGGCGCGCGAGCCCGCGAACTCCAGGACCGCCGGACGCAGGTCCGTACGGGCCCTCGCCGCGTCGAGCAGGGCGGGCAGTGTCTCGGCAGGTGGCGCGAAGCCGTGTGCGTTGGCCGCCGCGAGCCATTGGGGGAGCAGCTCCATGAGATCGGGCGCGCTGCCCCTGCGGCCGCCTCCGCCCGCGCCGGGGCGGTCGGCCAGGAGGAGGGCGAGTCTGCGGGCGGCGGGGGCGGGCAGCCGGGGGCGGGGGTCGGCCGGGGCCGGCTCGAGGCGGGGCGCCGCAGGGCCCGGCCGGAGGCCGGCTCTCCGCCGTACGGTCTCGGCGGCGGCGGCGTCCAGCAGGGCCGTCGGGTGGGCTTGGCCGGCGGTCGGCGTCCGCCGGTCTGTGCCCAGGAGGGCTGCGGTGAGGAGGTCTTGCCAGGTGGGCGGGATGCGCTGGGCGTGGGGCATGGGCAGGGTCGGCCTTTCCGTCGGGGCCGGAGGTGGGGAGGTGGTCGGTGTGGTGGGTGCTGCCGGGGTGAGGGGGCGGCGTCGCCGGGTGCGGCCGGGGTGGGGGTGGGCCGGCGTTGCCGAGTGCCGCTGCGCCCGCCCCCTCGCTCTCGGCTTCGCTCGGACTGACCGCGGCTCTCAACCTTGGGCGGTCAGCACAGGGGGGTCGGTGGATGAGGGGGTGGCGGCCAGGCCGTGAGGGGGGTGAAGCCCTGGTGGCCGCAGGTGCCGAAGATTGTGAGGGGGGCGCCGGACGAGAGGGCGATCAGGCGCCACAGGGCGGGGCGGGTGACGGCGGCCGGGGTGAGGGGGAGGGCCGTGTCGCCCCCGGCGTCCGCCAACTGCCAGGAGTCGCCGGTCGGGGTCGGTATGACGTCGTCCAGGGTGACCGGGACGGAGTCCAACCAGGGGTCGTCGCGGAGGGCGTCGCCGTAGCGGGCGGTCGCTTCAAGCGTCGTCATGCCGGGAGGGCGGGCATCGGCCGGGGCGGGCGGGGCGAACCGCTCGCCGAGGGAGGCCCGGAGCCGTCCGGCGCCGGGATGGCCGCGGTGGAAGGTCAGTTCCGCGTCCAGGGTCATGCCGACCGGCAACGACACCTCGGGGGCGCGGCCGGCGGCGCCGTAGGAGAGCAGGAGCGCCGTGCGGGACGAGGCGGCGCCGTGCAGCCAGACGCGGCGGGTGGTCAGCTTGGCGTCACCGGTGTCGTACTGGGCGAGGACCAGCCAGTCGTCGCGCAGCGGGGCGCCGGCCGCGGTGGAGGGCAGGCCGACGCGGGTGCGGACGGTGGCGGCCAGCGCGTCCGGCAGTCGCGCGCGCCGCAGCCAGCCCTGGTCGAGGAGGTGCAGCAGCGCGCACTCCTCCAGCAGCCGCGCCGGCCAGCCGGGCCCCGAGGAGGGGATCGCCCCCAACTCACGGACCCGTGAGGCCAGCCCGGGCGCCTGGGCGTCGATCATGCGCGCCGCCGTCTCCTCCCACAGCTCGTATCCCGACCGCTCGGCCGTGGCCAGGCCGGAGCGCAGGAGGTCGGCGAGCCGCTGCTCCAGCTCCGTCACCCCCGCCGTGATCCGCTCGGCGCGCCGTTCCGCCCGCCGCCGCGCCCCCTCCGGATCGGCGGGCCCGGTCCCGGAACCCCGCGGACCCGCCGTCCGTTTCTCCGGCGTGCGGTCGCGCCGTGCCGACGTCCATCGCTCGGCCCAGTCCGGCGCCCGCCCCGGCGAAGCCGCCACCTCCCCGCCCGACCAGAGCAGGAGCAGCCCCAGCGCGTGCTTGCAGGGGAGCTTCCGGCTCGGACAACTGCATGAGTACGCCGGACTCGACGCCTCCCTCACATCCACGACCGTCCGGTGCGGCGTGCTGCCGCTCCCCTTGCACACCCCCCACACCGCCCCCTCCTCCGCACACCCCGTCTCCGACCACGGACCTGCCGTGCCGAGTTCCCTTCCCGCTGCGCGTGACGTGGCGTCAGGCGCCAGTGACAGCACCTGTTCCGCTGTCCAGCGCACCCCCTGCTGAGTCATGCCCCCGACGGTAGATCCCGCCACTGACAATCGGCCCGGCCGCGACCTCCGCTAGCACGTTTGGGCAGGTCACATCGCGTTGTCAGTGGCGTGGTGCACGGTGGACACCAGATCCGAACCGGCCGAACCGGAGGGGGACCAGATATGTCCGTGGGACTGAGTGAGCGGCGTCCGGCCGACGTGTTGCGGCCGCACGCCGAGGCCGCCTTCGCCGAGGAGCTCGCCGCGCTCGCCGCGCAGGACGACCGCCCCCGCCCGGCCCGCTGGAAGCTGTCGCCGTGGGCGGTCGCCACCTACCTCCTCGGCGGCGCCCTGCCCGACGGGACCGTGATCACACCGAAGTACGTGGGGCCGCGCCGCATCGTCGAGGTCGCCGTCTCCACGCTGGCCACCGACCGCGCCCTCCTCCTGCTGGGCGTGCCCGGCACGGCGAAGACCTGGGTGTCCGAGCACCTGGCGGCCGCGGTCAGCGGCGACTCGACGCTGCTCGTGCAGGGCACGGCGGGCACGCCCGAGGAGGCCATCCGCTACGGCTGGAACTACGCGCAGCTCCTCGCGCACGGCCCGAGCCGGGACGCCCTCGTCCCCAGCCCCGTCATGCGGGCGATGGCCGAGGGAAGGACGGCGCGCGTGGAGGAGCTGACCCGCGTCCCGGCCGACGTGCAGGACACGCTGATCACGATCCTGTCGGAGAAGACGCTGCCGATACCGGAGCTGGGGCAGGAGGTGCAGGCGGTCCCCGGCTTCAACCTGATCGCCACCGCCAACGACCGCGACCGCGGGGTCAACGAGCTCTCCAGCGCCCTGCGCCGCCGTTTCAACACGGTGGTGCTGCCGCTGCCCGCGAGCGTGGAGGCCGAGGTCGACATCGTCACGCGGCGCGTCGACCAGATCGGCCGCTCCCTCGACCTGCCGGCCGGGACCGACGGCATCGACGAGATCCGCCGGGTCGTCACGGTCTTCCGCGAACTGCGCGACGGGATCACCGCCGACGGCCGGACGAAGGTCAAGTCGCCGAGCGGCACGCTGTCGACGGCGGAGGCCATCTCCGTCGTCACCGGCGGGCTCGCCCTGGCCGCCCACTTCGGCGACGGCGTCCTGCGCCCGGCCGACGTCGCCGCGGGCATCCTCGGGGCCGTCGTCCGCGACCCGGCCGCCGACCGGGTGGTGTGGCGGGAGTACCTGGAGGCGGTGGTCCGCGAGCGGGAGGGCTGGACCGACTTCTACCGCGCCTGCCGGGAGGTGAGCGCATGAGCGCGACCTACGGCGCCCACGGCGTCCGAGGCCTGCACATGCCCGAGTGCGACCGACAGCGGCGCGCCTGCGAGGGCGACGGTCCGGCGGGCACGCGCGGGCGGAGGAGGCCCGGATGAGGGACGTCGCGGAGCGGCCGCTGCTGCTCGGTGTGCGGCACCACGGGCCCGGTTCGGCCCGGGGGGTGCGTGCCGCACTGGAGGCGGCCCGGCCCCGGACGGTGCTGATCGAGGGCCCGCCGGAGGCCGACGCGCTGATCGCGCTGGCCGCCCACGAGGACATGCGGCCGCCGGTCGCGCTCCTCGGGCACGCCGTGGACGAGCCCGGACGGTCGGCGTTCTGGCCGATGGCCGAGTTCTCCCCCGAGTGGGTCGCGTTGCGCTGGGCCCTGGAGCACGGGGTGCCGGCCCGGTTCATCGACCTGCCGGCCGCCCACTCGCTGGCCTGGGACAAAGAGGAGGAGGGGGAGGACGGGGGAGTCGAGGGCCTGCGCGTCGACCCCCTCGCGGCGCTCGCCGGCACCGCCGGTCATGACGATCCCGAGCGCTGGTGGGAGGACGTCGTCGAACACCGCTCGGCGGGGGAGCGGGACCCGTTCGCGCCCTTCGCCGCGCTGGAGGAGGCCATGACGGCGCTGCGGGAGGCGTACGACGGCACTGGCGGCGTCGACGACGACAGGGACGCCCTGCGCGAGGCGTCCATGCGGCTCCGGTTGCGGGCGGCGCTGCGGGAGCACGGGGCCGGCGGGGTGGCCGTGGTGTGCGGGGCCTGGCATGTCCCCGCGCTGCGGCGGCGGACGACCGTCGCGGCCGACCGGGCGCTGCTGAAGGGCCTGCCCAGGGTGAAGGCCGACCTGACCTGGGTGCCCTGGACGCACCGCAGACTGGCGCGGGTCGGGGGGTACGGCGCGGGGGTCGACTCGCCGGGCTGGTACGCACACCTGTTCGCCGCGCCGGACCGGCCCGTGGAGCGCTGGCTGACGAAGGTCGCGGGCCTGTTGCGGGAAGAGGACCGGATCGTGTCCCCGGCGCACGTCATCGAGGCGGTGCGGCTCGCCGAGGCGCTCGCCGCGCTGCGCGGCCGTCCGCTGCCCGGCCTGGGGGAGACGACGGACGCCGTGCGGGCGGTGCTGTGCGAGGGGTCCGACGTGCCGCTGGCCCTGGTGCACGACCGGCTGGTCGTCGGGGACGCGCTGGGGGAGGTGCCCGCCGGGGCGCCGGCGGTGCCGTTGCAGCGCGACCTGGACAGGACGCAGCGGCGGCTGCGGCTGAAACCGGAGGCGCGTGAACGGGAGGCGGAGCTCGACCTGCGCAAGGACAACGACGCCGAGCGCAGCCGGCTGCTGCACCGGCTCAGGCTGCTGCACGTCCCGTGGGGCCGGCCGGCCGCCTCGCGTGGGAGCACGGGAACGTTCCGGGAGACGTGGCGGCTGCGCTGGGAGCCGGAGCTGTCGGTGCGGGTCGCCGAGGCCGGGGTGTGGGGGACGACCGTCCTCGCCGCCGCGACCGCCAAGGCGCAGGCCGACGCCGTCGCCGCCCGGGACCTCGCCGAGGTGACCGCGCTCGCCGAGCGCTGCCTCCTGGCCGGCCTGCCGGACGCGCTGCCGACCGTGATGCGGGTCCTCGCCGACCGCGCCGCGCTCGACGCCGACGTCGGCCACCTCGCCCAGGCTCTGCCCGCCCTGGTCCGTGCCCAGCGCTACGGCGATGTGCGCGGCACCGACACCGGTGCGCTGGCCGGCGTCGCCGCCGGGCTCGCCGAGCGGGTCTTCGTCGGCCTGCCCCCCGCGTGCGCCGCGCTGGACGCCGAGGCGGCCGAGGAGATGCGGCGCCACGTCGACGCGGTGCACGGGGCGGTCGGGCTGCTGGCGGAGACGGCAGGACCGGGAGAGAGAAGTGGTGACGCCGCCGGCACCCGTCAGGGCGGGCTGCGCCGACGCTGGCTGCGGGTGCTGCGCACGCTGGCCGCTCGGGACGCGGTGGCCGGGGTCGTCCGGGGGCGGGCCGTCCGGTTGCTGCTGGACGAGGGGGAGGTGGCGGGCGAGGAGGCGGCCCGGCTGATGGGGCTCGCGCTGTCGCCGAGAACGCCGCCGGCGGACGCGGCCGCCTGGATCGAGGGCTTCGTCGGAGGCGGCGCGGGCGGCGGGCTGCTCCTCGTGCACGACGAACGGCTGCTCGCGCTGGTCGACGCGTGGCTGACGGGAGTCTCCGTCGAGGCGTTCACGGACGTGCTGCCGCTGCTGCGGCGGACGTTCGCGGCGTATGAGACGGGGGTGCGCAGAACGCTCGGGGAACTGGTGCGGCGCGGGCCCGAGCAGCGGGCGGACGTGGTGGGAGCGGCGTCCGGGACACCCGGCTTCGCCGCCGAAGCCGACGGGGAGCGGGCGGACGCCGTGCTGCCGGTGGTCCGGCTGCTGCTGGGCGACGACGACCTGGTGGAGGTGGGCGCATGACGAGGGGGCCGGTAGGGACGGCAGAACCGGCGGGGGCCGATCGGGAGAGGGAGGCGGGGGGCGCCCCGGCGGAGCGGCTGCGGCGCTGGCGGCTCGTGCTGGGCGGCGACGAGGCGGACGGCACCGCTCACGCGCTGTCAGGGCGTGACGCGGCCATGGACGGCGCGCTCGACGCGCTCTACGGGGAGCAGGGAAGGAAGGCGAGGAAGGCAGACGCACCGCGGTCGGGGAGGGACCGTTCGGCGGGGCTCGGGGCTTCGGCGCCCGCCGTGGCGCGCTGGCTCGGGGACATCCGCGCCTACTTCCCTTCCTCCGTCGTCCAGGTGATGCAGCGGGACGCCGTCGACCGGCTCGGACTGTCCGCGCTGCTGCTGGAGCCGGAGATGCTGGAGGCGGTGGAGGCGGACGTGCATCTCGTCGGCACGCTGCTCTCGCTGAACAAGGCGATGCCGGAGACGACGCGGGAGACGGCGCGGGCCGTCGTCCGCAAGGTGGTCCAGGAGCTGGAGAAGCGGCTCGCCACCCGCACCCGGGCCACGATCACCGGCGCTCTCGACCGCAGCGCGCGGGTCGCCAGACCCCGGCACCACGACATCGACTGGAACCGCACGATCGCCGCCAACCTCAAGCACTACCTGCCCGAGCGGCGCACGCTCGTGCCCGAGCGGCTCGTCGGGTACGGGCGGGCGTCGCGGTCGGTGAAGAAGGAGGTGATCCTCTGCGTCGACCAGTCGGGGTCCATGGCGGCCTCGGTGGTGTACGCCTCGGTGTTCGGGGCGGTGCTGGCGTCGATGCGGTCGATCAGCACCCGGCTCGTCGTCTTCGACACGGCGGTCGTCGACCTCACCGACCAGCTCGACGATCCCGTGGACGTCCTGTTCGGCACCCAGCTCGGCGGCGGCACGGACATCAACCGGGCGCTCGCCCACTGCCAGGCCCGGATCACCCGTCCGGCGGACACGGTGGTGGTGCTCGTCAGCGACCTGTACGAGGGCGGCATACGGGACGAGATGCTGAAGCGGGTCGCGGCGATGAAGGCGTCGGGCGTGCAGTTCGTCGCGCTGCTCGCGCTGTCGGACGAGGGGGCGCCGGCCTACGACCGGGAGCACGCGGCCGCGCTCGCGGCACTGGGCGCGCCGGCGTTCGCCTGCACACCCGACCTGTTCCCCGAGGTGATGGCGGCGGCGATCGAGAGACGTCCGCTGCCGGTGCCGGACCCGGAGGGCGCCGCGGCGCCGCGCGGCTGACCTGCCTGGAGACCCCGCGGGGCCCGTCGCGGGCTCACCGGGGCGGCCCCGGCTCGGTGAGCCCCCTCCCTCCCGGCACGGGGTGCCAGTGAGCCCGGCATCATGTGACAGGTATCACCGCTCAGGTGTGACCCTCGATTTAGAGGCCTCCCGGAAGCAGAGATAACCTGCGAGACGGACATGCCGCGCGCTCGGACACCGTGTGCGCCTCCCTTGTGACAGACAGCGGACGTCACGTTGCCCTCGCGGCACGCCCACGCAGACAACGAACCGCGAGATCACTGATAGGGACGGAAGCGCGTGGACCTGTTCGAGTACCAGGCGAGGGACCTCTTCGCCAAGCACGATGTACCGGTGCTGGCCGGTGAAGTCATCGACACGCCTGAGGCGGCCCGCGCAGCCACTGAGCGTCTCGGTGGCAAGTCCGTCGTCAAGGCCCAGGTGAAGGTCGGCGGCCGCGGCAAGGCCGGCGGCGTGAAGCTGGCGGCGACCGCCGACGAGGCGGTCGAGCACGCGACCAACATCCTCGGCATGGACATCAAGGGCCACACGGTCCACAAGGTGATGATCGCCGAGACGGCCCCGGAGATCGTGGAGGAGTACTACGTCTCCTTCCTCCTGGACCGCGCCAACCGCACCTTCCTCTCCATCGCCTCCGTCGAGGGCGGCATGGAGATCGAGGAGGTGGCGGAGACCCGCCCCGAGGCCGTCGCCAAGACCCCGATCGACGCCAACGTGGGTGTGACCCCCGAGGTCGCCCGCCAGATCGTCCAGGCCGCGAACTTCCCGGCCGAGGTCGCCGACAAGGTCGAGAACGTCCTGGTCACCCTGTGGAAGACCTTCATCGAAGAGGACGCGCTCCTCGTCGAGGTCAACCCGCTGGCCAAGGTCGCCTCGGGTGAGGTCATCGCCCTGGACGGCAAGGTCTCCCTGGACGAGAACGCTGAGTTCCGTCAGCCGGAGCATGAGGCCCTCCAGGACAAGGACGCGGCCAACCCGCTCGAGGCCGCCGCCAAGGAGAAGAACCTCAACTACGTCAAGCTCGACGGTGAGGTCGGCATCATCGGCAACGGCGCGGGTCTCGTCATGAGCACCCTGGACGTCGTCGCGTACGCCGGTGAGAAGCACGGCGGCGTGAAGCCGGCCAACTTCCTCGACATCGGCGGTGGCGCGTCCGCCGCCGTCATGGCGAACGGCCTGGAGATCATCCTCGGCGACCCGGACGTCAAGTCCGTCTTCGTCAACGTCTTCGGTGGCATCACCGCCTGTGACGAGGTCGCAAACGGCATCGTCCAGGCGCTGCAGCTGCTCAAGGACAAGGGCGAGGAAGTCACCAAGCCCCTCGTCGTCCGTCTGGACGGCAACAACGCCGAGCTGGGTCGCAAGATCCTCTCCGACGCCAACCACCCGCTGGTCCAGCGCGTGGACACCATGGACGGCGCGGCCGACAAGGCCGCCGAGCTCGCGGCTGCGAAGTAAGGGACGAGGGACTAAACAGCCATGGCTATCTTCCTCAACAAGGACAGCAAGGTCATCGTCCAGGGCATGACCGGTGCCACGGGCATGAAGCACACCAAGCTCATGCTGGCCGACGGCACGAACATCGTCGGTGGCGTGAACCCCCGCAAGGCGGGCACGTCCGTCGACATCGACGGCACCGAGATCCCGGTCTTCGGCACGGTCGCCGAGGCCATGGAGAAGACGGGCGCCAACGTGTCCGTCCTCTTCGTCCCGCCGGCCTTCGCCAAGGCCGCCGTCGTCGAGGCCATCGACGCCGAGATCCCGCTCGCGGTCGTCATCACCGAGGGCATCGCCGTCCACGACTCGGCCGCGTTCTACGCGTACGCCGTGTCCCAGGGCAACAAGACCCGGATCATCGGCCCGAACTGCCCCGGCCTCATCACGCCGGGCCAGTCCAACGCCGGCATCATCCCGGGCGACATCACCAAGCCGGGCCGTATCGGCCTGGTGTCGAAGTCCGGCACGCTGACGTACCAGATGATGTACGAGCTGCGGGACATCGGCTTCTCGTCGGCCGTCGGCATCGGTGGCGACCCGGTCATCGGCACGACCCACATCGACGCGCTCGCCGCGTTCGAGGCCGACCCCGACACCGACCTGATCGTGATGATCGGCGAGATCGGCGGCGACGCCGAGGAGCGTGCCGCGGCGTACATCGCGGAGAACGTGAAGAAGCCGGTCGTCGGCTACGTCGCGGGCTTCACCGCGCCCGAGGGCAAGACGATGGGCCACGCCGGCGCGATCGTCTCCGGTTCCTCCGGCACCGCCCAGGCGAAGAAGGAGGCCCTCGAGGCCGCCGGCGTCAAGGTGGGCAAGACGCCCACCGAGACGGCGAAGCTGGCGCGGGAGATCCTCGCCGGCTGACGTCCGGCTGCGCCGAGCTTGAACCGCGCGAGTTCAGCGTGAGCGGGCCCGCTCCCCTGTGGGGGCGGGCCCGTCGGCGTTTTCCGAGGCATTGTCGCCCGAGGGGCGCCCGGGGCCGGCGGAAGCTACCGCGGTTGCGGGCTCAGCCTTTGGGGGCCGTTGAACAGCTGGGCTCTGAGTTTGGCTCTCAGGGCCAGCTCCGTGGCGGACAGCGGGCCGGGCGCCGCTCTCGGAGGGACTCCGGGGACCGTCCGGCCCGGGGGGACCGGTGGTTCATAGCGGGTCGGGGCCGTGTACAGGGCCAGGACGGTCACGCTGATCAGGGCGACCGTGAAGGTGATCGCCGCTCTCGTCCACAGCCGGGCCCGGCGTTCGCCGCCCATGCGGACGACGGCGGGTCTGGCGGCGCGCAGGCGCTCCGCGGACGCCACCTCCGCCAGCCGCCGGCGCAGCAGTCCGGGGGCCGCCAGATCGGGCAGGCGCGCGACGACCGCCTCGCGGGCGTGCAGCAGACGGCTCGCGGTGGCGGGCGTGCTGGCCTCCGTCTCCGCCGCGGTCTCCGGCAGCCCGAGGCCGATCCCGTCGTACAGCAGGAGGGTGCGGCGGTAGGACGGTGGGAGGGACAGCAGTACGTCCATCAGCGCACGGTCGGCGGGGATGGCGGGCGGGGGCTCGGGGTTGCGGAACCGGGGGCGGAACTGGTGCCAGGGGGAGAGGGCGTACTCGTGGGTCGTCGCCCGCACCCAGCCCGCGGGGTCGGGGTCGACGGCCACCTCGGGCCAGCGGTGCCAGGCGGCCTGGAAAGCCTGTTCGACCGACTCGCGGGCGAGTTCACGGCGGCCGGTGAGGAGGTAGGCCTGCCGGACGAGGGAGGGGGCGCAGTGGGCGTAGAGGGCGTCGAAGGCCTCGGTGGGGGTCTGGGCGGCGGCGGGGGAGCCGGCGGCGCAAGAACCGGCGGCGGACTGGGCGACGGGGGAGTCCGCGGGCGCTCGGTCTTCACGGTGCGGTCTCTTCGTCCGTGCGTCCGGCCGTGTTCCGCGGGTGGTCTCCGGGGGGAGCGCCGGCGGGCAGGCGAGCGTGGCGAGCAGCTTCGCGTACGCCTCTCTTCTGCTGCCTTGGGGAGTCGTACGGCCGGCCTCCCACGATCGCACCGTCTCCCGGCTGACGCCCAGTCGGGCGGCGAGCTGAGCCTGCGTCAGCGAGGCGTGCTCGCGCAGGCGTCGGCGTTCCTTGGGCGGGGGGAGCGGGGTGCCAGGGCTCTGTGTCGTCACCGGTCGCCCCTCCGTCCAGAAAAGTACATAAACGTATATTGAGCGACACAACGGCAGTTCGCCTATTACGACGGGAAGGCGCGTGTCGTTGGGACCATGACGGGCGTGATCCGAAAGCCCCTTCGCCGACCGTTGCCGTCGCCGTCGCTTCTGCGCGCCCGGCTGCTCGACCGTTCGCCCGCGGGCCTGGGCGCCGGGCTGCTGGGCGGAGCTCTGGCCGCCGGGCTGGGGCTCGGCGCGCTCGCCGTGCTCGTGACGATGCTGTGGATCAGTTCGCCGTATCCCGATAGCGGGCCGGGGAGCGCGTTGCGTGTGGCGGCCTCGCTGTGGGTGCTGGCCCACGGGGCCGAGCTGGTGCGCACCGAGACGTTGTCCGGGGCGCCGGCGCCGATGGGGGTCACGCCGTTGCTGCTGCTGGCGCTGCCGGTGTGGCTGGTGCACCGGGCGGCGCGGGACGCGGTGGACGGCGGCGGGGGCGGGGGCGGGGCGAGCGGGAGCGTGCCGCTGGTGAGTCCCCGGACGGCGTGGGCGGGGGTCGTCGCCGGCTACCTCGCGGTGGGTGTGTGCGCCGTGGCGTATGCGGCGGGCGGGGTGCTGCGACCGTCGTGGGTGTGGACGGCGGTGTGTCTGCCCGCGCTCGTGGCGGCGGCGGCGGGGGTGGGGGTGTGGACCGGGTACGGCCGGCCGTGGGGGCCGGTGGAGCGGGTGCTGCGAGGGGTCGTGGGGGTGCGGTGGCTGTTCCTCGGGGCCCAGGACGGCGCGGCCGGGGCGGCCGGGGCCGGCGGCCGTGTCGCGCTGCGGGCGGCGGGGCTCGGCGTGGCCGTGCTGGTGGGGGGCGGGGCCCTGTTGGTGGCGGTGTCGTCGCTGTGGCACCTGGGGACTGCGCGGGGGGCGTTGGTGCAGCTCACCGAGGGGTGGTCCGGGCGGTTCGCGGTGTTGCTGCTGTGTGTGGCGCTGGTGCCCAACGCGGCGGTGTGGGGGGCGGGGTATGCACTGGGGCCCGGGTTCGTGTTGGGGGCGGGTCACGTGGTGGGGCCGCTGGGGTCGGCGCCGGCGCCCTTGCTGCCGCCGTTTCCTCTGCTGGCGGCGGTGCCTGCCGAGGGGGCGGGGGGTTGGGTCAACTGGGTCGCCGGTGTGGTGCCGGGGGTGGCCGCGGGGTTGGTCGGGTGGGTTGTGGGGCGGGCGGCTCGGGGGGCGGGGGATGCCGATGCCGTTGGCGAGGCCGGCGGTTGCGGTGAGCGGTGGGGTTTCGGGAGGACTGTGGGGGTGGTGGTGTGGTCGGGGGTGGTGTGCGCAGTGGGATTCGCCTTGCTGGCGGGGCTGGCAGGCGGGCCGTTGGGGGTGGGGGCGCTGGCTCGCTTCGGGCCGGTGTGGTGGGAGGTGGGGGGTGCGGTGGTCTTGTGGGTCGTGGGGGTGGGGGTGCCTGTGGGGGTGGCGGCACGGGGGGTGCGGCGGCGTACGGGGCCCGTGGCGGAGGAGGTGGCGGAGAGCGTCCGGGACGACGACCTCTATGACTTCGTGGAGGAGGGCGGGGTGGGGTTGTGACCGCCGGATGGGTCTCGCCCCCGCCGCCCCTTCCCGTCCCGACCCCGGGAGCTGCCGCCCCCGGACCCCCGCGTCGGCTTTGCTCCTGGCTCCGGCGGTGGCTCTGCTCGCGGGTTCCCGCCGGGTGCTCACGCCGGGCGGTTACGAGGCGGACGCCGTCACGTCCGCCGCGCGGTGTCGGCTCTGCT
>NZ_JBIWPF010000010.1:57651-298269 GCF_044768125.1 Streptomyces sp. NPDC101166
TGCTCCCGGACTCCCGCGTCGGCTCTGCTCCCGGACTCCCGCGTCGGCTCTGCTCCCGGACTCCCGCGTCGGCTCTGCTCCCGGACTCCCGCGTCGGCTCTGCTCCCGGACTCCCGCGTCGGCCCTGCCCTCGGACGAGCCCCCGCGTCGGCCCTGGACGGGCCGCGTCTTCAAGATCACCCTGGAGGGGGCGCCGCCCCCGGGCGGGCTGGACGCGCCGCGGCCCCGCCCCACGGGCTAAGCGTTCGCGCCCAGTACCTCTCGCAGCTGTTCCGGCAGCAGCTTGCTGCACGTCTGCTTCGCCTCGTTCGTCAAGGCGTCGTTCGTGCAGGTGTAGTAGTCGCGGTAGACCAGTTGCGCGGTGAAGGTGACGGCCACCAGGGACAGGGCCAGGCCCGCTGTGACCAGGCCGCTGATCGCGGCGGTCCGCTGGGGGCGGCCGGCGGGCTCGGAGGGCTGCGGAGCCGTCGGGTCGGGCGTGCGCGGCTTGGCGCGAAGGGCGCTGATGCCCCAGTGCAGGGCGAGCGCGCCGAGCAGCAGGGCCACGTACGGCCAGCCGAAGAGGGCGAAGAAGAAGGCCCACATCCCGCACAGCAGCGCGTACCGCGCACGGCGCTGGGAGGGGTCCGTCGGGTCCCAGCGGGGGCCGGGCTGCTGGCCGCCGGGGCCGCCCTCGCCGCCGCCGGGGCGCTCGCCGAAGCCGCCGGGGGCGCGGCCGGGCTGGCGGTCGCTCCACTGACCGCCCCAGGGGGAGCCCGACGCATCCCGGGAGCCGTCGGAGTCGTCGCCCGGGGCGGGGTGGCGGGGCTGCCAGGGGCGGTCGGGGGCGCCCTCCGGCGGCGGGGCGAAGGGGTTGTCGTCCTGGGGGGCGCCGCCGGAGTCGGAGGGCGCGTCGGGCGGGGTCGTGGGGCGCTCTCGCAGCAGCACGGCGCCGCGCTCCCCTCTCTGCGGTGACTGCGGGAGGAGCGTGAGGAGTCGCAGACTGCGGTCCGGCATCAAGTGAGCGTCTTCCCCTTGGTGATCACGACCGAGATCGAGTCGATCCCGGATTCGACTGTGTTTCGACTGTGTGCGGATGTCTACGGATGTCTGTGGCATCGACCGCCGGTGTCCGCGTTCACTTCGAGAACGTGCCGCACGGCGGTCGCGTTCCCGAGCCCGCTCGCCCCTGACGCTACCTGTCGGCCCCGCCCCCGTCCCGAGGGGGCCGTGCGGTGTGCCGGTATCGTTGCTGGCGGTCGGCCGCTTCGTAGACTTCCCCGTATCCCGGGGCGCGAAGCATTCGTACGACCCTACAAACGCTCTCCCGAGAAAGGGCCCCGCCGTGGCCGCCAAGCCCGTGGCCGAGCCGGCCAAGCGCCTCGTCGTGCTGGTCTCCGGATCCGGAACGAACCTCCAGGCGCTGCTCGACGAGATCGCCGCCGCCGGCGCGGAGGCCTACGGGGCCGAGATCGTGGCCGTCGGCGCCGACCGCGAGGGCGTCGAAGGGCTCGCGCGGGCCGAGCGGGCCGGGATCCCCACCTTCGTGCGGAAGGTGAAGGACTTCGGCACGCGCGAGGAGTGGGACGCCGCCCTCGCCGAGGCCGTCGCCGCACACGAACCCGACCTCGTCGTCTCGGCCGGTTTCATGAAGATCGTGGGCAAGGAGTTCCTGGCGCGGTTCGGGGGGCGGTTCGTCAACACCCACCCGGCCCTCCTGCCCAGTTTTCCCGGCGCCCACGGCGTCCGTGACGCGCTCGCGTACGGCGCCAGGGTCACCGGCTGCACCGTCCACTTCGTCGACGACGGCGTCGACACCGGCCCGATCATCGCCCAGGGCGTGGTCGAGGTCCGGGACGAGGACGACGAGAGCGCGCTGCACGAGCGCATCAAGGAAGTCGAGCGAAGGCTGCTCGTCGAGGTCGTGGGGCGGCTCGCCCGCAACGGCTATCGCATTGAGGGACGAAAGGTAGTTATCCAGTGACCGCCGACAGCACTGTCACGGCCGAGAGCAGCAAGCGGGGCATCCGTCGCGCGCTCGTCAGCGTCTACGACAAGACCGGGCTCGAGGAGCTCGCCCGCGGGCTGCACGAGGCCGGCGTCGCGCTCGTCTCCACCGGCTCCACCGCCGCCCGTATCGCCGCCGCCGGCGTCCCCGTCACCAAGGTCGAGGAGCTCACCGGCTTCCCCGAGTGCCTCGACGGCCGCGTCAAGACCCTGCACCCGAAGGTCCACGCCGGCATCCTCGCCGACCTGCGGCTCCCCGAGCACCGGGCGCAGCTGGAGGAGCTCGGCGTCGAGCCGTTCGACCTCGTCGTCGTCAACCTCTACCCGTTCCGTGAGACCGTCGCCTCCGGCGCCTCGCCCGACGAGTGCGTGGAGCAGATCGACATCGGCGGGCCGTCCATGGTGCGCGCCGCCGCCAAGAACCACCCCTCCGTCGCCGTCGTCACCAGCCCGGAGCGCTACGGCGACGTCCTCGCCGCGGTCGGCTCCGGCGGCTTCGACCTCGCCACCCGCAAGCGGCTCGCCGCCGAGGCCTTCCAGCACACCGCCGCCTACGACGTGGCGGTCGCCTCCTGGTTCGCGTCGTCGTACGCGCCCGTGGACGAGTCGCGCTTCCCCGACTTCCTCGGCGCGACCTGGGAACGCAAGAACACCCTGCGCTACGGCGAGAACCCGCACCAGCCCGCCGCCCTCTACGTCGACGGCGCAGGCGGCGGCCTCGCCGAGGCCGAGCAGCTGCACGGCAAGGAGATGTCGTACAACAACTACACGGACACGGACGCCGCGCGCCGTGCCGCGTACGACCACGCCGAGCCCGCCGTCGCGATCATCAAGCACGCCAACCCGTGCGGCATCGCGGTCGGCGCGGACGTCGCCGAGGCGCACCGCAAGGCGCACGCGTGCGACCCGCTGTCGGCCTTCGGCGGGGTCATCGCCGTCAACCGGCCGGTCAGCAAGGAGATGGCGGAGCAGGTCGCCGAGATCTTCACCGAGGTCATCGTCGCGCCGGACTACGAGGACGGCGCGCTGGAGGCTCTCGCGAAGAAGAAGAACATCCGGGTGCTGAAGGCTCCCGGCGCGCCCGCCGCGCCGGTCGAGGTCAAGCCCGTCGACGGCGGCGCGCTGCTCCAGGTGACGGACCGGCTCCAGGCCGACGGCGACGACCCGGCCCAGTGGACGCTGGCGACCGGCGAGGCGCTCGGCGCGCAGGAGCTCCAGGAGCTCGCCTTCGCCTGGCGGGCCTGCCGGGCCGTGAAGTCCAACGCCATCCTGCTCGCCAAGGACGGCGCCTCCGTCGGCGTCGGCATGGGGCAGGTCAACCGGGTCGACTCCGCGAAGCTCGCGGTGGAGCGGGCCGGCGCGGAGCGCGCGCGGGGGGCGTACGCCGCCTCCGACGCGTTCTTCCCCTTCCCGGACGGGCTGGAGATCCTCACCGAGGCCGGGGTGAAGGCCGTGGTGCAGCCCGGCGGTTCGGTCCGCGACGAGCAGGTCGTCGAGGCCGCGCGCAAGGCCGGCGTCACGATGTACTTCACCGGGACGCGGCACTTCTTCCACTGAGCCGCTGCTGACGCCATGAGAGGGCCCGCCGACCGTTTCCACGGTCGGCGGGCCCTCTCATACGGGTCTCGGCGCGAGTCCCCCGCCGGTTACCGGGCGCGGATCACCAGGGTCGAGCACACCTTGTCGGCGAACGTCTGCTTCTTGTCGTCCCACAGCGGCCACAGGTAGCCGAGGTAGCAGGGCAGGCCGTCGAGGATGTGCGCGAGGCGGCGGACGAAGGCCATGCCGAAGCCGAGGGTGCTGCCGTCCGCCTCGCGCAGCACGCGCGTGCCGACGGCCTTCTTGCCGATGGTCTGGCCGGTCGTGCCCTCCTTGTAGATCTGGAAGAGACCCATGCCGAAGGCGTAGAGAACACCGAGCAGCGACAGGATGCCCGCGGCGGCCGAGTCGGAGCCCATGGCGCTGGAGATGCCGATCAGCAGGTACATCGGCCCCATGATGATCAGGCCGTCGAGCAGCGTCGCCCCGAGCCGCAGGCCCCAGTGGGCGAGCTCGGGCCCGGTGCCGTAGCCGTAGCCCGGCGCTTGCGGGTAGTTGTAGCCCTGCTGCGGATGACCCGGCTGCTGGGGGTAGCCGTAGCCCTGCTGCGGCGGGACGCCCTGGGGGGCCTGCGGGTAGGCCGGGTAGCCGGGCTGCTGCGGGTTCTGCTGCGGCGCTCCGTAAGGGTTGCCGCCGGGCTGACCGAAGCTCGGCGGTTGTTCCCCGTAGGGGTTGCCTCCGGGCTGACCGAAGCTCATGACCGTGTTCCTCCGTTGCGTTTGCGGGGACGTCGCGATGCCGCGGAGGAACGTGTGAGCGAGAGCGGTTCGTCCCCCTGCCGGACCGCGGTGATGCGCCGTTCATCGTCATGTGCCGGACGAGTGATTGTCCAGTCGGATATACGGCTGTTGTGCAAGTGCAACATCAGTGGTCAAGAGGGGGCCTGGGGGGCGGCCCCGGCCGACCCTGATTGGAACCGGGGTCCGGTCATCCGGGAGGATGGGCGTATGACCGCCCAGCTTCTCGATGGCAAGGCCACCGCAGCCGAGATCAAGTCGGATCTGACCGCCCGTGTGGCGGCGCTGAAGGGCAAGGGCGTCACGCCCGGCCTCGGCACGATCCTCGTCGGGGACGACCCCGGCAGCCAGAAGTACGTCGCCGGCAAGCACCGCGACTGCGCCGAGGTCGGCATCGCCTCCATCCAGCGCGAGCTGCCCGGCACGGCCACGCAGGAGGAGATCGAGGCGGTCGTCCGCGAGCTGAACGAGGACCCCGCCTGCACCGGCTACATCGTGCAGCTTCCGCTGCCCCGGGGCATCGACGAGAACCGCATCCTCGAACTCATGGACCCGGCCAAGGACGCCGACGGCCTGCACCCGATGAACCTCGGCCGTCTGGTCCTCAACGAGCCCGCCCCGCTGCCCTGCACGCCCAACGGCATCCTCACGCTGCTGCGCCGGCACGGCGTCGAGATCAAGGGCGCCGAGGTCGTGATCGTCGGCCGCGGGGTCACCATCGGGCGTCCGATGCCGCTGCTGCTGACCCGCCGCAGCGAGAACGCCACGGTCACGCAGTGCCACACGGGCACCCGGGACCTGTCGGCGCACCTGAAGCGCGCGGACATCATCGTCGCCGCCGCCGGTTCCGCCCACCTGGTCCGGCCCGAGGACGTCAAGCCTGGCGCGGCCGTCCTCGACGTCGGCGTCTCCCGCAACGCCGAGGGGCGGATCGTGGGCGACGTCCACCCGGACGTCCGCGAGGTCGCCGGCTGGATCTCCCCCAACCCGGGCGGCGTGGGCCCGATGACCCGCGCGCAGCTGCTCGTCAACGTGGTCGAGGCGGCCGAGCGCAGTGCCGGCTGACAACGCGCAGAAGCCCGAGACCCCCGAGCCCTCCGACCCCGCCGAGACTCCCGAGGCCATGGAGACCCCGGCGAAGGCTCAGAGTGCCCTCGACGAGGCGTTCGAGGAACCCGTCGTCCGCGACCCGGTCAGCGCGCCGGACGCCGAGGGCGTCCCGCGCCGCAGCACGCGCCGCTTCCCGCTGTTCACCCGGGACACCGCGCGCCCCGAGGGCGGCGGTCGGGCCGCGCCCCGCGACGCCCCGGCGCCGGCGCGGCAGTGGCCGATGCTCGTGGTCCTGGGCCTGGTCGCGCTCGGCCTGCTGCTGACCGCGTTCGACGTGTTCAGGATCGGCACCATCGTGATCGGCGCGGGGCTGCTCACCGGCGCGGTGCTGCGCTGGCTCAGGCTCAACGTCGGCATGCTCGCCGTCCGTTCGCGCTTCACCGACGTCGCGACGTACGGGGTGCTGGGTGTGACGATCGTCCTGCTGGCGCTGATGGCGCAGCCGCGTCCGTGGCTCCAGATCCCGTTCCTGGGTGACACCCTGCACTTCACCGTGAGCAACTAAGAACTGTAGGGATTACGGGACATCCCTTAGCCCGTCCGAGCGCTACCGTGGTCGAACGGCCGAACGGTCATAAGCGGAAAAAGGGTTCACGGCGGAGGGAGGGGGGCCGATGCCTCGCTGGAGGGACCTTCCGGATGAACTCGACCCGTCGGTAGAGGAGTTGGCCCGTCGGCTACGGCGACTCGTGGACCACGCCGGCCTCGGCGTCGCCACCCTCGCCGACCGCACCGGCTACGGCGGGGCGTCCTGGGAGCGGTATCTCGACGGGCGGCTCCTCGCGCCGAAGGGCGCGGTCATCGCCCTGGCCGAGGTCACGGGCGCCGATCCGGCCGTTCTGATACCGCTGTGGGAGTCGGCCGAGCGCGCCTGGAACCGGGCGGGACGGCGGGAGGACGCGGCCTCGGAGGCCGTCCGCCTGTCCCGGGCGCGGACGGCCACGATCACCCGCCCCGTCCCGGAGCGTCCGCCCCCCGCTCCCGCCCCGCATCCGAGGCGGCCCCGCCCGGTCGTGTTCCTCGCCGGGGCTGTCGGCGTCGTGGGCGTCGCCGTGGGGGCGTTCCTCCTCACCCACGCCGACGCGGACTTGCCGGCGAAGGGCCGGACCGTCGCTGCCTCCCCTTCGCCGTCCCCCGCGCCCGCCGCGCCCCTCCCGCCCGGCGTGCTGTGCTTCGGGGCCGGCTGCACGGGCAAGGACGCGGAGGAGGCGGGCTGCGGCGGCGACCTGACGGCCACGGCGAGGAGCGTCACCGTGGGCGCCGTGCTGCTGGAGGTCCGCTACAGCCGGACCTGCGGCGCGGCCTGGGGGCGGATCACCCCGGCGGTCGCAGGCGACGTGGTGCGGGTGACCGCCGGCGCTATCCGGTACACCGGGCGGGTCACGGCCGCCGGCGAGACCGTCGCGTACACCCCGATGGTGGCCGTGAAGAACCCGGCCGAGATCCGTGCGTGCGCCGCACTCGCCTCGGGCCAGGAGGGCTGCACGCCCTAGAAAGGGGCCGCCGCACCCGTGACGCGTGGCCCGCGCCCCCGGGGAAGCCCCTTGCTCCAACCGAGTGAAGCCGGCGAAAAACCCGGCCGCCGGAGGAATATCCGGCACGCCGTGGGGCACGCGAACCGTACCCCCACGGGAGTCCGGCCCCCCGGCACCCCCACCCGGCGGCCGCCCGTTCCCTCTCCCGGATCGGCGGCCGCCGTTTCGCGTCCCCGGCGCACACCGGCCGAGTCCCCGAGTCGCCCCGCGAGATCCCGGCCGGACCCCGACCGGCTGTGGCCTGGGCCACACCGCCCCGGCGGCCCGGGATCCCGGAGGCGCGATAGCCTGACCGCTGGTCGATCTCTTGGTATCAAGAGATCGATCATCTGTACGTCCCACCCGGGGCAGGGACGCCCCACCGCCAGCTGTCATACGGAGAACGCCATGACCCGCACTCCCGTGAACGTCACCGTCACCGGCGCGGCCGGCCAGATCGGTTACGCCCTGCTCTTCCGCATCGCCTCCGGCCAGCTGCTCGGCGCGGACGTGCCGGTCAAGCTGCGCCTGCTGGAGATCACCCCGGCGCTCAAGGCCGCCGAGGGCACGGCCATGGAGCTGGACGACTGCGCGTTCCCGCTGCTCCAGGGCATCGAGATCACGGACGACCCGAACGTCGCCTTCGACGGCACGAACGTCGCCCTCCTCGTCGGCGCCCGCCCCCGCACCAAGGGCATGGAGCGCGGCGACCTCCTCGAGGCCAACGGCGGCATCTTCAAGCCGCAGGGCAAGGCCATCAACGACCACGCCGCGGACGACGTCAAGATCCTCGTCGTCGGCAACCCGGCCAACACCAACGCGCTGATCGCCCAGGCCGCCGCGCCGGACGTACCGGCCGAGCGCTTCACCGCGATGACCCGCCTCGACCACAACCGCGCGCTGACCCAGCTCGCGAAGAAGACGGGCTCCACGGTCGCCGACATCAAGCGCCTGACCATCTGGGGCAACCACTCCGCCACGCAGTACCCGGACATCTTCCACGCCACGGTCGCCGGCAAGAACGCCGCCGAGGTCGTCGACGACGAGAAGTGGCTGGCCGAGGACTTCATCCCGACCGTCGCCAAGCGCGGCGCCGCCATCATCGAGGCCCGTGGCGCCTCGTCGGCCGCCTCCGCCGCCAACGCCGCCATCGACCACGTGTACACGTGGGTCAACGGCACCGCGGACGGCGACTGGGCCTCCATGGGCATCCCGTCGGACGGCTCCTACGGCGTCCCGGAGGGCCTCATCTCCTCCTTCCCCGTCACCGTCAAGGACGGCAAGTACGAGATCGTCCAGGGCCTGGAGATCAACGAGTTCTCCCGCGCCCGCATCGACGCCTCCGTGAAGGAGCTGGAGGAGGAGCGCGAGGCGGTCCGCGCCCTCGGCCTCATCTGAGCTTTCTGAGCCAACTGTTTCCGACGATCCCCGGGTGGAGCCTTCCACCCGGGGATTGTCGCGTTCCTGTGTACGGTTTGTGCCGTTTCCTGTGCATGTTCAGTGACACGGCCCACTTTCGGCCATGGATTGCGCATGCAATCGCAGGGCCGGGGCATGCGGTCACGGTCCCAGTGAGTGACACGTGTGTGACACACGGGCAGCGAACAGGAACGGAAGGCAATCCCGATCATGGCGGACAACACAGAACTCCAGGCGCGGAAGACCATCCACGTGGACGGGGAATGGCGTGAAGCCGTCTCAGGCGCCACGCGCGAGATCCTCGACCCCGCGGACGCCCTGCCCTTCGCCGTGATCGCGGAGGGCGACGAGAAGGACACCGATCTCGCGATCGAGGCCGCCCGCAAGGCCTTCGACCACGGTCCCTGGCCGCACACCCCGGCCGCCGAGCGCGCCGCCCTGCTGCGCCGCGTCGCCGATCTCCTCACCCGGGACCGCGAGCGGCTGGGTCTGCTGGAGAGCCGTGACGCGGGCAAGACCGTCGAAGAGGGACGCGTCGACATCGACTGCGTCGCCGACGCCTTCCGCTACTTCGCCGACCTCGTCGCCGCCGAGGCCCCCGGCCGGGTCGTCGATGCGGGCTCGCCCGACATCCACAGCGTCGTCGTACACGAGCCGATAGGCGTCTGCGCGCTGATCACTCCCTGGAACTACCCGCTGCTTCAGGCCAGTTGGAAGATCGCGCCGGCCCTGGCCGCCGGCGACACCTTCGTGGTCAAGCCCAGCGAGATCACCCCGCTGACCACCGTCGCGCTCATCGAGCTGCTCACCGAGGCCGGACTGCCCGCCGGCGTCGCCAACATCGTCACCGGCCCCGGCCACACCGTCGGCGCCCGGCTCTCCGAACACCCCGACGTCGACCTGGTCTCCTTCACCGGCGGTCTGGTCAGCGGCACCAAGGTCGCGCAGGCCGCCGCCCCCACCGTCAAGAAGGTCGCCCTCGAACTCGGCGGCAAGAACCCCAACGTCGTCTTCGCCGACGCCTGCGCCACGGAGGAAGGCTTCGACACGGCCGTCGACCAGGCCCTCAACGCGGCCTTCATCCACAGCGGCCAGGTCTGCTCGGCCGGCGCCCGGCTCATCGTCGAGGAGTCCGTCCGCGACCGCTTCGTCGACGAACTCGCCCGCCGCGCCGGGAAGATCCGCCTCGGCCGCGGCACCGAGGACGGCGTCGAGTGCGGCCCCCTCGTCTCCGAGCAGCAGCGCGCCAAGGTCGAGGACTACGTCGAGTCGGCCCTCAAGGAGGGCGCGGTGCTGCGTTCCGGAGGCCGGCGCCCCGACCCCGCGCCCGAACGGCCCGAGAACGGCTACTTCTACGAGCCGACCGTCCTCGACCACTGCCACCGCGAGATGAGGGTCGTCCGCGAGGAGGTCTTCGGACCCGTCGTCACCGTGGAGACCTTCCGCACCGAGGACGAGGCCGTCGCTCTCGCCAACGACACCGAGTACGGTCTCGCGGGCGGTGTGTGGACCACCGACGCCGGCCGCGCCCGCCGCGTCGCCGCCCGGCTGCGCCACGGCACCATCTGGATCAACGACTTCCACCCCTACCTGCCGCAGGCGGAATGGGGCGGCTTCGGCAAGAGCGGCGTCGGCCGCGAACTCGGCCCGGCCGGACTCGCCGAGTACCGCGAGGCCAAGCACGTCTACCAGAACCTCGCGCCCAAGCCCGTCCGCTGGTTCGCCGGCTGAGCCCACGCGCCCGGCCGGCCCGCCCCACCATCACGCCCCCCCACGGGCGTCTCCTGATCTTCCCTCACCCCTCCCATCCCATCCCTCCTCCCCGTAGGACCCCGTCAGATCTCCAGTTCCTCCCCCATCGCACCCCTGGAGTACCACGCTCATGTCCGATCACACCCACGCGTTCGATGAATACGACTATGTCGTCATAGGCGGCGGCACGGCCGGGTCGGTCATCGCCTCCCGCCTCACCGAGAACCCCGACGTGACCGTCGCCGTCATCGAGGGCGGCCCCAGCGACGTCGGCCGCGACGACGTGCTGACCTTGCGCCGCTGGATGGGTCTGCTCGGCGGCGAGCTGGACTACGACTACCCGACCACCGAGCAGCCGCGCGGCAACTCCCACATCCGGCACAGCCGGGCCCGTGTCCTCGGCGGCTGTTCCTCCCACAACACCCTCATCGCCTTCAAGCCGCTGCCCTCCGACTGGGACGAGTGGGAGCAGGCCGGCGCCGAGGGCTGGGGCGCGGTGCCGATGGAGGCCTACTACGCCCGCCTGAAGAACAACATCGTCCCGGTGGACGAGAAGGACCGCAACGCCATCGCCCGCGACTTCGTCGACGCGGCGCAGTCGGCGCTCGGCGTGCCCCGCGTCGAAGGCTTCAACAAGAAGCCTTTCGACGACGGCGTCGGCTTCTTCGACCTCGCCTACCACCCGGAGAACAACAAGCGCTCCAGCGCCTCGGTGGCCTATCTGCACCCGGTGATGGACGAGCGCCCCAACCTGACGATCCTGCTGGAGACCTGGGCCTACCGGCTGGAGCTCGACGGCACCCACGTGCGGGGCGTCCACGTGCGCGCCAAGGACGGCGAGGAGTTCGTCGTACGGGCCCGGGGCGAGGTCCTGCTGTGCGCCGGCGCCGTCGACTCCCCGCGACTGCTCATGCACTCCGGCATCGGCCCCAAGGCCGACCTGGACGCGCTCGGCATCCCCGTCGTCCACGACCTGCCCGGCGTCGGCGAGAACCTCCTCGACCACCCCGAGTCGGTGATCGTCTGGGAGACCGACGGCCCGATCCCGGAGAACTCCGCGATGGACTCCGACGCCGGCCTGTTCGTGCGCCGCGACGCCGGACACGCGGGCCCGGACCTGATGTTCCACTTCTACCAGATCCCCTTCACCGACAACCCGGAGCGACTGGGCTACGAGCGGCCGGAGTTCGGCGTCTCCATGACCCCGAACATCCCCAAGCCCAAGAGCCGCGGCAGGCTCTACCTGACCAGCGCCGACCCGTCGGTCAAGCCCGCCCTGGACTTCCGGTACTTCACCGACGAGGACGACTACGACGCCCGCACCCTCGTCGACGGCATCCGCATCGCCCGCGAGATCGCCGCGACCGAGCCGCTGGCCCCCTGGCTCAGGCGCGAGGTGGCCCCCGGCCCGCACGTCACGAGCGACGAGGAGCTCAGCGAGTACGCCCGCAAGGTCGCCCACACCGTGTACCACCCGGCGGGCACCTGCCGCATGGGCGCCGCCGACGACGAACTCGCTGTCGTCGATCCGAAGTTGCGCGTACGCGGCCTTGAGGGGCTGCGCATCGCCGACGCCTCGGTCTTCCCGACGATGACCGCTGTGAACCCGATGATCGGAGTACTGATGGTGGGGGAGAAGGCCGCTGAACTCATCGGCGAGGACGCCGGTGACCAGGTCGGTGCGCGTACCGCCGAGCGGATCGGTGGTGGTTCGCGATGACCGAGGTCTCCAACTCCCCGGTTTTCCGCGTCGAGGGCCTGTGGAAGGTCTTCGGCCCCAAGCCGGAACGCGTCCCGGTGGACCCCGAGCTGGCCGCCCTCCCGGCCGCCGAGCTGCGCTCGCGCACCGGCTGCACGGCCGCCGTCCGGGACGTCTCCTTCGACGTGCGCAAGGGCGAGGTCTTCGTCGTCATGGGCCTGTCCGGCTCCGGCAAGTCCACCCTGGTGCGCTGCCTGACCCGGCTGATCGAGCCGACGGCCGGCAGCATCGTCGTCGACGGCGAGGACGTCCGCGCCATGGACCGCGCCCGGCTGCGCGAACTGCGCCGCCACCGGGCCGCCATGGTCTTCCAGCACTTCGGTCTCCTCCCGCACCGCACGGTCCTCGACAACGTGGCCTACGGCCTGGAGATCCAGGGCGTCGGCAAGGCCGAGCGGCGCGACCGGGCCCGCGAGATCGTCGCCAAGGTCGGCCTGGACGGCATGGAGACGCGCCGGCCCGGCCAGCTCTCCGGCGGCCAGCAGCAGCGCGTCGGACTGGCCCGCGCGCTCGCCGTCGACCCGGAGGTCCTGCTGTTCGACGAGCCGTTCAGCGCGCTCGACCCGCTCATCCGGCGGGACATGCAGGAGGAGGTGGTCCGCCTCCACCGCGAGGAGGGCCGCACGATGGTCTTCATCACCCACGACCTCAACGAGGCGCTCAAGCTCGGCGACCGCATCGCCCTGATGCGCGACGGCCGCGTCGTCCAGCTCGGCACCCCAGAGGAGATCGTCGGCTCGCCCGCCGACGAATACGTCCGCGAGTTCGTCCGCGACGTGCCCCGCGAACAGGTCCTCACGGTCCGCTCCGCCATGCGCCGGGCCTCCGCCGACGAGGCCGGCAGCGGCCCCGCCGTCGCCCCCGACGCCACCGTGTCCGAGGCGATCGAGGCGGTCGCCCGCGCCAAGGCGCCGGCCCGGGTCGTCGACCACGGGCGCTGCGTCGGCGTGGTCGACTCCGAGGCGCTGCTCGGCGTCGTCGCCGGCACGGCAGGCCCGGCGGGCGCCGACGGCACGGGGCGGCACGCCGCGCCGGAACCTCGTAAGGAGGCCGCCCCCGAGCCTCGTAAGGAGGCCGTGTGATGGCGACGATCACCGCACCCGCCTTCCGCCCCGGCGTCCCCGCCTTCCTCAAGCACCGGGCCGTCCACAAGCTGCTCGCCCTCGCGGTCGCCGCCGCGGTTCTCGTGCCGCTCGCCGACGCCCGCTGGGCGAGCGGCAGCTGGCCGCAGGCCCTGACCGTCGACCTCACCAAGCCGCTGACCGGTGTCAGCGACTGGATCATCGACAACCGGGACAGCCATCCGCTGTTCCTGTACTTCTTCGGCCACATCAGCAACGCCGTCGTGCTGTCCGTGCGCGCCGTCTACCTGGTGCTGCTGGGCGTCGGCTGGGCCGGCGTCACCGCACTGGGCGCGCTCGTCGCCTGGCGGGTCGCCGGAGCCCGGCTGGCGCTGGGCACCGCCGCCGCGTTCCTCGCCTGCGGGCTCCTCGGCATGTGGGTGCCGACCATGCAGACCCTCGCGCTGATGGTGGTCGCCGTTCTCGCCTCGGTCGTCGTCGGCGCCGTGCTCGGCCTCGCCGCCGGGCTCTCCGACCGCATGGAACGGATCCTGCGGCCGGTTCTGGACACCATGCAGGTGCTCCCCGCCTTCGCCTACCTGCTGCCCGTCGTCCTCGTCTTCGGCATCGGCGTCCCGGCGGCCGTCCTGGCCACCGTCGTCTACGCCGCCCCGCCCATGGCCCGGCTCACCGCGCTCGGTCTGCGCTGCGCCGACAAGGGCGTCCTGGAGGCGGTGGAGTCGCTCGGCGCGACCGCCCGCCAGCGGCTGCTGACCGCGCGGATCCCGCTCGCCCGCAAGGAACTCCTCCTCGGCCTCAACCAGACGATCATGATGGCGCTGTCCATGGCCGTCATCGCCTCCGTGATCGGCGGCGGCGGTCTCGGTGACCGCGTCTACCAGGCGCTCGCCTCGGTCGACGTGGGCGCGGCCCTCGCGGCCGGCATCCCGATCGTGCTGCTCGCCGTCGTCCTGGACCGGGTGACGGCCGCCGCGGGACAGGGCACCGGCGAGAACCACCGCACCCGGGGCGTCTACGCGCTGCTCGCCGTCGCCGTGGTGGTCGTGGTCGGCGGCCGGCTGATCGGGCGCCTCGACTGGCCCGACACCTGGACGATCGCCATCGCCGAGCCGGTCAACCGTGTCGTGGACTGGATGACGGCGCACCTCTACTCCGGCGTCCCCGTCGTCGGCGGCACCGCCGACTGGGCGGGCCACTTCACCACCTGGCTCCTCGACCCGCTCCGGGACGGCCTGCAGGCGCTGCCCTGGTGGTCCGTGCTGCTCCTGGTCGCCGCGCTGGCCTGGGTGATCGGCACCTGGCGCACCGCGCTCACCGCCGTCCTCGCCATGGCCGCGATCGGCGTGCTGGGTGTGTGGGAACCCTCCCTGGACACGCTGTCCCAGGTCCTCGCCGCGGTCGCCGTCACTCTCGTCCTCGGCTTCGGGACCGCCGTCGCCGCGGCCCGCAGCGACCGCGTGGAGCGGCTGCTGCGGCCCGTCCTGGACGTCTTCCAGACGATGCCGCAGTTCGTGTACCTCATCCCGGTCGTCGCGCTGTTCGGCGTGGGCCGCGCCCCGGCGGTCGCCGCGGCCGTCGTCTACGCCCTGCCGGCCGTCGTCCGCATCACGGCCCAGGGGCTGCGCCAGGTCGACCCGGCCGCCATGGAGTCCGCCCGTTCCCTCGGCGCCACCGGCAGCCAGCAGCTGCGGCAGGTACAGCTGCCGCTGGCCCGCCCGGCGCTGCTGCTCGCCGTGAACCAGGGCGTCGTGCTGGTCCTCGCCGTCGTCATCATCGGCGGTCTGGTCGGCGGCGGCGCGCTCGGCTACGACGTCGTCTTCGGCCTCGCCCAGGGCGACCTGGCGACCGGTCTGGTGGCCGGCGCCGCGATCGTCTGCCTCGGCCTGATGCTCGACCGGGTGACCCAGCCGGCCGACCGGCGTACTCAGAAGGGAGCGTGACATGCGACTTCGTACGACGACCGCCGTGGTCAGCGGTGTCTCCGCGCTCGCGCTGCTGACCGGGTGCGGCGCCGCCGACATGACCAAGCAGGCCTCGCCGTTCGCCAACGCCCAGGGCTCCAAGTCCGTCACCCTGTCGGTGCAGTCCTGGGTGGGCGCGCAGGCCAACGTCGCCGTCGCCCAGTACATCCTGGAGCACGAGCTCGGCTACCGCGTCGACACCGTGCAGGTCGACGAGGTCCCCGCCTGGGACGCCCTCAGCCAGGGCCGCGTCGACGCGATCCTGGAGGACTGGGGCCACCCCGAGCAGGAGAAGCGCTACGTCGACGACAAGAAGACCATCGCGCGCGGCGGCGAACTCGGCGTCACCGGGCACATCGGCTGGTTCGTGCCGACGTACTTCGCCAAGCAGCACCCCGACGTCACGAACTGGAAGAACCTCAACAAGTACGCCGAGCAGTTCCGCACGCCCGAGAGCGGCGGCAAGGGCCAGCTCATGGACGGCTCCCCGTCCTACGTCACCAACGACAAGGCGCTGGTGCAGAACCTGAAGCTGGACTACCAGGTGGTCTTCGCCGGCTCCGAGGCCGCCCAGATCACCCAGATGAGGCAGTTCGCCAAGGAGAAGAAGCCCTTCCTGACCTACTGGTACGCCCCGCAGTGGCTGTTCGAGAAGGTCCCCATGACGGAGGTCCAGCTGCCCCCGTACAAGGAGGGCTGCGACGCGGTGCCCGACAAGGTGGCCTGCGGCTACCCGCACACCCCGCTGGAGAAGTACCTCAACGCGGACTTCGCGAAGAAGGGCGGCAAGGCGGCCGCCTTCCTGAAGAAGTTCAAGTGGACCACCGAGGACCAGAACGCGGTCTCCCTCATGATCGCCGACCAGAAGCTCACCCCCGAGGAGGCGGCGAAGAAGTGGGTGAAGACCCACGAGTCGACCTGGCGGTCCTGGCTGAGCTGACCCGGACGGGGCCGCCTCACCGTGGGCGGCCCCCGGCCGGTTCCTCCGGCCCCCGACATCGCCCGAATGAAAAAGGGCGGGCGTCGAAGTTTTTCTCACCGGAAGTGAAAACGTCGGTTAGAGTCGGCGCATGAGCACTAGTGACCCCATATCGCGCGTGGCCCTCAAGAAAATCACCCCCGATGTGTCCACCGCGATGGGCGCCCTGCACGGCGCCGCCGTTTCCGCCGCCCGCGATGCGAAGGTCGAACCGGAGATCCTGGAACTGATCAGGATCCGCGCCTCGCAGATCAACGGGTGCGCGTTCTGCCTCGACATGCACACCAAGGACGCCCGCTCCCAGGGGGAGACCGAGCAGCGGATCTATGCCCTCAACGCCTGGCGGGAGACCCCGTTCTTCAACGGACGGGAGCGTGCCGCGCTGGCGTTGACCGAGGCGGTGACGCTGGTCCACGACGGCCGGGTGCCGGACGACGTGTACGCGGAGGCGGCCGAGGTCTTCGACGACGAACAGATCGCGGCGCTGATCTGGGCGGCCACCGTCATCAACGCCTACAACCGGATCGCCATCGCGACCCGGATGGTTCCCGGGGGTTATCAGCCCGCCGCGAAGTGATGCAACGGCGAATTCGGGCATCGGCTTTTTCCGCCGATGCCCTTCGCGTTGCCGTCGCTTTCTCGACGCTTTGTCGTCGATTCTTTTCCCGCTATGTGTGCGGCAGCGGCTCCGTGAGGTTATCCAGCCAGTTACGCCATTCCGCCGCCTTTGTCGCGGGGCCCGCCTTCATGGTGTCGTCCGTCCAGCTCGTCACCGGGCGGATGCCGTGCAGCGCGTTCACGAGCCACACCTCCCGGCCGGACAGCTCGGCCACCGTGCGCCTGCGGTGGGCGACGGGGACCGCCGAGCGGGCGGCCCGCTCCTGGATCAGTCCGGCCGTCACCCCGGGCAGCACGGGCGCCCCGTCAGGGGGCAGACAGAGGGTGTCGCCCTCCCACCACAGCACGCTCGCGGTCGCCGACTCCAGCACCGTCCCCGACGCGTCCACCAGAGGAGCCTCCTGGGCCCCCTCGGCGACGGCCCGCGCCCGCACCCCCGCCAGGGCGTCCAGGTCCGGGCCCTTGTGCCGGGGCACGCCGCGCGGGTCGGGCTGACCGGCCGACCACAGCCGCACCTGCGTGCCGAGCGGCGGCGCCTTGCGCAACCGCAGCCGCAGCTCCAGCGACCCGGCGGCCAGCTCCACCCGGGGGAACCACTCACCCGTGCGCGGCAGCGCGGCCGTCATGTCGTGCCAGAACTCCACCAGCCTGCGCGGCCCCGGCCCGCCGGGCTCCCCGCACGCCCCGGACTCCGCGCAGGCCCGCAGGAACCGCTCCCGGTGCCGCCCGTACCCGCGCACGCGGCCCTCGGCCAGCAGCCATGAGTCCGCCACCAGCAGGGGCTCCGCCGACGCCCGGCCCGAAGCGTGGTCCGACGTCTCCTTCGCCGCCCCGTCCGCCCACGGCGTCGGGCCCCCGCCCGGCGTCCAGGTCAGCAGCCCCTCTTGCGCGGCCAGTCGTGCAGTCACCCGTGCCTCCCGCTCAGTACTTGCCGCCCGCCACCGCCGGCGCCCCGTGCCGGGGACCGTACGGCGCGTGCTCCAGCCACGACCCGCACGACGGCAGCACCGGCGCGAGGGCCGCCGCGGCCCGCTGGCGGAGCCGTACGCTCCGTCGCCGCGGCCGCAGATGGTCCAGCGCGATCCCCGCGGCCTCGCTGTTGAACAGGCCCGCCGCCCGCCGTACGGCCGCGAACTCTTCCACCGCCTCGGCCGTGCCGGCCGCGACCGCCTCGGCCGCCGCCGCCGCGTCCGCGATCCCGCTGTTCATGCCCCGTGCGCCGAACGGCGGGAACAGATGCGCCGCCTCCCCGGCCAGCAGCACCCGCCGGTGCGGATCGGTGAAGGAGGCCGCCACCTTGCGCAGAAAACGGTACGTCGACACCCACAGGATCCGCTCGGCGTACCCCTCGCCCACCACACCGGGCAGCCAGCGCCGTACCGCCTCCTCGGCGCCCCAGTCCTCCTCCGCGTCGTGGTCGTGGCACTGCAGGTCCACCTGGAAGCCGCCGGTGAACGGCACCCGCATCACACTGCGGCCGCCGACGCCCGGATGCTCGTAGTGGAACACCCGCTCCAGCGGCAGCTCGCCTCCTGGCACGTCCGCCACGTCCGCGACCACGTGGAAACCCTCGCCCCGCGTCCCCTCCAGCGCGATGCCCAGCGCCTCACGGACCGCCGAGCGCGCCCCGTCCGCGGCGATGACGTACCCGGCGCTCCACTCCCTGCCGTCCCGGGCGGTCAGCGAGACACCGGCCGCGCCGGTCTGGACGCCCACGATCCGCGCGCCCCAGACGAACTCCACGCCCTCCCGCTCGCACGCGGCGCGCAGGAAGCGCTCGGTGTCCACCTGGCGCAGGCTGGTGAACGGCGGCAGCCCCGACGGGGGCGGGAACGTACGCGCGTACACCTCGCGGCCCCGGTACAGAGTGCGCCGGGTGTGCCAGGTCCGGCCGTACCCGGTGATCTCGGCGGCCAGCCCCGGGCACATCCCGTCCAGCAGCCGCAGCGTCTCCCGGTGCACGAACAGGGCCCGGCTGCCCGGCCGTTCACGGTCCTTCGGGTCGGCCTCCAGCAGCACCACGGGCAGCCCGCGCCCGCGCAGCGCGAGCGCGGCCGACAGCCCGACCGGGCCGGCGCCGACCACCACGACCGGGGTCATGCGCGCGCGCCCTCGGCCAGCATGCGGGTGATCTCCACCCGCTTCACCTTCCACGTCGCGGTCATCGGCAGCTCCTCGAACCGCCACTGCCGGGGCTCCGCCATCGCGGGCAGGTCCGCCGTCGCCTCCCGCCAGCGCTCCGCGTCCAGCGGCCGTTCGCCCCGCACGCACACCACCGGCACCGGCTCCCGGTCCACACCGGGCACGATGACCACCTCACGCAGCTCCTCCAGACGCGACATCAGGACGTCCTCGACCTCCAGGTTGCTGTGCACCGAGTCGATCTTGTCCACCTCACGGTCGATCAGGTGCAGCACCCCGAACCGGTTCCGGTAGCCCATGTCGCCCATCTGCCACCACTCGCCGTCCAGCTGACGTTCGTAGGTCTCCCGCGCGCCCAGGTAGGTGAGGATGCGGCCCCGTGTGCGCGCCTCGATCCGGCCCGCCACACCGGGCGCGACCGGCCGGCCTCGGTCGTCGGTGACACGGATCCGGGTGAAGCCCGGGATGCCGCTGCCCACCCGGCGACCGTCCGCGCGGGCGGCGCTGCGCCGGGTGAACCACTGGAAGGCCACCGGGCCCGTCTCGCTCTGCCCGTACAGCTGGATCAGCCAGGGCGCACGGCGCTTCGACGCCTGCAGCAGCCGCCGCACCGTGCGCGGATGGATCGCGTCGAACGTCGAGCCGTACGACCGGACCCGGGACAGCGGGGCCCCAGGCGCGTCGGCCAACTCCTCCCAGAGCACGAAGGTGTTGGGGTGGGTCTCGACGATCCCGGGGCGGTGCCTCGACAGCAGCGGCCCCACGTTCGCCGGTTCCGGGTCGGTGATCAGCACCAGCGGACTGCCGAAGCGCAGCAGGACGCCGAGCAGGTGGTAGAAGCGCGAGTGCACGAACGACATGTGCAGGGCCGCGGTCTCCCCGCGGGTGGGCCAGCCCATCGCCTGCTGCGGCACCAGCCGGTTCCACATGGTGTTCGCGCAGTGCACGGCCAGCTTGGGGATGCCGGTGGTGCCCGAGCTGTGCGTGATCAGCGCGGGTTCCCGCGGATGGAGCCGGACCGGCGGGGGCGGCTCGGCCCCCGCGTACTTCCCGAGGGGCTCGGCGTACGTCGCGGAGGGCGCGGCGGGCTGCCCCGAGGACGCGCCGGACGCCCCGGCTTCCCCGGACGCTCCGGCTTCCCCGGAGGCCCCGGCCACCGGCGCGTCGTCCACGGTCAGCGTCCGCCGCACCAGGCAGGACACGTCGACGTCGGCGAGCGGACCCGCCAGCTTCGCCCGGTCGGTGATCAGCCACGGCCGGCGCAGCCGCGCCAGCAACTGCCCCACGACCGGCCCCGACAGCCCGGGCGACAGCAGCGCGGGGACCGCGCCGATACGGGAGATCGCGCAGGTCAGCAGCACGATGTCCACGTTGTCGGTCTTGTGGACGGCCACCTGCTCCGAGGGCCGTACCCCCGCCTCCCACAGCCTGGCCGACAGCTCCTCGACGACGTCGGCCAGGACCGCGTAGCTGAGGTCCACCCCGCGGGCCGGGTCGACGTCCAGCGGCCGGTCCAGGGTGACGAAGACGGAGCCGTGCCGGTCGGCCGCCCGCCGGAACAACGGGCCGAGATAGAACCCGCGGTCGGCGAGCAGGGACTGCTGGGACATGCGGCTGTTCCTTTCACTTCGGTCGTGCGGCTCTGAGGGGGTGCGCGTCCGGTCGCGCCGGGTCACCACGCGCCCTTGCGGACCAGGTGACGGCGGAGCTTGCCCGTAGGGGTGCGGGGCAGCGACGGGACGAAGCTGACGCTGCGCGGCACCTTGAAGGCGGCCAGCCGCCGGCGCGCCAGCGCGATCAGGTCGTCCTCCAGACCGGCCGGCGCCGCGCCGCGCGGGACGACGAACGCCCGCAGCCGGCTGGCGCCGCCACCGTCCCGCACGGCCACGACCGCGACCTCCCGCACCGCCGGATGACCGCGCAGCGCCTCCTCCACCTCCAACGGCGAGACGGTGATGCCGCCGACCATCTCCATGTCGTCGGAGCGGCCCAAGTGCCGGTACGTGCCGTCCGGTTCGCGGCGCGCCCGGTCACGGGTGGCCAGCCAGCCGCCGACCAGGGTCCGTTCGGTCTCCTCGGGACGGTTCAGGTAGCCGGACGTCACCGTCGGGCCGCGCACCCACAGCTCGCCCTCGGCGCCCTCGGGCAGCGGACGCCCGTCACGGTCGCGGATCTCCACCTCGAAGCCGGGCACGGGACGGCCCACTGTGCCGGGGCGGTTGTGGGCCACGCTGTTGGCGCAGAAGGCGTGCCCGGCCTCGGTCGAGCCGATCTGCTCCAGCACCGGCGCGCCGAGCAGAGCGGTGACCTGTCTCTCCAGTACGGCGGGCATGCCCTCACCGGCCGACACGGCGGCCCGTACGGAGGCGAAGCAGGCCTCGTGCCCGTTGCCGCGGTCGGCCGCCAGGGCGGCGTACCCGGACGGCACGGAGTAGAGCAGCGTCACCCGGTGCCGGACGACCAGCTCGTCCACCGCCGCCGGGGTGGGGCGCCGGTCGGTCAGCACCGCGGAGGAACCGGAGAAGAGCGGGAAGACGAAGGCGTTGCCGAAGCCGTAGGCGAAGTACAGCCGGGACACCGACAGGGTGACGTCGTCCTCGGTGATCCGCAGCAGCCGTCTGCCCACCAGCTCGTGGTAGAGGCGCGGGTCGCCGTGTCGGTGCACGACCCCCTTGGGGGTGCCCGTGGTGCCCGACGTGTACTGGATGTACAGCGCGGTGCGCTCGTCGACGGGGTGGGCAGCGGCCGGCTCGGCGAAGGGCGCGAGCGCGAGGAGCTGGTCCGCGCCTAGCTGGGCCCGGCCGGCGAACCGGCTCTCCAGACCCGGGCCGGTGACGCACAGGACGGCGTCGGTGTCCTCGGCCATGAACGCGTGCTCCCGGGCCGGGAGTTCGGGGTTCACCAGGACCGCGGTGGCTCCCGTGCGGGCGACGCCGAGGAAGGCGACGATCCAGGCGATGCCGTCCGGCAGGGCGAGCAGCACCCGGTCGCCGGGGCGCACGCCGTGGTCGGCGAGCACGGTGGCGGCGCCGGCCGCGAGGGCGTGCACCTCGCCGTGGGTCCAGGTCCGGTGCCCCTGGTGGAAGGCGGCCCGCTCGTGCCAGCCGCGCTGCCCGGCGAGCACGGCGAGGTGCGCCGCGAGGTTGCCGGGGACGTGGAGGTCGGCCGGGGACAGCGTGGACTGCGGTGACGTCATGGGGCCGGCTCCGGGGTGACGATCTGGGAGGTTTGCGCGGTCCGGGCGTCGGCGCGCACCGTGGACGGGCGCTGCTGGGGGCCACGGGAGGCGGCGACCGGCTCCCGGCGCTGCCGGGCCGGCGGCCGCTCGGCGGACGGCCGTGCGGGCGGCAGAGCGGGTGGCAGCGATGACGGCGGGGCCGCCGGCCGGGCGGCCGCCCTCGCCGGCTGCCGGCCGGCAGCCGGGGGACGCCAGGCCAGGGCGGCGGCGTGCGCCCGCGTCTGCCCGGCCGTCTTCAGCAGCATCTCGTCGTACTCCGCGGCCGGGTCGGAGTCGAGGACGATCGCCCCGCCGGCCCCGACGCGCATCAGCCCGTCGGCGATCACGGCCGTGCGGATGACGATGCTCAGATCGGCGTCGCCGCCGCAGCCCAGGTAGCCGAGGGCGCCGGAGTAGACCCCGCGGGCCTCGGTCTCCAGGTCGTCGATGATCTCCATCGTGCGGAGCTTGGGCGCGCCGGTCATCGAGCCGCCCGGGAAGCAGGCGCGGACGCAGTCCACCGCGTCCCTGTCCTCGCGCAGCCGGCCCTCGACGGTGGACACGAGCTGATGCACCGTCGTGTACGTCTCGGTCTCCATGAGCCCGGTCACCCGGACCGTCCCGGTCCGGCAGAGCCTGCCGAGGTCGTTGCGCAGCAGGTCGACGATCATCAGGTTCTCGGCGCGGGTCTTGTCGTCCGCGCCGAGCTCGTCCCGCAGCCGGGCGTCTTCCACGGGATCCTCGGCGCGGCGCGCGGTGCCCTTGATGGGCCTGGCCTCGGCCACGCCGTCCCGGGTGATGCGCAGGAACCGCTCGGGGGAGGAGCCGGCCACGTCGAGGTCCCCGAACTTCAGGAAGGCCCCGTACGGCGCCGGGTCGCTGCGGCGCAGCACGCGGTAGAAGCCGAAGGCGTCGGGCGGCGCGGGCAGCCGGGCGGCGTCGGTCAGGCACACCTCGTAGCTGGTGCCGGCCAGCAGCTCCCGGCGGCAGGCGGCGATGTCGGCGAGGTACGTCTCGCGGTCGCGGACCAGCCAGGGTTCGGCTGCGGCGGGGTCCGGCTCCGCCGTCGGCACGGGCGGCGCGGGCAGGGCGGGGCCGGGTTCCGTGACCAGGCGGGTCAGCCGGGCGTGCGCCGTGTCCAGCCAGTCGGCGGCCTCCCGCGCGGCCTGCGCGGTGTCCTCCGCGAGGCAGACGGCGTAGGTGACGCCCTCCTCGTGGTCCACGGCGATCAGCCGGTCGGCGAAGAGCCAGCAGGCGTCGGGGACGTCGGAGCTGTGCCGGTTGGGGGAGCCGCAGTCGGCCTTGGTCTCGTAGCCGAAGTACCCGACGTAGCCGCCGGTGAAGCCGAAGGGCAGCTCGGCGGGGTCCACCCGGCGGCTCGCCAACTGCCGCTTCAGATAGTCGAAGACGCTCGCGCGGACCTTGCGCGGGGGCCTCCCGGGCCGCTCGATCTCGCAGCGTCCGGAGTCGACGTCGTAGCGCACGAACTCCGAGAGGGGACCGCTGCCGTCCCCGAAGAACGAGAACCGCGACCGCCCCGGCTCGACGAGTGAACTGTCCAGCCAGAACGCCCGCTCGGCCCCCGCGTACATCCGCCCGAAAGCGGTCTCGGCGTCGACTGCCCCCTCGACCCGCCGCCACTGCACCCGGTACCCGACCCCTTCGGTCCGCCGGGGGCGGGGGACCAGGGGAGCGGCGGGATGCGCCGCCTTGGCCGTGGTGCTCTCCGGGGCGGTCTCCGTGGGCGCGGGGTGCGGCGGGTGGGCCAGGGTGGCCAGCGGGAGCACCGTCGCCGTCGAGGTCACCGGCGCCGGTGAGAGCGGGGCCGGTGAGAGCGGGGCCGGGGAGCGCAGGACTCCCGCCGTCCGGGAGGCGCCCGCGGGGCGGGCGGTCGCGTTCAGGGGGACCGCGGTGTTCTTCGCGCGCAGCTTGCGCGCCCGCTCGGCCGTCAGGTTGCGGAAGTTCACCAGCATGCGGTGGCCGTACTCGGTGAGCACCGACTCGGGGTGGAACTGCACGCCCCACAGCGGCCGCGTACGGTGCCGCAGGCCCATCAGCACGCCGTCCTCCGCCCAGGCGGTGGCCTCCAGCGTGTCCGGCAACGGCTCGCGCACGGCCAGCGAGTGGTAGCGGACCGCGGTGAAGTCCTGCGGCAGGCCCTGGAACAGGTCACGGTCGTCGTGCCGCACGGTGGTCAGGTAGCCGTGCCGGGGCTCCGGCGCGGCCGTGACCTCGCCGTGCTCCCCGAGCGCGATCCCCTGGTGTCCCAGGCAGACGCCGAGCAGGGGCAGCGTGGAGCCGGCGATCACCCGGGCCGCGATGCCGAAGTCACGCGCGTTCTCCGGGTGCCCGGGTCCGGGCGACACCACCACGTTGTCGAACTCGGCGAGGTCGGGAACCGCTTCCGCCGGGGTGTCGTTGAGGATCACCACCGGTTCCTCGCCGTTGACCTCGGCGATCAGCTGGAACAGGTTGTACGTGTACGAGTCGTAATTGTCGATGAGCAGGGTCTTCACCCGCCCACCTCCCTCTGGTCGTTCCCGTCCTACGCGGTGCGTTTGTGCCGTCCGCGCAGCGCCTGAAGCGGTGGATACAGCCATTTCTTGAAAAATCGCTGGAGGCGCGGCATAAGAATCCAGGTGACGAGTCCCGTCACGCAGAGGCACAGCAACAGCGTACGAATGAGCGGATTGAGCGCGCCGAGATAGGGAAGCACGGTCACATTGAATATGAGCACCGGTGGAAAAACGGCGCTCATATTCACGAACCAGAGCTTCCATTTCGACGGCGGAGCCGGTGGGGCGGGCTGTGGGGCCTGGGAGTCGAACCAGGCCTTGCCGCCACGAACACTCTTGCGGCCCGCCTGCCGGGAGAACCCGACGGCCTCGACGTCCCACTGCCGGCGAGCGCTCGACTCCTCCCAGGCGGCCACGTCGCGCTCGCTGGCGAAGCGGTAGACCACATGCCATTCCGCCTCTCCGTCAACAAGGACGCCACCTCCCAGAAAGCCCGGTTGCCGGGCGCTCGCGGCCAGCATGGCCCAGCCCCAGGAGTGGAAGTCCGACTCGTGGCCCGGCACCACGTGGTAGGCCACGGTGACGGTGACGGGATTACTGGTCACGCTTTCGAGTACGGCCGGAACAACCGCTGTGTTCAAGCTTCAATGAACTTTTTTCGGCCGCCGGTAATGTCGATCTTGTGACGTTTTGGGACAGGCTCCTTTGTTATGTCGGTCGATCATCCGGGGTAACTTCTGATGGAATTCTGGAAAGCGCTTGCGGCGGCGGACGGAATGGCGCATCATTCCCGCGCACCTCCGGAAAGGGCCCGGAAAGAACCCGAAAAGGGCCCCCGGAAAGGGCTCCGCGATCCCTTCATGGCCTCTCCCCGATGCCTCCCTGAGTCCTCCGCAATCCCTCCACGTGACCCCCGCGAGGCCTCCGGACGGCCGAACGCACGCGCGGTGAAAAAGACGTCGCTCGCATGGTGGACGCGCGCCCTTGCCGTCCGTACCCGGCCGGTAGGCTGACCACGGGCCGTGACTGGCGCGCTGGGATGGGACGGACCATCGGGGAGCGGCCCGTGTGAGACGAGTGCCGTGCGCCTGGGCCGAGCCGTGAACCCGTGACCGCTTCTCAGCACCCACGCCACCCGGAGGCCGACGAGATGTCAGAGCAGCAGCCCCTCTCCACCCAGTCCACCGCCTTCCGCGCCGCCCTCGACGTCGTCCGCGCCGTGGAGCCCCGCGTCGCCGACGCCATCGGCCAGGAGGTCGCCGACCAGCGCGAGATGCTCAAGCTGATCGCCTCGGAGAACTACGCCTCCCCGGCCACGCTCCTCGCGATGGGCAACTGGTTCAGCGACAAGTACGCCGAGGGCACCGTGGGCCGCCGCTTCTACGCCGGCTGTCGCAACGTCGACACGGTCGAGTCCCTCGCCGCCGAGCACGCCCGCGAACTCTTCGGCGCCCGCCACGCCTACGTCCAGCCGCACTCCGGCATCGACGCCAACCTCGTCGCCTTCTGGGCCGTCCTCGCCGACCGCGTCGAGGCGCCGTTCCTGGAGAAGGCCGGCGCCCGCCAGGTCAACGACCTCTCCGAGGCCGACTGGGCCGAACTGCGCCAGGCCTTCGGCAACCAGCGCATGCTCGGCATGTCCCTCGACGCCGGCGGCCACCTCACCCACGGCTTCCGCCCCAACATCTCCGGCAAGATGTTCGACCAGCGCTCCTACGGCACCGACCCGGCCACCGGCCTGATCGACTACGACGCCCTGCGCGCCTCCGCCCGCGAGTTCAAGCCGCTGATCATCGTCGCCGGCTACTCGGCCTACCCGCGCCTGGTGAACTTCCGGATCATGCGCGAGATCGCCGACGAGGTCGGCGCGACGCTGATGGTCGACATGGCCCACTTCGCGGGTCTCGTCGCGGGCAAGGTCCTCACCGGCGACTTCGACCCGGTGCCGCACGCCCAGATCGTCACCACCACCACCCACAAGTCGCTGCGCGGCCCGCGCGGCGGCATGGTCCTGTGCGACGACTCCCTCAAGGACCAGGTGGACCGCGGCTGCCCGATGGTCCTCGGCGGCCCCCTCCCGCATGTGATGGCCGCCAAGGCCGTCGCCCTCGCCGAGGCCCGGCAGCCGTCCTTCCAGGACTACGCCCAGCGCATCGTCGACAACTCCCGCGCCCTCGCCGAAGGCCTCATGCGCCGGGGCGCGACCCTCGTCACCGGCGGCACCGACAACCACCTCAACCTGATCGACGTCGCCACCTCCTACGGCCTCACCGGCCGCCAGGCGGAGGCCGCCCTGCTGGACTCCGGCATCGTCACCAACCGCAACGCCATCCCCGCCGACCCCAACGGCGCCTGGTACACCTCCGGCATCCGCATCGGCACCCCGGCGCTCACCACCCGCGGCCTGGGTACGGCGGAGATGGACGAGGTCGCGGGGCTGATCGACCGAGTCCTCATCACGACGCAGCCCGGCACGACGAAGTCGGGCGCCCCGAGCAAGGCCTCCCACGTCCTCGACCAGAAGATCGCCGACGAGGTCGCCCACCGAGCCACCGACCTCGTCGCCGGTTTCCCCCTGTACCCGGACATCGACCTCGGCTGACCGAAACCTGCGAGCTCCGTCTCCTGTCAGAGATCGATGAGCTTGCGTCGCGGCTCGTGCGGCGGCCCGGACACCTCCGGCGCTGCCGCACGGCGTGTCAGAAGGGCCCAGCAGAAGCCCAGGGCGAGGCCCAGTGCGAGCGCGGGTATCGCCCACCACCAGCCGGTCCCGAGGGCCGGGTCGCCACTGGCGGCCGACCGGGCGACCGGCTCGTCCACACCGGCGGACGGCTTCGCGGAGGCCTTCGCCGCCCCGGGCGCGGGCCCCTCCGCCGCGCCGGACAGGCCGCCGGCCCCCGTGCCCGCCGATTCGCCCATGACCCCCAGCTCGGTGAACAGCGTCCGTAACCGAGCGGGATTCTTCGGCTGGTGCCAGGCACCAGCCGACGAGGTCCCCGCCGACGAGTCCTCCAGGGACGTCTCGATCCAGATCCCCCGGTCGCCGGGCCTCAGCCAGTACACCCGGTCCACCCGCCAGGGATGCACGTCATGCGCGAGCCACGTGATGTTGATCATGTGGCCCGTCACCTCGTCCAGCTTCGTGGGCCCCGCCCCGCCCGCTCCGCCCGAGTCGTGCAGAAGTCTGTCCAACCGGCCGTAGTCGTTGTCCGTGCCGTACAGCGAGGCCGTCTCCCGGCTCGTGGGCGAGGCCAGCAGCACACTCGTCGGCCCGCCCGCCGCCGAGGGCGTGGCGCCGAGCACCACACCCGCGAAGGCCAGCGCCAACGCCCCCGCAAGAGCGACCAGTTCACGCAACCAGCGCATCCGACACCCCCAGGTCCGAACCGGTGCGGCCCGCCCGCACTCGCCGTGTCACTTCTGGTACACCGCCCGGCCCGTCGGGGTTCCCACCTTTCCGGGCCGTTCCGGGCCGCCTCCGAGACCGTGCGTCAGGTCACCGACCGGGCGATCTCCAGGGCCCGTTCCCTGGATTCGACGCCTTCCAGACGGAACGTCAACTCGACGCCGTCCGCGCCGCGGTGGGTCCACAGCAGCGTCGGTCCGGCCGTGCGCTCCGACCGGGTGAAACGCTCGCCGTCCGCGCCCACCAGCCAGAACGTCAGCACATGCGGCTTCGGGAACCACAGGGCGTACTCCGGCACGACTTGGCCGGATTCCGCGCCGTCCCCGCCCTCGCCCAGCGGCAGGAACTCGGGCTGCTCCTCGACGGTCTTGACGAACGCGAAGTCCAGACCCGCCCGGAACTCGTCGACCTCGATCGTGCGCCCGCGCTCCCGTCGGCACAGGGCCACCAGGGACCGGTCTCCCGGCAAGGGCACCACCGTGACCGCGTCCGGCTCCCCGAACGCGCGCGGCACCACGGGCCGGAATCCCGCCTGCCGCGCGGCCTGACCGAGCGAGACGGATCCGTCACAGCCCGGTGCCGCATCCCGCGCGGACGGCACCGCGGACGGATCCACCCGCACCTCGACCCCGCCGAAGCCGAACCAGTCCGCCACGGACGCCCGCACAGGAGGAGTGAGCACGAGGACGGCGACCAGCCCGCACAGCCCGGCGGCTGTCGCCCGCCACCGCGCCCTCGCCCGGCGGCGCGCCGATCTCAGCCACTCGGCGGGCCCCCGCGGCTCGGCCACCGGCACGGGCACCTGCTCGGCGAGTATCCGCCGGAGCACCTGCTCGACCACGGTCTCGCCCCCGTCGTCCCCCGGCCGGTCCAGCGCACGCCCGAGCGCCCGCAGCTCCTCCGGCAGCCCGGTGTCCCGGTCCTGTGCCCGCAGCTCCTTCGGCGGTCCGGCGTCCCGGTCCTCACCCATCGTCGTCACCTCCTCCCCGCACCCCGCCCTCCGGCAACAGCCGCCCCAGTTTGCGCAGGGCGCGATTCAGCCGGGACTTCACCGTCCCCCTCGGCCAGCCCAGCGCCTGGGCCGTCTCGGGCTCGTCCATCTCCAGCAGGTAGCGGTACGTGACGACCAGCCGGTGCTCCTCACTGAGCCGGTCCAGCGCGGACAGCAGTGCGAGGCGTCGCTCGCCCGCCACGGCCGCAACCGCCGGATCGGCCGACTCCGGTATCAGCGGCTCCGCCCCCGCCATCGCAGCCTCCCGGCCCGCCAGCGTCAGCCGCCGGCCCGCCGCCCGCACGGTGTTGCGCGTCTCGTTGGCGACGATCGACAGCAGCCACGGCCGGAACGACTCGCCGTCCCGGAAGCGCCCCAGCGAGCAGTACGCCTTGAAGAAGGCCTGCTGCACCACGTCCTCCGCGTCCGCGCCCGCGCCCAGCGCTCGGGCCGCCCTCAGCGCGATCCCCGTATGGGCCCGCACCAGGTCCGCGTACGCCTCCGGCTCCCCGGCGCGTACGCGTGCGATCACCACGGCCTCATCGGCGATGCGGCCCCCCTCCCGCGCTTTCACACTCTTGCTACACCGCCGAGCGCCGATAGGTTCCCGCCCCGGGCACATCGGTTCCCGACGGATTCCGGAGCGGTCCCCCACACCTGAGACAATGGTGGACATGGCCTATGACCGACCCCGCGTGCTCTCCGGGATCCAGCCCACCGCCGGCTCGTTCCACCTCGGCAACTACCTGGGCGCCGTGCGCCAGTGGGTGGCTCTGCAGGAGTCCCACGACGCCTTCTACATGGTCGTCGACCTGCACGCGATCACGGTCCCGCAGGATCCGAAGGAACTGGTCGCCAACACACGGCTGGCCGCGGCGCAGCTCCTCGCGGCCGGCCTCGACCCCGACCGCTGCACGCTGTTCGTGCAGAGCCACGTCCCCGAGCACGCGCAGCTCGCCTGGGTGATGAACTGCCTCACCGGCTTCGGCGAGGCGTCCCGGATGACGCAGTTCAAGGACAAGTCCGCCAAGCAGGGCGCCGACCGCGCCTCCGTCGGCCTGTTCACGTACCCGATCCTCCAGGTCGCCGACATCCTGCTCTACCAGGCCGACGAGGTCCCCGTGGGCGAGGACCAGCGCCAGCACATCGAGCTCACCCGTGACCTCGCCGAGCGCTTCAACGGCCGCTTCGGGGAGACCTTCACGATCCCGAAGCCGTACATCCTGCGGGAGACGGCGAAGATCTACGACCTCCAGGAGCCGTCGATCAAGATGAGCAAGTCGGCGTCCACGCCGAAGGGCCTCATCAACCTGCTCGACGACCCCAAGGCCACCGCGAAGAAGGTCAAGAGCGCGGTCACCGACACCGACACGGTCGTGCGCTACGACACCGAGAACAAGCCCGGTGTCAGCAACCTGCTCACCGTCTACTCGACGCTGACCGGCGTGAGCATCCCGGAGCTGGAGCAGCGCTACGAGGGCAAGCTGTACGGCGCGCTCAAGACCGACCTCGCCGAGATCGTCGTCGACTTCGTGACCCCCTTCCGGGAGCGCACCCAGCAGTACCTCGACGACCCCGAGACGCTCGACTCGCTCCTGGCCAAGGGCGCCGAGAAGGCACGGGCCGTCGCGGCGGAGACGCTGTCCCAGGCGTACGAGAGGGTGGGCTTCCTGCCCGCGAAGCACTGAACGCGGCCGGGCGCACCACCGCACACACCGTCCGCCGGCAGAGCGCTGCACATCACTTCGGCTGCGCCTGCCCAGCGCACAGCGGTGGCCGTACAGTCGATAGACGTACGACTGAGCACGCGTGCGACAGCACGTTTGACACGACGACAGGAGACGACGTGGGGACCGTAACGATCGGCGTGTCGATCGCGGTCCCGGAGCCTCACGGCAGCCTGCTCCAGGAGCGGCGCGCGGGCTTCGGCGACGCCGCCGCGCACGGCATCCCCACGCACGTCACCCTGCTTCCGCCGACCGAGGTCGACTCCGCGAGCCTGCCGGCCGTCGAGGCGCATCTGCTGCGGGTCGCCTCGGCGGGCCGGCCGTTCCCGATGCGACTGTCCGGGACGGGCACCTTCCGGCCCCTGTCGCCGGTGGTGTACGTGCGGATCGCCGAGGGCCGGACGGACTGCACCCGGCTCCAGCAGCAGGTCCGCGACCCCGCGGGCCCCATCGCACGCGAACTGCAGTTCCCGTACCACCCGCACGTCACCGTGGCGCACGGCATCGACGAGGCGGCCATGGACCGCGCCTTCGCGGAGCTCGCCGACTACGAGGCGCAGTGGTCCTGCACCGGCTTCGCGCTCTACGAACAGGGCGCCGACGCCGTCTGGCGCAAGCTGCGCGAGTACCCCTTCGGCGGGCCGACGGTGCCCCCGCAGACCCCCCACGTCGACCGCGACACCCTGCCCACCCGGTAACTACAGCGGCAGTCTGCGGAAGAGCCCCCGCGGCAGATGCCGCAGCGCCGCCATCCGCACGCGCAGCAGGCCCGGCGCCCACACCGTCTCCGAGCGGCGGCGCAGGCCCAGCTCGATAGCCGTGGCGACCGCCTCCGGAGTGGTGGCCAGGGGCCCTTCGGGAAGGCCGGCGGTGCTCCTCGTCCGCACGAAACCCGGGCGTACGACCATGACGTGCACGCCCGTGCCGTACAGCGCGTCGCCCAGCCCCTGGGTGAAGGCGTCCAGGCCGGCCTTGCTGGAGCCGTAGATGAAGTCGGCGCGGCGGGCGCGCTCGCCGGCGACGGAGGACAGCACGACCAGCGAGCCGTGGCCCTGCGACTGCAGTGCGCACGCGGCGACCAGGCCCGCCGACACCGCGCCCGTGTAGTTGGTCTGCGCGACGCGCACGGCCGCCGCCGGGTCGCGCTCGTCGTGCGCCTGATCGCCCGGCACTCCGAACGCGAGCAGCACCAGGTCGACGTCGCCCTCCGCGAACACCTTGCCGAGGACGCTCTCGTGGGACCCGGGGTCGAGCGCGTCGAAGGCGACCGTGTGCACCAGCGCGCCCAGGGCGCGCAGCCCGGCCGCGGCCGACTCCAGGGCCGGTGAGGGGCGCCCCGCCAGCCACACCGTGCGGGTGCGGCGGGCGATCAGACGGCGCGCGGTGGCCAGCGCGATCTCCGACGTCCCGCCGAGGACGAGGAGGGACCGGGGAAGGCCAAAGGCGTCCTTCACGACAGCTCCTGGAGGTCGAGGGCCGACGGACATGTCGGCGACCGTACCGCCCTCCCGCAAGGCGGTTCATGGTGAAACATCCCCGACTACCCGAAACGGGTGATTAGTGGGATGTCGCCCCACGGGAGGCCCGTACCGGCCGGCAGCCGCACGTGGTCGGCCTGGGCCGACCGAGGCCGGTCCTGGGAGCATCGGCTGCATCCGCGAGGGCAGAGTCGGAGTATGGACTGGCTGAAAAAGCTCCCCGGGATCGGGCCGCTCGTCACGCGCGCGATGCTCACGCACGCGTGGCGGTCCTACGAACGGCTCGACCGGGTGCACTGGACCCGGCTGGCCGCCGCGATGACGTTCACCAGCTTCGTCGCGCTCTTCCCGCTGCTGACCCTGGCCGCCACCATCGCCGCCGCCACACTGGGCGCCGAGCGGCAGGGCGAGCTCCGGGACAAGCTCACCGAGCAGGTGCCCGGCATCTCCGACCAGCTGGACATCGAAGGCCTGGTGCAGAACGCCGGCACCGTCGGTCTCATCGCCGCCGCCGCGCTGCTGTTCACCGGCGTCGGCTGGGCCGGCTCGACGCGTGAATGCCTGCGAGCCGTCTGGGAGCTGTCCGACGAGGAGGAGAACCCCGTCCTGCGCAAGGTCAAGGACCTCGGCATCCTCCTCGGCCTCGGCGGCGCGGTCCTCCTCACCCTCGCCGCCTCCACGGTCGCCTCCGCGATGGTCGGCTGGATCACCCGGCAGCTCGGCATCGACGAGGGCGGCTGGGGCGGCGTCCTGCTGCACGTCGTCGCGTTCCTCGTCGCCGTCCTCGCGGACTTCCTGCTGCTCCTGTACGTCCTCACCCTGCTGCCCGGCGTCGAACCGAGCCGCCACCGCCTGTTCGTGGCCGCGCTGACCGGCGCGGTCGGCTTCGAACTGCTGAAGCTGCTGCTCAGCGGCTACATGCAGGGCGTCGCCACGAAGAGCATGTACGGCGCGTTCGGCGTGCCCATCGCCCTGCTGCTGTGGATCAACTTCACCGCGAAACTGGTCCTGTTCAGCGCCTCGTGGACGGCGACGCCCGCCAAGGAGGCGGACGAGGAGCACCGCGAGGCCGCGAACGGCGACGCCGGCCCCGGCGAGCTCAGCGGCGGCGGCGCACCAGGTCCGGCAGCGGCCACCGGCGGTTGACGAGGTACGCGGCACCCGCGAGCAGCACCAGCACCCCACCGGTGATCGCCATGGCGATGCCGACGCCTCCGGCGCCCTTCCCGGTCACCGCGCCGGCCACGGGCTTCGCGGACCCGTTCCCCGTGCCGCCGGCCCCTCCCGTCGCCGCGGAGTCCTCACCCGCCCCCTTCGAGGGCTTGCCGCCGGGCTGGGCGCCGGACTGCACGGCGCCCTTCGGCGGGACCAGCTCGCCGACGGGCCGCACCTTGCCGGCCGCCTGGAAACCCCAGTCGAACAGGGCGGCGGTCTCCTTGTAGACCTCGTTGTGGGCGCTCTTCTCCGGGTTCATGACGGTGACCAGCAGCACCCGGCCGCCCCGCTCGGCGACCCCGGTGAAGGTGGCGCCCGCGTTGGTGGTGTTGCCGTTCTTGACGCCGGCGATGCCCGGGTACTGGGAGATGTCGTAGTCGCCGCGCAGCAGCCGGTTGGTGTTCTGGATCTCGAAGGTGCGGCGGGTGGTCTTGCCCTTCTTGTCCTTCTTCGTCTCGCCCGGGAACGCGGCCCGCACGGTCGAGCAGTACTCCCGGAAGTCCTTCTTCTGCAGCCCGGAGCGGGCGATCAGCGTCAGGTCGTACGCCGATGACACCTGGCCCGAGGCGTCGTAGCCGTCGGGGGAGACCACGTGCGTGTCGAGGGCCTGGAGGTCCTCGGCGTGCTCGTTCATCTCCGCCACCGTCCGGCCGACGCCGCCGTTCATCGACGACAGCACGCGCACGGCGTCGTTGCCGGACTTCAGGAACACTCCCAGCCAGAGGTCGTGGACCGAGTAGGTCTCGTTCTCCTTTATCCCGACCAGGCTGGAACCCGGGCCGAGGCCCTCCAGGTCCTTCGGGGTGACCTTGTGCCGCGCGGTCCCGGGGAAGCGCGGCAGCACGGTGTCCGCGAACAGCATCTTCAGCGTGCTCGCCGGGGCCAGCCGCCAGTGCGCGTTGTGCGCGGCGAGCACCTCGCCGGACTCGGCGTCCGCGACGATCCACGACCGGGCGGTGACGTCCTTCGGCAGCACCGGGGCGCCCCCCGCCAGGTCGGCCTGCGTCCCGGCCTGCCCGAGGCGCACGCCGCCCACGGTCGACATGCCCGCCGGGGGAGTGGCCGTCGGACTCTTCGACGGCGAGGCCCCTGCGGACGGCGAGGCCCCCGCGGACGGGGAGGCGGGCACGGGCGGGGAGGCGGGCGCGGACGGTGACGGGCTCGGTGGGGCCGCCAGGGACATGGGCGCGGTCAGCGCGAGGGACGCGAGGGTCGCGGAGGTGACCAGCAGGGATCGCCTGACGGTCTGCATCAAAGGTGCGGGCACGACGCAGAACGTACCTGCCCGGCGGGTCGAAGTCCCGCGCCCCTCCCCACCCCGGACACGGAACCGGACACCGGGCGGCGATACTGAAGGCATGAAGCTCAGCCGCCCCGTGTCCTGGTTCCTGCTCGCCTTCGGGGTGTGGAGCTGGGTCATCTGGATCACTTTCGTCAAAAACCTGATCAAGGACGGCAGCGGGCTGGCGTTCGAGGACGGCGACCCGACGGCGTACTTCTGGGTGCATCTGATGCTGGCCGTCGTCTCCTTCGTATTGGGGACGGTCATCGGCGTCATCGGGTTGCGCGGACTGCGCGCACTGCGCCGAACGTCATAGCCACCACCGACCACAGCAGACAGCGGGGACCAAGACACCGTGGCCATCCTTTTCGTGCTGCTCGCCCTGGCCGTTCTGGCCGTCGTCGTGACGGCCAACTGGTACGTGTGGCGGCGGCTGTTCCGGGACACCACCCGTGGCCCCGGCTGGGTCCGCCGCGGCGGCGCGGCCCTCATCGCGGGCGGCTGGGCCATGGCCGTCGGCGCCCTCGTCGCCGAGCGCACCGGCGCCCCCTTCCCGCTCCAGCAGGCCCTGGCCTGGCCGGGCTTTTTGTGGCTGGCGCTGTCGGTGTACCTGCTGCTGGGCGTTCTCGCCGGCGAGGCGGTACGCCCCCTGCTGCGCCGTCACCTGGAACGACGCGACCGCACGTCCGAGCGGGCGGCCCCCGCCCCGACGCCGGCGGTGGTGACGGCGCCCCCGCTCGCCGCCGCAGAGGACCCGGCGCCTCCCGCCCCTCCCGCGCCTCCCGCGTCCCCCGCGCCCTCCCGGCGTCTGTTCGTCTCCCGGGTCGTCGGCGGGGCCGCGGCGGCCGCCGCCGTCGGGACCGTCGGCTACGGCACCTACGGCGTGCTGCGAGGGCCGAGGGTGAAGCGGGTCACCGTCCCCTTGGCCAAGCTGCCGCGCGCGGCCCACGGTTACCGGATCGCCGTCGTCAGCGACATCCATCTGGGGCCGGTCCTCGGCCGGGACTTCGCCCGCAAGGTCGTCGACACGATCAACGGAACCCAGCCGGACCTGATCGCCGTCGTCGGCGACCTGGTCGACGGCAGCGTCAAGGACCTCGGTCCGGCCGCCGCGCCGCTCGCCGGGCTGAAGGCCCGTCACGGCAGCTTCTTCGTCACCGGCAACCACGAGTACTTCTCCGGCGCCGAGCAGTGGGTGGAGGAGGTGCGCCGCCTCGGCCTGCTCCCGCTGGAGAACGCGCGCACGGAACTGCCGTGGTTCGACCTGGCCGGCGTCAACGACGTGGCGGGCGAGAGCGAGGGCCACGGCCCCGACTTCGTCAAGGCGCTCGGCGACCGGGACACCGCACGCGCGTGCGTGCTCCTCGCCCACCAGCCCGTGCAGATCCACGACGCCGTCGAGCACGGCGTCGACCTCCAGCTCTCCGGCCACACCCACGGCGGCCAGCTCTGGCCCGGCAGCCTCATCGCCGCCGCCGCGAACCCCACGGTGGCGGGCCTGGAACGCTACGGCGACACCCAGCTCTACGTCTCCCGGGGCGCCGGCGCCTGGGGTCCACCCACCCGAGTGGGCGCCCCCTCGGACATCACCCTCATCCAACTGACCTCCCCCGACGCCTGACCGCCCGCCCTCCCGGCCTTCCCCGGCCGCGGACAGCCGCGCCCCTGGGGAGGGAGGACTTGTGCAACTCGGTTGAAACAACCGGTCGGTAAGTACTTTCTCATCTCCGCCCAATCCCCTTCCCCCGGCCGAAACCGGTGTGGTTAGGTGAGCCCGCCGCCAAGGGGAGCGGCGCTTTTCATGTGCCGGGCGTACGGGCCCGGGGAGGGCAGGGCACACCCATGCGCTCGGTTCGCATGCGCATCCTGGTCACGTCGATGGTGCTCGCGGTGGTCGCGGTGGGCGGCTGGCAGTTGATGCCGGCCCGGGGCGGCCCGGGCAAGGCGATCAAGGTCGGCACGACGGACACCGTCACCTCGCTCGACCCGGCCGGCGCCTACGACGCCGCTTCCTGGGCGCTGTTCAGCAACGTCTTCCAGTCGCTGCTGACGTACGAGCCGGGCGGCACGACACCGGTCCCCGACGCGGCCAGGAGCTGCGCGTTCGCCGCCGGCGGTCTCACCACGTACCGGTGCCGTCTGCGCGACGACCTCACCTTCCCCAGCGGCCGCGAGCTGACCGCCGAGGACGTGAAGTACTCCTTCGACCGGGTGAAGAAGATCAACGCCGAGGTGGGCCCCGCTAGCCTGCTGTCCACCCTGAGGTCGGTGGACGCCCAGGGCGACACCGTCACCTTCCATCTCGCCGCTCCGGACGCCACGTTCCCGTTCAAGGTGGCCACCGGCGCCGGCTCGATCGTCGACCGCGAGCGCTACCCGGCGGACAGCCTGCGCACCGGCGACCAGGTCGACGGCACCGGACCGTACACACTCACCGGCTACACCAAGGGCAAGCGCGCCGAGCTCACCCCCAACTCCCGCTATCACGGCGCGGTCAGCACCGGACGACCCGTGGAACTGCGGTACTACGCCGACCCCGAGGCCCTCGACCAGGCGTGGAAGGCCAAGGAGGTCGACGCCGCCACCCGCCAGCTGCCCCCGAACGTGCTGGCCGCCCTGAACACCAGCGACCCGGACCAGCGCGTCACCGAGGCAGACAGCTCCGAGACCCGCAACCTGTACTTCAACACCCGCGCCGGGTCCCCCCTGCACCAGGCAGCCGTCCGCAAGGCGGTGGCCTGGCTGATCGACCGCGAGCAACTGGCGAACTCCGTGTACGACGGCACCGTCGACCCGCTGTTCTCCCTGATCCCGACCGGCATCACCGGCCACACCACCTCCTTCTTCGACGCCTACCCGGACCAGAACCCCCAGAAGGCGCGCAAGCTGCTCCAGCAGGCCGGCGTCAGCGTCCCCGTCGCCTTCACCTACGGCTACGGGCTGGGCAGCGGCGCGGCCGAGCAGGAGGCCAAGGAGATCAAGCGGCAGCTGGAGGCCTCCGGTCTGTTCGAGGTGACCGTCAAGGGCTACGAATGGACCGACTTCCAGAAGCGGTGGGCGACCGGCAAGCTCGACGCGTACGCCGTCGGCTGGGTCGCCGACTATCCCGACCCGGACACCTTCGCCGCCCCGCTCGTCGGCACCGGCTCCACCATGAACACGGGCTACAGCAGCAAGCCGGTCGACGGCTTCATCAAGGACAGCCGCCGCTACGCCGACCGGAGCCGTGTCTTCGACGACTTCCGCGAACTCCAGGAGTTCATCGCCGACGACGTGCCGGTCGTCCCGCTGTGGCAGCGCAAAGAGTACGTCCTGACCAGCGCGGACGTCGGCGGCGGCCAGTATCTCGCGGACGGCGACGGCGTGTTCCGGCTGTGGAAGTTGAACTGGATCTGACTCCGGCAGCCGTGCGTCCGCATGCGTCCGCCGCACACCGGGCAGTCACCCGACGCGGGTCCTGGTGGCGGAGGTGTGGGAGGAGCAGACGTGCTGAGACGCAACTCCTTCCGGCTGCCCCGGCACCCGGCGTCCGTCGGGCTCGCCCGGCGCCGGGTGCGGGACCATCTGGCCCAGTGGGGCCACGGCCCGGACGACCCGGCCCTCGGTGACGCCCTGCTGCTGGTCTCCGAGCTGGCGACCAACGTCGTACGCCACGGGCTGCTGCGGGAGCGGGAGTTCGAGGTGGCCGTGACGGCCCTCGCCGACGGCTCCTGCCTCATCGAGGTCTCGGACGAGGGCCGCCACGAGCCGCGCCCCCGCGCGGTCTCCGAGTGGGACGAGCACGGCCGCGGGCTGCACCTGGTGGAGCATGTGGCGGCAGCGTGGGGGGTGTGGGGCCGGGGCCGGCACGGCAAGACGGTGTGGGCTCTGGTGCTCACCGCCGACGAGGCCTGACGCGAAGCCCACGGCGACGCCCACGGACCCGCGCCGCCTACGCCTCGCCCCGCTTCCTCGCCGGGTCCGGCAGAGCCCTCGTCATTCCCGGCAGGAAGTCCGTGAACAGCTCGTGCACCTCGTGGACGAGCGGCCGCAGCACCCGGAACCGCGACAGCGTCACCCCGCGGGCGGTGAGGCGCGCGCCCCGCTCCGCGAGCCGGTAGCTGCGCTCACGTCCCTCCGTGCGGTCGAAGATCCAGTACAGGACGAGCCCCATCTGGGAGAGCCACATCAACTCGGGCAGCACCTCCCGCAGTTCCTCCGGCACCTTCGCCTTGGACCCGGCGAGCACCTGCTGGTGGACGGCGATCGCCTCCAGGCGCGCGTGCTCCGACTCCGGGGAGAAGGGGCTGAGCGGGCTGTCCGGGTCGGCGGCGTTCTTGAAGAACTGCACGGCGAACTCGTGGTACGGCGTGGCCACGTCCAGCCAGACCCGCAGCACGCCCGCGAGCCGCGCCTCCAGGCTCGTCTCCCTGGCCAGGACGTCCCGGATCGCCACCCGGTGCTCGGCGGCGAGCCGGTCGTAGAAGCCCTGGATCAGGTGCTCCTTGCCCGCGAAGTAGTAGTAGGCGTTGCCCACGGAGACACCGGCCTCCTGGGCGATGGCCCGCATCGTCGTCTTGTCGTAGCCGCGCTCCTGGAACAGCCGCATCGCGGTCTCCAGGATCAGCGCGCGGGTCTGCTCGGACTTGGACCGGGCGGCGCCCTCGGCCCCCTCGACCGCCTCGGCGGGGTCGGAGAGCGCGGAGGACTCGGACGGGGCGGCGCCCTCTGCGGGGCCTTCGTTCTTCGCGGACACGGAAGGAAAGCCTAGTCAGTGGCGCACGCGCCGCCGGCACAGGAGGGCGGGGTGTAGGTCCAGCCGTTGTGCGGGTGGAAGGACCAGCCGTCGGCGCTTCGGTACACGCCGCCGCCCCAGCCGGTGTCCCTCCACCGGGCCCCGCGCCACTTGGCGGCGGCCAGGACCGCGCCCTTGGCGAGCTTCGCCCCGGCGGGGGTGCTCAGGCGGTGGGCGAGCGGGCGGTGCTCGCGCAGGGCCCACAGGGTGACGATCCACGCGGCGGAGCCCCGGTAGACCTGGCCGCCGTCGCCCACGACGGTGATCTCCTCCAGGGTGGCCCGGTGGTCCAGCCCGGGGAAGCGGGCGGCGGCCTCCGGGGAGGCGGCCGGGACCAGGTCCAGCGGGACCAGTTGCGGTTGCCGGGCCAGCCAGTCGCGCACGAAGGAGCACAGGCCGCAGTCGGCGTCGTAGAGCACGGTGAGCCGGCGGACCGGGACGCGGGCGGCGTCCCGGTCGGCGCCGGCGCGGTCGGCCGTCATCGCGCTCACGCCCCGGCCGAGGGCGCCCAGCCCTGCGGGGCGACCGGCGGGACGTGCTCGCGCTCCATGACCCCGCGCCGCCGGATCCGGTTGAGCACGTACACGTTGCTCAGGTGCATCACGCCGAGCACCAGGAGCACCACGCCGAGCTTGGTCGACAGTGCCTCGAAGACGCCGCGGGTGTCCTGGATCGTCTCGTCCCCGCTGAGGTACAGCGCGACGAAGCCGAGGTTGACGAGGTAGAAGCCGACCACCAGGAGGTGGTTGACGGCGTCGGCGAGCTTCTCGTTCCCGTGCAGCACGTCGGCGAGGAAGATCCGTCCGTTGCGGCTGAGGGTCCGGGCGACCCAGACGGTCAGACCGATGCTGACCACCAGGTAGATGACGTACGCGATGACCGTGCGATCCATGTTCCCCACCTCTTCTGAACGCGTTCAAAACACTGTCGCAGAGCGACTGTAGACCTCTTTCTGAACGCGTTCAACTGACGGGCGGATGTGAGGTCGGACGCACCGCCCCCCGGCTCAGGCCCGGCCCAGTTCGGGACGCTTGGAGTAGTCCGTGAAACCCAGGACGTTGCCCCACGGGTCGGCGATCTCGACGAGCCAGCCGGTGGCCGCGGAGGCCGGCCCCTCCAGCGGGGTGATGCCGGCGGACGCCAGCCGCCGGGCCGCCGCGCGGGCGTCCGGCACCTCCAGCCACACGCGCGGGCAGGCCCACGGCGGCGTGCGGTGTCCCAGGGCGTCCTCCCGGCGCAGCAGGACGCCGGGCGTCTCGCCGCCGACCCTCAGCAGGGCGATGCCGGCCTCGTCGAACCGGTACGCCACCGCGAACCCGGCCCGCTCGTAGAAGTCCACGGCTTCGCCGAGATCCCCCACGGGCAGCAGCACGTTGTCGAACCCGAGCAGCTCGTACGACTCATCATCTGACATACCGTCACCATAGGGTCGCAGCGGTCACGAACCGGTCATTGCCCGGGGGTGCTCCGGGCCCGGCTTCTCACCGTCGCCCTTTCTGCTGCAAGATGACCTGCACTCACCTGTTGCGCCGTACATCCGATCATCTGGTCCCGGGAGACATCACCTTGTCCGAACAGCCGCAGTACCCCCAGCAGCCGCCCCAGCAGCCCGGGTACGGCCATCCGCAGGGCGGCGGCCCCTACGGGTACCCGCAGCAGGGCCAGCAGCCGCCCGGCTACCCCCCGCCCGCGGGCTACCCCGGCGGGGGCGGCTACCCGCCCCCCGGCGGCGGTTACCCCGGCGACCCCAGCGCCCCCTATGGCTACGACCCCTACGGGCGGCCCTACTCCGACAAGTCGAAGATCGTCGCCGGCATCCTCCAGCTGTTCCTGGGCAGCTTCGGCGTCGGCCGGTTCTACATCGGCAACGTCGGGATCGGCCTCGCCCAGCTCTTCACCTGCGGCGGGCTCGGCATCTGGGCGCTGATCGACGGCATCATCCTGCTCACCAGCAACGACAAGACCGACGCCGACGGCCGGATCCTGCGTGGCTGACCTGGCGGGCCGGGAGCACGGCTCCCTCCTGCGGCACCCGGCGGCGGCTCCCCTCGCGGTGCTCGCCGCCGGGGCGGCCGGCTCCGCCTATCTGTACGTCACCGACCCGCACGAAGGCGGGCACCTGCTGCCCCGGTGCCCCTTCCGGTTCGTCACCGGGCTGCTCTGCCCGGCCTGCGGCGGCACCCGCATGGTGTACGACCTGATGCACGGCGACCTCGCCCGGGCCTGGCTCGACAACCGGGCCCTGCTGCTCGCCTCGCCGTTCGCCCTCGCGCTGCTGGCGCGGTGGATGTGGGACGGCCTGCACGGCCGGCGCCGGCAGCTCCGGCTCGGCCGCCCCGCCCAGGCCGTCGTCCTGGGTCTGGCCGTCGCCTGGACCGTCGTACGCAACACCGTTTGACCATCGGCTCGCGCACTGGCCGATTTTGATCACGGAACTGGAACGATCGGTCCCGGCCACTCCCGTTCGCCCCACCGGCCTCTCTAGGCTCACGTTTCACAGGGGGGCGTTCTCGCATGTCCATGCACGGCCGACGCGACCGCACGTCAGGTCGCGATCCCTCCTGGCGTCCCCGTTCGCAGTGAACCCAGGAGCAGTTCCCATGAGCGTCCCCAACCACGAGGCCCCCTACGGCGTCGACCCGCTGGGTCGTCCGTACTCCGACAAGTCGAAGATCGTGGCGGGCATCCTCCAGATCTTCCTGGGCGGTCTCGGCATCGGCCGCTTCTACGTCGGCTCCGTCGGCGTGGGCATCGCCCAGCTCCTCACCTGCGGCGGCCTCGGCCTCTGGTCGCTGATCGACGGCATCCTGTTCCTCACCAGCAACGACCGCACCGACAAGCAGGGCCGCGTCCTGCGCGGCTGAGCGACCGCCCGCCGTACACGTCCGATGGCCCCGCTCCGGGAACGGAGCGGGGCCATCGGCGTGTCAGGGGCGAGGAAGCCTCAGAAGCGGCGCGTGATCAGCGCCCGCTTCACCTCCTGGATCGCCTTGGTGACCTCGATGCCACGCGGGCAGGCGTCCGTGCAGTTGAAGGTCGTGCGGCAACGCCACACGCCGTCACGGTCGTTGAGGATCTCCAGGCGCTGCTCGCCGGCCTCGTCACGCGAGTCGAAGATGAACCGGTGCGCGTTGACGATGGCCGCCGGGCCGAAGTACTGCCCGTCGTTCCAGAACACCGGGCACGACGACGTGCAGGCCGCGCAGAGGATGCACTTCGTCGTGTCGTCGAAGCGCTCGCGGTCCTCCGCCGTCTGCAGGCGTTCCCGCGTCGGCTCGTTGGTGTCCTTCGTGATCAGGAAGGGCATCACGTCGCGGTACGCCTGGAAGAACGGCTCCATGTCGACCACGAGGTCCTTCAGGACCGTCAGGCCCTTGATGGGCTCGACCGTGATCGGCTTCTCCGGGTTGATGTCCTTGATCAGCGTCTTGCACGCCAGACGGTTCTTGCCGTTGATCCGCATCGCGTCCGAGCCGCAGATGCCGTGGGCGCAGGAACGGCGGAAGGTCAGCGTGCCGTCGACGTCCCACTTGATCTTGTGCAGACCGTCGAGGACGCGCTCCTTGGGGTCGATCTCCAGCTGGAAGTCTTCCCAGGTCGCCTCCGCGGAGACCTCCGGGTTGAACCGGCGGATCCGGAAGGTGACGGTGATGTACGGGGAGGCCGCGGACGCCGAATCGGGGGTCTCGGCCTTGTCCAGAACGGGAGTTGCCATCAGTACTTACGCTCCATCGGCTGGTAGCGGGTCTGGACGACCGGCTTGTAGTCGAGGCGGACGGTCTCGGTGCCGTCGTCGCCGACCTCGCGGTACGCCATGGTGTGACGCATGAAGTTGACGTCGTCGCGGTTGGGGTAGTCCTCGCGGTAGTGACCGCCGCGGGACTCCTTGCGGGCCAGCGCCGACACCGCCATGACCTCGGCCAGGTCCAGCAGGTTGCCCAGCTCGACGGCCTCCAGCAGGTCCGTGTTGAACCGCTTGCCCTTGTCCTGGATCGCCACGTTCCGGTAGCGCTCGCGCAGCTCGGCGATCTTCTCGACGGCCGTCTTGATGGTCTGCTCGGTGCGGAACACCATGACGTTGGCGTCCATGGTCTCCTGGAGCTCGCGGCGCAGCTCCGCCACCCGCTCGGTGCCGGTCGAGCTGCGCAGCCGCTCGATCTGCTCGACGACCAGGGACTCCGGGTTCTCCGGCAGCTCGACGAACTCCGCCTTCTGGGAGTACTCGGCGGCGGCGATGCCGGCGCGGCGCCCGAAGACGTTGATGTCCAGCAGCGAGTTGGTGCCCAGACGGTTCGCGCCGTGCACGGACACGCAGGCGACCTCGCCGGCGGCGTACAGGCCGGGCACGACGGTGGTGTTGTCCGCCAGCACCTCGCCCTCGACGTTCGTCGGAATGCCGCCCATCGCGTAGTGCGCGGTCGGCTGGATCGGGATCGGGTCGGTGTACGGCTCGATGCCCAGGTAGGTCCGCGCGAACTCGGTGATGTCCGGCAGCTTGGCGTCCAGCTGCTCCGGCGGGAGGTGGGTGAGGTCCAGGAAGACGTGGTCGCCCTCGGGACCGCAGCCGCGGCCCTCACGGATCTCGGTGTAGATCGAGCGGGAGACGACGTCACGGGACGCGAGGTCCTTCATGACCGGCGCGTACTTCTCCATGAAGCGCTCGCCGTCCTTGTTGCGCAGGATGCCGCCCTCGCCGCGGGCGCCCTCCGTCAGCAGGATGCCCATGCGCCAGATGCCGGTCGGGTGGAACTGGAAGAACTCCATGTCCTCCAGCGGCAGCCCGCGCCGGTACACGGCCGCCTGACCGTCACCGGTCAGGGTGTGCGCGTTCGACGTCACCTTGAAGAACTTGCCGGTGCCGCCGGAGGCGTAGATCACGGCCTTCGCCTGGAAGATGTGGATCTCGCCGGTCGCCAGCTCGTACGCCACGACGCCGGCCGACTTCTTGACGCCGTCGACCTCGGTGATCAGCTGGTCCAGGACGTAGAACTCGTTGAAGAACTCCACGCCCTCCTTGACGCAGTTCTGGTACAGCGTCTGGAGGATCATGTGACCGGTGCGGTCGGCCGCGTAGCAGGAGCGGCGGACCGGGGCCTCGCCGTGGTTGCGGCTGTGGCCGCCGAAGCGGCGCTGGTCGATGGTGCCGTTCGGGGTCCGGTTGAACGGCAGGCCCATCTTCTCCAGGTCGAGGACGGAGTCGATGGCCTCCTTCGCCAGGATCTCGGCGGCGTCCTGGTCGACCAGGTAGTCACCGCCCTTGACCGTGTCGAAGGTGTGCCACTCCCAGTTGTCCTCCTCCACGTTGGCCAGCGCGGCGGCCATGCCGCCCTGCGCGGCGCCCGTGTGGGAGCGGGTGGGGTAGAGCTTCGTCAGGACCGCGGTGCGGCTGCGCTTCGTCGACTCGATGGCCGCGCGCATGCCCGCGCCGCCGGCGCCGACGATGACGGTCTCGTACTTGTGGATCTTCATGATTCTCGCAGCCCCGTGCCTAGCGGATGTTCGGGTCGAAGGTGAAGATCACCAGCGTGCCCAGCAGGATGGTGAACACCGTGGCGGTGTAGAGCAGGCCCTTCAGCCACAGCCGGGTGTTCGCGCGCTCCGCGTAGTCGTTGATGACCGTGCGCAGACCGTTCGCCCCGTGCAGCATCGCCAGCCACAGCATCAGCAGGTCCCAGACCTGCCAGAACGGGGACGCCCAGCGGCCCGCCACGAAGGCGAAGCCGATCTTCGACACGCCGCCGTCCAGCACCAGCTGGATGAGCAGGTGGCCGATGACCAGGACGACGAGCACCACGCCGGACAGGCGCATGAACAGCCACGCGGCCATCTCGAAGTTGCCCCGGGTCGACTTCGGGGACTTCTTGGTGCGCTTGCGCGGGGCCTCGATCAGCGGGGCCGGGTTGTCGACGCTGTAGCCGGAACCGCCCTCGACGGGGCCGATGCCGGAAGCGGTGGTTTCAGTGGTCGCCATCTGTCTCAGCTCCCGAGGACTTCACGAGCGGCGTGGCCGAGGACGGGGTAGATCGCCCCGAGCATCAGCACGACCCAGATGCCCACGACGGTCCAGAGCATCTGCTTCTGGTAGCGCGGGCCCTTCGACCAGAAGTCGACGGCGATGACACGCAGGCCGTTCAGCGCGTGGAAGAGGATGGCGGCGACGAGGCCGTACTCCAGCACGGCCACGATCGGCGTCTTGTACGTGGCTACGACCTTGTCGTAGTCCTCGGGGGAGACACGCACGAGTGCGGTGTCCAGCACGTGTACGAACAGGAAGAAGAAGATGAGGACGCCGGTGACTCGATGAGCCACCCAGGACCACATTCCTTCCCGGCCGCGGTACAGCGTTCCAGCCGGCACGGAAGAACCCTCCGGGAGCGGGGACTGGGGCCTGCCGGCTTCGGCGTCGGACGGGCCCGGCCGGGTACGGTCCACCGGCCCCCAGCATCGTAGCGACGCGCTGCCGCTGGGCTTACGGGGGGCCTCCCGGTGTGATCCAAGTGGCACGCGTTCGGGTGAACCTCGGCGGCGGCCCGGACGTTATGTTCGGTTATCTACCGACTGCGGGTGCGTTTCGGCTGGTCGCGCAGTTCCCCGCGCCCCTCAAGTGGGTCATCAACCGCCCTCTTGCCAGGCGGCGGAGTTCTTCGGCCGCCACCTCGCGCTCGGTCTCCGGATCGTTTGTCAATCGTGACCGGAATGCTTCGAGAGTGTGGTCGAGGGATTCCTCGGGAGGCGTGTCGCCGAGGTAGAGGACGAAGGCGTGGCCGAAGCGGGACTCGTAGGCGGCGTGGGCCGCGCTGAGGGCGGTGTGGGCGGCTCCGTAGGCGTCGGCCGGGAGGGCGGGGAGGGCCTCTGCGGCCAGCGCTTCCGCCAGGTCGGCCGGGGTCAGGTCGTACGCCGCCTCGTCGGACGCGGCCAGCAGGGCGTCCGGGGTGGGGTAGGGGCGGTGGTCCGCGACGCTGCGGGCCCAGCGCGGGCTGTGCAGACAGGTCAGCAGGGTGCGGCGGGCCTCGTCGTCGGGCGCGCCGTTGAACCCGTCCAGGGCGGGCGAAGGCATACGGGTCTGCTCGGGGAGCGTCGGTATGGCGACGCCGCCCGGGAGGCGGGAGATACGGTGCGCAGACAGCGTGGGTCCTCGCGTCACGTGTGATGTGTCAGGGGATCTTGTGAATGGTGTGACCACGTTATCGAGAGTGGTCATGACCTGTCCGAGAGATGCCCGAATTTCACCCGCACGGGAGAGTTTCGGAATCAGGGGTGGACCCCTTCGGCGCGCTTGACGCGCGCTCGGGTCGTAGGTTGGCGGAGTGAGCAGGCACAGGCACCGGCGCAGGGCGCCGGAGAAGAACCCGCAGAAAGTGACGCGGCGGGCCCTGCTGGCCGGTGGTCTCGTCGTCGTCCTGGGAGCCGGGGTGGGCGTATGGGCCTCCGGCGACGGGGACGGCGGAGCACCGGCCGGAGCGGCGGCGCGGCAGACCGACGGCGACGGCGGCAGCAAGGCCTCGGGCGGCGACAAGGCGGCCGGCGGCAGGTCCGCGGGCGGCCCAGCGGCGGCGGCGAGCCCGTCGCCCAGCCGCTCGTACGCGCTCTCGCAGCCGCCGCGGACCATACCCGCGGTCCGCTCGCACACCGCCGCGCGCGGACCCGGCTGGCGTCCCGCCGCCGGGCACCGGGTGGTGGTGGGCGACGCGGGCCTCGCCGACGAGGGGCGGCTGATAGCCGGCGAGCTGAAGATGTCCTACGCGGGCGTTCGGAGCGACACCCGCGCGGGGGACCTGCGGCTGACGCGGAACAAGGGCGCGGGCGCGAACCCGGAGTCGTACACCATGACCGTGCGGGGCGGGCAGGTCACCGTCAGCGGGCCGTCCGACGCCGGGGTCTTCTACGGCACACGGACGCTGAAGCAGGAGGTGCACGGCGGCGGCACGGCCCCCGAGGGCGTCGTCCGCGACGAGCCGGCCAAGCCGCGGCGCGGGTTCATGCTCGACATCGCCCGCAAGAACTTCACGGCGGACTGGATACAGGACCGCGTCCGCGAGCTGGGCGACCTGAAGTACAACGAGATCGGGCTGCACTTCTCCGACGACCAGGCCTTCCGGATCCAGTCCGACACCCACCCCGAGATCGTCTCCGCGAAGCACCTCACCAAGGCGCAGGTCAAGCAGATCGTCGACCTCGCGGCGAGCCGGCACATCACCGTCGTCCCCGAGATCGACTCGCCCGGACATCTGGGCGCGGTCCTCGCCGCCCACCCCGAGCTGCAACTGCGCAACGTGCGGGGCAACGCCACCCGCGGGGCGATCGACATCTCCAAGCCCGCCTCCGCCGCCCTCCTGGACGACCTGCTGAACGAGTTCGCCGGGCTGTTCCCGGGAGCGCAGTGGCACCTGGGCGGCGACGAGTACCAGGCGCTGACCGTCTCCGACCCCGAGGCCTCCTACCCGCAGCTCGCCGCCGCCGCCCGCAAGGCCTACGGCCCCGGCGCGGGTGTCGCCGACCTCGCCACCGGCTGGCTGAACGCCCGTGCCGACACCGTCCGCGCCCATGACCGCACCATGCGGGTGTGGAACGACGGCTTCTTCCGGCAGACGTCGGTGAAGGCCGCCGGCGACCTGGAGGCCGCCTACTGGACCGGCAAGGAGATCGGTGCGCGGCAGCCCCTCTCCTACCTGAGCACCGGCCGCAAGGTGATCAACTACAACGACGAGTACCTGTACTACGTCCTCGGCGAGCCCCAGACCTTCGTCTACCCGACGGGGCAGCGGATCTACGAGCAGTGGACCCCGCGGGTGCTGCGCGGCAGCACGGCGGTGCCCGCGAAATACGACGGCCAGATACTCGGCGGGACCTTCGCCGTCTGGTGCGACCTCGCGAACTCGCAGACGCAGGACCAGGTCGCGGCAGGCATCCGGATGCCTCTGCGGGCGACCGTCCAGAAGCTGTGGGACCCGGGCGCGCCGAAGCTGTCCTGGACGCAGTTCAAGGCGCTGGCGAACCGGCTGGGCTGACGGGGCCTCAGAGGATCGGCGCGGGGTGATCGTGGCTGAATCCTTGCGTTGATCCGTTTCGCCGTGCACCCTTTGACACTCCCTGACTGTCGCACGCAGTGAGGGGAACTGCGGGCTCCGTAAGGATGGGGCCCGGGGGAGGGAGGCGTGCATGAGCGTGGTGGACCTCATCGCCACGGCGGACGATCGCGGCCTGGCGGCGAGCGGACTGGCTTGTTTGGATCGGTGCGTGCCGCTGCTGGGCGGCGACGACGAGATCCTGCGCCCGCTGTGGGCGAACCTCACCGACGACTCCGACCCGGCGGGCTGGGGCCCGCTGGTCGAGCAGGTGCGGGCCAAACTGGACGCCGACGCGGGGGCTTTCGGCGACTCCGCGGCTCAGCGCGGCTCGGGGGATGCCGGCGACGAGCCCGTGCGGCTTGCGCGGCGCATGCTCGACGCGGCTCCCGCCGGGCGCTCCGCCGCCGAGCTGCGGGAGTGGGCCGAGGCCTGCTCGGTCGCCTCCCTCGGCATCCACCGGCTCCTCGACCCGGCCGACGACCCGACCCCGCTCGACGCGCGCCGCGCCGGGGACACCGAGGGCATGCCCCCGCTCGCCGCCGCCGAGCTGCGCCGCCAGCTCACCGTGCTGGAGGTCGTCGCCGCACGCGGCGCGGGCGGCCTGCGCCAGGCCCTGGGCCTCACCACGGAGGGCCGCCGCGTCCTGCGCGCGGCGGTCTCCCGCCGGGCCCGCGCCGCGGGCTGAGGCACGCGAGCCCTATGGGCGTCGTGTGGGCGTGCTGCGGGGGAGGCGGGGTGGTCCTGCACCGGTCCGGGAAAACACCCGTCTGAGGGCCCTCGACCCGGTGACGAACGCGGTCCCTTCCGCACATGATCCCTGGTATGACCAGCGCGACGACAGCCTTCCCGCAGACCCCGCACGCCCCCGAGGGACGCCCCCACGCCGCCGCGAAACCGGTGCGGTGGGCGGCCGACGCCGTGGCCACCCTGCGCGAGGGCGCGCGGCTGCGGCTCGACTACACGGCGCGGAGCCTGTGGCGCGTCGACCGGCTCATCGAGGACCTGCGGCGGGAGGGCACGCCGTACGCCGCCGTGGACGGCGTGCTGCGCGGGCTCGGCTCGTACGCGGGCGAGGTGCTCGCCCGTGAGACCGGCGCCGAGTGGTGGGCGACGGGCGGCGACCACTGGGTCCGCACGCCCGACGGCCGCCTCTGGGACCCGATCGACGAGGCCCGCCGCTGCTTCGCCGGCCACGGCTCCCTGCGCCTGCTGTGCCGGGACGCGACCACCGCTGGCCCCGCGTCGACGATGTGACGTCTCCTACCTGAGTGGTGGGGCCGTCGATCCGCGAGGGGTGAGCGAGGGCGTGGCGACCTGGTGGGACGAGGCTTCCTCGTCGCCCATGACCGCGAACAGGGTACGGGCGACGTCCGCGCCGAACCCGTGCACGTCGTGGCTCATCGCGGACAGCGGCGGGTGGGTCAGCCGGCACAGCTGGGAGTCGTCCCAGGCGAGCAGGGAGAGGTCACGCGGCACCGACAGGCCCAGTTCCGCGGCGACGGCGGTCCCGGCGACGGCCATGATGTCGTTGTCGTAGAGGATCGCCGTGGGCCGCTCGGCCATGAGCAGCAGGGAACGGGTGGCGCGGGCCCCCTCCTCGCCCTCGTAGCCCGTGGCGATCTGGAGGTCGTCGGCGAGGCCCAGTTCGCGCGTGGCCTCGGTGAACGCCTTCGCGCGGATGGCGCTGTGCCCGAGTCCGGCGGGACCGCCGACGCGGGCGATGCGGCGATGGCCGAGCGCCGCCAGATAGCGCACGGCCTCCGTGGCGGCGGTGGCGTCGTCCGTCCACACCGAGGTGAAGCCGCCCGTCAGCGACGGGTGGCCGACCGCCACCGCGGGGAGCCCGATGGCCCGCAGCGCGGGCACGCGGGGATCGTTCTCGCGGAAGTCCACCAGGATCGATCCGCCCACCTGCCGGCCCTGCCACCACCGCTGCTGGAGCGCGATCTCCTCGTCCACGTCCCGCACCAGATGCAGCAGGAGCGAGCAGGACCGCTCGGCCAGCACGCTCTCCACCCCGGAGATGAACTCCATGTAGAACGGCTCCAGCCCGAGCAGCCGGGCCGGCCGGCAGATGGCGAGGCCGATGGTGTCCACCCTGGTCCCGGACGACAGGCCGCGGGCCCGGACGTTGGGGGCCCAGCCCAGGTCCCGGGCCGCCTGGAAGATGCGGTCACGGGTGGAGTCGGACACCCCGGGCCTGTCGTTGAAGGCGAGCGACACCGCTCCCTTCGACACGCCGGCCCGGGCCGCCACGTCCTTGATGGTGACGCGTCGGGGAGGTGCTGCGCTCACGTCGGTTCCACGCAGAAGACGGCCGCCCGGGCCGCCGCGGTGCCGGGCTCGGACCAGCCGCCCACCCGGATCCTGGTCTCCTCGCCGGGAAGCAGAGTGACAAGACCTGTGTCGGCCGTCGCGTCGGGGGCGAGGCGGTCGGGTTGCAGGAGGAGGTCCCGTACGAGGGTTTGCGCTGTGACCACGACGTCGACTGTATCCGCAGCGCCGGCGACCGGTTCCACGCGCACGTCGAACCGGGGAGGCGGGTAGGGGAACTCGCGGTCCGGCACCGGGAAGTGCACGGCGCGCAGCCCGTCCACGTCCGCGACCAGGAACTCTCCCTCCCCTGCGACGCCGAGTGCGTCCACGGGCAGCGGTGTCCGGACGGCGTCACGCGCCGCCACCTCCACGGTGAGCGGCACCCGGGCGGACACCGCCCCGTCGGCGGTGGTCCGGCGGACGGTGACCTCGGCCCGCCAGGGGGTGGCCGACTGGTTGACCAGCCCGAGCACGACCCCCTCGGCGGCGGGCTGGAGGGTGAGCAGCCGGTCGGCGTACAGGCGCCGCAGCTCGTGGTGGAGCGGCTTGAGCCGGCCGTCTCCGTCGACGGCGGACCAGGAGCTGACCGGCCAGCAGTCGTTGAGCTGCCACACGATCGTGCCCGCGCAGCGGGGCCAGTGGGAGCGCCAGTGCTCGATGCCCGCGGCGATCGCCCGTGCCTGGACCACCTGGGTCAGGTAGTGCCAGCGGTCGAAGTCGCCCTCGGGGAGCGCGAAATGGCGTGCCACCCCGCGGTTCAGTTTGCCGTTGCCGTCCTCGGCCTTCTGGTGGTGCAGCATGCCCGGCGAGCCGGGCGCCAGGTCCTCGCCCGGCAGGGCGCGGCGCAGGGTGGCCAGGGCGGGCGGCGCCTGCCAGCCGAACTCGGCGACGAACCGGGGCACGCTGTCGCGGTACCCGGCGAAGTCGCGGCGGTTCCACACTTCCCAGGAGTGGTGGGTGCCGTGTGCCGGATCGTTGGGGTGGTGGTCCCAGGAACCGGACCAGGGGCTGCCCGCCGTGTACGGCCGGGTCGGGTCCAGCTCGGCCACGACCCGCGGCAGCAGGCCCAGGTAGTACCCCTCGCCCCAGGAGTCTCCGGCGAGTTCGGGCTCCCACCCCCAGTCCCTGAAGCCCCACAGGTTCTCGTTGTTGCCGTTCCACACCACCAGCGAGGGATGCGGCATGAGACGTACGACGTTCTCGCGTGCCTCGGCCTCCACCTCGCCGCGCAGCGGCTGCTCCTCGGGGTAGGCGGAGCAGGCGAACAGGAAGTCCTGCCACACCATCAGGCCGAGTTCGTCGCAGGCGTCGTAGAAGGCCTCGTCCTCGTAGATGCCGCCGCCCCAGACGCGGACGAGGTCGATGTTCGCGTCAGCGGCCTGGGAGAGGCGGTGGCGGTAGCGCTCGGGGGTGATGCGGGAGGGCAGGACGTCGTCGGGGATCCAGTTCACGCCGCGGGTGAAGAGGCGTACCCCGTTGACGACGAGGGTGAAGCCGGTGCCGTGCTCGTCGGCGGTGCGGTCCACTTCGACCGTGCGGAAGCCGATCCGGCGCCGCCAGGCGTCCAGTGGGCTGTCGCCGTCGGTGAGGGTGACCGTCAGGTCGTGGAGCGGCTGCCCGCCCTGGCCGCGCGGCCACCACAGCTCCGGCTCGGGGACGTCCAGGACGAGGGTCGCCTCCGTGCCCTCGACGGTGATCCCGGTGTCGACGCCGGCCACGGAGGCCCGTGCGGTCAGCGGGCGTCCGGCGCCGGCGGCGGTGCGCTCCAGGACGAGGCGGACCTCCACCCGTCCGCGCGTCCCGACGACCGTGACCGCGGGCCGGACCTGGGCGATCCTGGCCGTCGACCAGTGCTCCAGGCGGACCGGCCGCCACATGCCGGCGGTGACGACGGTGGGTCCCCAGTCCCAGCCGAAGCTGCACGCCATCTTGCGGATGTACTGGGACGGTTCGGGATAGACGTTGGGCCGGTCGCCGACCGCCTTGCGCACCGCCTCGGCCTCCTCGCGGGCCGGGGTGAACAGCACCTGGAGCTCGCCGCCGCGGCCGGTGACGTCGAACCGGTACGAGCGGTGCATGTTGCGGGTCCGGCCGAGCACCTCGCCGTCCAGCGTGATCTCGGCCGCGGTGTCGAGGCCGTCGAAGACCAGGTCCGTCCGTTCGTGGGCGCTCTCGGTGGTGAGCCGGGCGGTGTACGTCCAGGCACGGTCGCCGACCCAGGCCACCTCGTGCTCGTTGGCGCCGATGAAGGGGTCCGGGATGAGCCCCGCGCCCAGGAGGTCGGCGTGCACGCAGCCCGGCACCCGGGCGGGCAGCACCTCGTCCCCGTGGCACAGCCCCCACCCGTCGCTGAGCTCGGTGACGTCCTTCATGTGCGGCTCCCCTCACGGAGGTCGGTCTTGGTCACGGCGCAGGCCAACCTAACCGCCTGAGCAAGCGATGTCCATAAACCGGTATAGCCCCGCCCTGTGTGCGGCTTATGGCGAGTTTTACCTTGATTAAGCCCAGGTGTATCCGCCGGCTTTCGGGGCTCGGGGTAACAATTTTGTCTCTGGAGCTTTACCGGTTCAATTTGGCGGTGCCATAGTGCCGACAGCCCAAAGCCGGGTCTGAGCCGCACACTGGAAGGAGCTGGGCGTATGGGGAGGAAGGCACTCGCCGTCGCCGCACTGACCGCAGTCATGGCGGTCACCGCGACGGGATGCACGGGAGCGGCGGCGCCGAAGGGCGAGTCGGCTGCCGCGGCGTCGGATCCGGGCAGCGTGTCCGGCGCCATCACCGTCCTGACGCACCGTACGGACCTGGTGCAGAACGGGACGCTGAAGAAGTACGCCGCCACGTTCAACAAGATCTACCCCAAGGTGACCGTGAAGTTCGACGGCATCACCGACTACGAGGGTGAGGTCAAGATCCGCATGAACACCCGCAACTACGGTGACGTGCTGATGATCCCGAACGCGATCGCCAAGAAGGACTACCCGTCGTTCTTCGCCTCCCTCGGCAGTGCCACCGAGCTGAGCAGGAAGTACCGCTTCACCGACAAGGCGAATGTCGACGGCAAGGTGTACGGCCTCGCGACCGTGGGCAACGCCGACGGCTTCGTCTACAACAAGGCCGTCTGGAAGAAGGCCGGCATCACCTCCTGGCCCACCAGCCCGGAGCAGTTCCTGACCGGTCTCAGGGCTGTCAAGGCCAAGACCGACGCGGTGCCGTACTACACGAACTTCAAGGACCAGTGGCCGCTGACCGCCGGCACCGCGAGCATCGGCTCGGTCAGCTGCGACGCACAGGCCAACGACAAGCTGGCGACCTCCACCGCCCCCTGGGCCGCGGGCAGCGACCTCGACGTCATCGACACCCTGCTCTACGACGTCGTCCACGAAAAGCTCATCGAGAAGGACCCCTCCACCACCAACTGGGAGAACTCCAAGGGCATGATCGCCCGCGGTGAGATCGCCACCATGCAGCTCGGCTCCTGGGCCATCAGCCAGATGCAGAACGCGGCGACGACGGCCGGGACGAACCCCGACGACATCGGCTTCATGCCGTTCCCCGCGCAGAAGAACGGCAAGTTCTGCGGCATGCTCTCCTCCGACTACCAGGAAGCGGTGAGCATCCACTCCAAGAACAAGGCCGCCGCACGGGCGTGGGTCGACTGGTTCACCGACAAGTCCGGCTTCGCGCAGAACGAGGGCTCCATCCCGACGCTCAAGTCCGGTGCCCTGCCTGCCACCTTGAAGCCCTTCGAGGACAACGGTGTCAGCCTGATGGAGCGGTCCGAGGCCAAGAGCACCCAGGTCAACGCCATCGACAACGCGGCCGAGATCGGCCTGGCCAAGCCCGACTACCGGCAGAAGCTGGTCGACATGGCGCGTGGCGTCCAGGGCGGAAGCCTGAAGGACTACTTCGCCGACCTCGACAAGAAGTGGAGCCGGGCGGCGAAGTCCGCGGGCAGCTGACGGGGAGCGACACCCGGGGGCCGGGGCCGGGGCCGGACGCCCGCCGGCCGGCCCCGGCCCGCCGACCGCGTCAAGTGGACGACCGAAAGGCCGACATGACCCACACCACCCACCCGCCCGCCGCACGCGTGGACAAGGAGAGCACCAGCACCCGCCCGGCGCCGAGCGGTTCCCGCTCCGGCGGGGGAGTCCTGCGCAGGGCGACCCCGTGGTTGTTCCTCCTGGCTCCGCTGGTCCTGCTGATCACGTTCACCTACGTGCCCGTGGCGAACATGATCTACTACAGCTTCACCGACTGGGACGGCGTCAGCCCGGAGATCCACCTCACGGGAACCGGCAACTACGCCGAGCTGTTCACCAGGCCCGAGCTGTTCCGGGTGTTCTTCGTCAGCCTCTACTACCTGGCCGCGTCCGTCGTGCAGATCGTCATCGCCCTGTACTTCGCGACCGTCCTGAGCTTCAACCTGCGCCTGCGCAACCTGTTCAAGGGAATCCTGTTCTTCCCGTACCTCATCAACGGCGTCGCGATCGGCTTCGTCTTCCTGTACTTCTTCCAAGACGGCGGCACACTCGACTCGGTGCTGTCCTGGTTCGGCGCGGGCGCCGACCACTCCTGGCTCGGCACGCCGACGTCCGCGAACGTCTCCCTGGCGGGCGTGTCCGTCTGGCGCTTCACCGGCCTGAACTTCGTGCTCTTCCTGGGAGCGATCCAGTCCGTCCCGGGGGAGCTGTACGAGGCGGCCCAGCTCGACGGCGCCACCCGCTGGCACCAGTTCCGGCACCTGATCCTTCCGAGCATCAAGCCCGTGGTCAGCCTGAGCGTGATCCTCGCCGTGTCCGGCTCGCTGTCGGTGTTCGAGATCCCCTACATCATGACCGGCGGCGCCACGGGCACCACGACGTTCGTCATCCAGACGGTGAAACTCGCGTTCCAGTTCAACAAGACGGGGCTGGCCTCGGCCGCCGCCGTCGTACTGCTCCTGATCATCCTGCTGATCACCTGGATCCAGCGCCGCCTCGTGCCCGACGAGAGAGTGGACCTCGTATGACCGCCGACACGGTGGACGGCCGTCGTCCCCGGGGCATCGCCTCGGTCCTCATCCATCTGTCCCTGGTCCTGGCCTCGCTGGTGGTCCTGGTCCCCCTGGCCGTCGTGTTCCTCACCTCGCTCAAGACGGAGAAGGAGGCGACGAACGGAGGCGGGGCGTTCCGACCTCCCGGCGACTGGCTGAACTTCTCCAACTACGTCACGGCCTTCCGGGACGGCCAGATGCTGACGGCGTTCGGGAACACCGCCTTCATCCTGCTGTTCTCCGTCACCGGCACCGTGATCATCGGCTCGATGACCGCGTACGCCATCGACCGCTTCCACTTCCGGGGCAAGAAGCTGGTCATGGGGCTGTTCCTGGTGGCCGCCCTGGTACCGGGCGTGACCACGCAGGTGGCCACCTTCCAGGTGGTCAACAGCTTCGGTCTCTTCGACACCCGGTGGGCGCCGATCCTGCTGTACACGGGCACCGACATCGTGTCCATCTACATCTTCCTGCAGTTCATCCGCTCGATCCCCGTCTCCCTCGACGAGGCCGCCCGACTCGACGGCGCGAACGCGCTCACCGTCTACTGGCGGATCATCTTCCCGCTGCTCAAGCCGGCGATCGCCACCGTCGTCATCATCAAGGGCATCACGGTCTACAACGACTTCTACATCCCGTTCCTCTACATGCCTTCCGAGAACCTCGGCACGATGTCCACCGCCCTGTTCCGCTTCAAGGGCCCCTACGGCGCCCACTGGGAGGCCATATCGGCCGGCGCGATCCTCGTCATCGTGCCGACGCTGGTCGTCTTCCTCTTCCTCCAGCGCTACATCTACAACGGGTTCGCGCGCGGCGCCACCAAGTGAGACCGGTGTCCGACCGCCCGACCGCGTGACCCGTCCGCCCGGTTCACGGCTCGAAGCGAGCTGCCGTCCCGCACGAGGAATCGCCACGTCGAAGGAGACGTACATGACCGACTCGCCGCTGAACCGCCGCACGTTCCTCGTCATCGGCACCGCGGTCGCCATGACGGCCGGCACCCGGTTGCCGGCGGCCGCAGCGCCCGCCGGCGCCGCGACACCGGTCCGGATCGTCGACGACAGGGCGACCCCCGCCACCCGCTCGCTCTTCGCGTATCTCAAGAAGCAGCAGGGGAAGGGCATCCTGTTCGGTCACCAGCACGACCTCACCTACGGCTTCACCTTCACCACCCCCGACGGCAAGGCGTCCGACACCGAGGCGGCGGTGGGCGACCACCCCGCGGTCTTCGGCTGGGACACCCTCATCCTCGACGGCCGCGAACGCCCCGGCAGCGAGGAGGCGACCGAGGCCGACAACATCGCCGCGCTCAGCCGGTGCATCCAGCAGGGGGACGCACGGGGAGGGATCAACACGCTCAGCGCCCACATGCCGAACTTCGTCACGGGCGGGGACTTCTACGACACCTCGGGCCGGGTGGTCGCCCAGATCCTCCCCGGCGGAGCGAAGCACGCCGAGTTCAACGCCTTCCTCGACCGCGTCGCGAAGGCGGTCGAGGGCGCGCGGCGGCCGGACGGCACCCTGATCCCGGTGATCTTCCGCCCCTTCCACGAGAACAACGGCGGCTGGTTCTGGTGGGGCGCCGGCCACACCGCGTCCGCCGAGTTCATCGAGGTGTACCGCTACACCGTCGAGTACCTGCGCGACACCCGGTGCGTCCGCAACCTGCTCTACGCCTATTCGCCCAACTCCGGCTTCGGAGGCGACCCGACGGGCTACCTCAAGACCTACCCGGGCGACGAGTTCGTCGACGTCCTCGGCTACGACGCCTACGACGATTCAGCCGGCTCGACGGCCTGGCTCGACGGCCTGGTGAAGGACCTGGCGATGGTCGTCCGGCTCGCGAACGAACGCGGCAAGGCGCCCGCCTACTCCGAGTTCGGGGAGAGCGGCGTCGAGAACCGCGACCCGAACTGGTTCACCCGACTCCTGGCGGCCGTCAAGGCGGACCCGCAGGCCCGGCAGGCGACCTTCATGCTCACCTGGGCCAACTTCGGCGGCGACAACCGCGCTTACGTTCCGTACCAGGGCCGGCCCCTGCTGCCCGACTTCGTCGAGTACCACCAGGACCCGTACACGGTGTTCGCCGCCGACCTGGGCAAGGTGTTCTCCCTCCGCACCACCGCGACCGGGAACGCCCCGTTCCTGCACCTCGTGACCCCCACGGACCGGCAGCGCGTGACGGTCCCCCGCACGACCGTCCGGGTGCGGGTCACCTCCGGGAAGGCGAGCCGGGTCACCTACGCCGTGGACGACGGCCCCGCCCGGCCGCTGCGCCTCGACGCCGAAGGCTTCTGGTCGGGCGTCTGGTCGATCGCCCCGGCCCGGCTGGACAACCGCCCGGTGACCGTCAAGGTGAGCGCGCGGGTGGGAGGAAGGACGTTCACCGACTCGGCCCTGGTCTTCCTCGGCGAGGCCCCGCCCCTGCCGGCGGGATGGGTCGACGACTTCGAGGGGTACGCCGGGGACGACGTCAGCCTGAGCGAGGCGTACAGCCATGTCAACGCCAACACCACCACCCTGTCGGCCGACCACAAGTCCTCGGGCTCCCACGGGCTGGCCTACGCGTACGACTTCACCGGCGCCGAGTACACCGGCATCGGCAAGCCGGTCGACGCGGACTGGTCGGCCTTCACCTCCATGGCCCTGTGGCTGCGGGGAGACGGTTCCGCGAACGGGGCCGTGCTCCAGATCGTCGCCGACGGCGCCTACTTCGAGTACGGGGCCTCGCTGAGCGACACGAACGGGAAGGAGGTCAGGGCGCCGTTCAGCGCGTTCAAGCCCGCCCCCTGGGACACCGCGCACGCCGATGCCGTGCTCGACGCGGCCCACCTCGCCAAGGTGAGCGGGTTCAACCTGTACCTCGGCCACGGAAACGGCGCGGCGACCAAGGGAGTCGTGTACGTGGACGACATCAGAGCCGAATGAGCCCCTGAAGACGAACGACGCCCACCGGACCCGCCCGCCCCGGTCCACCCCCGGTGGGGCGAGGCGACGACGACCGGGGCCGCCACCCCCCACAGGAGAGGCCCCGGCCGCCGCGCGGACACGGGCCGCGCGGCGGCCCGTACTCTCCTCAGCGCCGGGAGTGCGTTTTTTGTCACACCGGAAGCGGGACTTCGCGTCACGAGTCGATTGCATTTTGTACGGACATGGACGACCGGCGGTTTCAGGTCGTAACGTGCCTTTCGCGCCGGACGGCGGAGCGGCCGGAACACCGCGATCACCCGCGGACCAGTCGCGGACCATCCGTGGATCGGTGAGACCGCCATCATCAATCGAGGAACCACGACGTGGGGGACGACGCGGAGCTGACCGCCGCGGTGCTCGCGGCACAGCGCGGAGACGAGACCGGGTTCCGTGCTGTGTACCGCGCGGTGCACCCTCGGCTGCTCGGCTATGTCCGCACACTCGTCGGCGACCTCGACGCGGAGGACGTCACCTCCGAGGCCTGGCTCCAGATCGCCCGCGACCTCGAACGCTTCAGCGGGGACGCCGACCGGTTCCGGGGCTGGGCCGCCCGGATAGCCCGCAACCGCGCCCTCGACCACATCCGCATGCGTGGCCGGCGGCCCGCCGTCGGCGGTGACGAGGCGGAGCTGACCGGCCGGCCCGCCGAGTCCGACACCGCCGGCGAGGCCATCGAGGCCCTCGCGACCGGCCGCACGCTCGACCTCATCGCCCGGCTGCCGCAGGACCAGGCCGAGGCCGTCGTCCTGCGGGTCGTCGTGGGCCTCGACGCCAAGACCGCCGCCGAGACCCTCGGCAAACGACCCGGCGCCGTGCGCACGGCCGCCCACCGGGGGCTGAAGAAGCTCGCCGAGCTGCTCGGCGACGACCCCGAGACGGCCGGCGTCCTCGACGCGCTGCCGCCGCAACGCGCGACGCGCTCCCGCGCGGTCACGTCCGCCGGTGTGACGCATGCGTACGCACGGACGCAGAAGGACATGTGATGGCCGACGAGCGCTGTGCCCACCCGGGGGACGACGAGCCCTCCGGCGACCCCGCCGCGCGCCGGCGGCCCGGCCGATGGCTGGACGGCCGTACGGCGGAACGGCTGCTGGACGGGGACGCGCCGGACAACGCTGTCGCCCCCGCCCACCGCGACGAGGCCGAACGCCTCGCCCGCACCCTGAACGCCCTGGCCGCCCTCTCCGACCCGCCGGTCCCGCCGGACGAGGAACTCCCCGGCGAGGCGTCGGCCCTGGCGGCCTTCCGCAAGATCCACGCGGACCGCACGACACCCACGACCGCCTACGTCGACTCCCGCGACCCCTCCGCCGACGCGGCGGTGCTCGCGTTCCGCGCGGCCCGGGCCGAACAGGGCGGCGCCTCCGGGGCGCAGGGCGCACCCGCCCCTGACGACGGGGCGGACGCCCAGGTGGTGCGGATCGGCGCGGGGCGGCCCGAGCGGACGCCGTCGCGCCGCGGCCGGACCGTTCGCCTGGGCGCGGCGGCCGCCCTGGCCGTCGGCATGGCGGGCGGGGTGGCGGCGGCGACCGGTGTCGGCGGGTTCCCCGCCCCCTTCGACGCCGCCGAGCCCGCCCCGGTCACCTCCGTCTCCGCCGCAGCGACGCCCGGACCTCCTCTTCCGCTCGACTCCCCTTCTCCTGCGCTGTCCCCCTCACCCGCGCCGGGCGCGGGCCACGGCGGCCGGGCCGGCCCGGACACCCCGGGCGGCACGGCGAGCGGCGGCCCGGCCGCCCCGAGCGCCGGGGGCAAGGCGAAGGGCGACGGTGACGGAGGCGGCCCCGGCGTCGGGAACCGCCGCGCCTGGCCGAGCGGCGTGCCCGCCGCCTGCCGGGACCTGCGCGACGGCAAGATCCTGAACCAGCAGCGCCGCCGCTCCCTGGAGAGCGCCGCGGGCGGCGTCTGGCGTGTGCCGGTGTACTGCGCCCACGTCCTCACCACTCCCGACGGCCCGTCCGGCACGGACACCGGGACGCAGAAGCCCGGCGGGCAGGGCCGGACCGGCGGCCACGGTCAGAACGGCTGGGGCGGGCAGTACGGCGGCCCCGGCGGCGACGGCGCCGGCTGGGGCGGCGGCAAGCCCGGCCTGGGCGACGGCCACGGCCACGGTCCTGATCACGGCCGCCACCACGGCAGGGGCGGGAAGGGCGACAGGGGCGCGGACGGCGAGGACGGCGGCCAGGGTGGCCAGGGCGACGGGGCCGGGAACGCCGGCGGGAACGGCGGCGACTAGAGAGCCCGGTCAGCCTCGCCCGCATGACCCCCGTGCCCCCTTCTGACCTGCGGTTTCTCGCGTCGTCGAAAATTCTCCGGCTCAGGTGTGACGTTTTTGCTGGGCCCGGCGCAGTTAGAAGTGAGCCGACTGGTCATCGGCCCTCGCATGGAGCCGGGGTTCCCCCCGTACCTACGGCTCGTGCACCTGGCGCGGGCGGGACACGTTCCCCCGGTCCCGCCCGCGCCCCCCACGTCGCAGGCACCTCACCAGGAGACGACGACCTTGTCGCCGTCCCTCACCTGCGCGAACAGCCTCGCGATCGCCCCCTCGTCCCGGACGTTGACACAGCCGTGCGACGCCCCCGCGTACCCCCGCATCGCGAAGTCGGACGAGTAGTGCACCGCCTGACCGCCGCTGAAGAACATCGCGTACGGCATCGGTGAGTCGTAGAGCGTGGACACATGGTGGCGGGACTTCCAGTAGACCTGGAACACGCCCTCGCGGGTGGGCGTGTACTGGGAGCCGAACCGCACCGACATCGTCGACACGGTCCGCCCGTCGATCATCCAGCGCAGTGTCCGGCTCGTCTTGTCCACGCAGATCACCCGCCCGGTCAGGCACCGGGGGTCGGGTGCGGCGGCGGGCTGGCCACCCAGCAGATACAGCTCCCAGCGGCCCGGCTCGTGGGTCATGGCCAGCAGCCGCTGCCAGGTCACGGTGTCCGTCTGTCCCGTGCGCGGCAGCCCGCGCTTGCCCTGGAACCCCTTCACGGCCTCCGCGGTCGCGCCGTCGTACGTCCCCGTCGGCCCGTCGTGCAGCCAGTCGACCTGCCGCAGCCTGGCCTGGAGCTCGCGCACGTCCCGCCCGTAGGCGCCGCGGGACCACAGGACGGCAGGCGGGGCCGCCGTCGAAGCCGTGGGCGTCGGGCTCTCCGCGGGCGGCGACGTCCGGGGTCCGGCGTCGGCCGCTGTCGCCGCCGGACCGGGAGCGCCCGAGGCGTCGCCCGCCCCCGGGCTGACGCGGACGTGGACCGGCGCCCGGCCCTTGGGGTCGGCGGGGGCCGGCTGCACCGTGCAGCCGCACACCGTCACCAGAGCCGCCGCACCCACCGCGGCGACGACCGCTCTCACCCTGCCGCGCTTGCCCGTGAGGCCACTGAGGCCGGTGGAGCCCCTGAAGCCCGCGGCGTCCGTCATTGCCGTCATGCCCGTACTACGCACTCGCGACCCCCGTCGTCTCACCGGCGTACGTCCTCGGTCCCTGAATGGTCCATGGAGTTGTTCCCCGCGGATGACGACGCGCGAACGGCCCGGCATTGTTGGGACCGAAGGCGTGACAGTGCGGCGGAAGGTGTCACCCCATGGCGCGCGAGTCGGAATCAGGGCTTCCCATCGAGCCGGTGTACGGGCCTGACGGCCTCACGAGCGGCTGGGACCCGGCGGAGAGACTGGGCGAGCCGGGTTCGTACCCCTATACCCGGGGCGTGTACCCGACGATGTACACCGGGCGGCCCTGGACGATGCGCCAGTACGCCGGTTTCGGCACGGCGGCCGAGTCCAACGCCCGCTACAAGCAGCTCATCGCGCACGGCACGACCGGCCTGTCCGTCGCCTTCGACCTGCCCACCCAGATGGGCCACGACTCCGACGCCCCGCTCGCGCACGGCGAGGTCGGCAAGGTGGGCGTCGCCGTCGACTCCCTCGACGACATGCGGGTGCTGTTCGACGGGATCCCGCTGGACCGGGTCTCCACGTCGATGACGATCAACGCCCCGGCCGCCCTGCTGCTCCTGCTCTACCAACTGGTCGCCGAGGAACAGGGCGTGGGCGGCGACCGGCTCACCGGCACGATCCAGAACGACGTGCTGAAGGAGTACATCGCCCGCGGGACGTACATCTTCCCGCCGGGGCCCTCGCTGCGCCTGATCGCCGACACGTTCAGGTACTGCCGGGCCGAGATCCCCCGGTGGAACACCATCTCCATCTCCGGCTACCACATGGCCGAGGCGGGAGCCTCGCCCGCGCAGGAGATCGCCTTCACCCTCGCCGACGGCGTCGAGTACGTCCGCACGGCGGTCGCGGCCGGCATGGACGTCGACGACTTCGCGCCCAGGCTCTCCTTCTTCTTCGTGGCCCGTACGACGCTGCTGGAGGAGGTCGCCAAGTTCCGTGCCGCGCGCCGCATGTGGGCGCGGCTGATGCGGGACGAGTTCGGCGCGCGCGACCCCAGGTCGCTGATGCTGCGCTTCCACACGCAGACGGCCGGCGTGCAGCTGACGGCCCAGCAGCCCGAGGTGAACCTCGTCCGGGTGGCCGTCCAGGCGCTCGCGGCAGTCCTCGGCGGCACCCAGTCCCTGCACACCAACTCCTTCGACGAGGCGATCGCGCTGCCCACCGACAAGAGCGCGCGCCTGGCCCTGCGTACGCAGCAGGTGCTCGCGCACGAGACGGACGTGACCGCGACGGTCGACCCCTTCGCCGGGTCGTACGCCGTGGAGAGGATGACCGACGACGTGGAGGCGGCGGCGCTGGAGCTGATGCGCAAGGTCGAGGACCTCGGCGGGGCGGTGGCGGCCATCGAGCGCGGCTTCCAGAAGCGGGAGATCGAGCGCAACGCCTACCGCATCGCCCAGGAGACCGACTCGGGGGATCGGGTCGTCGTCGGCGTCAACCGCTTCCGCCTCGACGAGGAGGAGCCGTACGAGCCGCTCCGCGTCGACCCGGCCATCGAGGCCCGGCAGACGGAGCGGCTGGCCCGGCTGCGTGCCGAACGCGACCGGCCGGCGGTGGACGCGGCGCTGGCGGCGCTGCGGAAGGCCGCCGAGGGCGAGGACAACGTCCTGTATCCGATGAAGGAGGCGCTCAGGGCACGGGCGACGGTGGGCGAGGTGTGCGGCGCGCTCCGGGAGGTCTGGGGAAGCCATGTGCCGGCGGAGGCGTTCTGAACGGAGGGGATTCCTCCGAACGGGTGATCGCCGAGGCTCTCCTCGACGCTGACGGCCAGTGCCGTGACCGGAAAGGTCTGCCGGGAAGCTCGCGGAGTCCACAACGCGGCGGTGGGGGAGCCGTGCCGGGCGTCGCGAGCCGGTGAACCTCTCCGGACACGCCCTAGCGCTGCCCGAACCGGCTGAGGTAGTCCACGGCCCCGGCCGTTCCGTCCCCGGCCCAGCCGACATGGCCGTCCGGCCGGACGAGGAACAGTCCGGAGCCGTACGTCCCCGGAGTGCCCTCGCCGTGGACCACCCGCACGGCGGCCGGAACAGCGTCCGGTGTCGGCGTGCCCACCGCGACCAGGGTCCAGTGCGGTCCCCGGAAGGCGTCGAAGAGGCGGACGCCGCCGACCGTGCCGTCCGGCGCGCGGTCCCCTGCCCGTACCGCTCCCGGCGTCCGGCGCGTCTCCTCCGTCAGGCTCGACTCCCGGTAGCCGATGCCCAGTTGACGGGTCGCCGCCCCGCGTCCGACCTCCCCGCGGTGCACGCGCGTCGACAGGCCCAGCATCTCGGCCGCGACGGTCCGCCGTTCCTCCTCGTAGGTGTCGAGCAGGGAGGCGTCCGCCCCGTCCCGCAGCACCGCGCCCAGCTTCCAGCCCAGGTTGTAGGCGTCCTGCACGCTGGTGTTGAGGCCCTGGCCGCCGGCCGGCGAGTGGACGTGTGCCGCGTCCCCTGCCAGGAACACCCGACCGGCCCGGAACCGGTCCGCGAGGGCCGCTCGCGGGCGGAAGTCGGACGCCCAGCGCACCTCGGTCACGTCCTCGGGCGCGAGGTGCGAGCGGGCGGCGACGAGCTTGCGGACCCCGTCGAGGGAGAGGTCCACCTCCGTCCCTTCGGGGAACTGCGCCACCGCCTGGAAGTCCTCCGTACCCGCGAGCGGGCAGATCACCAGGAAGCCGTCGTCTTCCCCGCGCGCGGGGAAGATGTGCCAGTTGTCGCGGTCCAGCCCGGTGATCCGCAGATCCGCCACCAGCGTCGGGCGCGGGTCGACGCTCTCCCCGGTCATGCCGACGCCGAGCGCCCGGCGCACGCCGGAGCGGCCGCCGTCCGCCGCGACGAGGTACCGCGCGCGGACGTCCGGTCCGGACGCGAAGTGCGCCGTCACGCCCAGCTCGTCCTGAGCGATCCCGACGACCTCCCGCCCGAAGGAGACCGACCCGCCCAGCTCCTCCAGGCGCGCCCGCAGGACCTCCTGCGTCCGCCACTGCGGCACCAGCAGCGGCTCGGCGTACGGCGAGTCCTCGGTCGTCTCCGCCGGGTCGAACATCCGGTGCTCGCCCATCCGCCGCCCGTCCTGCCAGATCATCCCGACCGGGTAGCCGCCCCCGGCCGCGCGGATCGCGTCCAGTACGCCGAGGTCGTCGAAGACCTCCAGCGTGCGGGGCTGGAGGCCCTTGCCGCGCGAACCCGGGAACAGCGCGTCGCCCCGTTCCGCCACGAGCGCGTCCACCCCGCGCCGGGCCAGGTCGACGCCCAGGGTCAGCCCGCAGGGGCCCGCGCCGACGACCAGTACGTCCGTCGTGATCATTCCCAGTCTCCTTAACGCTGTTAAGTTCCGCCTGCCACGAAGACTGGCCTTAACGCCGTTAAGCTGTCAAGCGTGAACACGGAACGACGTGCGCCCCTCGACCGGAAACGGGTGGCCGACACAGCGCTGAGACTCCTCAACGAGGTCGGCCTCGACGGCCTCACCCTGCGGGCCATCGCCAAGGAGCTGGACGTCAAAGCGCCCGCCCTGTACTGGCACTTCAAGGACAAGCAGGCCCTGCTCGACGAGATGGCGACCGAGATGTACCGCCGGATGACCGCCGGCACGCCGCTCGACCCGGACGACACCTGGCGCGAGCGGATGCTCAAGGCCAACCACGGCCTGCGCACGGCGCTGCTCGGCTACCGCGACGGCGCGAAGGTGTTCAGCGGCTCACGGTTCACCGGCATCGAGCACGCCGGGCAGATGGAGGACAACCTGCGCCTCTTCACGGCCGCCGGCTTCACCCTCGCCCAGGCCGTGCGCGCGATCACGACGACGTACCTCTACACGCTCGGCTTCGTCACCGAGGAACAGGGCGTCCAGCCCCTGCCAGACGAACGGCGCGAGGGCTTCGACGTCGACGAACGCGCCCGCCTGATGGCCGACTTCCCGCTGTCGGCCGCGGCCGGCGCGGAGATCTTCGACCAGTACGACCGGGCATTCGCGGAAGGACTCGAACTCCTCCTGGCGGGAATCGAGGCGCGGTACACGCGCCCGCCCGGCCCCGCCGACTGAACCCGAGGGCCGCGCGGCCGGTTCACCGCCTCTTCATCCGAGCTTCCCCTCGCACAGGCACGCAGTTACCCGCCGCTCAAGCCTGCCCTTCCTACGATCGTGCGACCTCCCGCTCAGAATTCAGGTGCGCACACGTGGCCAACAGAATCACCCTGTCCGTCGTCGTCCCCTGCTACAACATCGAGCCGTACGTCGCCGAGACCGTGACCAGCCTGGTCAACAACGCCCGGGACGACTTCGAGTTCCTCTTCGTCGAGGACCGCTCCACCAAGGACAGGACCTACGAGGCCCTCCTCGCCCTGACCGAGAAGCTCCCCCGCAGCAGGGTGATCCGGCACGAGCACAACGGCGGGCTGGCGACCGCGCGCAACACCGGCATCGACGCCGCCGAAGGCCGCTACCTCACCTTCCTCGACGGCGACGACTGGCTGGCCCCGGGCCACCTCGCCCGGGTGGTCGGCGTCGCCGAACGGTTCGACGTCGACTTCGTCCGCACCGACCACGTCCAGGTCACCGGTGTCGAACGGGCCGTCCACCGCGCGCCCGAGGGCCGCCGCCACACCCCGCTCGACCCACGCGAGTCCATCCTCCCCGTCGACGACACGACCATGGTCGACTACCCGTACGCCTGGGCCGGCGTCTACCACCGCCGCCTCCTCGACCGGGGCATGCTGCGCTTCCACGACGGGCTGCGCACCGCCGAGGACCGACCGTGGATCTGGGACCTGCACCGCAGGGCGGACTCCTACGTCGTCGCGAGTCTGCCCGGCGTCTTCTACCGCCGGGGGCTCACCGGTTCGCTCACCCAGATCGGCGATGTGCGCCAGCTGGACTTCTTCCGCGCCTTCGACCTCGTCCTCGCCGAACTCGCCGACGACCCCGAGGCCGGCCGGCTGCGCCGCAAGGCGCTGCGCGACTACTGCGTCGTCATCGCCCACCAACTCCTCGACCGGCGACGCTTCGAACGCGGCGTGGCAGCGCGGCTGAGGCAGCTGGCCGCCGGGGCGCTCGGCGCGATGAGCGAGGAGGAACTGGGGGAGGCCGTGGTGGGGATGGGCGAGGAACGCGTCCGGGTGCTGCGCCGGGTGCGGGGCGGCATGAAGGGAGTGGCCGCGTGATCCAGGTCTTCTGCTCCGCCACCCAGTACGCGGCCGCGACCGTCACCGCCGCGATCCGCGCCGGTCTGTTCGGCCCGCGCGAGGGCGTGCGCCGCGTCCTCGTCGTCAGCGACACCTCCGCCGTGCCGGAGGTCGGCACCCCGCTGGACCGGATGCCCGGCTTCGACGCGCTGCGCGGCGAGTTCGACGAGGTGCGCTCCTGGAACGCCTTCATCTCCCCCCACCACCCGGCCGGCTGGTCGCCGCGCGCCCAGGACGCCCGGCTCTGGGAGAAGGCCGTACGCCTCGCCTGGGACCTCGGCGACGAACCCGTCGAGATCGCCTGCGAGTCCCTCCAGGCCAACCCCTCCCGCGCGATCGCCGACATCTTCGCGGACAGCCCCCTCCACGTGTACGCGGACGGCCTGATGAGCTACGGCCCGACCCGCAACCGCATCCCGCACGGCGTGAGCAGCCGCATCGCGCGCGTGCTCCACCTCGACCTCGTTCCCGGGCTGCGGCCGATGCTGCTGTCCGAGTACGGCGTGCCTTCCGTGGCGGTGCCGGACGCGGCGGTCGTCGACGTCCTCGCCCGGCTCGGGGAGGCGAACGCCCGCCTCCTCGCCGAGCGGCTCCCCGCCGACCGCCCGCCCACCGCCGTACTCCTCGGCCAGTACCTCTCCGCGATCGACCTGATCAGCCAGGACGAGGAGGAGCGGCTGCACGTCCGCATGCTGCGGGCCGCCGCCCGCGCGGGTCACGAGGACGTGCTGTTCAAGCCGCACCCGAGCGCGCCCACCGTCTACGGCGAGGCCCTTCAGGCGGCTGCCGCGGAACTCGGTGTACGGCTCACCGTCCTGACCGAACCCGTCCTCGCCGAGACCGTCTTCGCGCACCTGAAGCCGAAGCTCGTCATCGGCTGCTTCTCGACGGCGCTGATGACCGCCGCCGCGTTCTACGGCATCCCCGTCGCCCGCGTCGGCACCGAACTGCTCCTGGAGCGCATCACGCCGTACGAGAACAGCAACCGGATCCCGCTCACGATCATCGACGCGGCCCTGCCCGACGCGGAACGCTCCCCGCTGGGAGAGCCGGTCGAACTTGCCGGTCTGGCCGATGAGTTGACGCCCCTCGTGCGGGCGGTGGCCTATTGCATGCAGTCCCGCAGGCATCACGCTCTGCGGACCGAGGTTGTCGCCTGGCTCGCCGTCCATCTCGCCGACCGCGAGCGGTACTTCAAGCGGCGGCGGTTGACCAACCTGCGGTTGCCCGGTGGGGCGCCGGTGCGGGGAGCCGCGCTGCGGCGGCATCCTGCCGTGCGGCGGGCGGTACGCAGGCTGCGGGCCACGGCGGCGCAATAGGGGGTGCCGCGTGATGTCGTCCCGCGTCTGCGGCTGCATCGTGGCTGGTCGCGCAGTTCCCCGCGCCCCTGGCAGGGACGGGGCGCTGCGCGCCTCCGCCCCTGCCGTCCTAGTCCCGGCGGACCTGCAGTGACTTCTTCATGCGGGGGCCGAGCGGTTTCTCCACGTAGCGGTGCAGCAGCCAGGCGATGGCCAGCATGGACAGGACCGTCGCGGCGAGCGTCGCGTACGGGTCCAGGTGCATGCCGCGGTACAGCACGCGGATGAAGAACCAGCCCAGGTGCTCGTGGACCAGGTAGAACGGGTACGTCAGCGCGCCCGCCACGGTCAGCCAGCGCCAGTTCGCCCGGCTCGTCCAGCCCAGGGCCACCGCGGCGACGGCGGCGAAGGCGAGGAAGGCGATCGCCTGGATGACGTAGGGGTTGCGATGGAAGTCGCCGTGCATGCCCGGGTGCCACAGGGCCGTCACCGAGTAGCGCTGGCCGAGCAGGAAACTGACGCCGACGATCCCCCACAGCAGCAGGTCACTGCCGAAGCGGTGGATCAGGTACAGGGCGAGACCGCCGATGAAGTACGGCGCGTGGTCGCGCATCACCAGCTCGTCGGTCAGCGGATGGTCGGCGACCCGGGCGAAGACGCCGGCCAGTGTCCACAGGACGCAGAACACGACCACCCGCCGGTAGGTGACGCCCCGCCAGACCACGCACAGCGCGAACAGAGCGTAGAAGCGGACCTCCACCCAGAGCGTCCAGTCCACGCCCAGCACCCGGTGAGCCCCCATCGGCTGTTGCAGCATGGTGAGGTTGACGAGGAGCTCGTCCGAGCGCAGCGGCGCGGACACCACCGGCAGGATCAGTCCCGCGGCGGTGACCAGCACGATCGCCGCCCAGTACGCGGGGTACAGCCGGGCTGCCCGGGAGCGGAAGAAGTCGTCCGGGGTCCGGCCCCAGCTGCTCATGCAGATCACGAAGCCGCTGATCACGAAGAAGAACTGCACGCCCAGGCTGCCGTAAGTGGCGAACTGCGACAGCGTCGGGAACTTCACGCCCGGGGACTGGCGCCAGGACTGCGCGACCTCGCCGTTCTTGCCGGCGTAGTGGTAGAAGCACACCATCAGGGCCGCCAGCAGACGCAGGCCGTCCAGCGCGCGCAGCCGGCCGTCCGCCCGGGGCCGCACGGTCGAGCGGTCGGGGAGGGGGAGGGTCAGCCGGGGCGCCGGACTCGTCGCCGGTCCCATGGCCTGGTCGGTCGCGCTCATCCTGGAGGCCTTCCGTGGAGGGGCAGTCTGGTGGGAATGCGGATGTGGGGGACGCGTCCGCTGCGCAGCGCCCTCGCCCGGCGTGCCAGCCGGCGTACGGCCGGGTTGCGGGGCAGGAACGCCAGTCCCGCCGGAACACCCCCCGGCAGGGCCAGTGACGCCAGCCGCCGGCGGGTGAAGTAGCGCGAGGCCGCCCGGCCGGGGTGCGCGGACAGGTACCGTTCCGCCTCGCCCCGCAGCTCCGGATGAATCCTGGGCCGCATGGCGAAACCCACCGCCCGCAGGAGCGCGGCCAGTTCCCGCACCCGTTCCGCCGACGGAGGTGTCCACCCGGTCGTCACCCCTGCGGGGTCCTCCAGGTCCGGCAGCAGCGCGTCGACGACGGTGAGCGGCGCCCGCTCGGCGTTCCCGTACGGCGTGAGCCCAGCCAGCGCGGCGCCCGTCCCGGCCCGCGCGACCGGGAGGCCGTACAGCACGGCGGCGGTCAGCAGCGCGGGGGAGGAGCAGCCGACGACCAGGGCGGGCCGCAGTCGCCGGAAGGCGACCTCCGCGAGCACGGGCCTTTCCAGCACGGTGAGTTCGGCGCCCAGCCGGCTCGCCTCGTCCTCCAGCGGCCGGTACCGGCGTGCGGGCGCCGCCGGGTGCGGCGCGAAGACCAGCGCCCGGTGCCCGAGCGCCACCGCGCCGCGCACCATGCGCAGATGCGGCTCCTCCTGCGCGGCGGAGCCGCACCGCCCGAGCAGCAGGGCGGGCCGCTCGGCCGGCTCCGGCAACTCCTCTTCCAAATCTGCGAGTTCGCCGGTCACCTGGAGGAACGCCCCGGACGGCACCGGCACCGCCGGCACGCCGAACTCGGTGAGCAGCAGCGGGGTGAGACCCGGCACCAGGTCGAGGTGCAGCAGCCGGCCGACGCGGGTCCCGATCAGCGGGTCGAGCTTGTCGGGGCTGGGGCCGTAGCTCAGCAGATCGTCGGCGTAGACGTCCACGGGGGCCCCGGTGAACACCTGGCACAGCGCCGACGACGGGTTGCCGTGGACGGACTCCACCGCGAGGTGGACCTCGTCGTCGCCGAGCCCCCACAGCAGCCGCAGGTGCCGCTCCCACAGCGGGACGTCGTCCGGGCGCGGTGTCCAGCCGCCCGGGTGGAAGGGGGAGACGGCCTCGTTCCAGGAGTGCACCTCGTCGAAGCGTTCCCGGATGCGGGCGAAGCCGGGCGCGGCGGCGACGGACGGGGCGGTCTCGGGGTTGGGCGCGGTGTCGGCGACCAGCAGCAGCCGGCGGTCGGACGGCTCGAACAGGCCGGCGTCGAGAGCGGCGGCCAGCGTCGCCGCGCCGCGCACGGTGGAGACGCAGAAGATCCGGGCGGTGCGGGGCATCAACGGGCCCCCGTCCCCGCGGTCACCGGCCGGCGCCGAACCCGGCGCAGCGTGCCCGCCCGCCGGGCGTCCATCGTCTCCATGACCTGAGCGAGCACGTCCTGCGGCATCCTCCGCAGGGCGGCGGCGCACATCGCGCGCAGCCTGCGCGCCACGGCCGGCTCGAACCGCTCGATCGAGCCGAGATGGTGGGCCATGACCGCGCAGTACGTGCGCACCGCCTTCGGCAGCAGCGCCCCGGCCTCGGGGTCGCGTGCCGTCTCCTCGACGACCTGGTCGAAGGCGCGCACGAAGTCCAGTTGCCGCACATCACCGATCTGGGTGAGCGAAGAGGCCACCCCGCGCCGGTAGAAGACGCCCAGCAGTCCTACGACCGCGAAGGTCTCCGCCTCCCGGTGCAGCTTCCAGATCCACGGCCGGTCCTCGGCGGTGCGCAGCCCGTCGGTGAAGTGAAGCAGCCCGCGCTCGACCAGCCGGCGGTGGTAGACGCCCGCCCACGCGTAGGCGTAGTCCACGGGCGTGGACCGGTCGGCGGGCAGGATCGCCGCCCGAGGGTCCAGCACCGTCCAACGGCGTCCGTGCGGGACGCGGTGCACGGCGCGGGCCCGCCCGGTGCACTGCACATGGTCGGTGCGCACGAAGTCGCAGCCCAATCCCTCGATCGCGTCGACCAGTCGGGGAAGGTGGCCGGGCGCGAGCCAGTCGTCGCCGTCGAGGAAGGTCAGGTACTCGCCGTGCGCCCTGTCGATGCCGGAGTTCCTCGCGCTCGCCAGCCCCGCGTTCCGCTCGTGCGACACCAGCACCGCGCCCGGCAGTTCGCGTTCCGCGCGGGCGAGGATGTCGGGGGTCGCGTCGGTCGAACAGTCGTCGACCAGAATGAACTCGAAGTCGGCGCGCGCATTCGCACGCAAACTCTTGAGTGTGTCGGACGCGAATTGCTGCACGTTGTAGAACGGCACGATCACCGAGAGCTTGGGCACGCCGAAAACCCTAGGAGGCCTTATTGCGGCTCCCCTTGACGCCCGGAATATGGCTGGTGAACTCGATGTGTCGGAACGGTGCATCGCGGATGCGCAACGGCCGCCGGCCGGCCGGTTATTACTTCGGCCTTACTCCGTTAACCATTCGTTGAATCACGGTTCGGCCCGTCCTGGATTTCGCTTCCTAGGTTCGAGCCGTGCCACTTCGTACTCCGAAGCCCCTGCGGGTCGCCGTCCTCGCCGACTCCGACACCCGCTGGAAATGGGGCGCCCTGACCGCGGGACGCGTCCTGCCCGCCGGCCCCGCCGCCGCCCCGGTGCTGGACGGCTTCCTCCTGCGCGGCAGGGCCACCCCCACCCCCCGCCAACTGCGCGAGGTCGGCGTCCGGGCCGACTCGCTGCGCGAGGTGACGGCCGTGGAGTTCCTGCGCGTCATGGCGCGTGAGTCGTACGACGTGCTGGTCCTCGCCCTCGTGGGCGGCGGTGTCCAGGCCGTGCTGCACGGCCTGGGGCGGGTCTGGGACGGGCGGAGCGAGCGGCCCGTCGTCGTCACCGGCTACGTCGGCGTCGTCTACGAGAAGCTCGCCGACGGTCTGCTGCTGCGGCACGGCGCGGACCTCGTCCTCGCCAACTCCCGCCAGGACGCGGAGCGTTTCCGCGCGGTGTACGAAGGGGTGGGCGCCGACGCCACAGCGGTGACCGAGGTGGCCCTGCCGTTCCTCGGCGGCGCCCCCTACCAAGGCGAACACAGCCCTTACACCGTGGTGTTCGCGGCGCAGCCCTCCGTGCCGGAGAGCCGCGCGGACCGCGCCTATCTGCTGGACAGGCTGATCCGGCACGCACGGCGCCACCCCGACCGGGAGGTGCTGCTCAAGCTCCGCTCCCAGCCGGGCGAACACACCACCCACGTCGAGGAGTTGCCCTACCAGAAGCTGGTGCGCGACCTCGACGCGCCGCCCAACCTCCACCTGGTCTACGGCAACATGGGCGAGGTCCTCGACCGCGCCGACCTCATGGTCACGGTCAGTTCCACGGCCGCAATGGAGTCCCTGCACCGCCGCGTCCCCACCGTCGTCCTCACCGACCTCGGCGTCCGCGAGGCCCTCGGCAACCACCACTTCATCGGCTCCGGCTGCCTCGCCTCCTGGGACCAGCTCGACGCCGGACACCGGCCCGCGCCCGACCCGCGGTGGGTGGCCCGGCAGGGCGTGGCCCCCGGCGCCGCCGGTGGAGCCGCCGCGGCGGGAGGGTCGTACGCCACCGCCTTCGACGCGGCGCGCGAGCGGATCGGCGCGCTGCTCGACCGGCCCGGCGGTCTGCCGCCGCTGACCCCGTACTACACACCCACGACCGCGCCCGGCTACCTGCCCGGCATCCTCGCCCGCCACCACCTCGGCCCGGACGGCAGCCCGCTGCCCGGCGCGCCCGCCGCCGACGAGGAGCCCGGAGCCATCCGCAGGATCGTCCGCCGGGCGGCGCTCGGCGCCTACCGGCACGGAGTGCAGCGGGTGGCGCCCGTCATCCGGCGGATGGGGGAGCTGTGACCCGTCAAGGAGAGACACCCATGACCGACCACCGGCCCGGCGCGCACCGCGTCCTCGCCGTCATCCCCGCGCGCGGCGGCTCCAAGGGCGTGCCCGCGAAGAACCTCGCACCCGTCGGCGGAGTGCCGCTGGTGGCGCGGGCGGTCCGAGAGTGCCGCGCCACCCGCCTGGTGACGGACGTCGTCGTCTCCACCGACGACCAGGCCATCGCCGCCGCGGCCCGGGAGGCCGGCGCGCAGGTCGTGCCGCGGCCCGCCGCCATCGCCGGCGACACCGCGACCTCGGAGGCGGCGGTCCTGCACGCCATGGACGCCCACGCCGCCCTGAGCGGCGCACCCGCCGACGTGGTGCTCCTGGTCCAGTGCACCAGCCCGTTCCTCGTCCGGCAGGACATCGACGCGGTGGCGGCGGCGGTGACGGAGGGCGGCGCGGACACCGCGCTGACCGTCGCGCCGTTCCACGGCTTCGTCTGGCGCGACGCGGCCGACGACCTCGCCGCGCACGGCGGGACCGGCGACGGCGGGACCCCTCCCGCACGGGCCGCCGGCGGCCACGGCGTCAACCACGACAAGTCCTTCCGCCCCCGCCGCCAGGACCGCCCCCAGGACCTGCTGGAGACCGGCGCCGCCTACGCCATGGACGCGGCCGGCTTCCGCGAGCACCGCCACCGCTTCTTCGGGCACACCGCCCTCGTACGGACCGACCCCGCCCGCGTCCTGGAGATCGACGACCCGCACGACCTCGCCCGCGCCCGGGCGCTGGCCCCCCTCCTCGACGCGAACGGCCCCGGCGCCCTGCCGACCGCCGGCGACGTCGACGCCGTCGTCCTCGACTTCGACGGCACCCAGACCGACGACCGGGTGCTGATCGACTCCGAAGGACGGGAGTTCGTCTCCGTCCACCGCGGCGACGGACTCGGCATCGCGGCCCTGCGCCGCAGCGGGCTGAAGATGCTGATCCTTTCCACGGAACGCAACCCGGTCGTCGCCGCCCGCGCCCGCAAGCTCGAACTGCCGGTGCTGCACGGCGTCGACCGCAAGGACCTCGCACTCAAGCAGTGGTGCGACGAACAGGGCGTCGCACCGGAGCGCGTGCTCTACGTCGGCAACGACGTCAACGACCTCCCGTGCTTCGCCCTCGTCGGCTGGCCCGTGGCGGTCGCGAGCGCCCACGACGTCGTGCGCGGCGCCGCGCGCGCGGTCACCGCCCTCCCCGGCGGCGACGGCGCGATCCGGGAGATCGCCGGCTGGCTCCTCGGGCCCGCCCTCGACCCGGTCACCCCCCTCACTCCCCTCGACCCTCTCCCTCCCCTCACCCCCCTTTCCCGGTAAGGAACCCACAGATGAGCACCAACTCCCGCCTCCGCCGCTTCGGTTCGCGCACCGCCGGACCCGGCCGCCCCGTCTACGTCTGCGGCGAGATCGGCATCAACCACAACGGCGAGCTGGAGAACGCCCTCAAGCTGATCGACGTGGCCGCCGAGGCCGGCTGCGACGCCGTGAAGTTCCAGAAGCGCACCCCGGAGATCTGCACCCCGCGCGACCAGTGGGACATCGAGCGCGACACGCCCTGGGGCCGCATGACCTACATCGACTACCGGCACCGCGTCGAGTTCGGCGAGGACGAGTACCGCGCCATCGACGACTACTGCAAGACCAAGGGCATCGCCTGGTTCGCCTCCCCGTGGGACACCGAGGCCGTCGCCTTCCTGGAGAAGTTCGACGTCCCCGCCCACAAGGTCGCCTCCGCCTCCCTCACCGACGACGAACTGCTGCGCGCCCTGCGTGCCACCGGCCGCACCGTCATCCTCTCCACCGGCATGTCCACCCCGAAGCAGATCCGGCACGCGGTCGAGGTCCTCGGCAGCGAGAACATCCTGCTCTGCCACGCCACCTCGACCTACCCGGCGAAGGCCGAGGAGCTCAACCTCCGCGTCATCAACAGCCTCCAGGCCGAGTACCCGAACGTCCCGATCGGCTACTCCGGCCACGAGACCGGCCTGCAGACCACCCTGGCCGCCGTCGCCCTCGGCGCCGCGTTCGTAGAACGCCACATCACCCTCGACCGCGCGATGTGGGGCTCCGACCAGGCCGCCTCCGTCGAACCGCAGGGCCTTCAGCGCCTCGTCCGCGACATCCGCACCATCGAGGCGTCCCTCGGCGACGGCGTCAAGAAGGTCTACGACTCCGAACTCGGCCCCATGAGGAAGCTGCGCCGCGTCCCCGGCGTCGTCGCCGAGGCGGAGATCGCCGCGGCGGCGGGCGAGCCCGTCGCGGTCTGACGACACCGATGAGCCCCCGCGCCGGCGCGGCCGGCACCACCCCCCACACCCTCGCCTTCGTCGAGAGCCCGGTGCAGCTGCTCAACGTCCTGGAATGGGCGCACGCTCGAGGCCTCGGCGGCGAGGAGCGCTCCGGCGCGGAGCTCACCGTCGTCGTTCTGTCCCCGGTCGACCCGATGACCCGCGGCCAACTGCGCCGCATGGCCGAACTGGCCCGCGACGAAGGCCACATGGTCCGCTGGGAGGATGCCCGCGACGGCGCGGGCGCGCCCCTGCACACCGTCCGCGGTCTGACCCCGCTGCTGCGCGCGGCGAGCCGGATCGTCGTCGGCGACCCCTTCTCCCGCTACGTCCAGCTCCTGCTGACGATCGCCCGCCCCGCCGACCTCGTCGTCGTCGACGACGGCACGGCCACCATGGAGTTCGTCGGTCAACTGGCGCGCGGTGAAAGGCTCGTGCGCTGGCACCGCACGGGCGGCCGGCCCAGCCCCCGCGATCTGCTCTTCGCGCCGGTGTCGGCCGCCGCCCGCCGCCGTCTGACGCCCGGCCCGGGCCGGGGGGTGGAGGTCTTCTCCTCCATGCCGGTGCCGCAGACCCCGGCCGGCGTCACGGTCACCGCCAACGCCTTCGCCTGGACCCGGTCCCGCTTCGGCCCGCCGCGCGTGACCAAGGGCGCCGACCTGGTCGGCACGTCCCTCGTCGAGACGGGCGTCGTGGACGGCGACCGCTACCTCGACGCCGTCGGCCTCCTCGCCCGGACCCACGGCGCGGCCCGCTACTTCGCGCACCGCCGGGAGAGCGCCGACAAACTCCGCCGTCTCGCCGCCGCGACCGGACTGGAGATCGTCCGCCCCGACCTGCCCCTCGAACTGATCGCCCGCCGCGGCCCCGTCGGCCGCACCGTCCTCAGCTTCCCCTCCACCGTCGTCCACACCCTGCCCCTGGCCCTGACCGGCACCGGGGTCCGCGTGGCCGTCTGCGACATCGACCCCGACTGGCTGACCGGCCACGCCTCCCCCCGCGCCCAGGGCTTCCTCACCGCGGTGACCGCCACGGCCCGGGCCGCCCACGACCTCACCGAGGTCACACCGCGACAGACGTCAGCTCTCCCGCTTATGGGCCAGCAGGAAGGACACCGGGCGACTGGTCTCGGCCTCGGGCTCCAGGACGGTGCTGGCCAGCAGGGTGAGGCCGGCCTGTTCGAGGTGGGCGGTGACCGCTGACGGGGAGCGCCAGTGGTAGGAGAGGGCGACCTCCCGCCCGAAACGCTCCGTGAGCTGCTGCTCCTCCCCGCCGCCGGTCTGGAAGCAGAGCAGGACGTAACCGCCCGGGGCGAGGACCCGCCGGAACTCCGCGAGCACACCCGGCAGATGGGCGTCCGGCACATGGATGAGCGAGAACAGGGCGAGCACTCCGCCCAGCGTTCCGTCGGGCAGGTCCAGGGACTCCATCGACCCCACGTGGAACCGCACCCCGGGATGGGTCCGCCGGGCCAGCGCCGTCATCCTCGGTGAGACGTCGACGCCGAACACCGGGACACCGAGTCGGGCCAGCCGCGCCGTGACGTGCCCCGGCCCGCTGCCCACGTCCGCGACGGGCTCGCGCCCCCTGGATCTGACCAGTTCCGCGAAGGCGCAGAGCAGCGCCCGGTCCAGGGGCCGGCGCTCCAGCCAGTCGGGGATCTGCCGGGCGTACTCCTCGGCGATCGCGTCGTACGAGGTCCGTGCGTCCCGCACGAAACCGGGCTCCGCGATCACCGGACAGGAGCGTGTGTTCGGTGCGCTCACGGGCCGGACTCTACCGACGCGGCCCCCGCCGGGAGGCCGAACCCGCAGATCCGCCCGCTGACCCCGGGTGCGCGGGCCCGGACCGGCGCCCTCGGACGTCCCGGTACGTGGACAGGCCCGGCGTGATCCGCTCGGGGCGTGGTATGCGTGGAAGTGGAGAGAGTAAAAAGTGGGATGGATCAGGATTCATGATCCACTCGGGCGAAGTCGGCCGAGTGTACCCATCCCGAAAGACAGCCATGCGCCGTGCGACCGGCTTTTCTGCCTCTAACGGGCTGAATTTTTGTTGATCGTGGGTCAGTCGACCGTCCCGGCGTCCTACCCTTCAGAGGGTGAAGCAACTGATGTCCCGAGAGTCCGAGGCCGATCCTTCAGGGGACGCGGTGCTCCCCGGCGCCCTGCCGGAGGCCCTGCGCGCTGAGCTCGTCGCCTTCCGCCGCGACATGCACATGCACCCCGAGCTCGGCAACCAGGAGTTCCGCACGACCGCCGCGATCAAGGAGCGCCTGGAGCGGGCCGGCCTCAAGCCGCGCGTCCTCGCCGCCGGGACCGGCCTCGTCTGTGACATCGGCGACGCGAGCGACGGCACGCCGGTCCTCGCCATGCGCGCCGACATCGACGCGCTGCCCATCCCGGACACCAAGACCGAGTGCTCCTACCGCTCGACGGTGCCCGACCGCGCCCACGCCTGCGGCCACGACATGCACACCACCGTCGTCCTCGGCGCCGGCCTCGTCCTCGCCGACCTGCACCGCCAGGGTCTGCTGCCGCGTCCGGTGCGGCTGGTCTTCCAGCCCGCCGAGGAGGTGCTGCCCGGCGGCGCCGCCGACGCCATCCAGGACGGCGTGCTGGAGGGCGTCGGCCGGATCATCGCCGTGCACTGCGACCCGCGCGTGGACGCGGGGCTGATCGGGCTGCGCGCGGGCCCCATCACCTCTGCCTGCGACCGCCTGGAGATCGCCCTCGAAGGCCCCGGCGGTCACACCGCCCGCCCGCACCTGACCACCGACCTCGTCACCGCCGCCGCCCGTGTCGTCACCGATGTGCCCGCGCTCGTCGGCCGCCGCGTCGACACCCGTGCCGGCCTCGCGGTGACCTGGGGCCGGATCGACTGCGGTCACGCGCCGAACGTCATCCCGCAGCACGCCGAGCTCTCCGGCACCGTGCGCTGCCTCGACATCGAGGCCTGGCGGCAGGCTCCCGACCTGGTGGTCGCCGCGATCGACGAGGTCGCCAACCTGCACCGCGCCAAGTCGGAGATCAACTACGTCCGGGGCGTCCCGCCGGTCGTCAACGACGCCGACGTCACCGCCCTGCTCAACGACGCGATGATCGCCCGCCATGGCGAGGGCACCGTGGAGAGCACCGAGCAGAGCCTCGGCGGCGAGGACTTCTCCTGGTACCTGGAGCGCGTCCCCGGCGCCATGGCCCGCCTCGGCGTCCGCCACCCCGGCGAGCGCACCGTCCGCGACCTCCACCAGGGCGACTTCGACGCCGACGAGTCCGCGATCAAGGTCGGCGTGGAACTGTTCACCGCAGCAGCCCTCCTGGACGCCGCAACCCGAACGGCCTGACGAGGGCCGCCCCGAACGGCCTGAACGGGAGCGACCCGGGCGGCGGCCTGAGCGGTGGCGACCATCCCAGCCTGCACGGGGAGCGACCCGCGGGGCCTGAGCGGGAGCGGCCCGGGCGGAGGCCTGAGCGGCAGCGACCAGCACAGCCCGCGCGGAGCGTGACCGCGGGGCCTGAGCGGAAGCCGCCCGGACGGCCTGCGGGAGCGAATCCGGCGGCCCGCCCGAATGGCAGGCACGGCCTGGGTGGAAGTGGCCCGTGCGGCCTGCGATGGATCGTCCCGGGAGGCCCACGCGGGGAGCGACCCGTGGGGGCCTGGGCGGGAGCGGCCGGTACGGCTTGCGGAAGTGAGCCCGGCAGTCCGCGCGGAAGTGGCCAGTACGGCCTGAATGGGAGTGGCACGCGTGGTCCGTGCGGCAGAGGCCCGGGCGGCCCGCGCGGGGGCGACCCGGATGGCTCAAACGGCGGTGACCAGCGCAGTCCGCGCGGGGAGTGACGGCGGCAGCCGGACCGGGCGAGGCCAATACCGCCCTGCGGAAGCGAGCCCGGCAGCCCGCGCGGAATCGGCCAGTACGGCCTGAGCGGGAGTGGCCCGGGCCGCCCGCGCGGAGGGACCGGGCGGCACCCGCGGCAGCGGCCTGCACAGTCCGCGGCAGCGATCCACACCGCCCGCCGGCAGCGACCAGCACGGTTCACGCGGCAGCGGCCGGTGCGGTGGGGTGGCCGGAAGGGGGTCCTTCGTCTGGCGGTGGCACCCGGCCGGGACCGCCCGGGCCCGCCTGGGACGCGGTGGCGGCACGAATCGATAACGGCCGGAGGAAACCCCGTTCCCCTCCCCTTCTACGCGCGTTACTGTGCGCCGAAATCGCCAGCCGGATCGGACAGTTGGGGGAGCCGCGCCGGAGGCGCCACATGGGGACACGCGGGCCGTTCGGCGGCGCCGTGGGGATGAAGGGTGCTTGCTGTGCGTTCGATCTCTCGGAAGACCAGATTCTCCCAGGCCGCCGTGGCCGTCGCGGTCGTCGCGCTCGCGGCCTCCGGCTGCGGCGAGTCCAGCACCGGCGCGAAGAGCGACGGCGACAAGCAGTCGTCCGGCAAGTACTCGGGCAAGGGCGTCGGCCTCGCGTACGACATCGGCGGCAAGGGCGACCAGTCGTTCAACGACGCCGCCTTCGCCGGCTTCCAGAAGGCCGACAAGGAGTTCGGCATCGGCGGCCGGGACGTCGAGCCCCAGGACGGCGAGTCCGAGGCGGACAAGGTCCAGCGTCTGACCCAGCTGGCCAAGGAGGGCTACAACCCGGTCATCGGCGTCGGCTACATCTACGCGTCGGCCGTCAAGGAGGTCTCCGCGAAGTTCCCGAACACCACCTTCGGGATCATCGACGACGAGACCGTGCAGGCCAAGAACGTCGCCGACCTGGTCTTCCACGAGGAGCAGGCCTCCTACCTGGCCGGCGTCGCCGCCGCCAAGGCGACCAAGAAGGCCCACATCGGCTTCATCGGCGGCGTGGACATCCCGCTGATCCACAAGTTCGAGGCCGGTTACGTCCAGGGCGCCAAGTCGGTCAACCCCAAGATCAAGATCGAGTCGCAGTACCTGACGGAGACCCCCCAGGAGGGCGGCTTCTCCAGCCCCGACAAGGGCAAGGCGGGCGCGAGCGGCCAGATCGACGCCGGCGCCGACGTCATCTACCACGCGGCCGGCCTCTCCGGCCAGGGCGTGATCTCCGAGGCCGCCGCCAAGAAGGTGTGGGCCATCGGCGTCGACTCCGACCAGTACAACCAGAGCTCGCTGGCCGCCTACAAGGACTACATCCTCGGCTCGGCCCTGAAGAACGTCGGCGGCGCGGTCTACGACCTGGCCAAGTCGGTGTACGAGGGCAAGCCCCTGTCCGGCGTGGTCCGCGGCAGCCTCGCCAACGACGGCGTGGGCTTCGCCGACTCCAACCCCAAGTACAAGGCCCTGACCGACGTGGTCGCCGCGGTCGACAAGGCCAAGAAGGACATCGTCGACGGCAAGGTCAAGGTCGACACGAAGTAACGCTTCGGCACACACGGGAACGGCCGCTGCCCGGCCCTCCCCAAAACCCGCACCGGCATCCCCGCAGACCACAGCGCCCCTCGCCTTCCGCGAGGGGCGCTGTGCTGTCCGTAATCTCCAAACCGACTGCGGCCACAGCTCGATAACGGACCGGACAGAAGCCTTTTTCCGCCAGGTCTACGCGCGTTACGCTGCGGCGGAACCAGCGCCTGGTTTGGGCGCTTGCACAAAGGAGTCACGTTCCATGCGCCGGGTGTCCCGTATCGCGGTTGCGGGTGTTGCGACCGCTGCCCTCGCCGTCACCGTTTCCGCTTGCGGAAGCTCGTCCAAGTCGTCGTCCTCCTCCGCCGGCGAAGACAAGAACCTGGGCCTCGCGCTCGCGTACGACATCGGCGGCAAGGGCGACCAGTCCTTCAATGATGCCGCCACCGCGGGCATGGAGAAGGCCAACACGGAGTTCGGTTACAAGTCCTCCGCGGTCGAGCCGCAGGACGGCGAGTCCGAGGCCGACAAGGTGCAGCGCCTGGAGAGCCTCGCCAAGCAGGGCTACAACCCGGTCATCGGCGTCGGCTTCGCCTACGCGCCGGCGGTCAAGGAGGTCTCCGCCAAGTTCCCGAAGACCACCTTCGGCATCGTCGACGACGAGACCATCAAGGCCGCCAACGTCGCCGACCTGGTCTTCCACGAGGAGCAGGCCTCCTACCTGGCCGGCGTCGCCGCCGCCAAGGCCACCAAGACCAACGTGGTCGGCTTCATCGGCGGTGTCGACATCCCGCTGATCCACAAGTTCGGCGCCGGCTTCAAGCAGGGCGTCCAGGACACCAAGAAGGGCGTCACGGTCAAGGAGCAGTACCTGACCGAGACCCCCGCCGAGGGCGGCTTCTCCAGCCCCGACAAGGGTGAGAGCGCGGCCGAGGGCCAGATCGACGCGAAGGCCGACGTGGTCTACGCCGCCGCCGGCCTGTCCGGCCAGGGCGTCATCAAGGCCGCCGCCGCGGCCAAGGTCTGGGCGATCGGCGTCGACTCCGACCAGTACAAGCAGGACGCGCTGAAGGCGTACAAGGCCTCGATCCTGACCTCGGCCATGAAGAACGTCGAGGGCGCGGTCTACGAGCTGGCCAAGTCCGTCAAGGACGGCAAGCCGCAGACCGGCGTGATCCGCGGCAGCCTCTCCAACGGCGGCGTGAGCCTGTCGGCCTCCAACCCGGCCTTCGCGTCGAACAAGGAGATCCAGGACGCGGTCAACAAGGCCGCCGAGGCGATCAAGGCCGGCACGATCAAGGTGAAGACCTCCTGACCGCAGTGTCGAGGCCTGCCGAAGGTCTCTCATAGGCCGGTCGAGGACATGGCCAAACGGGCGCTGTGATGACAGCGTTACGCCCACGCGACGGGGCACGGGACGCAAGCTCGGCCCGCGCCCCGTTCGCGCGGCAGAATGCTCGGAACGGATCGGGACTCGATCGGAAATTCGATCAAGTGGATCAAGCCGATCAAGTCCGAGCACTATTTAAAGCAGGGGCGCTACGCGCGTAGAGTGGCCCCTTTCCCGAGGAGAGTGCGCCATCGACGCGTCCAGCAGCCCTCCGCTCACCGCCCGGTCGACAGTCGCGGTAGAGCTCGCGGGCATCACCAAGCGATTCCCCGGTGTCGTCGCCAACCACGACATCCGCCTGACCGTCCGCAAGGGCACCGTGCACGCCCTGGTCGGCGAGAACGGCGCCGGCAAGTCGACCCTGATGAAGATCCTCTACGGCATGCAGAAGCCGGACGAGGGCACCATCGAGGTCGACGGCGACCAGGTGAGCTTCTCCAGCCCCGCCGACGCCATCGCCCGCGGTATCGGCATGGTCCACCAGCACTTCATGCTCGCGGACAACCTGACGGTCCTGGAGAACGTCGTCCTCGGCAGCGAGAAGCTGTACGGAATCGGCGGCGGCGCCCGCAAGAAGATCAAGGAGATCTCCGACCGCTACGGCCTCGGGGTGCGCCCCGACGTCCTGGTCGAGGACCTCGGCGTCGCCGAGCGCCAGCGCGTGGAGATCCTCAAGGTCCTCTTCCGCGGCGCCCGCACCCTCATCCTCGACGAGCCGACCGCCGTCCTCGTCCCGCAGGAGGTCGACGCGCTCTTCGACAACCTGCGCGAGCTGAAGTCCGAGGGCCTCTCCGTCATCTTCATCTCCCACAAGCTGGGCGAGGTGCTGTCCGTCGCCGACGACATCACCGTCATCCGGCGCGGCACCACCGTCGGCACGGCCGTCCCCGCAGAGACGACCCCGCGCCAGCTCGCCGAGATGATGGTCGGCAGCGAGCTGCCCACCCCGGAGACCGCGGAGTCGACGGTCACCGACCGGGCCGTCATCGAGGTCGAGAAGCTCACCGTCTACGCCGGCGGCGGCGCCTCCGTGGGCTGGGAGGAGGAGCCCGCCGGAGCGGGACTCACCGAGTTCTCGGGCGGCGGCGACGCCAAGCGCGTCCTCGACGACGTCACCTTCACCATCCACGCCGGCGAGGTCATGGGCATCGCCGGTGTCGAGGGCAACGGCCAGACCGAGCTGATCGACGCGCTGATCGGCACCAAGCACGCCCACTCCGGCGCCATCCGCTTCCTCGGCGAGGACATCACCCCCTGGCCGACCCGCAAGCGCCGCGAGTCCGGCGTCGGCTACATCCCCGAGGACCGCCACCGCCAGGGCCTGCTCCTGGAGGCCCCCCTCTGGGAGAACCGCATCCTCGGCCATGTGACCGAGGCCCCCAACGCCAAGGGCTTCTGGCTGAACCCCAAGGGCGCGCAGGCCGACACCCGCCGGATCGTCGAGGAGTACGACGTCCGCACTCCCGGCATCGACGTCACCGCCGCCTCCCTCTCCGGCGGCAACCAGCAGAAGCTGATCGTCGGCCGCGAGATGAGCCACAACCCCAAGTTCCTGATCGCCGCCCACCCCACCCGCGGTGTGGACGTCGGCGCGCAGGCCCAGATCTGGGACCGCATCCGCGAGGCCCGCCGCGAGGGCCTGGCCGTGCTGCTGATCTCCGCCGACCTGGACGAGCTCATCGGCCTGTCGGACACCCTGCGGGTGATCTACGACGGCAGGCTGGTCGCCGACGCCGATCCCGCCACCATCACCCCCGAGGAGCTGGGCTCGGCCATGACGGGCGCCGCGTCCGGTCATCTGGAACACGTTGAGACGCCCATGGCAGACGACGAAGCTGCCGGCCCGGAGGACGAGGCCCGATGAAGAAGTTCGACAAGGAGCGCCTGCTCCTCGCGGTGGCCGGCCCGGTCATGGCGCTCGTCGCGGCGATCCTGCTGACCTCGGTCGTGCTGATCGCCTCCGGCAAGAACCCGTTCGAGCCGTACGGGCTGATGCTGGAGCAGATCCCGTTCTCCGACGTCCAGGTCCTGATCCTCAACCAGGCGTCGCTGTACTACATCGCCGCCCTCGCGGTCGCCCTCGGCTTCCGCATGAACCTGTTCAACATCGGCGTCGACGGCCAGTACCGCCTCGCCGCCATGATGGTCGCGGTGGTCGGCGCGCACGTGGCGCTGCCGTCCTTCCTGCAGATCCCGCTGCTGCTGCTGGTCGGCTCGCTCACCGGCGCGTTCTGGGCGGGCATCGCGGGCGTCCTGAAGGTCACCCGCGGTGTCAGCGAGGTCGTCGCGACGATCATGCTGAACGCGATCGCCACCAGCGTCATCGGCTACCTCACCCTCCGCGAGAACTTCGGCGTCCTGGTCGGCGACAACGTCACCACCGGCGAGATGAAGGAGTCCGGCTGGGTCCCCGGCATCAACCTCGGCGCGGACGTCGGCGAGATCTACGGCCTGGTCTTCCTCGCCGTCGCGCTCGGCATCGGCTACTGGGTCGTGCTCAACCGCACCCGCTTCGGCTTCGACCTGCGCGCCACCGGCGAGTCGGAGACCGCCGCCGCGGCCTCCGGCGTCAACGCCAAGCGCATGGTCCTCACCGCCATGCTGATCTCCGGCGCGGTCGCCGGCCTGTCCGGCCTGCCGCTGCTCCTCGGCGACGCCCACACCTACAGCCTGAGCTTCCCGACCGGCCTCGGCTTCACCGCCATCGGCATCGCGCTCCTCGGCCGCAACAACCCCGGCGGCATCGCGCTCGCCGCGCTGCTGTGGGCCTTCCTGGAGAAGACCTCGCCCGCCCTCGACTACGCCACCCCGGTCGCGTACGAGAAGGAGATCGCCACGATCATGCAGGGCCTGATCGTCTTCGCGGTCGTCATCTCCTACGAGTTCGTCCGCCAGTGGGGTCTGCGCCGCCAGCAGAAGCGGGTCGGCGCCGAGCTCGCCGCCCAGGCCGCCAACAACAACGCCAAGAAGGAGGTGGCGGCCTGATGTCCACCGCGACCATCGCCGAGCCGCAGGCGAAGAAGCCCGGCAAGGGCGGCCGCCGCATGTCACTCCCGGTACTCCTGCTGGTCATCGCGGGCGTGCTGGTCCTCACCTCGATCGTGCGCCTGATCAGCGGCGCGGACGGCATCACCTCGACCGGGCAGATGTCCACCGCGCTGCGGCTGGCCGTCCCGATCGGCCTGGCCGGCCTCGGCGGCCTGTGGGCCGAGCGCGCGGGCGTCGTCAACATCGGCCTCGAGGGCATGATGATCCTCGGCACCTGGTTCGGCGCCTGGGCCGGTTACCAGTGGGGCCCGTGGACCGGCGTGGCCTTCGGCATCATCGGCGGCGCGCTCGGCGCCGTGCTGCACGCCGTCGCCACCGTCACCTTCAACGTCAACCACATCGTCTCCGGTGTGGCGCTGAACATCCTGGCCCTCGGCACCACCCGCTACCTGTCGAAGTTCACCTTCGAGGAGGCCCCGCAGGGCTCCTCCAAGCAGTCCCCGCCGATCGACTCGCTCGGCACCTTCGACATCCCCGGCCTGTCGGACTGGCTGCAGACGCTGAACGGCAAGCACTGGTTCCTGGTCTCCGACCTCGCCGGTCTGATCGGCGGCCTGGTCACCAACCTCTCGCCGCTCACCGTCGTCGCCGTCGCGCTCGTCCCGGCCACCTGGTGGGTGCTGTGGCGCACCGCCTTCGGCCTGCGTCTGCGCTCCTGCGGCGAGAACCCGGTGGCCGCCGAGTCCCTCGGCGTCAACGTCTACAAGTACAAGTACATCGCCGTGATCATCTCCGGCGGCTTCGCCGGTCTCGGCGGCGCGTTCCTGTCCATCGTGGCCTCGAACGTCTACCTGGACGGCCAGACCGCGGGCCGCGGCTACATCGGCCTCGCCGCGATGATCTTCGGCAACTGGATGCCGGGCGGCCTCGCCCTCGGCGCGGGCCTGTTCGGTTACACCGACAGCCTCAACCTGCGCGGCGGCACCACCAACGTGCACGCGCTGATCCTGCTGCTGGCCATCCTGACGGTGATCGGCGCGGCCTACCTGGCGTGGCAGAAGAAGTACGTCAGCGCCGTGAGCACCCTGCTGGCCTCGGTCGTGCTGTTCGTCTGGTACGTCAGCGTGGACGAGGTCCCGCGCCAGGTCGTCTCCGCCGCCCCGTACCTCGTCACCCTGCTGGTGCTGTCGCTGTCCGCCCAACGCCTGCGCATGCCCAAGGCGGACGGTCTGCCGTACCGGAAGGGACAGGGCAAGTGACCCCGGCCGCCGTCGACTGGGACGCTCTGCGGGAGCTGGCCCGGGAGGCCATGAGCCACGCGTACGCCCCCTACTCGGGCTACCCGGTAGGGGTCGCGGCCCTCGTCGACGACGGCCGCACGGTCACCGGCTGCAACGTGGAGAACGCCTCCTACGGGCTCGGCCTGTGCGCCGAGTGCGGGCTCGTCTCCGAGCTCCAGCGGACCGGCGGCGGTCGGCTGACCCACTTCACCTGCGTGGACGGGCGGGGCGAGGTCCTCGTGCCGTGCGGCCGCTGCCGCCAGCTGCTGTTCGAGTTCGGCGGGCCGGACCTGCTGCTGGAGACCCCGGCCGGCATCCTCCCGCTGGCCGACATGCTCCCGCAGGCCTTCGGCCCCGACCACCTCAGGCAGCCGGGCCACACCGAGTAAGGGGTTCTTGCGCTATGAGCGTCCGATCAGGGCGCGTGGTCTGGTGCCGTGCATCGCAAGGCGCCGGAGGTCGCTGGTAGCGGAGCTACCAGGGGGCTTCGGCAACGCGGCGAGGTGCGGTGCCAGGCCGCGCGACCCGGACGGGCATAGTGCTAGGACCCCTAAGCCCCCCGTGCGGCCCCTGAGCCCGCTCGCCTCGGGCACAGGGGCCCGCACGGTCTTGATTTCCCGAAAGGAACGTTATGGCCATGGACGCCATCTCCGTCATCCGCACCAAGCGGGACCGCGGTGAGCTCAGCGACGAGCAGATCGACTGGGTCATCGACGCGTACACCCGCGGCGAGGTCGCCGACGAGCAGATGTCGTCGCTCGCCATGGCGATCCTGCTGAACGGCATGAACCGCCGTGAGATCGCCCGCTGGACGGCCGCGATGATCGCCTCCGGCGAGCGCATGGACTTCTCGTCCCTGTCCCGTCCGACCGCCGACAAGCACTCCACGGGCGGCGTCGGCGACAAGATCACGCTTCCCCTCGCCCCCCTCGTCGCGGCCTGCGGGGCAGCCGTTCCCCAGCTCTCCGGCCGCGGCCTCGGCCACACCGGCGGCACCCTGGACAAGCTGGAGTCGATCCCCGGCTGGCGCGCGCTGCTCTCCAACGAGGAGATGCTGTCGGTGCTGGACGGCACGGGCGCGGTGATCTGCGCGGCCGGCGACGGTCTCGCCCCGGCCGACAAGAAGCTCTACGCCCTGCGGGACGTCACCGGCACCGTCGAGGCCATACCGCTGATCGCCTCCTCGATCATGTCCAAGAAGATCGCCGAGGGCACCGGCTCGCTGGTCCTGGACGTCAAGGTCGGCACCGGCGCCTTCATGAAGACCATCGAGGACGCCCGCGAACTCGCCTCCACGATGGTGGGCCTCGGCACCGACCACGGTGTGAAGACCGTCGCCCTGCTCACCGACATGTCCACCCCGCTCGGCCTCACCGCCGGCAACGCCCTGGAGGTCCGCGAGTCCGTCGAGGTCCTCGCCGGCGGCGGCCCCTCCGACGTCGTGGAACTCACCGTCGCCCTGGCCCGCGAGATGCTCGACGCGGCCGGCGTGCGCGACGCCGACCCGGCGAAGGCCCTGGCCGACGGCTCGGCGATGGACGTCTGGCGCCGCATGATCGCGGCCCAGGGCGGCGACCCCGACGCGAAGCTGCCGGTGGCCCGCGAGCAGCACGTGATCAAGGCCCCTTCCACCGGCGTCCTCACCCGCCTGGACGCCTACGGCATCGGCGTCGCCGCCTGGCGTCTCGGCGCGGGCCGCGCCCGCAAGGAGGACCCGGTGCAGGCGGGCGCCGGCGTGGAACTCCACGCCAAGCCCGGCGACACCGTGGCCGAGGGCCAGCCCCTCCTCACCCTCCACACGGACACCCCGGAGCGCTTCGACTACGCGCTCCGGTCGATCGAGGGCTCCTACGACATCGCCACCCCGGGAACGCGGCACGAGGCGACCCCGGTGGTACTGGAGCGCATCGCCTGAGACAGCCCGTCCCGAGGGCCGCGGCCCCCGGGACGGGGCGGGAAGGGGCGGCGGGGGGCGAGAATCGCCGTCAGGCGAACGCGCCCCCCTCCCCGAAGACCAGCGCGGCGAACCGCTCGCCCATCCGGCGATGGGTCGCCGCATCCGGGTGGAGCTGATCCGGCAACGGCAGCTCCTCCACGTCCCCCTCCCCGTACAGCTCCCGCCCATCGACGTGGCGCAGGAACGGATCCTCGGCCGCCCGCTCCGAGACGATGCGCTCCAGCTCCCGCCGGATCACCCGCAACGTCAGTTTCCCCCCGGCCACCTCCGCCGCCTCTCCCATCGGCACGAACGTCAACCGCCCTTCCCCCAGCCCGCCGAAGTCCGGCGCGGTGGGCCCGGGCGTCTCCTCGTGCATCGGGCACAGAATCGGCGAGACGACCAGCAGCGGCGTCCGCGGATGCCCCTCCCGCACGGTGTCCAGGAACCCGTGCACGGCGGGCCCGAAAGCCCGCAACCGCATCAGATCCAGATTGACCAGATTGATCCCGATCTTGAGGCTGATCAGATCGGCCTCCGTGTCCCGTATCGCCCGCGCGGTGAACGGATCGAGCAGCGCGCTCCCACCCAGCCCGAGGTTGACCAGCTCGACCCCGCCGAGCGACGCGGCGACCGCGGGCCAGATGCCGGTGGGTCCCGCCCCGTCGGAGCCGTGGCTGATCGAACTGCCGTGATGCAGCCACACCCTCCGCCCCGACGGACGTGCCGGCTCGACCGGCGCGTCCGTGCGCAGGGCGACGAGCTCGGTGGTCTCGTTGTGCGGCAGCCAGATCTCGACGTCCTTGTCGCCCTCGGGCAGACCCTCGAAGCGGACGGTCCCGGGCCGGCCGGCGCGGCGTTCGACGCTTCCGTCCCGCATGTCCATGGTCACCGTGTTGCCGTCGGAGATCCTGCCCCGGCCGGCGGGACGGCCGTCGGCGAGCAGTTCGTAGACGCCGTCGGGACGGGGCGGCGCGCCGATGTAGAGCCGTTTGGTGGGCAGCGCGTCGAGTTCGACGGCGGTGGCCCTGGTGCGGAACGCCAGCCGGACGCCCGACGGCTGGGACTCGGCCATGGCGAGCTGCTCGTCGGCGCACTGGGCGCGGGCCCGGGCGGGCAGCCGGTGCGGCAGCACGCCGTGCTCGGTCCGCTCGACGTCCAGGGCGCCGCGCAGCAGCGCGGCGGTGACGGGCGTGGTGATCCAGCGGTCGTGGGAGCGGTCGTCGGTGGGCATGACCTCATCCTTGTCGTTCGACGAGAAGGGGCGGGCGGCGCGCGTCTCAGGAGGGCGCGGGCCAGTTCCGCAGCAGGGCGTCGAGGGCGTCCACGATCCGCATCCAGCTCTCCTGACTGTCGGGGGCGCTGTGGTCGAAGCCGCCGCCCAGCTCCAGGCCGACGTATCCGTTGAAGACGCTGCCCAGCAGACGCACGGCGTGGGTCTGGTCCGGTTCGCTCAGGTCGTAGCCGCGCAGGATCGCCCGGGTCATCCCGGCGTGCCGGACGCCGGCGCTCGCGGCGGCCGTCTCCGCGTCGAGCCGAAGCTGGGCGGCGGCCCAGCGGCCGGGGTGTTCGCGGGCGTAGTCGCGGTACACGCCTCCCAGGGCGGCGAGCGCGTCCTTGCCGGCCCGCCCGGCCAGCGCGGCCGCGCCCCGGTCGGCCAGCTCCTCCAGGGCGACCAGGGCGATCCGCGTCCTCAGGTCCTGGGAGTTGCGCACATGCGAGTAGAGGCTCGCGACCTTGACGTCGAAGCGCCTGGCCAGCGCCGAGACGGTCACCTGGTCGAAGCCGACCTCGTCGGCCAGTTCCGCGCCCGCTCGGGCGAGGCGTTCCGGGGTCAGACCTGCACGCACCATGGAACCGATTATGCAATTGCCTAAAGGTATTAGGCAAACAAGGCGCCCCCTGTCGGAGCCTCGGCACCCCTTAGGAGTGAGCTGACGATGAGTTACGCGTCCACGCCCGGTCTACCGCACGTGGACGAGACGACACCGCCCGTACTCACCCTGCCCGGACCCATACCCCGCGCCCGGGTGCCCGAACTCTGCGACGACGTGGGCGCGATGCTGCAGCGCACCGGGGCCCGGGCCGTCGTCTGCGACGTCACGCGCCTCGGACCGCCGGGGCTCGGGACCGTCGATCTGCTGGCCCGGCTGCAACTGGCCGCCCGCAGGGCCGGCGGGCGGGTCCGGCTGCGCGATCCCGATCCCTCGCTACGCGCCCTGCTGGACCTGGTCGGGCTCCGCTTCGAGGTGGAGGGGGAGGCCGAAGAGGGGGAACCAGCGCGCGGTGTCGAGGAAGAAGTGGAATCCGGTGAGGCGGCCCTCTGACACCTCCAGCACCTGGATCGCCCACGGCGCGAACCCGCCCGCCTCCGGGTCGGGCTTGTACTGCGCGAACCCCGGCAGACCGTTGACCTCGACGGGCAGCAGCCGTGAGCCCGCGCAGGCCGCGCCGAACGTCGTCATGAAGCCCGCGATGTCGTCGTGACCGGTCAGCCACAGGTCGAACGGCGGCATCGACATCACGGCGTCCTCGTGCAACAGGGCCGTCAGCGCCGTCATGTCGTACCCCTCGAACGCGGCCACATAGCGCTCCAGGAGTTCGCGCTGCCCCTCGTCCAGAGGGTCGGAGACCGCCGCGTCCGCGCCGGAGTCCGCCCGCTCGGCGAGCGTCGCGCGGGCCCGCTGCAGGGCGCTGTTCACCGAGGCCACCGACGTGCCGAGCAACTCGGCGACCTCGCCGGCCCGCCACGCCAGCACCTCGCGCAGGATGAGCACCGCCCGCTGCTTGGGCGGCAGTTGCTGCAAAGCCGCCATGAACGCCAGCCGCACGGACTCCTTGGCCACGGCCGCCTCCGCCGGGTCCTGGACCGCCGGCAGCACCCGCGCGTCGGGCATCGGCTCCAGCCAGGTGTGGTCGGGGCTGGGTGACAGGGCCGCCTGGGCGAGCGGCGTGGACTCGGTGAGGTCCATCGGGCGGGCACGCTTGTTGCCGGCCGAGAGCATGTCCAGACAGACGTTCGTCGCGATCCGGTACAGCCACGAGCGCAGGCTGGAGCGGCCCTCGAATCTGTCGTAGCTCCGCCATGCCCGCACCAGGGTGTCCTGCACGGCGTCCTCGGCCTCGAAGGAGGAGCCGAGCATCCGGTAGCAGTAGCCGGTCAGCTCGACCCGGTGCTTCTCCAGCCTCGCGTCGAGATCGTCGACCGTCGCCATGCCCGCCGTACCGTCAGTCATCGTCGTCCACCCACCCCTGTGGCCCGTCTGTCACGCCCCAGTGCGCCCAGTACTCCGGAAGCTATCGCACGCCACTGACAACGGCCCGCCGAGCCGCGGAAACCGCAGGTGGGGGCCGTTCGTCAGAAGTCGGTCAGGGGCTGCCGACGAGCCTTTCAGCCGGCGGCGAGAAGCGTCTGGCGGCGGGCCGCCCGGGTGCCGAACACGGTGATCGTCACGACGCCCAGCACCGCGAGGACGCCCACGCCGACCGTGCCGGCCCAGCCGCCCGCGTGGAAGGCGATCGCGCCGACCGTGCTGCCCGCGCTGGAGCCGATGTAGTACGCCGACTGGTAGAGCGCCGACGCCTGGGCACGGCCCGTCGTCGCCGTCTTGCTGACCGCCGACGACGCCACCGCGTGGCCCGCGAAGAAGCCCGCCGTGATCAGCACCAGGCCCAGCAGCACCAGCGGCAGCGAGTCCGCCAGGGAGAACAGCAGGCCCGTCGCCGTGGTGCCGCCCGCCAGGTACAGCGCCCCGCGCCGGCCGAGGGTGCCGACCAGGCGGCCCGCCGTCGACGCCGACACCGTGCCCACCAGGTACACCAGGAAGATCGAGCCGACGATGCCCTGCGGGAGCGAGAACGGCGCCTCGGTGAGCCGGTAGCCGATGACCGTGTACACACCGCCGAAGACGGTCATGAACAGCGCGCCGATCGCGTACAGCCGGCACAGCAGCGGGTTCGACAGGTGGGCGCGGACCGTACGGGCCAGGACGCGCGGGCGCAGCGAGCCCGGGGCGAAGTGCCGCGGCGTCGGCAGCAGCAGCCGGAAGGCGACGGCGCAGGCCACCGCGAGCACGCCGATCGCGCCGACGGCGATCCGCCAGCCCCACTCCTGGGCGACCCAGCCGGTGATGACCCGGCCGCTCATCCCGCCGACGCTGTTGCCCGCGACGAACAGGCCGATCGCGGTGACCAGAGCACGCGGACGGACCTCCTCCGCGAGATAGGCGGTGGCCGAGGCGGGCAGTCCGGCCAGGGCCGCGCCCTGCACGCCCCGCAGCACGACCAGCCAGCCCAGCGAGGGGGCGAAGGGCACCAGCAGGCCGACGCCCACGGCGACGGCCAGCGAGGCCGTCATCACCGCGCGGCGGCCGTAGCGCTCCGACAGGGCGCTCATCGGCAGGACGAACAGCGCCAGACCGCCGGTCGCCGCCGCCACCGTCCAGCTCGCCTCGCTCGCCGCGACCCCGAACTCGCCGGAGATCAACGGCAGCAGCGCCTGCGTGGAGTACAGCAGGGCGAAGGTGGCCACACCGGCGAGGAAGAGGGCGAGGCTCATCCGGCGGTAGCCGGGGCCGCCCGGGGCCATACGGGAGTCGGAATCCGCCCGGGACACGCCGGAGACGGCGGAGGCGGAGGAGGGAACGGTCGCGACGGCGCCCACAGCGGTGGACGCCCCGGTACTGGCGGGAGACATGCTTCGAAACTACGGACGACCCCGCTCATCCGTCCAATGCATGGAATCGCCATAATCGTTCCCATGGTGCATCAGCAGAGGTCACAGAGCCGCCTGTCACCGTTCAGTGACACAACAGACATGAATGACGACATCGTCACGCTCCTCGCCCCGCGGCTCGCGTACTTCGCGGGCGTCGCGCGCACCGAGCACGTCACCCGGGCCGCGCACGAGATGCAGGTTCCGCAGTCCACCCTGTCGAGGGCCATGGTCCGCCTGGAACAGGACCTCGGCGTCGACCTGTTCGCCCGCCACGGCCGCACGGTCTCCCTCACCCCCGCCGGCCGCACCTTCCTCACCTCCGTCGAACGGGCCCTCGCCGAGATCGAGCGGGCCGCCGACGAGGTGCGGGCGGACGCCGACGCCGCCACCGGCAAGGTGGCCTTCGGGTTCCTGCACACCATGGGCGCCGAGACCGTCCCCGCCCTGATCCACGCCTTCCGCGCGGACCACCCCCGCGTCCGCTTCAGCCTCGTCCAGAACTACGGCGAGGCGATGCTCGAAGGCCTGCGGGCCGGCGAACTCGACCTCTGTCTGACCTCGCCGATCCCCGACGCCCCCGACCTGGTCGCCCGCCGGCTGGACGAGCAGAAGCTGCGCCTGGTCGTCCCCGCCGACCACCGCCTCGCCGCCCGCAGACGCGTCCGCCTCGCGGAGGCCGCCGACGAGAGCTTCGTGACGCTGGAACCCGGCTACGGACTGCGCCGCATCACCGACGCCCTCTGCCTGGAGGCCGGTTTCCGCCCGAGGGTCGCCTTCGAGGGCGAGGAGGCGGAAACCCTGAGGGGGCTGGTGGCGGCGGGCCTGGGCGTCGCCCTCCTCCCGCCCCCGGCCGTCCCCCGCCCCGGCGTGGTGGAACTGACGGTCACGGCGCCGAGAGCGGTCCGGGAGATCGGCGTCGCCTGGCTGGACGGCCACCCGGACACACCCCCGGTGGCCGCCTTCAAGAAGTTCCTGCTGTCGAGAAGGGGACACCTGCTGCCCTGACGGGGCGACCCCCTACCGCCGCAACGACTTGCCGAACCCCGCAGCCAACGGCATCCGCAGCCCCAGCGGCGGCGGAGCCATCAACGCGTCCTCGACCGGCCGGGAGAACCCCCGCCCGAACAGCACGCCCATCACGAAGTCCTCACCCAGGGAGAGCACTTCGTTCCGGTACTGATGCAGCCCGTGCCCGTCGGCGTGGACCTCGAACCGGCACACCTCCCGGTTCACCTTCTTCGCCCGGGCGGCCAGCCGGAACGACAGCTCGGGGTCGGTGCGTTCGTCGTGCGTGCCGTGCACGATCAGCACCTGCCGGCCCACCAACTGCTTCACCGGTTCGGGCGCGGCCGCCATGTCCTCCTCCGGCAGCCAAGGAGCGATCGCGAGCACCGAGTTGACGGCGTCGTGCCCGCCCGCGTGCAGGGCGGCCCGTCCGCCCATGCCGACGCCGGCCAGGCACACGGGGACGTCCCCGTAGCGCCGTACGGCCTCGTCGGCGGCCCAGGAGGCGTCGGCGACGAGCCGGGCCTCGCTGCCGTTCCAGCCGCGGTAGCGGTACTGCACCGGGTGCACCGCCAGCCCGTCGCGCCGCCCCGCGCGGGCGAGCCTGCGGCCGAGGGCGCGGACCGGCGAGGCCGCCCGGGCCGCCCAGGACAGCGCCGAGGGTCTGCGCTCGGAGACCTCCGTCCCGTCGGGGAGCAGCAGCACCACGCCGCTCACCGTCTCCGGCTCCGGTCCGATCGCCTTCCCCAGCCCGGCCGTTCGTACCGGCGTCGCTTGCTGTCCCATGGCAGAACAGTGTCAGAAGCGCGGGCGTACGCGACCTGTCCTCGCGGTCACCGTTGCATATCGGCCGGAGCGCGCACCGCGCCGTCTACGCGCGTAGGAGTTAGAGTGCGGAAATGACGAGCCAGAGCATCCAGAGGGGCGCCGCACCGAGTTCGGACCAGATCCGCCGCGCGCCCAAGGTTCTGCTGCACGACCACCTCGACGGCGGGCTGCGCCCCGGCACCGTCGTCGACCTGGCCCGCGAGGCGGCCTACGACCGTCTCCCCGAGAGCGATCCCGACAAGCTCGGCGTCTGGTTCCGGGAGGCCGCCGACTCCGGTTCCCTCGAACGGTATCTGGAGACCTTCTCGCACACCGTCGGCGTGATGCAGACCCGGGACGCGCTCGTGCGGGTCGCCCGCGAGTGCGCCGAGGACCTCGCCGAGGACGGCGTCGTCTACGCCGAGGTGCGCTACGCCCCCGAACAGCACCTCGACGGCGGACTGAGCCTGGAGGAGGTCGTCGAAGCCGTCAACGAGGGCTTCCGGCAGGGCGAACGGCTGGCCCGCGACAACGGCCGCCGCATCCGCGTGGGCGCCCTCCTCACCGCGATGCGGCACGCGGCCCGCGCTCTGGAGATCGCCGAACTCGCCAACCGCTACCGGGACTCGGGCGTCGTCGGCTTCGACATCGCCGGCGCGGAGGCCGGCTACCCGCCCACCCGGCACCTCGACGCCTTCGAGTACCTCAAGCGCGAGAACAACCACTTCACCATCCACGCCGGCGAGGCCTTCGGGCTGCCGTCCATCTGGCAGGCCCTCCAGTGGTGCGGCGCCGACCGGCTCGGGCACGGGGTGCGCATCATCGACGACATCGAGGTCGCCGAGGACGGCTCGGTGAAGCTCGGCCGGCTCGCCTCCTACGTGCGCGACAAGCGGATCCCGCTCGAACTGTGCCCCAGCTCCAACCTCCAGACCGGGGCCGCCGACTCCTACGCCGAGCACCCGATCGGACTGCTGCGCCGGCTCCACTTCCGCGCCACCGTCAACACGGACAATCGTCTGATGTCCGGCACCAGTATGAGCCAGGAATTCGAGCACCTTGTCGACGCATTCGGTTATACGCTCGACGACCTCGCATGGTTCTCCGTCAATGCTATGAAGTCAGCTTTCATTCCTTTCGATGAACGGCTGGCCATGATCAATGACGTGATCAAGCCCGGTTATGCCGAGCTGAAGTCCGAATGGCTGTTCCAGCAGACCGCTTCCACCAGCGGTTCCGTGGCCGGGGAGAGCTGAACCCCGCAATTCTGGGGCACGGAATTCGGGCGGGCCTTCACGGTCCGTCCGCATTTCGGTGTTTGCGGTGGGCGCCTTTCCGTGTTTACGGTCTTGGACCGCTCAGTTCCCCTGTCTTCGAGGACGCATTCATCATGAAGCAGTCTGCTGCCAAGACCCTCGGCGTCGCCGCCCTCGGCGCCGCCTTCGCCGCCGTCGGCGCGGGCGCCGCCAACGCCGCCCCGGCCGTCCCGGACGCCGCCCAGGCGCTGGACGGCGTCACCAAGACGCTGCCGGCGGAGAACGTCGCCCAGGCGCTGCCGGGCGCCGACGGGGTGCTGGAGCAGGCCCAGCCGTCCCTCGGCGCGGGACTGGCCGCCGTGCAGCCGGTCGCCGAGAACGTGCTCGCGCAGGGCCCCACCGCGCCCGTCGCGGGCCTCCTGGGCGGGCTGCCGGTGCAGGGTCTGCCGACCCACGGCCTCCCGGTGAACGGCATCCCCCTGGGCTGACCCGCCTCACCCGTCGCCGGGGCGCACCCGTACCCACGGGCGCGCCCCGACGGCGTTCCGCGCTCGGCGCCGTCGGCGGACCTGCGGCCTCACCAGGCCGCGCGGCTCCCGCCCTCCGCGGGCAGGAAGATCCACAGAGCGATGTAGAGCAGGAACTGCGGGCCCGGCAGTAGACAGGACAGCAGGAACAGCACGCGCATCGTCGTCGAGGAGACGCCGAACCGGCGGGCCAGCGCGGCGCACACTCCGGCGATCACGCGGTCGTTCGTGGGGCGGGCGAGGGCGGACATCTGCGGCTCCTTCGCGAGCGTCGGTCCGAGGCGGCCCTGTGCGGCCGTCCCGACTGCCTTCCACGCTAAGGAGACGAAGGGGACGAAGCGTCGCTCTACGGGGCGATCCCGACCCTGGGAATCGTCGGGGTCCTCCCCTGAGCCACCTCGTCCGCCCAGGCCGCCCGCCGCTGCCGGCGCTCACTGCGGCGCCGCAGCCGGCCACGGGCCGCCGGCACCACCGCCACGTGCGCCAGCGCCACGCCCGTCGTGTTCAACAGCAGCGAGTCGACGTCCACGACGCGACCGGGCACCCCGGTCTGCAACAGCTCGACGGCCAGCGACATCAGGGCGCCCGCAGCGACCGTACGGACGAAGGAGGCGAGCGGGGAGACCCGCAGCCGGCCGTGGGCCAGCGGCAGCAGCACGCCCACCGGGGCGAACAGCGCGAGTCCCTCGCATATGCGCCGCGCCGCCTGCGGCCAGCCCAGCCGCAGATCGGCGCGGATGCCGGCGAAGGGATGCAGATTGGTGGGCATCACCCACGGGACGTCGAGCGGGCGCAGCGTGCACCAGGCGACGAACAGAAGGTGTGCGGCCAGGAGGACGATCCCGGTCGCACGGATGCGGATCACGGCGCTGCCGCCGATGGAGCCTTGACGCTGCACGAACCCCTAGACGCGCCCCCCGGCACGATCGGTTCCGGCCCGGGACAGGTGTGCCCCCTGTCACTCCCCGGGCGACCCTTAAGGGCTTCCCGAAGGGTCCTGAGGGTCCTCAGGCGATGGCCGTGGACGGCGGCTTCTTGGCGCCCGGCCGTGAACGCACCTCGTCCGTGCACGCGTACCGGCGCGGCCGCTCCGCGTCCGGACCGCCCAGCACCACCGAGCCGTCCCCCTCGGCCGCCGCCGAGTCGGAGAACGTGCACACCAGTTGGGCGAGGGCGTACGAGGTCAGGTCGCCGGGGGAGACGCTCAGCCGCAGCGCGTCGTCGGGATCCCCGGGGCGCGGCCCCGCCACCTTGACGCCGCCGTTCACGTCCGTCGTGTAGCCGGCCTCCTTCTCGGCCGCCGACGGCGACCCGGCCAGCTCGTTCAGCAGGCCCTGGGCGACCAGGACGCGCCGCGCGGAGTCCACGGCGCCGTCCGGCACCGGCAGGCTCCGGTCCACGGCGACCAGCGACGAGCCGCACAGCAGGAACACCCGCACCGGTACGCCCCGTGAGCTCTGCGCCGCAGCGTCCGGCCCGGCGAGGGAGCAGCGCACCCAGGAGGGCGCGGGGCCGAAGTCGGTCGGCACCTCGGTCGCCCGGATCCCGCAGCCGGCGAGCAGCACAGCCGAGAGCCCCGCGAGCAGCGGCAGGGCGAGCCGACGGCGAGCGTTCCCTCGTACGTTCATCAGGCGTCCCCCCGCATGTCCCGCTGCGCCTCCGTGCGCACGTCGCTCCGTATGTCGCCCGGCACGTCCTTCTGCCGGTCCTCGCCGTCCGCGTCCGTCCCCTCCGGTTCCGAGACGCCCCGCGGCAGTCGCAGCGTGAACACCGCGCCTCCGTCGGGGGAGTTGGCGGCCGTGATCCCGCCGCCGTGGATATGGGCGTTCTCCAGGGCGATGGACAGCCCCAGACCGCTGCCCTCGGAGCGCGGGCGGGAGGCGCTCGCCTTGTAGAACCGGTCGAACACGTGCGGCAGGACGTCCTCGGGGATGCCGGGGCCGTGGTCGCGCACCGCGATGACCATCTCGTCGTCCGCCGCCGTCACCGACACCCGCACCGGCGAACCGCCGTGCTTGAGCGCGTTGCCGATGAGGTTGGCCAGGATCACGTCCAGGCGGCGCGGATCGATCCGCGCGTGGAGGCCCCGTTCGGCGTCCAGCTCGACCGCGTCCAGCCAGGCCCGCGCGTCGATGCAGTGCGTGATCTGGTCGGCGACGTCCACGTCGTCCAGCACGAGCCGCGCCGTGCCGGCGTCGAAGCGGGTCACCTCCATCAGGTTCTCCACCAGGTCGTTGAGCCGCCGCGTCTCGGACACCACGAGCCGCACCGCCGGCTCGATCATCGGGTCGATGCCGCCGGACTCGGCGTCCAGCTCCTCCTCCAGCACCTCCGTGACGGCGGTGATCGCGGTGAGCGGCGTGCGCAGCTCATGACTCATGTCCGCCACGAAGCGGCGCGAGGCCTCGTCCCGGGCGGCCATGTCGGCGACCCGTTTCTCCAGCGCCTCCGCCGTCCGGTTGAACGTCCGCGACAGATCGGCCAGTTCGTCCGTCCCGGAGACCCGCAGCCGGGTGTCGAGCTGCCCCTCGCCGAGCCGGCGCGCGGCGACCCCCAGCCGGTGCACCGGCTTCAGCACGGTCGTCGCGGCAGCCTGCGCCAGCAGCGCGGCGCCGACCAGCGCCAGCCCGGTGGCGATCCCGAGCGACCACGCCAGCGAGTTGAGGTCCTTGGCCTCCGGTTCGAGGGACTTGCGCATGTAGCCGGTCGGCCCCCCGCCGAGCACCCTCGTCCCCGCCACCAGATACGGCGTCCCGTGGTCGACGACCCGCTGCCAGTACAGGTGGTACGGCGACTTGTTGCCCGCGCCGGTGTCCTGCTTGCGGTTCACCGCGGCGCGCAGCGACTCGGGCACGTCCTGGAGCGAGAAGCCGTTCAGGCCCCCGGAGCTGCCGTACACCGCAGCGCCGCCCGCGTCCTCGGCGACGAGCAGCACGCTGAAGCGCTGGCTGCTGTTGGCCATCTGCCCGGCCGTGTGCTGCAGTTCGTCCTGCGAGGGATCGGCGGGCAGCGCGCCCGCCCGGTTCTGCATCTCCTGCTCGAAGTCCCGCAGCACCGCGCCCTGCGTACGCGTCAGCACCGCCTCGCGGTTGAGCCAGTACGCGATGCCGGACGCGGACACGGCGGCGGTCAGCGCCACCAGCCCGAAGACCACCACCAGCCGCAGCCGCAGGCTCGTGAAACGCAGCCGTGCGATGTGTCCCTTGCGCGCCGCGGACCAGCCGCGGATCCCCCCTTGCCGTCGGATCACTGAGGGTTGTCCAGGCGGTAGCCGACTCCGCGCACGGTACGGATCAAGGTCGGGGAGGACGGCACGTCCTCGACCTTGGCGCGCAGCCGCTGGACGCAGGCGTCCACCAGCCGGGAGTCGCCGAGGTAGTCGTGCTCCCACACCAGCCGCAGCAACTGCTGCCTCGACAGCGCCTGACCGGGCCGCCGGCTCAGCTCGAGGAGCAGCCGCAGTTCAGTGGGGGTCAGCTGGAGGTCCTCGCCGTTCTTCGTCACCGTCATCGCCGCGCGGTCGATGACGAGGCTGCCGAAGGCCGCCGAGTCGTTCGACTCCCGTTCCCCGCGGCGCAGCACGGCCCGGATGCGGGCGTCGAGCACCCGCCCCTGGACAGGCTTGACCACGTAGTCGTCGGCGCCGGACTCCAGCCCGACCACCACGTCGATGTCGTCGCTGCGCGCGGTCAGCAGGATGATCGGCAGCTGGTCGGTGCGCCGGATGCGCCGGCACACCTCGAAACCGTCGATGCCGGGCAGCATGACGTCCAGCACGATCAGATCCGGCCGCTGCTCGCGCAGCAGCTTCAGACCGTCCTCACCGCTCGCAGCGGTCGCCACCCGGTGTCCCTGGCGCGTCAGTGAGAGCTCCAGGGCCGTACGGATGGCGTCGTCGTCCTCGATCAGCAACAGGGAAGGCACGGGCTCATTCTGGCCCATGGCGGCCCGTCGTTCGACCTGTGGGGCATGACGGTTGCAGCACCGCCTCGTGTGAACGATCTGTGGTGTCGCCGTGAGCGACCCCTGTGACAGGTCTGTGACAGTCGGCGGACACGGCGATGAAGTGACCCCGGCAAGCTTTTCGGCACAGGCAAGGAAGCAGGACCGGAAGCGAGCCGGAAGGCGAGAGACCGGGAGCGGAACGCCGACGGCGAGCCGCACGGAACAAGAGACCGAAACACCGGAAGTCCACGACGGGGGGCGCGAGATGAACACGCTGCACGGGCTGAGCAACAGCGCAGTGGTCACGCGTCTGCACGACGTGCACCGGGTTTCCGAGAAGTCCGGTGTTACGAGCGGACGGGGGTGCGCTCGCAACACCGGACGTCAGCACACGACCTTCATGTCCGTGGTCGACGGGCGCTCGGGGGAGAGCGCCAGGGCGGCCGACGGGGGAGTCGCGTACGGGGAGGAGCAGGGGGAGCGCCGCTCCCTGACGGAGGCAGCGGACGCCGAAGCGGCGTTCACCGCCTACGTACAGGAGCGCCGCGCCTCCCTGTACGCGACCGCGTTCCACCTCACCGGGGACCGGTTCGAGGCCGAGGACCTGCTGCAGAGCGCGCTGTTCTCGACCTACCGGGCCTGGGACCGGATCAGCGACAAGGCCGCGGTCGGCGGCTACCTCCGCCGGACCATGACCAACCTGCACATCAGCGCGTGGCGCCGCCGCAAGCTGAACGAGTACCCGACCGAGGAGCTGCCGGAGACGGCCGGCGACACGGACGCGATGCGCGGCACCGAACTGCGCGCCGTCCTGTGGCAGGCGCTGGCCCGGCTGCCCGAACTCCAGCGCACGATGCTGGTCCTTCGCTACTACGAGGGCCGCACCGACCCGGAGATCGCGGAGATCCTCGACATCAGTGTCGGCACGGTGAAGTCCAGCATCTGGCGGTCGCTCCGCCGGCTGCGCGAGGACGAGGTCCTCAGCTTCGGCCGTGACGAGGAGGACGCCTTCGGCGAGCTCGTCGCCTGAGGTGAACGGGGGAGCCGGCTCCGTTCAGGGAAGCCGGTGTACGGGGGAACACGGGGGAGCGGTACCGGGGGGCCCGACGGGGGAAGCTCGGGGAGCGGTACCGCACCACGCCGCCGGGCGCCTGCGGGGGGACACGCAGGCGCAAGAAAGCGGGGGAAGCACGGGGGAGCACGAAGAAGCGGGGCTGGAGGGCCGGGGGGTCCGTCCAGCCCCGCTTTCGTGCTGTCCCGAGCGCCCGCAGGCCGTCCGTACGCCCGGCGAGACGCCCCGCGGGCCGCCGTACGCCCGCTACGCGGCCGTACGCGTCGTCGGCGCGCGCCGGCCCGCCGCCGCGGAGGCCAGGCGGCCCATGGCCTCGTCACGGTCGCAGGCGTACGCGCCGAGCGCCGACTGCCGGGCCACGATGGAGCGTTCGGTCCGCATCAGGCGCCAGCCACGCCGCAGCAGGAAGGGAACCGATTTGCGGCCCTCCTTCAAGTCCCGCAGGAAGCGCCGCCGGAACGTCGTCACCGCACCGCGGCTCAGGCACAACGCGTCGGCCAGGACGCCCAGTTCACGGCAGCGGCCGATGATCTCGGCGGCGAAGATGCCCTCGGCGATGAACAGCGGGGTCCGCCCGATGTCGACCGACTCCACGCCGGTGCGGGCGCTCAGGGAGATGTCGTAGACGGGTACGCCGGTACGGCCCGTGCGGCACAGTTCGGTGATCGCGGCGATCGCGGTGTCCGCGTCCCAGGAGCCGGGATGGTCCCAGTCGATGTCGGAGCTCCCCGCCACCAGCGGCAGGGTCGGGTCGTCGCCCTCCTTGTAGAAGTCGTCGAGCCGCAGCACCGGAAGGCCGGAGCGGGCCGCGAGAAGGGACTTGCCGGAGCCGGAGGGGCCGCAGAGCAGCACGACGCGCGCGGGTATGGGCGGATGGGAACTCACGGGACACCAGTGTGAGGCATCGACCGGCCCCGTCACGACCCCGCGGGTCGGCTTTGCAGCGCGCGTCACACCCCAACTACCCTTCGTGTCGACCCGATCACCGAACGCACCAGAAAGTGGGCGCCGCGATGGCCCGACACGCTTCCCCCAAGAACCCCGCCGGCCGGCGCGCCCTGGTCGCCCTCGCTACGGCGGGGGCGGCGCTGGGCGTGGGCGCGGGGACCGCCGCCGCCGACACCGCGCCGGGCCTGGACCTGGGGCAGACCCGCCCCACCTCCCTGGGCGAGGTCGACCCGCAGGCGGCCCTGGCGACCCTGACCGGCACGGTCGGCTACGCCACCGGCCCCGTCGCGGACCTCAAGCCCAACCCCCTCGCCGGTACCGGGGTGGACCCCCTCGACAACGGCGTGGGCACCCAGCTCGCCGACTTCCAGCCCCTGAAGTCCCAGATGCTGACGGGCCAGGTGGCCCAGGCGGAGTCGTTCCGCAGCATGCCGGTGGTCGGCCAGGCGGCGGGCCTGCTGGGAGCCTGACCGCTTCCCGTGGGGCCCACCTCCCGAACGAACAGGCCGGGTCCCTCCGTCCGGAGAGACCCGGCCTGCGCTGCACGACGTGCGGCCCGGTGTCAGTACGACGAGCCCGACGCGCCCAGCGATCCCGTCGGGTGCCAGACCGTCTTGGTCTCCAGGAACGCCGTCATGCGGTCGATGCCCGGGGTGGCGGACCAGTCGTCCACAGGCTGTGGACGCAGGACGCGCTTCAGGTTGTCCGCGGCGGCGATCTCCAGTTCCTTCGCCAGCGCCTCGTCCGCGCCCGCGAGGTCGATCGCGTTGACGTCCTGGTGGGCGGCGAGGGGCGCCGCGAGCTCCGCCGTACGGCCGGAGAGGACGTTGACGACTCCGCCGGGGACGTCGGAGGTGGCCAGGACCTCACCGAGGGAGAGGGCGGGCAGCGGGGCCTTCTCGGAGGCGATCACGACCGCCGTGCTGCCCGTCGCGATCACCGGGGCCAGCACGCTCACCAGGCCCAGGAACGACGACTCCTGCGGGGCCAGGACGGCCACCACGCCCGTCGGCTCGGGGGAGGACAGGTTGAAGTACGGCCCCGCGACCGGGTTGCCGCCGCCCAGCACCTGGGCGATCTTGTCGGTCCAGCCCGCGTACCAGACCCAGCGGTCGATCGTCGCCTCGACCTGCTCGGCGGCCTTCGACTTCGACAGGCCCTCCGCGTCGGCGACCTCGTGCGCGAACTGGTTCTTCCGGCCCTCGAGCATCTCGGCGACCCGGTACAGGACCTGGCCCCGGTTGTACGCCGTCGCGCCCGCCCAGCCGCCGAACGCCTTGCGGGCGGCGACGACCGCGTCCCGGGCGTCCTTGCGGGAGGACAGGGGCGCGTTCGCCAGCCACTTCCCCTTCGAGTCGCTCACCTCGTACACCCGGCCGCTCTCGGAACGCGGGAACTTCCCGCCGACGTACAGCTTGTAGGTCTTGAAGACGCTGAGACGCTGCTGCTCGGACTTATCGACTGTGCTCATTTATCGCTCGCCCTCCGGGCTCGACGGGGCGAGGTACGCCTCCAGGCCGTGTCGGCCGCCCTCGCGGCCGAAGCCCGACTCCTTGTAGCCGCCGAACGGCGAGGTGGGGTCGAACTTGTTGAACGTGTTGGACCAGACGACGCCGGCCCGCAGCTTGCTCGCCACCGCGAGGATGCGCGAGCCCTTCTCCGTCCAGATGCCCGCCGACAGGCCGTACGGCGTGTTGTTCGCCTTGGCGACGGCCTCGTCCGGGGTGCGGAAGGTGAGGACCGACAGGACCGGGCCGAAGATCTCGTCGCGGGCGACGGTGTGCGCCTGGGTGACGTTGGTGAACAGCGTCGGGGCGAACCAGAAGCCGGACGTGGGCAGCTCACAGGCCGGCGACCAGCGCTCGGCGCCCTCGGCCTCGCCCTGGTCGGCGAGCGCGGTGATCCGGGCCAGCTGCTCGGCGGAGTTGATCGCGCCGATGTCGGTGTTCTTGTCCAGCGGGTCGCCGAGGCGCAGGGTGGACAGCCGCCGCTTCAGCGACTCCAGCAGCTCGTCGTGGATCGACTCCTGGACGAGCAGTCGCGAGCCCGCGCAGCAGACCTGGCCCTGGTTGAAGAAGATGCCGCCGACGATGCCCTCGACGGCCTGGTCGATCGGCGCGTCGTCGAAGACGATGTTGGCGCCCTTGCCGCCCAGTTCCAGCGTGAGCTTCTTGTGGCTGCCGGCGACCGTGCGGGCGATCTCCTTGCCGACGGCGGTGGAGCCGGTGAAGGCGACCTTGTTCACGTCCGGGTGGGCGACGAGCGCGGCGCCCGCGTCGCCGTAGCCGGGCAGGATGTTGACGACGCCCCTGGGCAGGCCCGCCTGGCGGCAGATGTCCGCGAAGAACAGCGCCGACAGGGGGGTGGTCTCGGCCGGCTTGAGGACGACCGTGTTGCCGGTGGCGAGCGCCGGAGCGATCTTCCAGGCCAGCATCAGCAGCGGGAAGTTCCAGGGGATCACCTGGCCGGCGACGCCCAGCGGACGGGGCGAGGGCCCGAAGCCGGCGTGGTCGAGCTTGTCGGCCCAGCCGGCGTAGTAGAAGAAGTGCGCGGCGACGAGCGGCAGGTCCGCGTCGCGGGTCTCCTTGATCGGCTTGCCGTTGTCCAGCGTCTCCAGGACGGCGAGCTCACGGCTGCGCTCCTGGATGATGCGGGCGATGCGGAACAGGTACTTCGCGCGCTCGGAGCCCGGAAGCGCCGACCACTTCCCGAACGCCTTGCGGGCGGCCCGTACGGCCCGGTCCACGTCCTCGGCGCCGGCCTGGGCCACCTCGGAGAGGACTTCCTCGGTGGACGGGGAGACCGTCTTGAAGACCTTGCCGTCCGCCGCGTCGGCGAACTCGCCGTCGATGAAGAGGCCGTAGGACGGCGCGATGTCGACGACCGAGCGGGACTCGGGAGCCGGGGCGTACTCGAATGCGGATGCCATGGTGATCAGTCCACCGTCACGTAGTCGGGGCCGGAGTAGCGGCCGGTGGCCAGCTTCTGACGCTGCATCAGCAGGTCGTTCAGCAGCGAGGAGGCGCCGAAGCGGAACCAGTGGTTGTCCAGCCAGTCCTCGCCCACGGTCTCGTTGACCAGGACGAGGAACTTGACCGCGTCCTTGGTGGTGCGGATGCCGCCGGCCGGCTTCACACCGACCTGGACGCCGGTCTGGGCGCGGAAGTCGCGGACGGCCTCCAGCATGAGGAGGGTGTTCGCGGGCGTCGCGTTGACGGCCACCTTGCCGGTGGACGTCTTGATGAAGTCGGCGCCCGCGAGCATGCCGATCCAGCTGGCGCGGCGGATGTTGTCGTAGGTCGACAGCTCGCCCGTCTCGAAGATGACCTTGAGCCGGGCGGAGTCGCCGCAGGCCTCCTTGACGGCGACGATCTCGTCGTACACCTTGCCGAACCGGCCCGCGAGGAACGCCCCGCGGTCGATGACCATGTCGATCTCGTCCGCGCCCGCGGCGACGGCGTCACGGACGTCGGCAAGCTTCACGTCGAGCGCGGCGCGGCCGGCCGGGAAGGCGGTGGCGACGGAGGCCACCTTCACGCCGGAGCCGGCGACGGCGGCCTTGGCGGCGGCCACCATGTCCGGATACACGCAGACCGCGGCCGTGGCGGGCGTGGTGCGGTCGGTGGGGTCGGGGTGGACCGCCTTCGCGCCGAGCGCCCGGACCTTGCCCGGGGTGTCCGCGCCTTCCAGCGTCGTCAGGTCGACCATGGAAATGGCCAGGTCGATGGCGTACGCCTTCGCGGTCGTCTTGATGGATCGGGTGCCGAGGGATGCGGCGCGCGCCTCCAGGCCGACCGTGTCGACGCCGGGCAGCCCGTGGAGGAAGCGGCGCAGCGAGCTGTCGGACGTCGTGACGTCCGCGAGTGCGTGAGCTGCGGTGGGTGCATTGGTGGGCATGGTCACCAGACGAGCATATCTACGCGCGTAGCGGGTGTACACCCCGGCGGCGGATCGGGGGCGGTTCCGGAGTGGCGTCCAGTGGGCACGCCGGTGGGCCGGCGCTGCGGCGGCCTCCCGCCGGGAACCGGCGGGGAATGGTGAATACGGGGTGAGCGGCGCCAGAGGCGAGGTCATCGCCGGAGTGACGAACACCGGCGGATATCTGAATTGCCGCGCCTTGACCGGGGAATTGTCCACACCGTCCGGCAGGAGCCGTTTTGTGGACTTTCGCGGGGTGGATGACCAACCGCCCAGCCGGCGCCAAGGAAATGACGCCGGCTGGGGGATCCATTCCTCTCGGGGGGTGCCCATCGCGACGTCGAGCTCGATGCTGGGCTGCCCTACGCGCAAGGCAGACAGCGGCCGGGCCGGACACCGCGCCCCCCGGAGAGGTTGGGCTGCCCACCGGTTGGATACCTCCAGTGACGCAGAATGCGGAATATGCCGCAAGGGATATGAACTCCCGTCACCCGATCGGAGGGGCGTATTCAGGAGCGCATTCCAGGGGAGGGTGGTTCGCTATTCCATTACTGAAAATATTGTCCGGTGTATGCGTCATCGATCGCTAATGGAGAAGGCCGTCCTGCCGGCCTTGATCCCTGCGGGAAGGATCGATTTTGCAGCAGAGGAATCCGGTCGGTGGTCCGTCGGCCGCCGTGACGGGACCCACGCACGCGTGCGGGCCGGGCGGCGATCGCCGTCCGGCCCGCACGCGCCTCTGTCACACGTAGGTGAACCCGCCGGCGACGGTCACACTGCCGGCCGGCGTCGTCACGACGACCGCCGCGTTCCCGGCCACTCCGGCCGGCGTGATGGCCGCCAGCACGGTGCCGGTGACGTCGACGACCACGCTGGTCGCCGGGACGCCGCCGATGGTCACGCTGGCCCCGGCGAGGTTGGTGCCGATGATGGCGATCGGCGTGCCGCCGACGGTGGCGCCCACCGACGGGGTGATGGAGACCGCCGTGGGCAGCGGCAGACCGACGTAGGTGAACCCGCCGGCGACGGTGGTGCTGCCCGCCGGCGTGGTCACGACGACGGGGACGTTCCCGGCGGCGTGCGGCGGGGTGACGCCGGTGAGCAGGACGCCCGCGACGACGTTCACGCCGACGGCGGGAACCCCGTCGAAGGTGACGCTGGCGCCGGTGAGGTTGGTCCCCACGATCGTGAAGGGGGTGCCGCCGGTCGTCGGGCCGGTCGGCGGGGTGAAGACGAGGACCGTCGGCGGCGACGGCACGACCGGTCCCACGTAGGTGTAGTTCGCGGGCGTGCTCGCGCCGGCCGGGGTGGTCACCACGACGGGCACGTTGCCGGCGGCGTGCGGGGGCGCGACCACGGTGATCAGGAAGCCGAAGAGGTCCTGGGAGACGATGGTCGCGGGTGTGCCCCCGAAGGTGACCGAGGTGGCGCCGCCGAGGTTGGTGCCGATGAGCAGGACGCTGTTGCCGCCGGTGGTCGGCCCGAAGCCGGGCACGGCGGCGATCAGCGTCGGCGTCGACAGGACGGGGAGCAGGCTGGGTGCAGACATGGCTGTCCTCCTGGACGAGGTTGTGGTGTGTGCGAGGCACGGCGCTCGCGCCCCGCGGGTGCCGGAGTGGTTCTGGGCCGGGTCGGCACTGCCGCATGGGCAGGGAAGAGGGTCCGAGTGGGGACGTCGGACGATCAGGGTGCCGGGGTCAGAGGCCACGATCTTGGTCGCTGTGACGGCCTTCGACGAGCCGCCGAAGACCTGTCGTCCAGCGCTCGGCATGGGCTGCAGCGCGGCTGCATGTGCGACGGACGCACATGAGACAGGTCGCGAGCATCAGCGATACGCGCTACCCCGAATGGGATGGGCCGCCCACCGGTATGTCCATTGATCCATGCGGGTGAGGGAGTGACAAGAGAGCTGACGGAACATCACCCGTATGGCGGGGCGCGCGACCTGCGCCGACGCCGTACGGCCCGTACCGGCCTTCCGATGCGCCCGTCTGCGCCCTTGTTCACGGCGGGACGGGAGTTTCACCTCCGCGTGGTTGTGGAAGAGGAGGCCCGTCGGCGAGGGGGCGGGGCCGAGGGCTTGGAAAGGCCGGCGTTCCCGCTCACCGCCGCTCGGGCGCCCGGCGTCCGGGCGGGTCGGCCCGGCGCGGGGCGCTGCGGCAGAATCGGGGGCATGACGACCCCGGAAGACCAGTCACCAGCACCGCGGCCCCCGGCGCCCGAGTCCAAGGACCGCATCTACCGGTCCCCCTCCGGCATCGCGGCCGGAGTGCTGCTGCTCGGGCTCGTCGGCTGGCTCGGCCTCGACGCGATCCTCGCCGGCAAGGGCCGCACGCCGTGGCTGGCGCTGGCGACGCTGCTCCTTCTGGTGCCGCTGATCGTCGCGTTCACGGTCCGCCCCGCGGTGTACGCCAACGAGGATCGTCTGCGCGTGCGCAACCCGTTCCGGGTGATCGCACTCCCCTGGGGCGAGGTCGACTCCCTCCGGTCCGGCTATTCCAACGAGGTCGTCACCCACGCCGGGGCGAAGTTCCAGCTGTGGGCGATCCCGGTCTCCCTGCGCGCCCGCAAGAAGGCGAACCGGCAGGAGGCCAGAGCGGAGGCGGACCGCGAGGGACGCGGCGGCGGCCGGGGCGGCCGTCGAGCCGGGGGCCTGGGCGGGTTCGGCGGCTTCGGCGGCGGCGAACCGACCGCGCGCGGCGCGAACGCGCGTACCGGTACGGGCGCTCCCGAGGGCCCGGTGAGAGCCGAAGGCGACAAGATCATCCACGAGCTGCGGCTCCTGCGCGAGGTGCGGGAGAAGGCGGGCGGCGCCCAGGGCGAGGTGACGATCCGCTGGGCTTGGGAGATCATGGGCCCCGCGGCGGCGGGCGCGGTGCTCCTCGGCATCCTGCTCGGCCTGGGCTGAACCCCGGCGCGACACGCCTCCCACCGCCGAGGGACCATGACGCGACACCCCCGCGACCGACGAGGCCCGGGGCGAGGCCCCGGCGCGATCCGCTGACGTCTGCCGCGCCCGGCCCCTCGATCAGCGTGCCGAGCGGGCCGTAGGCATCTGCGTGCCCAGCGGGCCGTACGCCCGAGCACGTGCCCGTCCGGGGCGTGCCGGTCGCGGGCGTCGTCGGCGCGGGTGTCACCGTCGATACGGCCTGATCCGGCCGGCCCCCGCGCCGTCCGATCGGGCGCGGTCCACCGTCCAGTCAGTCACCGGTGCACAGCCGCACCGACCCGAGAGTCGAGGGGGGCTTCCCATGAAGACCCGGCGCAATTGGCGCAGCAACAGCAAGCAGAACCCCGAGCGCGGGGCGTGGGCCCCGGCCCTGGTGAACAGGGTGGCGGAGGCGGTGCGCAGCCGCCGGGGCAGGTTGGCGGGCGGTGTCGCCGTCGCGCTGCTCGCCCTGGCGGGCGGCCTGTGGCTGCTCCTCGGCGGGGACGAGGACGGGAACCGGCCCCCCGACTCCCGGGCACGGGAGTACCAGGACGTCGACGCCTGCCTGTTGACCGGTGCGGACGGCATAGCCCAGGGGACGGTCGCCTCCTCGGTGTGGGACGGGATGCAGCAGGCGTCCGAGGAGACCCGGGCCAGGGTGAGCTGGGTGCCGGTCACGGGGGAGCAGTCGGCGGCCAACGTCCGGCCGTTCCTCAACGGGCTCGTGCAGCGGCAGTGCGAGGTCGTCCTGACGGTGGGCACACCGCAGGCACAAGCCGTCGAAGCGATCGCCCCCCAGCATCCGTCCCTGCCGTTCCTCGTGGTGGGCAAGGGTGTGGCGACGGCGAAGAACAACGTCACCGTCGTACCGCCGGGGGAGGGTCTCAAGGCCGCGGTGGAGCGGGAGATCCGGGACGCCGCGTCGGACAAGAGGTCCTGAACAGCCGCAAACTGATCACCACTCAGTAAAGATCACATAAACATGGGGATCTCGTGTAGAAATTTTGTTCGCGAATCAGCAAACCTTGCGAGGTTCTGTAAGAACCACGTAAAGGCTGTCCATGCGCAAGCAACGGGGGCGTGGTACTCGCCTGTTTCCGCCGGGTCGAACCGGCAGGCGCAGGATGAGGACCACGGCGCTATCTGTTCTCGTCTTCTTCTCCTTCACCCTCACCACCGAGACGGCGGCGGCGACGGGCGCCACGCTGCCCGCGCTGAGCATGCCCGAGCTGTCGCTGTCCGGTCTGTGGGAGTGGGCCGGTGAGTCGCCGCTCGACACGCCCGACCAGCAGGGCGGCACCGCCGAGGGCAAGAGCCACACCGCCTCGACCGCCGCCACCAGCGCCGACGACGGGGTGGGGCGCGCGCCGGGCGAGGGCAAGGGCGAACTCGACGTGTACGAGCGGCCCGTGGACGAGACCGACAAGGTCACGACGGGCTCCGCGACCGCCACGGCGAAGAGCTTCGACCCCGCCACCAGCGAGCGTGACGCGGCCAAGTCCACCGCCATGTCGGACTACTTCGTCAACGCCGACGGCTCCACCACGATCCGCCACTACACCGGCCGGGCCAACTTCAAGGACGCCGACGGCACCTGGCAGCCGATCGACACCGGCCTGGTCAAGGGCGAGGACGGACGGTTCACGCAGGAGGCCAACTCCCTCGACGTCGAGTTCGCCCCGGACTCCCGCGACGAGGAACTGGCCTCCGTCGAACTCGGCGACGGCCGCGCGCTGTCGTACACCCTCCAGGGCGCCCGCGAGGTCACGGCGGCCGAGAAGCGCGACGGCACCCTCGTCTACGCCGGTGTCCTGCCCGGCACGGACGTGGAACTCGTCCCCACCGCCGACGGGTTCAAGGAGAACGTCGTCCTGCACTCCAAGGACGCGGCCGACTCCTGGGTGTTCCGGCTGGACGCCAAGGGGCTGACCCCGCGCCTCGCCGACAACGGCGACGTGGAGTTCACCGGCGCCGACGGCAAGGTGACCGCGAGCATCCCGCACGCCTTCATGGTCGACTCCCGCATCGACCCCCGCTCGGGCGAGGGCACGCGTTCGCAGCAGGTCTCCTACGAACTCACCACCGTGGACGGCGAGCCGGCGCTGCGGATGACCGCCGACCGGGCCTGGCTGGACGACCCCGAGCGGGTCTACCCGGTCACCGTCGATCCGACGACGGTCGTCGCCTCCAGCGAGGCGACGTACGTGCAGTCCGACGCGAGCATCAACCGCTCCAACGAGGCGCAGATCAAGGTCGGTTCGTACGACTCGGGCACCAACAAGGCGAACTCCTTCCTGCAGTTCTCCACGCTGAGCTCCAAGATCGCCGGCCAGAAGGTCTCCGCCGCGACCCTCAACGTGTACGCGATGTGGTCGTCGACGTGCACCGCGACGCCGTTCTCGGTGTACCCGGTGACGCAGTCGTGGTCGCCTTCGACGACCACCGCCTACCCCGGTCCCTCGTACGGTTCCGCCATCGGCACGGCGACCGTCGCGCCCGGCGCCTCGTGCAGCAACAGCGACGGCAGCACCGACGTCGGTGTGAAGATGCCGGTCACGCTGTCGACGCCGTGGTTCACGCAGGTCGCCACCGGCGGCGCCAACTACGGTCTGGCGATGGCCGCTCCGACCTCGGACGGGCTGCACTGGAAGCGGTTCCACTCCGACGACTCGGCGACCGCCGCCATGCGTCCCTCGCTGGACCTGACCTACGCGGCCAACACCCAGCCGCAGGTCAACGCCCAGTACCCGCCGGAGAACTTCCAGGCCAACACCCTCCAGCCGGAGCTGCTGGTCTACGCGAGCGACGCCGACAAGTGGCCCAACCCGGCCCTGACCTACACCTTCGAGGTGTACGACGCCGACTCCGGCAGCACCACCCCCGTCGTCACGTCCGGCGCCCTGGCCAAGGGCAGCTGGAAGATACCCGCGGGCAAGCTCAAGTGGTCCAAGAACTACGCCTGGTACGTCGGCGTGTCCGACGGCTACCAGGAAGTGACCTACTCCAGCCGCTTCACCACCGCCGTACCGCAGCCGCCGGTCACCTCGGGCCTCGCCCAGAACACCGACGGGCACGACTTCGACCCCTCGGACGGCAACTACACCACCGATGACACCGACGCGGACGTCGAGGTCGTCGGCCCCTCGCTCCAGATCGACCGCTCCTACAACAGCCTCGACCCGCGCACCGACCAGGCCTTCGGCGCCGGCTGGTCGACGGTCGCCGACATGAAGGCCGCCGAGGTCAAGGACCCCTCCGGCGCGGTCACCAGCGTGATCGTCACCTACCCCGGCGGTGAGCAGGTCGCCTTCGGCCGCAACACCGACGGCACGTTCCAGCCCCCGCTCGGCCGGTACGCCCGGCTGCTCGCGGTGTCCGGCGGATACACGCTGACGGACAAGGAGTTCACCGAGTACGCCTTCAAGCAGGCCACCGCCAAGGCGGGCACGTACGCGATCTCCGGCATCAAGGACTACGCCGGCCGCGCCGAGACGTTCACGTACAACGCCTCCAAGCAGCTGACGAAGATCACCAACAGCACGGCCAAGCGGTCCCTGACGCTGACCTGGACGACCCCCTCCGGGGCGAGCGCCGCGCACGTCGACTCCGTCGCCACCGACCCCTCGGTCACGGGTGACGCGACCACCGTCCAGACCTGGAAGTACGGCTACTCCGGCGACCGGCTCACCTCGGTCTGCCCGCCGGCGAGCCCGGCCAAGTGCACCACGTACGGCTACGCCACCGGCAACCACTACCGCACCACGGTCCTCGACGCCGACCCCTACGCCTACTGGCGGCTCGGTGAGGCGAGCGGCACGACCGTCGCCACGGACACGGTCGACACCAACCAGGGTCGCTACAACGGCCTCTACCACGATGTGACCCTGGGCAGCTCCTCCCTGCTGGCGGGCTCGACCCAGAAGACGGCCACCTTCAACGGCACCACGTCCTACGTCGAGATGCCGTCCGCGCCCGGCGCGACGCCGTCGTACATGACGGTCTCCCTGTGGTTCAAGACCACCACGCCCGGAGGCGTCCTCTTCTACTACGGCGACAAGCCGCTGAGCGACTCCGACCCCGTCGCCAACACGACCAAGAACACCCCCGCGGTCTACGTCGGCACCGACGGCAAGCTGCGCGGCTGCCTCGCCATGTCGCCGAGCTGCAGCCCCACCGCCGTCTCCACCGCCACGGTCACCGACGGCCAGTGGCACAACGCGGTCCTCACGGGCCAGGCCAGCAGCCAGACCCTGTACCTGGACGGCGTCTCCCAGGGCTCGCTGACCGGCGCCATCAACGACTGGGAGCAGCCCTGGATCTCGCTCGGCGCGGGTGTGAACACCCATGGCTGGCCGGCGATGAACCCGGACGACAAGCTCGGGCACTACACCGGCCAGATGGCCGAGGCAGCGATCTACTCGGAGCCCCTCGACCCGTCGGCGATCACCGCGCAGTTCCAGGCCGCCAAGCGGTCCACCGGACTGCTCGACAAGATCACCACGCCCGGCGGCAAGGTCCAGGCGAAGGTCGAGTACGGCACGACCGACGACCTCGTCCAGCAGGTCACGGACGGCGACGGGGGCGTTTGGAAGCTCAACCCGTCCGCCGTCAAGGGTTCTTCGCAGGTCTACCGCTCGGCGGTCATGGGTTCCGCCCCGACCGGGTACTGGCGCCTCGCCGACACCCTCGGCGCGCCGCAGGCAGCGAACGAGGTGCACACCGGCTTCGGCACGAACAACACCGTCACGCAGGGCGTGGCCGGCCCGTTCGGCGCCGGTGACGTGACCGCCGCCTCCTTCAACGGCACCTCGTCGTACGCCGAGATCCCGTACACCCCCTGGCACGGCTCCTCGCAACGAGCCGTCGAGCTGTGGTTCAAGACCGCCCGTCCCGGCACGCTCCTCTCCGACCAGTCGCAGCCGCCGACCCTGTCCGCCCCGTCCGGCACCTGGACTCCCACGCTGTACGTCGGCGCGGACGGCAAGCTGCGCGGTCACTGGTGGAGTTCGGGCACCGCGAACGCGGACTTCGGGTCCACGAAGGCCGTCACCGACAACGTCTGGCACCACGCGGTCCTGACCGCCGACGGCGCCAAGCAGACCCTGTACGTCGACGGCGTCAAGCAGGCCGACCTCGCCAGCGGGGTGAACGACCAGTCCAACACCCGCACGTTCATCGGCGCGGGCTTCAACAAGTGGTTCAGCTCGCCCGGTGACGTGAGCTTCTTCAACGGCTCCATCGCCGAGGTCGCGGCCTACGACCACGCCCTGACCGAGGACCAGGTCGAGCAGCACTGGTCCGCCTACAAGGCCTCGTCCGGCGTCGCACCGGTGCGCACCGTCACGCTCACCGACCCGACCGACAAGACCCTGACCTACGTGTACGACGCGGAGATGGGCAACCGTCTGCTGGCCGCGATCGACACCAACGGCAAGCGGACGACGTACGGTTACGACACGTCCGGCTTCCTGCACACGGTGACCGACGCCAACGGCAACCGGAGCATCACCGGTCACGACATCCGCGGCAACACGGTCTCGCAGACCGACTGCCAGGACACGGCCGCCGACAAGTGCGCCACCGAGTACTACACGTACTACCCCGACGCGACCACCGCCTTCCCGGCGATGGACCCGCGCAACGACCTGCTCCTCACCGAGCGGGACGCCCGCTCCGCGTCCGCCACCGACAACACGTACCTGACCAGCTACACCTACGACGCCGGCGGCAACCTGCTCACCGTCACCGGCCCGCCGGTGGCAGGTCACCCGGGCGGCCGTACGGCGTCCACGACCTACACCACGTCGTCGACGCCGGCCGCCGAGGGCGGCACGGCGGTCGCGCCGGCCGGTCTGATGGACACGGTCACGACTCCCGGCGGCAAGCGGACGAAGTACGTCTACTTCGCCGACGGAGACCTCGCCGAGACCCTCGACGCCAACGGCGCGAAGGTCAAGTACACCTACGACGACATCGGCAGGCAGAGCAGCAAGACGGAGATCTCCGACGCCCAGCCGAGCGGCCTCACCACCTCCTGGACGTACGACAAGAACGACCAGGTCGTCACCGAGACCAGCCCCCCGGTCACCAACCGCGTCACCGGCGCCAGGCACCAGGCCAAGTCGACCACCGTCTTCGACGACGACGGCAACATCGTGTCGCAGACCGTCGCCGACCTGACCGGCGGAGACGCCTCGCGCACCACCTCGATGACGTACGACGCCTACAACCGGCTCGTCTCGCGGACGGACCCGGGCGGCGACACCACGTCCTTCGAGTACGACGTCTACGGCAACAAGGTGAAGGAGACCGACCCCGAGGGCAACGTCAACGCCTACACCTTCGACGCCGAGGGGCGGCCGCTGACCACCAGCCTCCTGAACCACACCGGCGACCCGAACGACCCGAAGTCGCCGAGCACCCTGGTCCAGGAGTCCCGGGCCTACGACCCGGCGGGACGGCTCGCCTCCCTCACCGACGCGATGGGCTGGGTGACGGCGTACACCTACACCGACGACGGCCTCGCGGCGTCGGTCGTGCGCAAGGACCCGGCGACCGGCAAGCAGTTCGTCGAGCAGGACAACACCTACGACCTGGCCGGCAACCTGATCAAGCAGGTCACCAATGACGGCCGCACCACCACCACGTTCGCGGTGGACGCCGCCGACCGCGTCACCTCGTCGGTGCTCGACCCGACCGGCGTCAACCGCACCACGAAGGTCTCCTACGACCCGGACGACAACGTCGTGACCGAGTCCGAGACCGACCCGGCGACCGGTGACACCGACCAGGTGGACAGTCGCTACGACAACCTCGGCAACATCACCGGCACCACCGTCCACGACGGCACCACCGCCCCCGTGGCCCGCTGGAAGCTGGCCGAGACCAGCGGCCTCACCGCTCAGGACTCCTCGGGCGGCAACAACAAGCTGACGCTGACCAGCGCCGTGACCCGCTCCACCGAGAAGGGCGGAGCGATCGTCGTCAAGGGCGCGGGCTCCTACGCCCAGTCGAGCGGGCCCGCCGTCAACACCGGTGGCAGCTTCACCGTCTCGGCGTGGGTCAAGCTCAACTCGACCACCGCCAACAGCGACGTCGTCGCCCAGGACGGCAAGACCGCCAGCGGCTTCCAGCTGTACTACTCCACGGCGTACGGCTGGACCTTCAACCGCCACGCGGCCGACGCGACCAACGCGGCGACCATTCGCGCCTCCTCCGGCACCTCGGCGGTGACGTCGGGCGTCTGGACCCACCTCACCGGTGTGTACGACCAGGCCTCCGCGTCGCTCAAGCTGTACGTCAACGGCGCCCAGTCCGGGACCACGACCGCCTTCACCACCCCCTGGGAGTCCACCGGTCCGCTCCAGCTCGGACGGCGTCTGTACAACGGCGCCTACGCCGAGAACACGCAGGCCGCCATCGCCGACGTCCAGGTCTACGGCGAGGCGCTGACCGCCTCCCAGGTGTCCGCGGTGTACGGCGGCACGCTTCCCGCGGCGGGCAGTTCGGTCCGCACGACGACATGGAAGCTGGACCAGCGCGGCCTGCCCACGTCGATGACCGACGCGGTCGGCAACACCACCGACTACGGCTACGACGAGGCGGCGCAGCAGACCACGGTCACCGAGCCCGCCGTCAACGCGGAGACCGGCGGCGGCGCGGCCTCCTCCGTCCGCCCGATCTCGATGACGGGCTACAACACCTTCGGCGAGACGACGGAGACCTCCGACCCGCTCGGCAACGTCACGACCGTCGCCTACGACGCGGAGGGGCAGGAGACCTCGACCACGTCCCCGGGCTACACCGCGCCGGGGTCCACCACCCCGGTCACCGCGACCGCCTGGAACGAGTACAACGAGCTCGGCCAGGTCACCGCGGAGGTCGACCCGCTGGGCAACCGCACGACGTACACCTACACCCAGCTCGGCGACGTGGCCTCGGTCACCGAGCCCGGCGGCGGCAAGTCCACGTTCGTCTACTCCACCAACGGCGACCTGCTGTCGGCCACGCGGCCCGGCGGGGCGCGCGAGGAGTCGACCTGGGACTACCTCGGGCGTGAGCTGACCAGCACGGACATCGTGCGTCAGCCGACGCAGCGGGCGTACACGTCGATCAACGAGTACGACGCGCCGGGCGGCGACCTGTCCCGGACCGTGAGCGCGGCGGGTGTGGCCGAGTCGTACAAGTACAACGCGCTCGGCGAGGTCACAGAGGTGACCGACGGCGCCGGCAACACCTCGAAGTTCACGTACACCATGGACGGCGACGTCCTCACCGCGACGAACCCGGACGGCACCGGCACCCGCAACACCTACGACGGCTACGGCCAGTTGACGGAGACCAGCGACCTGGACACGTCGGGCGCGGTGCTGCGCACCAGCCGCACGGCGTACGACCGCGCGGGCAACGCGGTGTCGGCGACCGACCCCCGCGGGCACAGCACGACGTACACGTACGACCCGACGGGCCTGGTCACCAAGGCGGTCGAACCCGTCTCGGCCACCGAGTCCATCACCACGACCTTCGGCTACGACGTGGCGGGCAACCCCACGCGCTTCACCGACGGCCGCGGCAACCCGTTCATCACGACCTACAACACGTGGGGGCTGCCCGAGTCGGTGATCGAACCGTCCACCCCGGCCCACCCCGACCTCGCCGACCGCACCTTCACCACGGTGTACGACGCGGCCGGCCGCACCAAGGAGCAGCGCTCCCCGGGCGGAGTCGTCGTCACCCAGGAGTACGACGCCAAGAGCCGGCTGGTGAAGCAGTCCGGCACCGGCGCGGAGGCCGAGACGGTCGACCACACCTACGCCTACGACTCCGACGACCGCGTCACCTCGGTGACGGGCACGGACTCCGACACCGGCAGGGACACGTTCACGTACGACGACCGGGACCTGCTCCTGTCGACGTCGGGACCGTCCGGCGCCTCGTCCTTCGCCTATGACGGCGACGGCGCGATGACGTCCCGGACGGACGCCTCGGGCACCTCGACGTACGCCTACGACACGGCCGGCCGCCTGAAGACGCAGGTCGACGGCGCCACCGGCACGACGATGACGTACTCCTACGACGTCGACAGCAAGGTCAAGCAGATCGACCTCGGCAGCGGCAAGGCCAAGAGGGAGTTCTCCTACGACGCGCTGCAACGGCCGACGTCGGAGAAGCTGACCTCGCCCACCGGCAAGACGGTGGCGTCCCTCGCGTACGGCTGGGACGAGAACGACAACCTGACGTCGAAGACGACGACGGGCGTCACGGGCGCGGCCACGAACACCTACACCTACGACTGGGCGAACCGCCTGACGTCGTGGAACAACGGGACGACGACGGAGGTCTACGGCTACGACGCCTCGGGCAACCGCACCCGCGTCGGCGGCGACACCTACACCTACGACGCCCGCAACCGGCTCACCTCGGACGGGCACTCCACGTACGCGTACACCGCGCGCGGCACCATGAAGACCACGACGGACGAGAGCGGCCGGCAGACGTCGGTCAAGGCGGACGCCTTCAACCGCGTGATCAGCGAGGGCGACCGCACGTACGCCTACGACGGCCTCGACCGGGTGCTCAACGCCAAGGACGAGACCGGCGCGGAGGCCTTCTCCTTCCGGTACAGCGGCTTGGGCAACGACGTGGCCTCCGACGGCTCCGCCGTCTACAGCCGCGGGGCGGACGGTTCGCTCGCGGGCGTGAAGACGGCCCTGTCGTCGGTGCTGGTGTGGACCGACCTCCACGACGACGTGGTGGCCCAGTTCACCGACGCCGCCGAGACGCTGTCGGGCTCGACGACGTACGCGCCGTTCGGCAAGGTCACCGCCACCACCGGCATGCTGGGCAACCTCGGCTACCAGTCGGGCTGGACCGACCCGGAGACGGCCAAGGTCAACATGGCCGCGCGCTGGTACTCGCCGGAGACCGGGCAGTTCGACAGCCGTGACACGGTGTCCAACAGCCCGCTGCCGGCGTCGGTGAACGCCAACCGCTACTCCTTCGCCAACCAGAACCCGATGACGGAGATGGACCCGACGGGCCACTGGTCCATCGGCGGCCTGGTGAAGAGCTTCAAGAAGACCGTCAAGAAGGCCGCGAAGAAGGCCAAGTCGGCCGTCAAGTCGACCTGGAAGAAGGGCAAGGCCGCGGTCAAGAAGGCCGCGAAGAAGGTCCGCAAGGTCGCGAAGGCCGTCAAGCGCGCGGTCAAGAAGGTCGTACGCAAGGCGCACCGCGCGGTACGCAAGGCGGTGCGGTACGTCCAGGACAGCGTCAAGAAGGTCAAGAGATACGCCAAGCGGGCCTACAAGTACGCCAAACGCCAGGTCCATCGCGTCGTCCACAAGGTCAAGAAGACGGCACGGGCGGTGGCCAAGGCCGTCAAACACGTCGCCAAGAAGGCGGTCGCGGCCGGCAAGAAGGCGGCCAAGAAGATCGGCAGAGGCCTGAAGAAGGCAGCCAAGGCCTCAGCCAATTACGTCAAGCAGCATGCGGCGACCATCGTCTCGGTCGCTGTGGGTGTGGTGGTCTTCGCCGGCTGTACGGGAGCCACCTTGGGCGGTGGCGTCCTGGCCTGCGCGGCCCTGGCGGGCGCGGCGGCCAACGGCGTCGGCTACATGATGAGCGACGGTCCCAAGTCGGTCGGCGGGCTTCTCGGTTCGATGGCGATCGGCGCCGTGACCGGAGCCGTCGGCGGCGCTGTGGGCGGCGCGGCCTCCGGCGCGGTCGGTCGCCTGCTGGCGGGCGTCGGCGGCAAGGTGGCGCAGGGCGCGGCCATGGGCGCCGCGGGCGGCGCTGCCGAAGGCGCGGTCGGCTACGGCATCAGCTGCGCGGCGAGCGAGGAAGGCTGCAGCGCGAGCGGCGCGGCCAAGGCGACGGCGACCGGCGCGGTGGTCGGCGGCATCTTCGGAGCGGCGGCGAGCAAGTACGGCGGCAAGGGCAAGTCGTCCAAGTCCGACGAGACGCCGGCGGCAAGCTGCCGCGTCCCCGCGAGGCACAGCTTCACCGGTCTCACCGGTGTGCTGATGGCCAACGGCGCCGTCAAGCAGATATCCGAGGTCAAGGTCGGCGACTACGTCCTGACCGCTGAACCCGGCAAGAAGAAGAAGGAGAAGCACCGCGTCAAGGCGGTCATCGTCACCAAGACCGACCGTGACTACGTCGACGTCGTCGTAGCCACCAAGTCCGGCAAGAAGGCGATCCAGACCACCAAGCACCACCAGTTCTACGAGGTCAGCCACAACAGCTGGACCCAGGCGGGCGACCTCAAGCCGGGCCAGACCCTCCAGAACGCCGACGGGGCGGCGACCCGCATCGTCGAGATCAAGTCGTACACGGCGCAGAGGGTCACGTACGACCTCAGCGTCGAGAGCCTGCACACGTACCATGTGCTCGCGGGTGCCACGCCGGTACTGGTGCACAATTGCGACGAGGTCGATCTTCGGCAGGAGCTGACCCAGCTCGGCCGAGCTCGGATCAACCAGATCAAGGCCGGGCTTTCTGACGATGGCTTCTTTCCGGGCGCGTTCAGTGTGGGACGTGACCGAACCACCGGTAAGACGTACTACGGCGAGAGCGGGCCTGAGGACGGGCTTCACCCAGATGTGACATCGCGGCTTCCGGGTGAATCCCAGCACCCCGCTGGTCGCCCGCCGGGCGTATGCGCAGAGGCGCGTATGTGCACCAATGCCCTGAACGACGGAGCCTCTTTGGAGAACCTGGATATCATCACGCTCAACCAGAAGGGTAAGAAGTTCCCGATGTGCGACAACTGTAAAGTGTGGGTTCCGGGGGCAGTCAGGAAGGTGTTGACCGGATGAGCGAATCCAACGAGAACGCCCGGCGACAGAGGCTGCGGGACGCGTTCCCTGGTGCCACGCGAGTGGACCTGGGGGAGGCTTCTGTCGAGCGGGTGGCAGGACTCTACGAAGAAGCCGGCTATCCGGTGGAGACGGAACTTCTCAGTTTCCTCTCGGAGTACCGAGAGTGCTCCATTTCATGGATGTATCGCGGAACGGAGGTGGGGGTGACCATCGATGCTGAAGAGGCGCTCTCTTTCTATCCGGGAAACATTCGTATCTACTCTCGTAGAGTGGGTCGCCCTCTGGTCCCCGTCGGGTCTGCATTCGCCACCGAAGAAGTGGTTCTGATGGCGCGTGATGGCGACGTGTTTCTCGGTGGAGACGCGGGAATGCAGTACGTGGGCAACGGGTTCGTGAAATCCGTGCTGGCTCTGATTTCCGGCGACTGGGACAAGACCTTCTTCTGAGCGCGCTGAAATCAGCCACAGTTCTGCATGAGGGCTCGGATGCCAAATGACAGGCGCCCTGCGTTTTCGCAGGGCGCCTGTCATTTGTGGTGTGCCGAACTCCCTCGGGTCGGGTCAGATGCCGGCCGCCGCCGAGAGGTCGTGCTTGATCGCTGTCAGGAGGTCCGTCGCCTTCGCGTGCGCCGTCGGGAGGTCGGCGTGGGCCGGGGCCGGGACCACCACCTCCAGGTAGCACTTCAGCTTGGGCTCCGTGCCGCTCGGGCGGACGATGACGCGGGCGCCGTCCAGGGTGTAGCGCAGGCCGTCGGTCGGGGGGAGAGTGTCCGTGCCCTGGGTGAGGTCCTCGGCCCGGGTGACCCGGAGACCGGCGAGCGTGGTCGGCGGGTGCTCGCGCAGGCGGGTCATCGCGTTCGCGATGACCGACAGGTCCTCCACGCGGACCGACAACTGGTCGGTCGCGTGCAGGCCGTGCTCGACGGCCAGGTCGTCCAGGAGGTCAAGCAGCGTGCGGTTCTCCGACTTGAGCTGCGAGGCCAGTTCCGTGATGAGGAGGGCCGCCGTGATGCCGTCCTTGTCGCGGACGCCCTCGGGGTCGACGCAGTAGCCGAGCGCCTCCTCGTAGCCGTAGCGCAGACCGTCCACGCGGGCGATCCACTTGAAGCCGGTGAGGGTCTCCTCGTAGGGCAGGCCCGCCTTCTCGGCGATCCGGCCCAGCAGCGACGAGGAGACGATCGACTCGGCGAACGTGCCCCGCGCGCCGCGGGCGACCAGGTGGGCCGCGAGCAGCGCGCCGACCTCGTCGCCGCGCAGCATGCGCCAGTCGCCGCCGTCCTTGACCGCCACCGCGCAGCGGTCGGCGTCCGGGTCGTTGGCGATGACCAGGTCCGGGTCGCTCTCGCGGGCCTTCGCGAAGGCGAGGTCCATCGCGCCGGGCTCTTCCGGGTTGGGGAAGGCGACCGTCGGGAAGTCCGGGTCGGGTTCGGCCTGTTCGGCGACGAGGACCGGCTCGGGGAAGCCGGCGCGGGCGAACGCGGCGAGGAGGACGTCCTTGCCGACGCCGTGCATCGCCGTGTAGACCGTGCGGGCCGTGCGGGGGGAGGCGGGGTCGAGGACCGCGTCCGTGCGGGCCAGGTACGCATCCAGGACGGAGTCGTCCAGCGTCTGCCAGCCGGACTCCGGGCGCGGTACGTCGTCCAGCGAGCGGACGGCGGCGATCTCGGCGGCGATCTCCGCGTCGGCCGGCGGGACGATCTGGGAGCCGTCGCCCAGGTAGACCTTGTAGCCGTTGTCGCGGGGCGGGTTGTGGCTGGCGGTGACCTCGACGCCGGCGACCGCGCCCAGGTGCCTGATGGCGTACGCCAGGACGGGGGTGGGGAGGGGGCGGGGGAGGACGGCCGCGCGCAGGCCCGCTCCCGTCATCACGGCGGCGGTGTCCTGCGCGAACTCCGCCGACTTGTGGCGGGCGTCGTAGCCGATGACGACGAGGCCGTCGCCCTGGCCCTTGGCCTTGAGGTACGCGGCCAGGCCGGCGGCGGCGCGGATGACGACGGCGCGGTTCATGCGCATGGGGCCGGCCCCGAGTTCGCCCCGCAGGCCTGCGGTGCCGAACTGGAGGGTGCCGGAGAAGCGGGCGGTCAGCTCGGTGACGTCTCCCGCGTCGAGGAGCTTCGCGAGTTCCTCGCGGGTCTCCGGGTCGGGGTCCTCGGCGAGCCACGTCTGGGCGCGGGCGGTCAGGTCGTCGTGCACGGTTGGGTCAGCCTCTCGTGTGGTCGTGGGTTTCCTCGCCCCCGCCGCCCCTTCCCGTCCCGTCCTCGGGGGCTGCCGCCCCCGGGCCCCCGCTCCGGCCCTGAACGGGCCTCGTCCTCGAACGCCGGACGGGCTGGACGGCCTCACCCCGATGGGGAGCGGGCGAGCCCGGGGGCGGCAGCCCCCGGTGGGTTTCAGGGGCGGTGCCCCCGAACGCCGGGTCGGCCCTACAGCCGGCCCAGCACCTGCGCCAGCAGCGATCCCATCCGCGTCGCGCTGTCCCGCCCGGCCTGCAGAACCTCCTCGTGGTTCAGCGGCTCGCCGGTCATGCCGGCGGCGAGGTTGGTGACGAGGGAGATGCCCAGCACCTCCGCGCCCGCCTCCCGCGCGGCGATGGCCTCGAGGACCGTGGACATGCCCACCAGGTCGGCGCCGATCGTGCGCGCCATCCGGATCTCCGCCGGCGTCTCGTAGTGCGGGCCGGGGAACTGGGCGTAGACGCCCTCCTCCAGCGAGGAGTCGATCTCCTTGCACAGCGTCCGCAGCCGCGGCGAGTAGAGGTCCGTGAGGTCGACGAAGTTCGCGCCGACGATCGGGGAGGTCGCCGTCAGGTTGAGGTGGTCGCTGATCAGGACCGGCTGGCCGGGGCGCATGCCCTCGCGCAGGCCGCCGCAGCCGTTGGTCAGGACGATCGTCTTGCTGCCGGCCGCCACCGCGGTCCGCACGCCGTGGGCGACGGCGGCCACGCCGCGGCCCTCGTAGTAGTGGGTGCGGCCCAGGAAGACCAGGGCGCGCTTCTCGCCGATCCGGTACGAGCGGATCTTGCCGCCGTGGCCCTCGACCGCCGGCGGCGGGAAGCCGGGCAGCTCGGTGACCGGGAACTCGGCGTCCGGCGCGCCCAGGGCGTCCACGGCCGGTGCCCAGCCGGAGCCCATCACGAGGGCGACGTCGTGGGTCTCGGCGCCGGTCAGTTCGCGCAGCCGCGCCGCGGCGGCGTCGGCGGCCCCGTAAGGGTCGCCCTGGATGTCGTCCGGGAGAAGAGATGCGTTCACGCGATGAGGGTAGCCCGGATCGGCCTACGCGCGTAGATGAGGAACCCGACGGGATGGGGATCGTTGCCTTGTCGTTTCCAACCAGCGGCTCGGACGACCGCTCACCGGTCGTGGGCTGCCGCCTCAGCAGGGCCGCTTCCGCAGTTCCATCACGTAATCGTGTGGTGCTCCCGCCGACTCCGCCGCGTCGGCGATCTCGCCGAGGTAGCGGGCCGACGGCAGGCCGCCCTCGTAGCCGTTGAGGACGTACGTCCAGCCCTGCTCCTCGCCGTCGAGGGTGTGGGCGCGGATCCGGGTGCGCCGGTAGACGTCGAGGCTGCCGACGCCCTCCCAGCGGTCCAGGGACTCCTCGTCCATGGGGGCGATGTCGTACAGCGCCACGAAGACCTGCGAGAAGGGGTCCTCCACGATCGTCGCGAGCGCGCCCTCCCAGCCCATGTGCTCGCCGCCGAAGGTCAGCCGCCAGCCGTTCAGCCAGCCCGTCGCGCGCAGCGGGGAGTGCGGGGCGCGGCGGGTCATCAGCCGCGCGTCGAGGTTGCCGGCGTACGCGGCGTAGAGCGACATGGGTCGAGAGTACGGCAGCCCGGGCGAGGCCACCGAGGTGTCCGCCGCCACTCGGGCACCGCCCGCCCCCCGGGGAAGTGCCGCGTCGACGCGTGCGGGACAATGGAGTACGTGACTCGGATCGTGATCATCGGTGGCGGACCCGGCGGCTATGAAGCGGCCCTGGTGGCCGCGCAGCTCGGCGCGGAGGTGACCGTCGTCGACGCCGACGGTCTGGGCGGGGCGTCGGTGCTCACCGACTGCGTGCCGTCGAAGACGCTCATCGCCACGGCGGAGGTGATGACCACCTTCGACTCCTCCTACGAGGAGCTGGGCATCATCGTCGCCGACGACACCCCGCCGCTGGAGCAGGCGGCCCGGGTGGTCGGGGTGGACCTGCACAAGGTCAACCGGCGCGTGAAGCGGCTCGCGCTCGCGCAGTCGCACGACATCACCGCCTCCGTGACCCGCGCCGGCGCGCGCGTGCTGCGGGGGCGCGGCCGGCTGGAGGGCATGCAGTCCCTGGACGGCTCCCGCAAGGTCGTGGTCACCGCCGCCGACGGCACCGAGGAGACCCTCACCGCCGACGCCGTCCTCATCGCCACCGGCGGTCACCCGCGCGAGCTGCCCGACGCCCAGCCCGACGGCGAGCGCATCCTCAACTGGACCCAGGTCTACGACCTGCGGGAGCTGCCCGAGGAGCTCATCGTGGTCGGCTCCGGCGTGACCGGCGCCGAGTTCGCCGGCGCCTACCAGGCCCTGGGCTCCAAGGTGACGCTGGTGTCGTCCCGGGACCGGGTGCTGCCCGGCGAGGACCCGGACGCCGCCGCCGTCCTGGAGGACGTCTTCCGCCGCCGCGGCATGAACGTGATGGCCCGCTCCCGCGCGCAGTCCGCCAAGCGCGTCGGCGACCGGGTCGAGGTGACGCTCGCCGACGGCCGGGTCATCACCGGCTCGCACTGTCTGATGGCCGTCGGCGCGATCCCCAACAGCGAGGGGCTCGGCCTCGAGGAAGCGGGCGTCAGGGTCCGCGACTCCGGGCACATCTGGACCGACAAGGTCTCCCGCACGACCGCCCCCGGCGTGTACGCCGCCGGCGACGTGACCGGCGTCTTCGCGCTCGCCTCCGTCGCCGCCATGCAGGGCCGCATCGCCATGTACCACTTCCTCGGCGACGCGGTGGCCCCGCTCAACCTCAAGACGGTCTCCTCCAACGTCTTCACCGACCCCGAGATCGCCACCGTCGGCTACACCCAGGCCGACGTGGACGCGGGCAAGATCGACGCCCGGGTCGTCAAGCTGCCGCTGCTGCGCAACCCGCGCGCGAAGATGCAGGGCATCCGGGACGGCTTCGTCAAGATCTTCTGCCGCCCGGGCACGGGGATCGTGGTCGGCGGTGTGGTCGTGGCGCCGCGCGCCTCGGAGCTCATCCACCCCATCTCGATCGCCGTCGACAACAATCTGACGGTCGAACAGATCGCGAAGGCCTTCACGGTGTACCCGTCGCTGTCGGGCTCGATCGCCGAAGTCGCGCGGCAGTTGCACACGCGCAAGGCGGGGGACGAGGCCTGAGGGCCGGGCCGCGCAGGGCGCCCACCAGGCCCTGGGGGGTCGGCCGGAATCGACTCCCCGCTGGTCACGGGGAGTTGTGGCCCGTGCGGATGGCATAGGCGAGGCAACTAGACCCCTATACCACCTCTGTCCCTACTGTGCGAACAACTTCTATTATTCGGCGCAAAGAGCTGAAAGCAGACGGTCGCCCGCGTTACTGTCAGTTTCGTGTTCGCTGCAGAACGTCGCCAATTGATCCTCGAAATGGTGCGAGCCAACGGAGCCGTGTCGCTCCGTGAGCTCGCCCGCGTCGTCCAGACCTCCGAAGTGACCGTACGGCGGGACGTGCGCGCACTGGAGGCAGAAGGACTCCTCGACCGCCGGCACGGCGGTGCGGTATTGCCGGGCGGTTTCACGCGGGAGTCCGGCTTTCCGCAGAAGTCCCATCTCGCGACCGCCGAGAAGACCGCCATCGCCGACCTCGCCGCCAACTTCGTGGAAGAGGGCGAGGCCATCGTGGTCGGGGCGGGTACCACCACCCAGGAGCTCGCGCGCCGCCTCGCCCGGGTGCCAGGCCTGACCGTCGTCACCAACTCCCTGCTGGTGGCTCAGGCGTTGGCCCACGCGAACCGGGTGGAGGTAGTGATGACCGGCGGCACGCTCCGAGGGTCCAACTACGCCCTCGTCGGCAGCGGGGCCGAGCAGTCCCTCCAGGGACTGCGGGTCTCGCGGGCCTTCCTCTCCGGAAGCGGACTCACCGCCGAGCGCGGACTGTCCACGTCCAACATGCTCTCCGCGTCCGTGGACCGGGCGCTGGTGCAGGCCGCCGCCGAGGTCGTCGTCCTCGCCGATCACACCAAGCTGGGCACCGACACCATGTTCCAGACCGTGCCGACGGACGTCATCACCCGTCTGGTGACCGACGAACCGCCCGCCCACGACGACCGCGCCGCCACCGAACTCCAGGCCCTCGCCGACCAGGGGGTGCAGATCGCCGTGGCCGGGGCGTCGGGAAACCCGGGGGGTGACGCGGTCCCGGCGCGCCGTCAGCAGCAGCGCCGGGACGTCCCCCTGCCCGCCCCCCGCCGGGGCCAGGTCCCCGGCGCGAACGGACTGCGCACGGCCGCGGTGCTGGGCGGGGAGCAGACCCCGGGGGGTGAGCGGGCGGCCCGCGTCGCGGATCTCCGCCGCCGCTGAGCCGGACCCCCGAAGGGGGCCGGGCCGGGAATCCACTCCCGATGTACGGCGAGGCGCCCGCCGGATCCCAGGGATCCCGCGGGCGCCTCGGCGCGTGTGCCTCTGTGTCAGTCCTTGATCTCGCAGATCGCCGCGCCCGACGTGACCGACGCGCCCACCTCCGCGGACAGGCCCTTGACCGTGCCGGAGCGGTGCGCGTTCAGCGGCTGCTCCATCTTCATGGCTTCCAGGACGACGATCAGGTCGCCTTCCTGGACCTCCTGGCCTTCCTCGACCGCGATCTTGACGATGGTGCCCTGCATCGGGGAGGCGAGGGTGTCGCCGGAGGCGACGGGGCCGGACTTCTTCGCCGCGCGGCGCTTGGGCTTGGCGCCGGCGGCCAGGCCGGTGCGGGCCAGCGACATGCCCAGCGACGACGGCAGCGAGACCTCCAGACGCTTGCCGCCGACCTCGACGACGACCGTCTCACGGCCGGGCTCCTCGTCCGTCTCCGCGTCGCCGGGAGCGGTGAAGGGCTTGATCTCGTTGACGAACTCGGTCTCGATCCAGCGGGTGTGGACCGTGAACGGATCGGCCGAGCCGGTCAGCTCCGGCGCGAACGCCGGGTCCCTGACCACCGCGCGGTGGAAGGGGATCGCCGTCGCCATGCCCTCGACCTGGAACTCCTCCAGCGCGCGGGCGGCCCGCTCCAGCGCCTCCTTACGGGTGCGGCCGGTGACGATCAGCTTCGCCAGCAGCGAGTCCCACGCCGGGCCGATCACACTGCCCGACTCCACGCCCGCGTCCAGACGCACACCCGGACCCGACGGCGCGTCGAAGAGCGTGACCGTGCCCGGAGCGGGCAGGAAGCCCCGGCCCGGGTCCTCGCCGTTGATGCGGAACTCGAAGGAGTGACCGCGCAGCGCCGGGTCGCCGTAGCCGAGCTCCTCGCCGTCGGCGATCCGGAACATCTCCCGCACGAGGTCGATGCCGGCGACCTCCTCGGTGACCGGGTGCTCCACCTGGAGACGGGTGTTGACCTCCAGGAAGGAGATCGTCCCGTCCAGACCGACGAGGAACTCCACCGTGCCGGCGCCGACGTAGCCGGCCTCCTTCAGGATGGCCTTGGAGGAGGAGTACAGCTCGGCGAGCTGCTCGTCGGACAGGAACGGCGCCGGGGCCTCCTCGACCAGCTTCTGGTGGCGGCGCTGCAGCGAGCAGTCGCGGGTGGACACCACGACCACGTTGCCGTGCCGGTCGGCCAGGCACTGCGTCTCCACATGGCGCGGCTTGTCGAGGTAGCGCTCGACGAAGCACTCGCCGCGGCCGAACGCGGCGACCGCCTCCCGCACCGCCGACTCATACAGCTCGGGCACTTCCTGCAGCGTCCGGGCGACCTTCAGACCCCGCCCGCCGCCACCGAAAGCGGCCTTGATCGCGATCGGCAGACCGTGCTCCTCGGCGAAGGCGACGACCTCGTCCGCGCCGGACACCGGATCCGGCGTGCCCGCCACCAGCGGCGCGCCGGCCCGCTGGGCGATATGACGGGCGGCCACCTTGTCACCCAGGTCACGGATGGCCTGCGGCGGCGGACCGATCCAGATCAGACCCGCGTCCAGCACCGCCTGGGCGAACTCGGCGTTCTCCGAGAGGAAGCCGTACCCCGGATGGACGGCGTCCGCACCGGACTCACGCGCGGCGGTCAGCACCTTGCCGATGTCCAGATAGCTGCTCGCCGGTGTGTCACCGCCCAGGGCGAACGCCTCATCCGCGGCGCGGACATGCAGAGCGTCCCGGTCCGGGTCCGCGTATACGGCCACGCTCGCGATACCGGCATCCCGGCACGCCCGGGCCACGCGGACTGCGATTTCGCCACGGTTGGCGATGAGCACCTTGCGCACGATTGAGGCTCCCTCCTTGAAACAAGCCGAGTTTAGGGACTGCCGACACGGCTCTTCGACCCGTCCCCAGAGGTGAGCTTGCCCACACGGAGCGTGATGCGAGGCTCACTCGACCGCGAAATCCCTTGTAGTACCGCCGTACGCAGCACTCCTCCCGGAAACCCTAGCCCTCCATTGTGGCCAAGGTCTCTGTGAGCACGTGCTGCGGCCCACTCCGTTTCTTTGTGGAGTCCCTACGAATGGCCCAACGATTCTTTGCCGCCCGCGGAACCCTTGTCCCGCGGTTTACCCGTTAGTAGCGTTCGCGATGTCACGAACGCACGTACTTGGAGTAACGAGGGCCCCGCTCGGGGCCGGGTCGAAAGTGGGTGGGGCCGGTGGTGCGCAGGCCGGTGGCTGCGGTGGTGACGCTGGTGCTGTTCGCCGAGGCGCTCGGTGTGGCGGCGCTGAACTGGTTCCTCGGCGTGGTCGTGGACCGTCAGCACATGTCCCTCGCGGGGCTGGACCCTGACGTGATGTCGACCTCGTCGAAGATCGGCGGGCTCGTCTTCGGCCTGTACTTCGTGCTGTGCGGGGTGGTCACCCTGCTGGTGCTGATCCGCGACCGCCCGCCGGCCGGCCTCGGCCGCATCCTGCTGGTCAGCGCCGCCGTGGTGCACGGCCTCTTGGGCGCCTTCAGCTGGGGCCTGGTGGGCCGGTCGGCGTTCGCCTTCATGATGGTCGTGCTCGCGCTGATCGTCCTGCTGCTGATGGGCTACGACCGCCAGGAGGGCCCGCCCGCCACCGAACCGGCGTCCACCGCGCCCTCGGACGCAGGTCCGCCGGCGGGCGGCCCGTCGGACGTCCGTCCGTCCGGGCACGGTCCGTCGGGCGACGGCCCCGAAGGCGAGGGTCCGTCGGGGCACGGCCCCTCGGGCGCCGGTCCCTCCGGCGGCGGGCCTGCGGTCACCGCGCTGGTGACCACAGCTCCGTGATGCCCACGCCCAGCTCGGCCAGCAGTCGCCTGACGAGGGGCAGACTGATGCCGATGACGTTGCCGTGGTCGCCGTCGATGCCGTTGATGAAGGGCGCCGAGCGGCCGTCGAGGGTGAAGGCGCCCGCGACGTGGAGCGGCTCGCCCGAGGCGACGTACGCGGCGATCTCCTCGTCCGTCGGCTCGCCGAAGTGGACCACCGTGGAGGCCACGGCGGAGGTGTACCGCCCGGCGGCGGTGTCGTAGACGCAGTGACCGGTCTGGAGCGTGCCCGCGCGGCCGCGCATCCCCTTCCAGCGGGCGGTGGCCTCCTCGGCGTCCGCCGGCTTGCCCAGCGCCTGGCCGTCCAGGTCGAGGACCGAATCGCAGCCGATCACCAGCGCACCCTTGACCTCGGGCTTCGCCGCCACGACGGAGGCCTTCGCCTCGGCCAGGGCCAGCGCCAGCTCGGCCGGGGTGGGGGCGGTGACGGCGTCCTCGTCGACCCCGCTCACGATCACCTCGGGAGCGAGTCCCGCCTGTCGCAACAGGCCCAGCCGGGCGGGGGACTGAGAGGCGAGGACGAGGCGGCGGCGCGGCTGATCGGTCATGCGGTCAAGCGTATCGGCCGGCGCTCGGCGCGGTCCGGCCGCTTCACCCGAGGGCCAGCACCAGCAGCGCCACCAGCATGGCCACCGCGAGGAAGAGACCGAGCCGTCTCAGCGTCTCCTGCATGGCGCGGAGTTCGTCGGGCGGCTCGTTCTTCGGGTCGGACCACAGCATTCCACCAGCGTGCGGCCTGGCCGGGGCCGGTGCCTGAGTACGGGTACTCAAAAACATGCCCCGGGTTGTCCCTCTGTGCGCGGTTCCCCGCGCTCCTGAAGATCTGCTCTCAGCTCGGCCAGTAGGTGCGGGACCAGGACGACCGTCCCGGTTGCGGGACCCGGCGGGCCGCTATCCGGGACGGGTCGGACCATGCGTCCTTGGGGGCGAGGTCCGCGCCGGACGGCTGGGCCGCCGCCGCCGCGGCGCGGGCGCGGACCACCGCCAGGGCGGCGGCCAGCTCCTCCGGGGTCGGATTGCCTCGAACGACCTTGATCACAGCGGCTCCTTACAGGGGGATGTTGCCGTGCTTCTTCGGAGGCAGGGATTCCCGCTTGGTACGCAGTTGACGCAGACCGCGCACGACGTGCCGGCGGGTGTCCGACGGCATGATCACCGCGTCGACGTAACCGCGTTCGGCCGCGACGTAGGGGTTGAGCAGGGCGTCCTCGTACTCCTGGATCAGCCGGGCCCGCGTGGCGTCGCCGTCCCCCGCGGCCTCCGCCTCGGCGATGGTGCGGCGGTGCAGGATGTTGACCGCGCCCTGCGCGCCCATCACGGCGATCTGGGCGGTCGGCCAGGCCAGGTTGAGGTCGGCGCCGAGGTGCTTGGAGCCCATGACGTCGTACGCCCCGCCGAAGGCCTTGCGGGTGATGACGGTGATCAGCGGGACGGTCGCCTCCGCGTACGCGTAGATCAGCTTGGCGCCGCGGCGGATGATGCCGTCGTGCTCCTGGTCGACGCCCGGCAGGAAGCCCGGCACGTCGACGAAGGTGATCACCGGGATGTTGAAGGCGTCGCAGGTGCGCACGAAACGCGCGGCCTTCTCGCTGGCCTTGATGTCCAGGCAACCCGCGAACTGCATCGGCTGGTTGGCGACGATGCCGACCGGGTGGCCCTCCACCCGCCCGAAGCCGGTGAGGATGTTCGGCGCGAACAGCGGCTGCGTCTCGAAGAACTCGGCGTCGTCCAGGACGTGTTCGATCACCGTGTGCATGTCGTACGGCTGGTTGGCGCTGTCCGGGACCAGCGAATCGAGCTCCAGGTCCTCGTCGTTGACGGAGAGGTCCGCCTCCTCCGGGAACGCCGGGGCCTCGCTGAGGTTGTTCGACGGCAGGTACGACAGGAGCTGCTTGACGTACTCGACGGCGTCCTTCTCGTCGCCCGCCATGTGATGGGCCACGCCCGACGTGGAGTTGTGGGTCCGGGCGCCGCCCAGCTCCTCGAAGCCGACGTCCTCGCCGGTGACCGTCTTGATGACGTCCGGCCCGGTGATGAACATGTGCGAGGTCTGGTCGACCATCACCGTGAAGTCGGTGATCGCCGGCGAGTACACCGCGCCGCCCGCGCACGGCCCGACGACCAGGCTGATCTGCGGGATGACGCCGCTCGCATGGGTGTTGCGGCGGAAGATCTCGCCGTACGCGCCGAGCGAGGCCACGCCCTCCTGGATGCGGGCGCCGCCGGAGTCGTTGATGCCGATGACCGGGCAGCCGGTCTTCAGCGCGAAGTCCATGACCTTGACGATCTTCTGGCCGTAGACCTCGCCGAGGGCGCCGCCGAAGACGGTGAAGTCCTGGGAGAACACGGCCACCGGGCGGCCGTCGACGGTGCCGTAACCGGTGACGACGCCGTCCCCGTAGGGGCGGTTCTGATCCAGCCCGAAGTTGGTGGAGCGGTGCCGGGCGAACTCGTCCAGCTCGATGAAGGACCCCTCGTCCAGGAGGAGTTCGATGCGCTCACGGGCCGTCAGCTTGCCCTTGGCGTGCTGCTTCTCGACGGCGCGCTCGGAGCCGGCGTGCGTCGCCTCCTGGACGCGGCGCTGCAGGTCAGCGAGCTTGCCCGCGGTCGTGTGGATGTCGATCCCCGGGTTCCCGTGGATCTCTTGGCGCTCTTCCGGCTCGGACATCGGGATGCGGCTCCCTGCCTGCTCAAAAGGGGGGACGGTTACTCATCCGTAGAGTAGTGCTGGGTCAACCGATCGGCAGTGCGGCGTTTCACACACCTAGGGTGGCTTGCATGACGCCGCGAGATGCAGCAGACGCCAGCCGCTGGTCCGACCTCGACCGCCCGCCGCTCAACGCCGCCGCGCTGCGGTGCGGGCTCGTCCGGGAGGGCGGGCTGTGGACCGCGGTGGAGGTGGTGCCGCGCACCGGCTCCACCAACTCCGACCTCGTCGCGCTCGCGGCCGCCGGGAAGGCGGGCGAGGGGAGCGTGCTCGTCGCCGAGGAGCAGACCGCGGGCCGCGGCCGCCTGGACCGCCAGTGGTCCGCGCCGCCCCGATCGGGCCTGTTCTTCTCCGTTCTGCTGCGCCCGGCCGGGATCCCGGTCGGCCGCTGGGGCTGGCTGCCCCTGCTGACGGGCGTCGCGGTCGCCACCGGACTGTCCCGCGCGGCCGGCGTGGACACGGCACTCAAGTGGCCGAACGACCTGCTGGTGACCGTCGGCGGCGAGGAGCGCAAGGCCGGCGGCATCCTCGCCGAGCGCGCCGGCGAGGACGGCGTCGTCGTAGGCGTGGGGATCAACGTCACGCTCCGGGCCGGCGAACTGCCCGTGCCGCAGGCGGGCTCCCTGGTCCTCGCCGACGCGGTGACCACCGACCGCGACCCCCTGCTGCGGTCCGTGCTGCGCACCCTGGAGGACTGGTACACCCGCTGGCGCGCCGCCGACGGCGACCCGGCCGTCAGCGGCCTCCAGGAGGCGTACGCGGCGGGCTGCGCCACGCTGGGCCGCACGGTCCGGGCGGAACTCCCCGGCGACCGCGCGATCACCGGCGAGGCGACGGCGATCGACGGCGACGGCAGGCTGGTGATCACCACACAGGCAGGCGCCCGCGAACCGGTGGGGGCAGGAGACATCGTCCACCTGAGGCCGGTGTGAGAGGGGGCCGCGAACGCCCCGTGCGGCTCCGCCGTGTGGGCGCGACCGGCCACAGGGTGACTGCACCCACGAGAGACCCCCGCCCCAGTGGCCGAACAAGGACCACACCGACCCCGTACACAGTGGAAAGGCACCTCGACTCAAGGACCGGCGGAACCCGACGGAGTGAGCTGGCGCACACCTGCCGTAGAGTTGAGGCCGGTCGATACCTGACCGCGGTAGATCGGAAGGGCAGCACGCGTGACCGTCGACGACACGGGCTCCGGCGAGGGCGAGGGCGTGGACGGCCGGGTTGACCCTCCTCCACTCTCGGCCTCGTCCGAGCGGGGGGATCCCCTGGCCCCCGAGCCGGGCGACGACCCGCTCGCCCTGCGCCTGGAACAGCTCATCCTGGGCGCCGAGCGCCGCTACACCCCGTTCCAGGCGGCCCGCAGCGCAGGCGTCTCCATGGAGCTGGCGTCCCGTTTCTGGCGGGCGATGGGCTTCGCCGACATAGGGCAGGCCAAGGCGCTCACCGAGGCCGACGTCCTGGCCCTGCGACGCCTCGCCGGTCTCGTGGAGGCGGGCCTGCTGAGCGAGGCCATGGCGGTGCAGGTCGCGCGGTCCACTGGCCAGACCACCGCACGTCTGGCGGAGTGGCAGATCGACTCCTTCCTGGAGGGGCTCACCGAGCCGCCCGAGCCGGGGATGACCCGCACCGAGGTCACGTATCCCATCGTCGAGCTGCTCCTGCCCGAGCTGGAGGAGTTCCTCGTCTACGTCTGGCGCCGCCAGCTCGCCGCCTCGGCGGGCCGGGTCGTGCAGGCCGCCGACGACGAGGAGATGGTCGACCGGCGGCTCGCCGTCGGCTTCGCCGACCTCGTCGGGTTCACGCGGCTGACGCGGCGCATGGAGGAGGAGGAGCTCGGCGAGCTCGTCGAGGCCTTCGAGACGACCGCCGCCGACCTGGTGGCCGCTCGCGGCGGCCGGCTCATCAAGACCCTCGGCGACGAGGTCCTGTACGCCGCCGACGACGCGGGCACCGCCGCCGACATCGCGTTGCTGCTGGTGGAGACCATGAGCAACGACGAGACGATGCCCGAGCTGCGGGTCGGCATGGCGTTCGGCACGGTGACCACCCGGATGGGCGATGTGTTCGGGACGACCGTCAACCTGGCCTCGCGGCTGACGTCGATAGCGCCGCGGGACGCCGTCCTCGTCGACAGCGCCTTCGCCGAGGAGCTGATCCGCACCGGTGACGCGCCCGCCTCCGAGGCGCAGGCGGCCGAGGAGGCGGCGGCCGCCGAGAAGGAGGGCGAGGAGCCGCCCGTGTACCGGTTCGCCCTCCAGCCGATGTGGCAGCGGCCGGTGCGAGGGCTCGGCGTGGTCGAGCCCTGGCTGCTCACCCGGCGCGCCGGCGGCGAGTGAACCCGGCTACCGCTTCGGTGCGAGGAGCGGGTCCACACAGAGGCCGATGACCGGTACGCACAGCCCGGGTCGGTCCGGCCGCTGCGTCACGGGGGCCGCCGTGCCGGGTTCGGGCGCGGGTGTGGACGGCTCAGGGCCGGCTGTCGACCGGGGCGGGGTGGATCGGGAAGGCGTCTCCGGCGACCCCGGCGTCTGCGGGGCGCGTTCCGCTGCGGGCCCGGTGGGTCCGGGGCGCCTCGGGGCCGCCGTCGCGGGCGCGGAGGAGGCGCCGCGGCTGCGGGCAGGGACCACCGGGGCGGCGGAGCCGGTGGCGGCGGGGCTCGCGCCGGGGGCCGGGGCCGCGGACGGTCCGCCGCCCATGGGCGCGGGCGCCGTCGGATGCGCGGCGGGGGTGGACGGGGCCGCCGTCGGCGGGGCGTCCGTCGACTCCGCGGTGGGCTCCATGCGCGGGTCGGCCTCCGCCGTGCCGATGCCGGGCACGGACGCGTCGGGCGTCAGCCGTACGAGGCTCAGCGCGCCGGCCGCGAGAGCGAGACCGCCGGCGGCGAGCAGCACCTTGCGGGGCCGGGGGCGGCGGTGCCGGCCGCGGGCCCGCGGGAGCCAGAGGCGGACGTGTTCGGCCGGCTCCGCCATGTGCTCCGCTGTCCCGGTCCCGGTCCCGGTCGCCGTCCGCTGTTCGTACGGTCTTCCGTACGTTCCGGTGTGCGTCTTCACCGGTGTCGTCGCCATCGCGTTGCCTCCCCCGTCTGTGCGCCCCCGATGCGCCGTGGCGGACGCACGTTATGCGCTCCCGTGGGCGGTGTGGGGAGAGTCGGGCGGGATGTCACCCGAACGGGTAAGCGGCGGTCGGCGGGAGCGGGTGACGGGCGGTGGCGGACGCGGCCGGCCCTTTCCCCGGCGGGGCGCGGCTGCGATGATCGGGCGAGCTGGAGTTGTTAACCCGCGTTAACCGGAGGGTGTCATGAGCGAGGAACGGTTCGGGGAGTTCGTGCTGGTGCGGCGGCACGAGGACGGGCATGTCGCGGAGCTGGCCCTCGACCGGCCGAAGGCCATGAACGCCGTGTCGAGCGAGATGGCCCGGTCCATCGGCGCGGCCTGTGCGGCGCTGGGCGAGGACCGGGACGTACGGGTGGTCGTGGTGACCTCGACGCACGAGCGGGCCTTCTGCGTGGGGGCCGACCTGAAGGAGCGGAACTCGCTGACCGACGCGGAGCTGGTACGGCAGCGGCCGGTGGCGCGGGGCGCGTACACCGGGGTGCTGGAACTGCCGGTGCCGACGGTGGCGGCGGTCCACGGGTTCGCGCTGGGAGGCGGGTTCGAGCTGGCGTTGGCGTGCGACGTGATCGTGGCCGACCGTACGGCCGTGGTGGGGCTGCCGGAGGTGTCGGTCGGGGTGATCCCGGGAGGCGGAGGCACGCAGTTGCTGCCCCGGCGGGTGGGAGCGGCCCGGGCGGCCGAGCTGATCTTCACCGCGCGGCGGGTGGAGGCGGCGGAGGCGAGTGAGCTCGGGCTCGTGGACGTGCTGGTGGAGGCGGGTCGCGACCGGGAGGAGGCGTTGGCCCTGGCGGCCCGGATGGGGGCGAACTCGCCGGTGGGGCTGCGGGCGGCCAAGCGGGCGCTGCGGCTGGGGCAGGGGCTGGACCTGCGCGCGGGGCTGGAGGTCGAGGACGCGGCGTGGCGCGCGGTGGCGTTCTCGGGGGACCGGGCGGAGGGGGTGGCGGCGTTCAACGAGAAGCGGGCGCCGCGCTGGCCGGGGGAGTGAGCGGCCACCGGGCTGGGCGCGGCGTTTGGCGGGGAATGTCCCTAGCCTGGGGTGATGGGTGATGACGGACGGCTCGCGGCTGTGGTGGCGCTCGCGCAGGGGATGGCCGCCGCGCGGTCGCCCAGGCAGTCGTGGCGGGCGGCGGCGCTCGGGGCGTGCCGGGCGCTGTCCGGCGGTTTCGCCGCCCTGTCGGTGTGGGAGCGGGACCTCGGACGGCTGCGCGTCCTCGTGAACGTCGGGGAGCTGGCCCCGGACGAGGAGGAGTTCCCGGAGGGCGAGGCCTACCCGGTGCACCAGTTCCCCGAGATCACCGAGTTCCTGCACGAACGCTGGGTGTCCGGCGGCGAGCCCAACGCCTGGGTGGAGACGGCCGAGGGCGCCGCCGCCGGCCGGCCCGGGTACTGCCACCAGCGGGTGGCCGCCCTGCGCCGACGGGGCCGGGGCTCCTGCGTCGTCGCGCCGATCGTGCAGCACGGCCTCGCCTGGGGCGAGCTGTACGTGGCCCGCCCGGCCGGAGCCCCCGCCTTCGAGCGCGCGGACGCCGACTTCGCCACTGTCCTGGCCGCCGTGGTCGCCGCCGGGATCGCGCAGACCGAGCGGCTGGAGGAGGCCCGCCGGCTCGCCTTCACCGACGCCCTCACCGGCCTGGCCAACCGCCGCGCGGTCGACGTACGGCTGGAGGAGGCCGTCGAGCGGCACCGGACCGGCGGGGACGTCGTCAGCCTCGCGGTCTGCGATATCAACGGGCTCAAACGGGTCAACGACAGCCTCGGGCACGCCGTCGGCGACCGCCTGCTGGAACGGTTCGGCTCGGTGCTGTCGCTGTGCGGGGCGATGCTGCCCGGGGCGATCGCCGCGCGGCTCGGCGGGGACGAGTTCTGTCTGCTGGCGGTCGGCCCGTCCGCCGACGACATGGTGAAGGTCGCCGGAGAACTGTGCCGGCGGGCCGCCGAGCTGGAGCTGGGGGAGGGCGTGGCCTGCGGCGTCGCCTCCACCGGCGACCCGATCGGACCCGTGCGCTCCGCCCGCCGCCTCTTCCGGCTCGCGGACGCCGCCCAGTACCGGGCGAAGGCCGTACGGGCCTCCCGCCCGGTCGTCGCGGGCCGGGAGGGGCCCGACGACCCCGTCGTACGCCTCGCCGACGAGCCGCCGCGCGGGCCGGCCGCCGAACGCCGCAGCTTCCGCGGCCGGCCGTGACGCCGGCCATGACGCGGCCGGTCGCAAGGAGCGCGACGACCGCCTGGTGACATCCTCGTCTTCACTGCGTACGCTCCTGAATATGGATATGCATACTGTGGTGGTGGGGACGTCCGGCGTCACCGCGTCCGACGTGCTCGCCGTGGCGCGAGGCGGCGCGCGGATCGAGCTGTCCGAGGAGGCGGTCGCCGCCCTCGCCGCGGCGCGCGGGATCGTGGACGCGCTGGCGGCCAAGCCCGAGCCCGTCTACGGCGTCTCCACCGGTTTCGGCGCCCTCGCCACCCGGCACATCAGCCAGGAGCTGCGCGCACAGCTCCAGCGCAACATCGTCCGCTCGCACGCCGCCGGCATGGGGCCGCGCGTGGAGCGCGAGGTGGTGCGGGCCCTGATGTTCCTGCGGCTCAAGACCGTCTGCTCCGGGCACACCGGCGTACGGCCCGAGGTCGCGCAGACCATGGCCGACCTGCTGAACGCCGGCGTCACCCCCGTCGTCCACGAGTACGGCTCCCTCGGCTGCTCCGGCGACCTCGCACCGCTCTCGCACTGCGCCCTGACCCTCATGGGCGAGGGGGACGCCGAGGACGCGGACGGCGTCGTCCGCCCGGCCGGCGAACTCCTCGCCGCGCACGGCATCGCCCCCGTCGAGCTGCGAGAAAAGGAGGGGCTCGCCCTCCTCAACGGCACCGACGGCATGCTCGGCATGCTGATCATGGCCCTGGACGACCTGGACACCCTCTACAAGTCCGCCGACGTCACCGCCGCGCTCAGCCTGGAGGCACTGCTCGGCACCGACAAGGTCCTCGCGCCCGAGCTGCACGCCATCCGCCCCCACCCGGGCCAGGGCGCCAGCGCCGCCAACATGCTAGCCGTGCTGAAGGGTTCGGAGCTCACCGGGCACCACCAGGACGACGCGCCCCGCGTCCAGGATGCCTACTCGGTGCGCTGCGCGCCCCAGGTCGCCGGCGCCGGACGCGACACCATGGCGCACGCCCGCCTGGTCGCCGAGCGGGAACTCGCCTCGGCCGTCGACAACCCCGTCGTGCTCCCGGACGGGCGCGTGGAGTCCAACGGCAACTTCCACGGCGCGCCCGTGGCCTACGTCCTCGACTTCCTCGCCATCGCCGCCGCCGACCTCGCCTCCATCGCCGAGCGCCGCACCGACCGGCTGCTGGACAAGAACCGCAGCCACGGCCTGCCGCCGTTCCTCGCCGACGACGCCGGCGTCGACTCCGGGCTGATGATCGCCCAGTACACGCAGGCCGCACTGGTCAGCGAGATGAAGCGGCTCGCCGTGCCGGCGTCCGCCGACTCCATCCCGTCCTCCGCGATGCAGGAGGACCACGTCTCCATGGGCTGGTCGGCCGCCCGCAAGCTGCGCACGGCCGTCGACGACCTCGCGCGCGTCATCGCCGTCGAGCTCTACGCCGCCACCCGCGCCGTCGAACTGCGCGAGGGGCTCACCCCCGCGCCCGCCACGCGGGCGGTCGTCGAGGCGGTGCGCGCGGCGGGCGTCCAGGGCCCGGGCCCGGACCGGTTCCTCGCCCCCGACCTCGCGGCGGCGGACGCGTTCGTGCGCGACGGGCGGCTCGTCGCGGCGGTGGAGACGGTCACGGGGCCGCTGCGGTAGCCGGCGGAAACGGCGCGGGGCCCTGCCGGGTGTGTCTGCCGGCAGGGCCCCGATGCGTGAAGGGGGCTACTTGAGCTTGGCGACCTGCGCCTGGACGACCGGGGCCGGGACCTTGGACTCCCCGCCCTTCGACATCGCGCCGAAGTTGATCGCGTAGAACGTGGCGACGACGCCGCCCTTGCGCGCCACCTCCACGTTGAACTTGGCCGTGCCCTCTCCGTCCATGTCGGCCACGGCGGTGAACGCCGTGGACTCGTCGGCGGTGGCGGACGCCTTCCCCGCGGTGACCTTGGTGATCTTCTGCGTCTCGCCGTCGGAGGTGATGCCGAAGCCGCCGGAGCAGGCGGCGACGCCGTCGGAGACCGCCTTGAACGCCTTCTGTGCGCCGTCGCCGTCGTAGGAGGAGAGGCCCACGAAGGTCGTGGCCATGTCGAACGCGTCCTCGAGGCTGCTGAGAGAGTCCTTCGAGGCGGAGGGGCTCGCCGCCTTGTCCTCGGCCACCGTGTTGCTCGCGCCGGCGTTCGTCTCACCCGGCGGCAGGGCGGCCATGGCGTAGGCGAGGGGTGCGCACTCCGCCTTGTCGACCTTCACGACGGCCTTGGACTTCGGCAGGGTGGCGTCCCCCGAGTCCACCTTGTAGCCCTTGATCTCGCCCTGCGCGAGCAGGAGCTTCTCCAACTCGGCCGCGGCCAGGCCCTTCTCGGCCGGTGCCGACGACGCGGGAGTGCTCGCGGCGGTCCCCGCGGCCCCCTTCGCGTCGTCCTTCTTCGAACCGTCGTCAGAACAGCCCGTGATGAGGGCGAGCGACAGCGCGCCCGCCACGGTCACGGCGCACAGCCGCGCCCCCGATGATCTCTTCATGGGCGGACTATGAGCGTTGAGTCATGTAAGCGTCAAGTCGATCCAAAAGCGACTCAGAAGCCGAGCCGCTCCCGCCGCACCGAGTACGCCACGAAAGCCGCCCCCAGGGCGAGCAGGGCGGTCCCGCCGACCACGTAGGGCGTGGTGTCGAAGCTGCCGGTGTCGGCGAGGCGGGCCCCGTCGGCGGTCGTGGCGACGCCCGATGAGGCGCCGGTGGCGTCGGCGGTGCCGGCGGTGGTGTCGGACGCGGTGGAGGCGTGGGACGCCGTGGACGCGTGGGACGTCGCCGAGACGGCCCGCGCCTGCGTGGTGACGTGTGTCGTCACTGCCGTTCTCGCCTGGTCGTCCGGTGTCGCGTTGGCGTTCGGGACGAACCACAGGGCACCCAACAGGGTCCCCGCGGCGGTGGCGGTCAGCAACGGACGGCGAGCGGATGACACGGAATATCGATCCCCTTGTGGCGCTGGCGAATTGGCCGTGTGGGCCGATGCTAATGAAAGGCGCGGGTCGCGGGAAAGTTGCGGGAGGGCGGAGCCGTACGCTCCGGTGCATGAACACAGAAGAGACGTCACGATATGTCCGGCTTCGCGTGGAACTCGTGCTGGAAATCGACGATGCGGACGCGGTGACCGAGGCCGCACTGCGACGCGTCGCCGAGGATCCCGAGATGCCGGAGAGCGAGCGCACGCACGCCGAGAGCACCGTGCGGGAGGACACCGCAGAGGCCCTCGCCTACCTCGTCGATCCCTTCGACCTGGTCGGCGACGTGCCGGGAGTGGAACTCCAACAGGCCTCCTGGTCCAGCGAACCCGTCGCCCACGACCCCGACGCGCCCGACTGGGACCTCGACGACGAGTTCGACGGCGACGGTGAGGGCGACGCCGGCGATGACGGCGACGATTCGCGCATCGGCTGAGCGTCTTGGGAAACTCGTGGCCCCGGGCGGCAACCGCCGCCCGGGGTTTCGTCGTCTCAAGGGACGCGCTGGCCGACATCCGCACCACGGATCCCGGCGGACCTTCCGCCGTGAGGCGGTCCGCACCGCCCGTGAACGTGGTGTGGCCCACACATTCCGCGGAAGTGGAACGGGGAGAACCGGTCGTAGCGTTGAAGCCCTTGACGAGGACTCTCGACGGGGACTCACGGGGTTTACGGGAATCGGCAACGATGGAGAAGCGTGTGATGACGAACAGTAGGCGGCGCAGGGGTCTGGCGACCGCGTCCGCACTGCTCGGCGGTGTTCTGGTGCTCTCTGCGTGTTCGAGCGGCGACAGCAGCGCCTCGGACGACAAGGGCAGTTCCTCACAGGCGAAAGCCGACGAGGCGGCGGCCGAGAAGGCATCCGAGGCCCAGATCAAGATCACGCCTGCGGACGGTTCCAACAACGCCTCCATCAACAAGTCGGCGGCCGTCACGGTGAGCAAGGGCACGCTCACCACGGTGACGATGACCGCCGCCGACGGCACCGCCGTGAAGGGCGAGTTGTCCGCCGACAAGACCAGCTGGAAGCCGAGCGGACAGCTCGAGCGGTCCACCACCTACAAGCTCGCGGCGACCGCGAAGGACTCCGACGGCCGCGAGGCCCACGAGAACGCCTCCTTCACCACGGTCTCCCCGGCCAACAGCTTCATAGCCAACTTCACGCCCGAGGACGGCTCCACCGTCGGCGTGGGCATGCCGGTGTCGATCAACTTCAACAAGGAGATCACCGACAAGGCCGCCGTCCAGAAGGGCATCACGGTCAACTCCACCGGGGGCCAGGAGATCGCCTGCCACTGGTTCAGCACCACCCGCATGGACTGCCGGCCGGACGAGTACTGGAAGGAGAACTCCACCGTCACGCTGAAGCTCGCGCTCGACGGCGTCCAGGGCGCCAAGGGCGTCTACGGCGTCCAGCAGAAGACGGTCACCTTCAAGATCGGCCGCAACCAGGTCACCTACGTCGACGCGAAGACCAAGCAGATGAAGGTCACGCGGAACGGCAAGACCGTGCGCACCATCCCGATCTCCGCCGGCTCGCCCGAGAACAAGACGTACGAGGGCCAGATGGTGATCTCCGAGAAGTTCAAGGAGACCCGGATGAACGGCGCGTCGGTCGGCTTCACCGACGACGACGGCAAGGGCGAGTACGACATCAAGGACGTGCCGCACGCCATGCGCCTGACCACCTCCGGCACCTTCGTGCACGGCAACTACTGGGGCGCGAAGTCCATCTTCGGCTCGGTGAACACCAGCCACGGCTGCGTCGGCCTCTCCGACGCCAAGGGCGCCAACGACAGCGGCACGCCCGGCGCGTGGTTCTACAACAACTCCATGGTCGGCGACGTCGTGGTCGTCCAGAACACCGGCGACAAGACGGTGTCCCCGGACAACGGCCTCAACGGCTGGAACATGGACTGGGCCCAGTGGAAGGCGGGTTCGGCCGCCTGAGCCGCCCGCGCTGAGCCACGCCTCCCCGATGCCGTCCCCTTCCCGGGGGCGGCATCGGCGTCTGTGCGGCCGCCTCCGCAGCCCCCCGAGCGCTCCGCCCGCCGCGTTCGCTGAGCGCTGAGCGAACGCCCCGCCGGAAGACGAGCCTCCAGCGGCCGTTCGTGCTTGCGTAGGCCCATGACGGCAGCAGAGACAGCCAGCAAGGTCATCGAGTACATCCGGTACCGCATTCCCGAGGAACGCTCCGCCGACTTCCTCGCCGCCTATCACCGCGCCGCCCCCCTCCTCGCGGCCTCCCCCCACTGCGTCGACTACGAACTCGCGCGCTGCGAGGAGGACTTCGCCCACTTCGTGCTGCGCATCACCTGGACGTCCACGGCGGACCACCTCGAAGGCTTCCGCACCTCGGACCTGTTCCCCGCCTTCCTCGCCGAGATCCGTCCGTACGTCGGGCACATCGAGGAGATGCGGCACTACAAGCCCACCTCGGTGCGCGGCCGGGGCTCCGCCGAACCCACCCTGTACGCGTGGGCGGGCGGCGCGGAGGCCTTCACCCGCCTGACGGAGGCCTTCTACGCCAAGGTGCTCGACGACGACCTCCTCGCCCCCGTCTTCGCGGGCCTGGCCCCCGAGCACGCCGAGCACGTCGCCCTCTGGCTGGCGGAGGTCTTCGGCGGCCCGCAGACCTACTCCGCGACGCAGGGCGGCCACAGCCACATGGTCGCCAAGCACTTCGGCCGGGACATCACCGAGCCCCAGCGGCGCCGCTGGGTGAACCTGATCCAGGACGCGGCGGACGAGGCGGGCCTCCCCACGGACGCGGAGTTCCGCTCGGCGTTCCTGGCGTACGTCGAGTGGGGCACGCGCCTGGCCGTGCACTTCTCGGGGCCGGACGCCAAACCGCCGGCCGAGCAGCCGGTGCCGAAGTGGGGCTGGGGCGCGGCCCCGCCGTACCAGGGCTGACGTCTGAGCCCGGGACCCCGCCGGCGCGGGGCGCCTCGCTCCGGGCGGCCCCTCAGGCCCCGGTCCCGGCCCGCGGAGCAGCCGCGTCAGCGCCCCAGCTGGCCAGCAGCCGCAGCGCGTCCGCCGAGGGCGACCCGGGCTCCGCGTGATACGTCACCAGCGACTGCTCCCCGTCCCCCATCAGCCGGAATCCCTCGAAGTTCAGGGACAGTTCGCCCACCAGTGGATGCCGGAGCCGCTTCACGCCGAACGTCTTGTCCTTGACGTCGTGGGTCGCCCACAGCCGCCGGAAGTCCTCGCTCTTCACCGACAACTCGCCCACCAGCGCCGACAGTCGGGGATCGTCCGGGTGGCAGCCGGCGTCCATGCGCAACGCGCACACGATGTCGATCGCCTTCTGCTCCCAGTCGACGAACAGCTCCTGGTAGGCGGGCCGCAGGAACACCAGCCGGGCCCAGTTCCGCTCCCCGGCCGGGAGTTCGCCCCAGTCGCCGAAGACGGCCGCCGCCATCCGGTTCCACGCGAGGATCTCCGCGCGCCGGCCCACGACATACGCGGGCACCCCGTCCATCTGGTCCAGCAACTGCCACAGCGAGGCCCGCACCTGCTGGCTGCGCGCCGTCGGCTTCTTCTTGTGCTGCTTGGGCTTGGCGAGATGCGTGAGGTGGGCGTGCTCGGCGTCGGACAGCCGCAGCGCGCGGGCGATGGAGCCCAGCACCTCCGCGGACACGTTCCGCCCGTTGCCCTGCTCCAGCCGCGTGTAGTACGCCACCGACACCCCGGCCAGCTGCGCCAGCTCCTCGCGCCGCAGCCCCGGCACCCGGCGGCGCCCGAAGTCGGGCAGCCCGACGTCCTCGGGCTTCAGCCGGGCGCGCCGGGTGCGCAGGAACTCGCTGAGCTCGGCCCGCCGGTCCAGACGCCCGCCGGACCCCTGTACGGCGGCTTCGCTCTGTTCGTCCATACCGCCAGTATTCCTGGTCGTACGCCCCCGATCCTGACCCCGCCAGTGGTACGCACACCGAACGTAGGCACAGGTGAGGCCTGGGTGAGCCGCGCGTCTTCGGGCAGGCTGGTGCCTCGGAACCGAACACCGTGCCCGGCCGAACGACAGGCCGGACGCCGCACACCGAACCACTGCTAGGAGATCCACGGCATGACCACCGTCGCCGCCTACGCGGCCCCCTCCGCCAAGGCTCCGCTGGAGCGCACGACGATCGAGCGCCGCGAGGTCGGCGAGTTCGACGTCCTGATCGACATCAAGTTCGCCGGCATCTGCCACTCCGACATCCACCAGGCCCGGGAGGGCTGGGGCGAGGCCGTCTTCCCGATGGTCCCCGGCCATGAGATAGCCGGCGTGGTCAGCGAGGTCGGCGCCGGTGTGACGAAGTTCGCCGTCGGCGACCGGGTGGGCGTGGGCTGCATGGTCGACTCCTGCCGCGAGTGCGAGAACTGCAAGGCCGGCCTGGAGCAGTACTGCACCGGCGGCGGCATGGTCGGCACGTACAACTCCGTCGGCAAGGACGGCGAGCCCACCTACGGCGGCTACTCGCAGAAGATCGTCGTCGACGAGAACTACGTCGTCCGCGTCCCCGACGGCCTCGCGCTCGACGTGGCCGCCCCGCTGCTCTGCGCCGGCATCACCACGTACTCGCCGCTGAAGCACTGGAACGCCGGCCCCGGCAAGAAGGTCGCCGTCCTCGGCATGGGCGGCCTCGGCCACATGGGCGTCAAGATCGCGCACGCGCTCGGCGCCGAGGTGACGGTGCTCTCCCAGTCGCTGCGCAAGCAGGACGACGGACTGCGGCTCGGCGCCGACCACTACTACGCCACCAGCGACCCGGAGACCTTCAAGAAGCTGGCCGGCACCTTCGACGTCATCCTCTCCACCGTCTCCGCCCCGCTGAACCTGGACGCCTACCTGTCCCTGCTGCGGACGGACGGCGCCTTCGTGAACGTCGGCGCCCCCGAGGAGCCCGTCGCGCTCAACCTGTTCTCGGTGATCGGCGGCCGCAAGACCCTCGCCGGCTCGGGCATCGGCGGCATCCAGGAGACCCAGGAGATGCTCGACTTCTGCGCCGCGCACGGCTTCGGCGCGGAGATCGAGCTGATCAGCGCCTCCGAGATCAACGAGGCCTACGAGCGCGTCCTCGCCAGCGACGTCCGCTACCGCTTCGTCATCGACGCGGCCACGATCTGATCCGGCCCCACCCGCGAACCGCACCGAGCCCCGGCCCCGCGCCGGGGCTCGGCGCGTGAGCCGGGACCACGGAATCGTCGGGGGGCCGCGTGTGTTGTCCAGGGTGGGCCCGGAGGACCGGGCTGACAGACGTGGGAGGAGCCGTGATGGCTGTGCAGACGCAGAGGGCCGTGCTTGCGGGCGGATGCTTCTGGGGCATGGAGGAACTGATCCGCCGGCTCCCGGGGGTGACGGCCACCCGGGTCGGCTACACCGGGGGCGACGTGCCGAACGCGACGTACCGCGACCACGGCACGCACGCGGAGGCCATCGAGATCCTCTACGACCCGGAGAAGACCGACTACCGCGCCCTCCTGGAGTTCTTCTTCCAGATCCACGACCCGAGCACGAAGAACCGCCAGGGCAACGACATCGGCCTCAGCTACCGCTCGGCGATCTACTACGTCGACGACGAGCAGAAGCGGATCGCCGAGGACACCATCGCGGACGTCGACGCCTCCGGACTGTGGCCCGGCAAGGTCGTCACCGAGGTGGAGCCGGTCGGCCCCTTCTGGGAGGCCGAACCCGAGCACCAGGACTACCTCCAGCGCTACCCCGACGGCTACACCTGCCACTTCCCCCGCCCGGGATGGCGGCTCCCCGCCCGCACGGAAGGCTGACCCCCAGGGCCGGACCGCCAGGTTTGACCCCGGGCGCGACGACCGCGAGGCCGCCCGGCCGGCGCCCGCTCAGTGCGGCAGCGACGCCGGGCTGCCGCCGTTCGCCTCGAAGCCCGCCACCGCCAGGGCCCGGTACACGGCGAACTCCGCCGCCGGGTCCGCGGACAGCGTCCACGGCAGCGCGCCCACATGACCGTCGACGTGTATCAGCTGGTTCATGGCCTCCGACCAGCGCTCCGAACGCACCAGGAAGAACACCAGGAGATGGCGCACATGAGCCGCCATCGGGTCGTCGGGGCGGGCCGACTGGACGGCGAACAGCGCGCCGTGGACCGCCTTGCGCACCACCTCGCTCCGGTAGAAGCCGCTCACCAGGTTCACCTCGGGCAGGTGCTCGAACACCGCGAACAGGGGCATCGCGGCGAGCAGCGAACCCCCGGGCGCGCGGGCCGCGGCCGCCTCCGCGAAGGACGTCGCCTCCTCGCGCGAACCGTGCCACTTCTCGCACCAGTAGTGCAGAGCCGCCAGATGCGCCCCCATGTGCGCGGGCGCGCGGTCCAGGATCTTCAGCCAGAGCCGCTCGAACTCCGGCTGCGAGTAGTCCAGCCCCCGCGCCACGGACAGCTCGACGATGTACGGGATCGGGTCGCCGGGGGCCAGCAACGTCGCCTGACCACAGGCGTCCTGGGCCTCCTCCATGATGATCCGGAAGTCGTCCGTGCCCGGCGTCGACGTCCGCCACGCCTGCTGCACCAGGAACTCGGCGTGCACCGCCGCGCCGCCCGCGTCCTTGGGCTCCTCGGTCCGCCACACCCGCAGCCACTGCCCGCCCGGGGTCTCGGAGACGCCGCCCGGCCGCTGCTGCAGCTCCAGCGCCGCGGCCCCCGCGAAGGCCTGCACACGCTGCCAGCGCCGCTCGCCCTCCGTCTCGGTCCCCGCCAGCAACTGCTGCGCCGCCCGGTAGTCCTGCGTGCGCTGCACCACGGCCAGGACGTCCAGCAGGTCCTGGTCGGGGCCGGGCATGCGGATGTCGAGCTCCTCCTCGCGGACGAAGCCGTAGTTCGCCGGATCCGCGGCGTCGGGGTGGCCCGCCGGGACCTGCTCGATCGTGCCCCGCCGGCGCCGCAGGAACGGGAGCAGGACGAAGCTGAGCATGACCAGCGCCACCAGGACCCAGAGAATCTCCATGTCTCAAGGGTTCCAGAAGCCGCTGACAATTGGCCAACCCGGTCGGGTCGAGCCCGCCGCTTCGGCGCATTACCCTCGGGACCCATGAGCGACAGGCACATCAGTCAGCATTTCGAGACCCTCGCGATCCACGCGGGCAACACCGCCGATCCCCTGACCGGCGCGGTCGTCCCGCCGATCTACCAGGTCTCGACCTACAAGCAGGACGGCGTCGGCGGTCTGCGCGGCGGCTACGAGTACAGCCGCAGCGCCAATCCGACCAGGACCGCCCTCGAGGAGAACCTCGCCGCCCTGGAGGGCGGCGTCCGGGGTCTCGCGTTCGCTTCCGGACTGGCGGCCGAGGACTGCCTGTTGCGTACGCTGCTGCGGCCCGGCGACCACGTGGTCATCCCCAACGACGCCTACGGCGGCACGTTCAGGCTGTTCGCGAAGGTCGTCTCCCGGTGGGGCGTGGAGTGGTCGGTGGCCGACACCAGCGACCCGGCCGCCGTACGCGCCGCGATCACCCCGAAGACGAAGGCCGTGTGGGTGGAGACCCCCTCCAACCCGCTGCTCGGCATCACCGACATCGCCGCCCTCGCGCAGATCGCGCGGGACGCGGGCGCGCGGCTCGTCGTCGACAACACCTTCGCCACCCCCTACCTCCAGCAGCCGCTGGCGCTCGGCGCGGACGTCGTCGTGCACTCGCTGACCAAGTACATGGGCGGCCACTCCGACGTCGTGGGCGGCGCGCTGATCGTGGGCGACCGGGAGCTCGGCGAGGAACTGGCCTTCCACCAGAACGCGATGGGCGCGGTCGCCGGGCCCTTCGACTCCTGGCTGGTGCTGCGCGGCACGAAGACGCTGTCGGTGCGCATGGACCGGCACAGCGAGAACGCCACCAAGATCGCCGACATGCTGACCCGGCACGCGCGCGTGACGCGCGTCCTCTACCCGGGGCTGCCGGACCACCCCGGCCACGAGGTCGCCGCCAAGCAGATGCGGGCCTTCGGCGGCATGGTGTCGTTCCAGGTCGAGGGCGGCGAGGAGGCGGCCGTCGAGGTCTGCAACCGCGCCAAGGTGTTCACGCTCGGCGAGTCCCTCGGCGGCGTGGAGTCCCTGATCGAGCACCCCGGGCGCATGACGCACGCGTCCGCGGCCGGCTCGGCCCTCGAGGTCCCGGCCGACCTCGTGCGCCTCTCCGTGGGCATCGAGAACGTCGACGACCTCCTGGACGACCTCCAGCAGGCCCTCGGCTGAGGCCTGAGACTCACCAGTTCGTCAGGGGTGGGGTCGTCTCCGACGGCGGCTCCACCCAGGGCTGGACCGTCACCGCCCAGACGGTGAACGCCACGGCCACGGCCAGCAGCGTCAGCCACAGCAGCCTCCGGGCGAGCGCGCGGCGACGCAGCAGGCGGTCGCCGCGGCGTACGACGTCCTCGTGGAGCTCCGGGGGCACGCGCGGCGCCGTCCGCTCCATGATCCGCCGTACGGCGGCCTCCCGTTCCGGCCGGTTCACGGGAGCCTCCACGGGCCAGGTGCCGGGGCGTCCGCGTCCTGCGTCCTCACGGCGTCGCCGTCCTCGCCGCCGCCCCGGCCGCCGCCGGGTTCGCGGCGGGCGGGCGCGGGGGGTGCAGCAGGGTCGCCGTCGCCCGGTCGCACAGGGCGTGGACGCGCTCCGCCGGGAGGCCGAGGAGGGCCGCGACCTGTTCCTCCCCGACGCCCTCGTACAGCCGCAGCACCAGGATCAGGCGCTCCTGGGGCGTGAGCGCGGCCAGCGCTCCGGTGGGGCGGGGGCCGCCGTGGCGGTGCCAGGCGCCGCGGGCGAAGCGGGTGGCCAGGTACTGGCGGGCTCGGTCGTACGGGTCCTCGCCGCGCAGCCGGTCCCAGCACGCGTACGTGTGCGCGAGGGCCAGTGTCAGCAGGCGCCGCGCGCGCGGGTTGTCGTCCGGCGCCTCCGCCGTGAGCAGGGTGGCGGTGTGCAGCAGCCGTCCGCCCGCGCCGGCGACGAACGCCTGGAACTGCCTGGCCCGGCGGGCCGCCTGCGCCTCATGACGTGCTCTCACCGCGCCCTCCCGCCCGTCGGCGACCCCCTGGAACGGACCCCGGCGGTGTGCGGACGGGGACCCGGTCTCATATAGGGCCAGGGGCGGGGTTTCGGTCAAGAGCCACGCACGCGCGGGATCCTCGCCCCAGCACCTCCGGACGCCTTGGGGGCAGGCTCAGGAAGCGGGCGCCGGCTCCGCGCCGGGGAGCCCCTGGGCGGCCATCCGCGCGGACAGCGCGCCGTTGAAGCGCGTCAGGAGCATGCAGAAGGACTCGCGCTCCTCCGGCTCCCAGTCCTGGGTCAGTTCCGCCATCAACCTGCGTCTGGACGAGCGCACTTCCTCGAGGCGCGACATCCCGCGCGGGGACAGCTGCAGTACCACGGCCCGGCCGTCCTCCGGGTGCGAGGTCCGCTTGACCAGCCCCGTGTCGACGAGGGGAGCCACCTGCCGGGTGACGGTCGAGGAGTCGATGCCCATGCTCGCGGCGAGCGCCTTGACGCCCATCGGACCCTCGTTGTCGAGACGGTTCAGCAGCAGGTACGCGGCGCGGTCCATGGAGTTGCGCACCTGCCCGACGCCGCCGAGCCGGGTCTGTTCGGCACGGCGCGCGAACACCGCTACCTCGTGCTGCAGCGTGTCGAGGAGACCGGTGTCACCGACGGTCGTCATGTCCATCGACATTTCAGGTGTTGTGGGCATGGCCGGGGGCTCGCTTCATGAAAAGGGGTGCTGGGTTGGGGGACAGGGTACGCGGCTGGAAGGCAGGCCGTACCGGCGCTGAGGAAACCGGTCTCGGTGGTTGGTCACAGCGGTTGTTCCCGCTTGTGAACTGCGATGCTGGAGTCATGAGCTACGGCACGGCTGACTCCTCGCGGCCCGTCACCCTCGACGACGTGCGCGGCGCGCAGAAGATGCTCACGGGCGTGGCGCGGACGACCGCGATGGAGGGCAGCCGGCACCTGTCCCAGCTCGTCGGGGCGCCGGTGCACCTGAAGTGCGAGAACCTCCAGCGGACGGGGTCGTTCAAGCTGCGCGGCGCGTACGTGCGCATAGCCGGTCTGCTGCCGGAGGAGCGGGCCGCCGGGGTGGTCGCCGCGAGCGCCGGCAACCACGCGCAGGGCGTGGCCCTGGCGTCGTCGCTGCTGGGCGTGCGGTCGACGGTGTTCATGCCGCAGGGCGCCCCGCTGCCGAAGGTCAGCGCGACGCGGGAGTACGGCGCCGAGGTGCGGCTGCACGGCCAGGTCGTCGACGAGACGCTGGCGGCGGCGCAGGAGTACGCGGACGAGACCGGCGCGGTGTTCATCCACCCCTTCGACCACGCGGACGTCATCGCCGGGCAGGGCACGGTCGGCCTGGAGATCCTGGAGCAGTGCCCGCAGGTGCGCACGATCGTCGTCGGGATCGGCGGCGGGGGGCTGGCGGCGGGCATCGCGGTCGCGGTGAAGGCGCTGCGGCCGGACGTGCGGCTGGTGGGCGTGCAGGCGGAGGGTGCGGCGGCGTATCCGCCCTCACTGGCGGCCGGGCGTCCGGTGTCGCTGAGCAACCCGGCGACGATGGCCGACGGCATCAAGGTGGGACGCCCCGGCGACGTGCCGTTCGGGATCGTCGGCGATCTCGTCGACGAGGTGCGCACGGTCTCGGAGGGCGAGCTGTCCACGGCGCTCCTGCTCTGTCTGGAGCGGGCCAAGCTGGTCGTCGAGCCGGCCGGGGCGAGCCCGGTCGCGGCGCTGCTGAGCGAGCCCGGCGCGTTCGAGGGCCCGGTCGTCGCGGTGCTGTCCGGGGGCAACGTCGACCCGGTGCTGATGCAGCGCGTCCTGCGCCACGGCATGGCCGCGCAGGGCCGCTACCTGGCCGTTCGTCTGCGTCTGACGGACCGGCCGGGGGCGCTGGCCACACTTCTGGGGGCGTTGTCAGTGGTGGACGCTAACGTCCTGGACGTGAGCCATGTGCGAACCGATCCCCGGCTCGGGCTCTCGGAGGCGGAGGTCGAGCTGCATCTGGAGACGAAGGGGCCGGTGCACTGCGTCGAGGTCGGTCAGGCTTTGCGCGAAGCGGGCTACACGGTCATCGACTGACCGGTCGCCGACGAGTTGATCACCGCTCCTTCACTCGTTCGGGTAAGTCCATTGAGAGACGCGATATATCGCGTTATGGTGTGTGTCGCATGGCTCGACCCAATGACCCCCGACGACGATCCCCGACGACGCGGAGACTCAGGAGACTCATATGCCAGGCGCCATCCATGCCGAAGGACTGGTGAAGACCTTCGGTGACGTCAAGGCTCTGGACGGCGTCGATCTCGACGTCCCGGAGGGCACGGTCCTCGGCCTGCTCGGGCCGAACGGGGCGGGCAAGACCACCACGGTCCGCTGCCTGACCACACTCCTGCGCCCGGACAGCGGTCGCGCCGTGGTCGCCGGGCTGGACGTGCTCAAGCACCCCGACGCGGTCCGGCGCTCGATCGGCCTGTCCGGCCAGTTCGCCGCGGTGGACGAGTACCTCACCGGCCGCGAGAACCTCCAGATGGTCGGCCAGCTCTACCAGATGCGGACCGCGGACGCGAAGGCCCGTGCCGCGGAGCTGCTCGACCAGTTCGACCTGGCCGACGCCGCCGACCGCACCGCCAAGACCTACTCCGGAGGCATGCGCCGCCGCCTCGACCTGGCGGCCGCGCTGGTCGTGTCACCGCCCGTGATGTTCATGGACGAGCCGACGACCGGTCTCGACCCGCGCAACCGCCAGCTCCTGTGGGACGTGATCAAGCGCCTCGTCTCCGGCGGCACCACACTGCTGCTGACCACCCAGTACCTGGAGGAGGCCGACCATCTCGCGCACGACATCGCGGTCGTCGACCACGGCAAGGTGATCGCCCGCGGCACCTCCGACGAGCTCAAAGCCCGCACCGGCGGCGAGCGCGTGGAGGTCGTGGTCCACGACCGCGAGCACATCCCCGCCGCCGCCGAGGTGCTGGCCGGCTTCGGCAAGGGCGAGACCGCCGTCGAGGAGCACACCCGCAAGCTCACCGTGCCCGTCACCGGCGGCGCGAAGCTGCTCGCCGAGGTCATCCGCGAACTGGACGCCCGTGGCATCGAGATGGACGACGTCGGTCTGCGCCGCCCCACCCTCGACGACGTCTTCCTGTCCCTCACCGGCCATGTCGCCGACTCGAAGAACGGCGAGACGGGCCACCACGCCAAGGAGGAAGCGAAATGAGCGCCGCCACCCAGGCCGCCCCCGCTGCGGCGCCGAACCGCCCGCGAGGACAGGCCGTCCGGGACTCCCTGGTCGTTGCAAAACGCAACTTGATCAGAATGTCCAGAATTCCTGAGATGGTCATTTTCGGGCTTATTCAGCCCATCATGTTCGTGGTGCTGTTCACTTATGTCTTCGGTGGGTCCATGCAGATCGGCGGCAGCACCAGCGCCACCGACTACAAGAACTTCCTCATGGCGGGGATCTTCGCCCAGACCGTCACCTTCGCCACCGCCGGAGCCGGCGCGGGCATCGCCGACGACATGCACAAGGGCCTCATCGACCGCTTCCGTTCCCTGCCCATGGCGCGCGGCGCGGTCCTCACCGGCCGCACCCTCGCCGACCTGGTGCAGACGGCGCTCACCCTGCTCGTCCTCGCCGTCGTCGCGCTCCTGGTCGGCTGGCGCCCCGGCTCCGACGGCAGCACGAACGCCGCACGGGTTCTGGCCGCCTTCGGGCTGCTGCTCCTGCTCGGTTACGCGTTCACCTGGATCGGCGCTCTGATCGGCCTGTCCGTGCGCACCCCCGAGGCCGCCACCTCCGGCGGGCTGATCTGGCTCTTCCCGGTCACCTTCATCTCGAACGCGTTCGTGGACACCAGCAACATGACGCCCTGGCTGCGCCATGTCGCCGAGTGGAATCCCTTCAGCGCGACCGTCCAGGCCTGCCGGGTCCTCTTCGCCAACCCGGGCCAGTCGCCGTCCGACGCCTGGCCCATGCAGCACCCGGTCTGGGCCTCGCTGATCTACTCGGTCCTGATCGTCCTCGTGTTCCGCACGCTGGCGGTGCGCAAGTACCGCTCGGCCACCGCATGAGCGATGCCCCCGGCGCCGCAGGGGCGCCGGGGGCATCGGACAGAAGATCAGAAATCCGTCAGCCGTTGTAGGGCTCGGCCTTGAGGATGCGGACGGAGGCGGTCTTGCCGTTCGGCAGCTCGTACTCCGCGTCCTCGCCGACCTTGTGACCGATCACGCCGGCCCCCAGCGGGGACTGCGGCGAGTAGGTCTCGATGTCGGCGCTCGCGTACTCGCGCGAGGCCAGCAGGAAGTCCAGGGTGTCGTCCTCGTCACCGTCGAAGGCGATCGTCACGACCATGCCGGGGGCCACCGCACCGTCCGCGGACGCCGGAGCCTCGCCGACCTTCGCGTTCTCCAGGAGCTGGGTCAGCTGGCGCACGCGCAGCTCCTGCTTGCCCTGCTCCTCCTTGGCCGCGTGGTACCCGCCGTTCTCGCGCAGGTCGCCCTCCTCGCGCGCGGCCGCGATCTTGGCGGCGATCTCCGTGCGCGCAGGACCAGTAAGGTACTCAAGCTCGTCCTTGAGCTTGTTGTACGCCTCCTGGGTCAGCCAGGTGACGTTCTCGCTGGTCTGGGTCACAGGGTGCTCCTCGTCGGTACTGGGAATACAAAGCGTCGCCCTGCCCGGAAGCATGTTCCTCCAGAGATGGGCGAAACCACGAGCCTAACAATTCAGGGGCCGAAGGGGGAGGACATAAGCCACCAGAATTACGTCGGCGCAGGTCACCGCGTATGTATTGCGGAGGAAAGACGGGCGCCCGGCGGGCGGAGGGCCGCGGCCGGGACCGTGGGGTCAGTCCGCGTGACAGCCGAGCAGTTCCGCCGTCGTGCCCTGCGCCGTCGTACGCAGCGTGACCACGCGGTCGATCCGGGTGTCCGAGCCGGAGAACCGGAAGTCCGCCCGGCCCACCTCGGCGCCGTTCTCGGCCTGCGAGCGGACCGTGCAGTAGCCGCTCGTGCCCGCGTCCTTGCGGACCTCCAGATGCGCCTGCACCGAATTCGCGGTGGCCTTGAAACTGATCACCTCGGCGCTGATCTTGTTCTGGCCGACGTAGTGGTAGGCGAAGTAGCCCACCAGGGCGAGGAGCGCCGCGCCCAGGACGGCGCCTACGAGCTTGAGGGTGCGGTCGGCGCGCTCGTCGGAGGAGCGGCCGTAACGACCCTGGGGCGGTCGCGTGGTCGCCGTACTCATGATCGTCCTCTCCGCGGGGGCGGGACGAACGTCCCGAATCAAGGCATCGGAGCCCCGCTCCGGAATTATTGAGCCCCCGATTCGGTCACTATAGAAGCCGCCGACCGCACCCCGGCCCATGGGGGGCGCCGACTTATCGAGGATTGAGTCTTGACTGACCAGCTGCGACTGATGGCCGTCCACGCGCACCCCGACGACGAGTCGAGCAAGGGCGCGGCCACCATGGCGAAGTACGTGTCCGAGGGGGTGGACGTGCTGGTCGTGACCTGCACGGGAGGGGAGCGCGGCTCCATCCTCAACCCCAAGCTCCAGGGCGACGCCTACATCGAGGAGCACATCCACGAGGTGCGCAAAAAGGAGATGGACGAGGCCCGCGAGATCCTCGGGGTCAAGCAGGAGTGGCTCGGCTTCGTCGACTCCGGCCTCCCCGAGGGCGACCCGCTGCCCCCGCTGCCCGAGGGCTGCTTCGCCCTGGAGGACGTGGACCGGGCGGCCGGCGAGCTGGTGCGGCAGATCCGCTCCTTCCGCCCGCAGGTGATCACCACCTACGACGAGAACGGCGGCTACCCGCACCCCGACCACATCATGACCCACAAGATCTCGATGGTCGCCTTCGAGGGCGCCGAGGACACCGTGAAGTACCCGGAGGACGAGTACGGGCCGGCGTACCGTCCGCTGAAGCTCTACTACAACCAGGGCTTCAACCGCCCCCGTACCGAGGCGCTGCACCACGCGATGCTCGACCGCGGGCTGGAGTCCCCCTACGGTGAGTGGCTCAAGCGCTGGGACGAGTTCGGGCGGAAGGAGCGCACCCTCACCACGCACGTCCCGTGCGCCGACTTCTACGAGATCCGTGACAAGGCGCTGATCGCGCACGCCACGCAGATCGACCCCGACGGCGGCTGGTTCCGGGTGCCGATGGACATCCAGAGGGAGGTCTGGCCCACGGAGGAGTACGAGCTCGCGAAGTCGCGGGTGGACACCTCCCTCCCCGAGGACGACCTGTTTGCGGGCATCCGCGACAATGCCTGACATGAGCGCAAGCGTGAGCCTGGCAGTGACGCAGTTCGCCACCCTCGCCAAGGAGGTGGACGAGGACAAGGTCACCCCCGGCGTCCTCGGTTTCATCGTCTTCGCGGTGATGGCCCTGGCCGTGTGGGGCCTGATGAAGTCCATGAGCAAGCACATGGGCAAGGTCGACTTCGAGGAGAAGTCCGACCCGGACCAGCCGGCGGCCCCCGCCGGCGACGGCTCCAAGGGCAAGGCCTCCCCGGCGAACGGCTGACCCGCCCGCAGGGGTGCGAGCACCCCTGAGATCCGCCCCACGCACACCCGTGCCCCGTGGGGCGGCCCCCGGCACGCCCCCGCGCCGTGCCACGGCCGCCCCGACGGACGCCTGACGCACGGGGGGCGGGGTACTGCGGCAGGATGGACGTCATGGCGAACCGACTGGCCCACGAGACCTCCCCCTATCTCCTCCAGCACGCCGACAACCCGGTCGACTGGTGGCCCTGGTCGGCGGAGGCGTTCGAGGAGGCGCGCAGGCGGGGCGTGCCGGTGCTGCTCAGCGTGGGGTACTCCAGCTGCCACTGGTGCCATGTGATGGCGCACGAGTCGTTCGAGGACCAGGCGACCGCCGACTACCTCAACGAGCACTTCCTCAGCGTCAAGGTGGACCGCGAGGAGCGTCCCGACGTCGACGCCGTGTACATGGAGGCCGTGCAGGCCGCCACCGGGCAGGGCGGCTGGCCGATGACCGTTTTCCTCACGCCGGACGCCGAGCCCTTCTACTTCGGCACGTACTTCCCGCCCGCGCCCCGGCACGGCATGCCGTCCTTCCGGCAGGTGCTGGAAGGGGTGCGGCACGCCTGGACCGACCGGCGCGAGGAGGTCGCCGAGGTCGCCGGGAAGATCGTGCGGGATCTGGCGGGCCGGGAGATCTCCTACGGCGACGACGTCGCCCCGGGCGAGCAGGAGCTGTCGCAGGCGCTGCTCGGGCTGACCCGGGAGTACGACCCGCAGCGCGGCGGGTTCGGCGGGGCGCCCAAGTTCCCGCCGTCCATGGTGATCGAGTTCCTGCTGCGCCACCACGCCCGCACCGGCGCCGAGGGCGCGCTGCAGATGGCCCGGGACACCTGCGAACGCATGGCCCGCGGCGGGATCTACGACCAGCTCGGCGGCGGCTTCGCGCGCTACTCCGTGGACCGGGACTGGATCGTGCCGCACTTCGAGAAGATGCTGTACGACAACGCGCTGCTGTGCCGGGTGTACGCGCACCTGTGGAGGGCCACCGGCTCGGAGCTCGCGCGCCGGGTCGCGCTGGAGACCGCCGACTTCATGGTGCGCGAACTGCGCACCGCCGAGGGCGGGTTCGCCTCCGCGCTGGACGCCGACAGCGACGACGGGACCGGCCGGCACGTCGAGGGCGCCTACTACGTCTGGACGCCCGGGCAGCTCACGGAGGTCCTCGGTGCCGAGGACGCGCAGGCGGCCGCCCAGTACTTCGGCGTCACCGAGTCGGGCACCTTCGAGGAGGGCGCCTCCGTCCTGCAACTCCCGCAGCAGGAGGGTGTGTTCGACGCCGAGAAGGTCGCGTCGATCAAGGAGCGGCTGTCGGCTGCGCGGGCGGCACGGCCTGCTCCCGGCCGGGACGACAAGGTCGTCGCCGCCTGGAACGGGCTCGCGATCGCCGCGCTGGCCGAGACCGGCGCGTACTTCGACCGCCCCGACCTCGTCGACGCGGCCGTCGCCGCCGCCGACCTCCTCGTACGGCTGCACCTCGACGACCGGGCCCGGCTGGCCCGCACCAGCAAGGACGGGCACGTCGGCGCGAACGCGGGCGTGCTGGAGGACTACGCCGACGTGGCGGAGGGCTTCCTCGCGCTGGCCTCCGTGACGGGGGAGGGCGTGTGGCTGGAGTTCGCGGGCTTCCTGCTCGACCATGTGCTGGTCCGTTTCGCGGACCCTGAGTCGGGGGCGCTGTACGACACCGCCGCGGACGCCGAGCGGCTCATCCGGCGGCCGCAGGACCCGACCGACAACGCGGTGCCCTCCGGGTGGTCGGCGGCCGCGGGCGCACTGCTGTCGTACGCGGCGCACACCGGCTCCGAGCCCCATCGCACCGCCGCCGAGCGGGCGTCGGGGGTCGTGAAGGCGCTCGGGCCGCGAGTGCCGCGGTTCATCGGATGGGGGCTGGCCGTGGCGGAGGCGCTGCTCGACGGGCCGCGGGAGGTGGCCGTGGTCGGCCGGGCCGGGGGCGATCCCGCCGCCGACGAGCTGCACCGCACCGCGCTGCTCGGCACCGCGCCCGGCGCGGTGGTCGCCCGGGGCGCGCTGGACAGCGAGGAGTTCCCGCTGCTCGCTGACCGGGTGCTCGTGGAGGGCGCGGCGACGGCGTACGTCTGCCGGGGGTTCGTGTGCGACCTGCCGACGACGGACGCGGACGCCCTGCGGGACAGGCTCACCCGGTAAGGGGGTGTCCTGTTCGTCTCCGGGTGCGGCGGCGCCGGGCTGACGTCCACGGGACAGCCCTTGGGCTCAGTCGGTGGACGCGAACTCCGTCATCGCTCGTTCCACGATGGTCTCCAGCTGTTCGTGGTGCGCGCCCTTCCAGTAGGCGCGGCCGCATTCCCGGCACTGGGCGAACACGTCGTAGGAGCGCTGCGTGCCGTGCTTCAGCTGGTCGGCGACCTCGTCCTTGGTGGCCTGTCCGAGCAGACCGTTGCAGGCGGTGCAGCGCGTCCAGGGGCGCAGCTCCGGCGCGAACCGGGCGAGGACGTCGCGGAGTTGGTCGTCGGGGCGGGTGCTGTAGACGTAGCCGCCGGCCCACAGTTCGCGGCGGCGCAGCAGGCCCCGGTCGCGGCTGAGCATGACCCGGCGCTCGGCGGCGGAGCGGGCGGCGAGGGCCGGGTCGCCGATGTCCGTCGACTCGTAAGCGGTGTCCACGCCGAGCAGGCGCATCCGGCGGGCGAGGGTGCCGAGGTGGACGTCGAGGAGAAAGCGCAGGGGCGCGCCGGGCACCCGCTGGGGCCGGGCGACGGGGCGGACGCTCACCGACTCGCCGTGCGCCGGGATGTGCGAGAACGGCGCCTCACGGCCGTCGACGACGAGGGCGCCGACCTCGGTCAGGGGGACGCCGAGGGATTCCACGACATGGCCGAGGGTGGAGACGCCGTCGACGGCGAGGGGGTGGACGCCGGCCCGCCGGGCGTGCGGGACGAACAGGGCCAGTTCGGGGGCGACTTCGACGTGGATCTCGGATGTGCTCACCCGGCCAGGATGGCACGGGGAGGGCCCGGGCTCGCCCGGGTTTTCCCGGCCCTTCCCCCGGCCCCTCCCTGAGGCCTCGCTCAGGGGCCTTCCCGGGGCAGGCCGTGCTGGAGGACCCGCAGGGCGCGGTCGACGAGTTCGGCGAAGTCGTCCCGGTGGCCGTTCTCCGCCCAGTACAGCGAGGTCTCCATCAGGCCGCCGAGGAGGGACATCGCGTGCACCCGCACCTCCAGGCTGTCGGGGGCGCGGCCGGTGCGTTCGGCGATGGCGGTGCACAGCATGCGGCCGGTGGCCGACATGCTCTCCATCATCCGGGAGCGCACCGCCGGGACCTCGACCATCAGCCGGGTGCGCAGCCGCGCCACCTCGGGGTCCTCCTCGACGCCGGTGCGGACGGCCTCCCGCAGCATGTGCCGGATGCTGTCCGTCCACGGCTCGTCGGCGGGCCGCCCGCGCAGCTCCTCCAGCAGGACGGCGTCGTACTCGTCGGTGAGGACGATGTCCTCCTTGGCCGGGAAGTAGCGGAAGACGGTCGACGGCGACACCTCCGCCCGCTCGGCGATCTGCTCGATCGTGGTGGCCTCGTACCCCTGCTCCTCGACGAGGGCGTAGGTCGCGGCGCGGATCGCCTCACGGGTCTTGATCTTCTTGCGCTCTCGGAGTCCCGGCCGGGGGCGGTCGGCGGGGGAGGTGGTCTGTACGGCCGTCATGCTGGTCATTGTCGGACATCGGCCCGCGGCAGGGCCACGTCCGGCGGCTCGGGCGACTCGCCGGCCTCCCGCGTCGCGGGGCGGGGCGCGGAAGGCAGCAGCGCGGCGGCGAGCAGGGCGGCGACGATCGCCGCGATCCCGCACACCACGAGGGCGACGTCCATGCCGTGGACGTACGCGCTGTTCGCGGAGGCGGTCAGCTCGACGAGGCCTGTGCGCTCGGCGAGCAGGTGGGCCGCGACGACGGAGCCCTCGGCGGCGTCGGCGGCCTCCGTGGGCAGTCCGGTGACGTGAAGGCGGCCGCGGTAGGCGCTTGCGAGGAGGCTGCCGAGCAGGGCGATGCCGATCGCGCCGCCCACCTGGCGCAGTGTCATCAGCAGCCCGGAGCCGCTTCCGGCCCGATCGGACGGCAGGGTGCCGAGGGCGCCCGACATCGCGGGCACGAGGGAGAAGCCGAACCCGAACCCTGCGATCGACAGCCACAGCGCGGTGAAGCCGTAGCCGGAGTCCACTGTCGTACGGCTGCCCAGGAGCGCCGCGAAGGCCAGCACCGCCAGACCGGCGCTCACCACGGCCCGCGCGCCGAGGCGGAGGACGAACGGCTGCGCGGCCCGGGCGGCCACGACCAGTCCGCCCATCATCGGCAGCAGCCGCACCCCGGTGCCGAGGGCGTCGTGGCCGAGGACCGCCTGGAGGTAGGGCGGCAGCACGAACAGCAGCCCGGACAGGACGAAGACCACCAGGGTCGCCGCGAGCGTGTTGAACAGGAACCCGCGCCGGGCGAGCAGCGCCAGGTCGAGCAGGGGCCGGGGCATCCGGCGTTCGCGCAGCACCAGGGCGGTGATCAGGGCGAGGGCCGCGCCCAGCGTGCCGAGGACGAGCGGATCGGCCCAGCCGCGTCCGGGCGCCTCGATGATGGCGTAGACGAGCGCGCCGAGCCCCGCCGCGGTGAGCGCGGTGGAGACGGCGTCGACCTCGGGCGACGACGGGTCGCGGGTCTCCGGCAGCAGCAGGAGGCATGAGGCGATGCCGAGCGCGGCCATCGGGACGTTGACGAGGAAGACCGAGCCCCACCAGAAGTGGTCGAGCAGCCAGCCGCCGACGATCGGGCCGAGCGGCAGGCCGAGCGTCGAACCGGCGGAGACGACGCCGACGGCCTTGGCGCGTTCCTCGGGTGCGAACAGCGAGGGCAGGACCGACAGGGCGAGCGGAGTGACCAGCGCCGCCCCGACGCCCATCAGCGCGCGGGCGGCGATGACCGCGCTCACGTTCTCGGTGAGCGCTCCCGCCAGCGAGCCGGCCAGGAAGACGCCGAGTCCGGTGATCAGCATCCGCCGTCGGCCGAACCGGTCGCCGAGCAGCCCGGCGGGGAGCATCAGCGCCGCGAAGACGACGACGTAAGCGTCGGCCATCCACTGTTGTTCCCCGGTGCTCGCGCCCAGGTCGGCGGCCATCGTGGGCAGCGCCACGTTCAGGATCGTGATGTCGAAGCCGAGCGTCAGCATGCTCGCGACCAGGGCCCCCAGGGCCCACCAGCGTCGGGGGTCCGGGTGGGTGGACCCGGCAGGTAAAGTGACAGCATCCATGAAATGAGAGTAGCTCTCAAAATGTAGCGGCTGTCAATACTCGGGAATTCGGCGTCGGTGCGGGCAACGCGAAAGGGCCACGGCTCGCAAGCCGTGGCCCTCTTCGCTTCGGGGTGGGGGTGCTCTACGTGTGCTGGTACGCCACCAGTGAGATCCCCACGTAGTGGACGACGAACGCGGCCAGTGTGAAGGAGTGGAAGACCTCGTGGAAGCCGAACCAGCGCGGTGACGGGTTGGGGCGCTTGATGCCGTAGATCACGCCGCCGGCGCTGTAGAGCAGGCCGCCGAGGACCACCAGGACCAGGACGGCGATGCCGCCGGTGCGCATGAAGTCCGGGAGGAAGAACACGGCCGCCCAGCCCATCGCGATGTAGCAGGGGGTGTAGAGCCAGCGCGGGGCGCCGACCCAGAAGACCCTGAACACGATCCCCGCGGCGGCGGCGGCCCAGATGCCCCACAGCAGCCACTGCCCCTTGGCGCCGGGCAGGAGCAGCATCGTCAGCGGGGTGTAGGTGCCCGCGATGATCAGGAAGATGTTCGCGTGGTCGAGGCGGCGCAGGATGCCGTCCATGCGCGGAGACCAGTCGCCCCGGTGGTACAGGGCGCTCACGCCGAACAGCAGGCAGGCGGTCAGCGCGTAGATGCCGCAGGCGATGCGGCCTCTGGTGGAGTCGGCCAGGGCGGTGAGCACCAGCCCGGCGATGAGCGCGGCCGGGAACATACCGAGGTGCAGCCAGCCGCGCAGCTTGGGCTTGACCGGGTGCGGCAGGGAGAGCGCGACGGGACCGCGGCCGGCGGCCGGCTGGTCCGTGGGCGCGTCGGGGGCGGACGCAGTCATACCCGGCATCGTACCCAGGGAACAACCGTAAGTTGCGGGTCCGTGCGGCGAGATGGGAGCCCCGAGTGCCCGTCGTCTCGCGCCGGACCGCAGGTGGGGGACGGGGTGCGCCCGCACACGTGGCGAGCCTCACGCCGCTCATCTGTGACGTCCCCTGGACAGATGCGCTCATTCGGCGGATGATCAAATGAGTGCGGTCGGCACCGGATGAGCGCTCAGCAGGCAGCTGCGAAGCATCCGGGCCGCGGCCCCCACGGGGCAGACAAGGACAAAATCCCTCACCTAGGAGCGATCGTGGCGCGCGACATCGCGGCTCCCCCCGTCATCCCCACCCAGCACCAGGAACTGATCTCGTGGGTCAACGAGATCGCCGAACTGACGCAGCCGGACAACGTGGTCTGGTGTGACGGATCCGAGGCCGAGTACGAGCGGCTCTGCGAGGAGCTGGTCGCGAAGGGCACCTTCAAGAAACTCGACCCGGTCAAGCGCCCGCATTCCTACTACGCGGCCTCCGACCCGACCGACGTCGCGCGTGTGGAGGACCGCACCTACATCTGCTCCGAGAAGGAGGAGGACGCGGGCCCGACCAACCACTGGAAGGACCCCGCGGAGATGCGGGAGATCTTCAGCGGCGAGAAGGGCGTATTCCGCGGCTCGATGCGCGGCCGGACGATGTACGTCGTCCCGTTCTGCATGGGCCCCCTCGGCTCGGACCTCTCCGCCATCGGCGTCGAGATCACCGACTCCGCCTACGTCGCCGTCTCCATGCGCACCATGACCCGCATGGGACAGCCCGTCCTCGACGAGCTCGGCTCCGACGGCTTCTTCGTGCGTGCCGTGCACACGCTCGGAGCGCCGCTCGCGGAGGGCCAGGAGGACGTGCCCTGGCCGTGCAACAGCACCAAGTACATCTCCCACTTCCCCGAGAGCCGCGAGATCTGGTCCTACGGCTCCGGCTACGGCGGCAACGCCCTGCTCGGCAAGAAGTGCTACGCCCTGCGCATCGCCTCCGTCATGGCCCGCGACGAGGGCTGGCTCGCCGAGCACATGCTCGTGCTCAAGCTGACCCCGCCGCAGGGCGAGGCCAAGTACGTCGCCGCCGCCTTCCCGAGCGCCTGCGGCAAGACCAACCTCGCCATGCTGGAGCCCACCGTCTCCGGCTGGACCGTGGAGACCATCGGCGACGACATCGCCTGGATGCGCTTCGGCGAGGACGGCCGCCTGTACGCCATCAACCCCGAGGCCGGCTTCTTCGGCGTCGCCCCCGGCACCGGTGAGCACACCAACGCCAACGCGATGAAGACGCTCTGGGGCAACGCCGTCTTCACCAACGTGGCGCTGACGGACGACGACGACATCTGGTGGGAGGGCATGACGGAGGAGACCCCGGCCCACCTCACCGACTGGAAGGGCAACGACTGGACGCCGCAGTCGGGCGTCCCGGCCGCCCACCCCAACGCCCGCTTCACCGTCCCCGCCGCCCAGTGCCCGATCATCGCGCCCGAGTGGGAGGACCCCAAGGGCGTGCCGATCTCCGCGATCCTCTTCGGCGGCCGGCGCGCCACCGCCGTACCGCTGGTCACGGAGTCCTTCGACTGGAACCACGGCGTCTTCCTCGGCGCCAACGTGGCCTCCGAGAAGACCGCCGCGGCCGAGGGCAAGGTCGGCGAGCTGCGCCGCGACCCCTTCGCGATGCTGCCGTTCTGCGGCTACAACATGGGCGACTACATGGGCCACTGGATCGACGTCGCCAAGGGCAAGGACCAGTCCAAGCTGCCGAAGATCTACTACGTGAACTGGTTCCGCAAGAACGACGCGGGCAAGTTCGTCTGGCCCGGCTTCGGTGAGAACAGCCGCGTGCTGAAGTGGATCGTCGAGCGCCTCGACGGCAAGGCCGAGGGCGTCGAGACCCCCATCGGCGTGCTGCCGGCCAAGGGTGCGCTGGACACCGACGGTCTGGAACTGGCCGACTCCGACCTCGACTTCCTGCTCACCGTCGACAAGGAGGTCTGGCGCGAGGAGGCCGCCCTGGTGCCCGAGCACCTCAACACCTTCGGCGACCACACGCCCAAGGAGCTGTGGGACGAATACCGCGCGCTGGTGGAGCGCCTGGGCTGAGCCGAGCCCCCAAGACGCCGCGGCCGGCTCCGATCGTGCCCTGACCAGCAACATCGTCACGGTCGGCCGCGGTGAGAGCACCATACGGACGAGGTCCCGCACAACGGCGTGCGGGACCTCGTCCGTGTGTCGGCGCCGATGCCGGCGCCGGGCCTTCGCGGCGGTCGGCTCGCGCTGTCCGATTCCATCCTTTTGGAGGTGTGGCGGGCGGTCGCCAAAGGTGCACGCGCCGCTCGGGTGATCCTTGTCCACGAGGAGGGCGAACACATAATCATTCTTCATGAAAAGGGAAGAACTGCCTCGTCTGTGTCCGCAAGGGGATGAGGCACGCAAGCGAGACGAAGCGTGTGAAACGCATGCTGGCGGTCTGATCCCTCTTCCGTGAGGAAGGTTCTCTTGAACCGTAGAACGATTCGAATCGCGCGCCTGAGATCCGCCACCATGGTGTCGGTGGGCGCGGTCGCCGTCGCCCTCAGCGTTGTCCCGAGCACGGTGGCCGTCGCCGACGCGATGCACGGGTCCGGCGGCGGCCGCGCCGCGACGCACCTGCGCGCGAACAACGCCCCCACCGGCGTCATCGCCGACGCGATCCGCCGGGCCGGCGCGGCCGGCCAGGCCCCGGTGCTTCGGGCGAGCGCCCTGGACTACGGCAACGACGGCCGTGGACACGGCGGTCACGACCGTGGCCCCCAGGGCCCGCGCGGCCCCCAGGGCAAGCCCGGCAAGCCGGGCCCGCAGGGCCCGCAGGGAGCCCAGGGAGCCCAGGGTGCTCAGGGCGCGCAGGGTGCTCAGGGCGCGCAGGGTGCTCAGGGTGCTCAGGGTGCTCAGGGTGCTCAGGGCGCGCAGGGTGCTCAGGGCGCGCAGGGTGCTCAGGGCGCGCAGGGTGCTCAGGGTGCTCAGGGCGCGCAAGGAGCCCAGGGTGCTCAGGGTGCTGCTGGTGCCGACGGCGCTCAGGGTGCTCAGGGTGCTCAGGGCGCGCAAGGAGCTCAGGGAGCCCAGGGTGCTCAGGGAGCCCAGGGCGCTCAGGGAGCCCAGGGCGCGCAGGGCGCGCAAGGAGCTCAGGGAGCCCAGGGCGCGCAGGGCGCGCAAGGAGCTCAGGGAGCCCAGGGTGCTCAGGGCGCGCAGGGTGCTCAGGGCACGGTCGGCAGTTCCTACGTGATCACCGGCACCGGTGTCGGAATCGCGACCGCCGACTGCCTCGACAACGACGTCGCCACGGGCGGCGGGGCTCTGACGACCACGGGCGTCCTCATGGGGAGCGTCCCGACCGGCGGTACCGCCGTCACGCCTCCCACCGGGTGGCAGGGCACGGTCACCGGAGAGGGAGCCACCGTCACCACCTACGTGGTGTGTGCCGTGGTGCCGTAACCCCTCTGCGCGGCGCCCCCGAGGCTCAGGCCGAGGGGGCGCCGTTCGAGTGGTGACACGCCGCATCGGCCGAACGGGTGTCGAGGGGGCGAGGGGCCTAGACCAGCAGCGGCCCGCCGCACCGCTCGGCGCCGTCCTTCATCGCGATGAGGTTGGCGATCACGTACGAGATGTTCTTCTCGGAGTGCCACTCGGACGGGAAGCAGGTGGCCAGCCGCGAACTCTGGAACCGTGCCTCGAGGTCGGGCACGTAGGTGCGGTACTGGTCGTCCGTGTAGTACCAGAACGAGTTCTCGTTGTAGTACGCGACATGACTCGGGTCCTGGTGCGCGCCGCGGCCGTCGGAGCTGGGCGTCGTGGTGAGGAGCATGCCGCCGGGGGCCAGCAGCCGGTACAGCTCGTTGATCAACGGCACCTTCGCGGGCACGTGCTCGAGGAAGTTCACGGCCCGCACCAGACCGACGGAGTCGTCGGGCAGGTCCAGTCTGTCGGGCAGGGCGGCGACGATGTCGACCCCCTCGCCCGGCTGCTTGTCGACGCCCGTGTAGCCGGGCGGCTTGCGGCGGGCCGCGCCGAGGTCCAGCGCGAGGAGCCCCTTGCGGTACGTCCAGGAGAGGGCGTTGGCCTCGATGTACTTGTCGTACAGAGCGACCGTCTCACGCTGGATGTACGCGTTGATCTCCGGGTCCCGCTGGGTGTTCGCGGGGTGCATCCGCTGGAGGTACAGACAGCGGGGGATGTGGTGGAAGTCGCCGACGTGGAAGAGGCGGCACATCAGGTCCTGGTCGTCCAGCACCGTGCGGGTCGCGTCGTAGCCCCCGGACTTCTCGTAGGCCTCCTTGCGGAACGCCCGCACATGGTTGGGCGCATACCAGATGTAGGCGACGTTGTGCGGCGTCGGCGCCATGGACCGGACCTGCAGCAGCTTGCGGCCGTCGACGCGCACGTCCTCGTAGTGCCAGCCGTGCGCCTCGTTGAAACGGCTGTCGTCCCGCTTGCCGTCCTCGGTGATCTGCGCGGTGTTGCTGTAGACGAAGACGGCGTCGGGATGCGCGTCGAAGGCCTCGCCGAGCTCCGCCAGGCACGCCTTCGCCAGCAGGTCGTCGTGGTCGAGTTCCACGAGGATCTCGCCCCGGGCCAGTTCGCAGGCCCTGCGCTTGGCCGCTCCGACGCCGACGGCGTCGTCGGCGATCTCCACCCGGACCCTGTCGTCGGGGTGTTCCGGCCGCCAGCGGGCCCCGTTGTTGAGCAGGACGATCCATTCCCAGTCCGGGCAGGTCTGCGCCTGCAGGGTCGCCAGGCACTCGTCGAGGAACCGGGGCCGGTGGCTGGGGGTGAAGACGGAGAACCTGGGCGTCGCGGTCGACGTCATCTGATGCTCCCTGCTGGTCTCGATCAGGGGGAGCCAGGCGGTCGGAGCGGGATTCCGGCACTTTTGGTGCGGGGAACGGCTTCTGGGACCGGCCGCGACCGCTCGGCGTATTCTCCGCTGACGTTACGAGGCCGCGCCGACGCCGCCGTCGTCCGGCGGGCCCCGGGGCGCGCAGTCCACCCGAATGTACGCAGAAGGCGCCCGCTGACGCGGACGCAGCTCATGGGTGCGGATGGCGCCCGGTCCGCGCGTCGCTGCGGGTGCACGCGGACCGGGGCCGTCGAGGGGGACCCGGGGCGGGGTCGGTCAGCCGGCGGTGGCCAGTCGCTCGTCCGCCAGCGCGGCGGAGTGGGCGTCCATGCGCTCCGCCGTGAGGATCGCGACCGCCGTGTCGGCCCGGGAGGCGGCGACGACGAGGGCGCGTCCGGCGAGGGTGTGCGCCCGCCGGTGCAGTGCCGCCGCCTGGGGCGCGCCGGCTCCGGAGGTCGTGGAGCGGGCCGGAGCCCGCCCGCCGCGCAGCCGGCCCACCTGCTGGGCGAGCCGCTCCGCCGCGGTGTCCAGGTCGGCGGACGGCGTCAGGCCGCGCAGTTCGTCGGTGACGGCGAGGAGGGCCGCGAGATGGCCCGCGAGCTGGATGTCCAGCTCCTCCTCGCGGGACCGGTGCGGGAAGCCGGGGTTGGGCCCGTCCACCGTGCTATGGACCGACTTGGTGCGGATCGGTTCGTACATGGGAGGGCCTCCTGAGCGTTTCCAGGAAACCATCCTAGCTTGGATTGCGTCTAAAGTTGAGTCGAGGGTGAAATTGGTTCGGTTCGCCGCTGAACATGTTCCGGGGCCGGTGCCGCCCGTGCCCGGGGTTGGTGCCTGCCGCCCGTGTCCGGCGTCAGTGCTGGCTGTAGCCGTCCAGGAAGCGGCCGATCCGGCCGACCGCGTCCCGCAGGTCCGTCACCGTCGGCAGGGTCACCACCCGGAAGTGGTCCGGCTCGGGCCAGTTGAAGCCCGTGCCCTGAACCACCATGATCTTCTCGCGGCGCAGCAGGTCCAGGACCATCCGCCGGTCGTCCTTGATCTTGAACACCGTCGGGTCCAGGCGCGGGAAGAGGTACAGCGCACCCTTCGGGCGTACGCACGTCACGCCCGGGATCTGCGTCAGCAGCTCGTAGGCGGTGTCCATCTGCTCCCGCAGTCGCCCGCCGGGCAGCACCAGGTCGTCGATGGTCTGGCGGCCGCTGAGGGCGGCCACCACGCCGTGCTGTCCCGGCATGTTCGCACACAGCCGCATGTTGGCCAGGATCGTCAGGCCCTCGATGTAGGAGTCGGCGTGGGCGCGCGGGCCGGAGATCGACATCCAGCCGACCCGGTAGCCGGCCACCCGGTACGCCTTCGACATGCCGTTGAAGGTGAGGGTGAGCAGGTCGGGGGCGATCGCGGCGGTCGGGGTGTGCGTGGCGCCGTCGTAGAGGATCTTGTCGTAGATCTCGTCCGAGCAGACGAGGAGGTTGTGGCGGCGGGCGATGTCCGTGAGCCCGCGGATCATGGCCTCGTCGTACACCGCGCCCGTGGGATTGTTCGGGTTGATGATGACGAGCGCCTTGGTGCGGTCGGTGACCTTGCGTTCGATGTCGGCGAGGTCGGGCATCCAGTCGGACTGCTCGTCGCAGCGGTAGTGCACGGCCGTGCCGCCGGAGAGGGAGACGGCGGCGGTCCACAGCGGGTAGTCCGGGGCGGGGACGAGCACCTCGTCGCCGTCGTCCAGCAGGCCCTGCATCGCCATCACGATCAGCTCGGAGACGCCGTTGCCGATGAAGACGTGCTCGACGTCCGTCTCTATGCCGAGGGTCTGGTTGTGCATGACGACCGCGCGGCGGGCGGCCAGCAGGCCCTTGGCGTCGCCGTAGCCGTGCGCCGAGGAGACGTTGCGGAGGATGTCCTCCAGGATCTCCGGCGGGCAGTCGAAGCCGAAGGCGGCCGGGTTGCCGGTGTTCAGCTTCAGGATGCGGTGCCCCGCCGCTTCCAGGCGCATCGCCTCCTCGAGAACCGGCCCCCGGATCTCGTAACAGACGTTGGCGAGCTTGGTCGACTGGATCACCTGCATGTCTGGGAGCTTACGGCTCGGTAACGCCTCTCGGGGGGTGTTTTCCGCCACGTGGGACGAGTGTTTTGGGCGGGTATCGCCGCTCGCTGTCCCAAGGGCCCCACTGGTCTCTAGAATGCGCGGCCATGTCCAGGCCTGGTGAAAGAGGAACCCCCCGGGTTCCGCCGAACGTGTACCTCCCGAGGGGGGCGGACGCGCCGGCGTACGACGCGTACGCGGATCCGGCCGCCGCCCACGGCTGGCAGAACGCCTATGACGAGACGGCCGAGCTGCCCCGCGTCGGCCCCCCGGCCGGCGCCGTCGGCCCTTCGGCGGGCCGGGCCGGCCGACGGCGCGAGGCGCGCCGGGCCGGAGGGCGGCGCTCACGGCGAACGGGGCTCGCGGCGGGGGCCGTGGGGCTGGTGTCCGTGGGTGCGGTGGTCGCGGCGCTGGGCTTCTCCTCGGGTCCCGAAGGCGCCCGGCGGACCGGCCCGGAGGGCACGCGCTCGGCGACGGACGGCCCCGCCGGCCCGGCGGAGCCCGCGTCCCCCTCCGTGGCGGTGAGCGCTCCCGGCGGCCCCGGTGCGCAGACGCCCGCTCCCCGGGTCGCTCCGTCCTCCTCGGCCGCGGCGACCGAGGCCTCCGCGGCCGAGGCCTCGCCCTCGGCCGGGGACGCCACGAGTTCGGCGCCCGCCGCCTCGGCGTCCTCGCCGGCCACGCCCTCCGAGCGGGCGAAGGGGAAGGGGCGCGGACAGGGGACGTCCAAGAGCCGCCGCTAGAGCCTCCCGTGGCTGAAAGCCACTGCTTGTTCTCTCCCTCCCTCGCGCTAACAATGCGCATGACAAGCCAGTGGGCGGCCGGAAGATCTCCGGTCGCCCTGTCATGCAGAGGGGACCCCCCACATGAGCAAGCCTCTCGTCGCCGCGCTCTTCGCCCTGGCGATCGCCGGGGCCGGCGCGGCGCCCGCGACCGCGGCGCCGGCCTCCACGACCACCGCCCCCGCCGCCACGGCGGCCGCCGCGAGCACCGCGGCCAAGCCGGCCGCCGCCTCGCCGACCCTCAAGGCCGTCACCTTCGCCGGGACCGTCGCGCTCAGCAACTGCTCCGGTTCCGTCGTGCGCTTCCCCAACTCCCTGGACACCGCGCCCGCGCTGGTCCTCACCAACGGCCACTGCCTGGAGAGCGGCTTCCCGGAGCCCGGCGAGGTGCTCGTCAACCGGGCGTCCACCCGCTCCTTCGGCCTGCTCAACTCCGCCGGCACCCGCGTCGCCACCCTGCGCGCCAGCAAGATCGCCTACGGCACCATGACCGACACCGACGCCGCGATCTACCAGCTGACCAGCAGCTACGCGACGATCCGCAACTCGTACGGCATCAACGCGCTCACCGTCCAGGACACCCACCCGACGGCCGGCACCGCCATCACCGTGGCCTCCGGCTACTGGAAGCGGATGTACAGCTGCAACATCGACGGGTTCGTGTACCGGATGAAGGAGGGCGACTGGACCTGGAAGGACTCGGTCCGTTACACCTCCGCCTGCCAGACCATCGGCGGCACCTCCGGCTCCCCGGTGATCGACCAGGCCACCGGCAAGGTCGTCGCGGTGAACAACACCGGCAACGAGGACGGCGGGCGCTGCACCGAGAACAACCCCTGCGAGGTCGACGCGAACGGCAACGTCACCGTCCGCAAGGGCATCAACTACGCCCAGGAGACGTACCTGTTCGCCGCCTGCTTCACCAGCGGCAACCAGCTCAACCTGAACGCGGCCGGCTGCGCGGTGCCCAAGCCGTAAGCCCTGAAGGGCGCTCCGTCACACGGGACTGCGACGGATCGCCCGGCCCGCGAGCGTGTCCGTGCGACGGCCGTCCTCGATGACGAAACGGCCGTCGATCAGGACGTGCGGGATACCGGTGGACAGCGTGCGCGGGGCGGCGTGGACGGAGCCGGTCGCGACGGTGCGCGGATCGAAGAGGACCAGGTCGGCGCGGTAGCCCTCGCGGACCAGGCCCCGGTCCGGCAGGCGCAGCCGGGCCGCCGGGCGGGAGGTGAGATGGGCGACGCACTCCTCCAGCGACAGCACGCCCGACTCCCGCACGCAGTGGCCGAGGTAGTGCGGGAACGTGCCGTAAGCGCGAGGGTCGGGTTCCGCGCCGTGCGGGATGCCGTCGGACCCGCCGGTGTGGACACGGTGCCGCATGATCGCGCGGACGTCCTCCTCGTGCCCCACTTGGTGGAGGATCGCCGGGGCCGGCCGGTCTTCGACGAGCAGCCGGCGCGCCGTCGTCCAGGGCGCCTCGCCGCGCAGGTCCGCCGACTCCCGGACCGTGCGGCCCACGTGGTCGGCGAGGTGCGCGGCCGTCACCCCGGAGATCTCGACCGTGTCCCAGTCGACGGGCACGCCGTGGCAGCCGTCGGAGCCCACGACCTCCAGCTCGTGACGGATCCGGTCGGCGGTCGCGTCGTCCGCCAATCGGGCGAGGACCGCCTCCGGGCCGCCCTCGCCCGCCCAGCTCGGCAGCAGTCCGGCCAGCGTCGTGCAGCCGGAGGTGTGGGCACAGGTGTCGAGGGTGATGTCGACGCCGGCCGCCAGCGCCTCGTCCAGCAGGGACAGCAACCGCGGGGCCCGGCCCTCGTTCACGCCGAAGTCCGGTGTGGCCTGCGCGAGATGGAGCGGGCAGCCGGAGTTGCGGGCGACCTCCACCATGTCCGCGCACGCGTCGACCGCGCCCGGGCCGCAGGAGCGGTGACGCGTGCAGTGGTAGCCGCCGTACGACGCCACCACCCGGCACAGTTCGGTCAGTTCGGCGCCCCCGGCATACCTGCCGGGCGAGTACGTCCGCCCGGAGGACATGCCGACCGCGCCCTGCTCCATGCCCTCCGCCACCAGCAGCCGCATCCGCTCCAGCTCCCGGGGTGTCGCCGCCCGGTCCTCCCAGCCGACGGCGAGCGCCCGCACCGCCCCCTGGGGAATCAGATAGACCGCGTTGACCGCGATGCCCCTCCCGTCGACGCCGTGGTCCAGCCGGTCCAGGTACTCGCCCACCGAACGCCAGTCGAAGTCGAGGTCGAAGTCGAGGTCGAAGTCGACGTCGCCGCCGTGGCCGTCCCGCCCGGCGATCGCCCGGCGCACCCCGGCCAGTGTCCGGTCGTCGACCGGGGCGTACGACAGGCCGTCCTGGCCCAGGACTTCGAGGGTCACGCCCTGCGCGGCCTTGGCGCTGTGGTCGGGGTCGCACAGCAGCGCCAGATCGCTGTGGGCGTGCATGTCGATGAAGCCAGGGGAGAGGACCAGGCCATCCGCGTCCAACTCGCGCATCGCGCTCGGGCGTTGACAGCCCGCCGCCGCGGCCTCCTGGACGATCGCGACGATCCTTCCGTCGTCGACCACCACATCGGCGCGGTACGACGGTCCGCCGGAGCCGTCGACGACGTCCGCGTCCCGGATGACGAGGTCTTCCATCCTCGCGTTCCTCAGAAGAAGGTGCGGATGTAGTCGACGACCGTGCCGTCCGCCTCGGTCAGCGGGATCACCGGCCACTTGTCGAAGGTCGTGCACGGGTGGGACAGGCCGAGGCCCACCCAGTCGCCGACCTCGACGTCCGCCTCGGGCAGGGTGCGCAGCCAGGCGTGCTGGTCGGACAGTGCGGTGACGGTGACGCCGGTCGCGGGGCGTTCCGCGCCGTCCCGGCGGATCACCCGGGCGACGGGGAGGTCCATGTCGTGGCCGGCGTCCCGCTTGCCGCCGTTCACGAACGCCTGCTCGGGCGAGGGCCGGGAGAGCACCTGTGTCCACAGGCGGAGCGCCGGTTCCAGGGCGCCCTCCTCGGGGACCCGGTTGAACGGGGTGAGCTCGCGGTAATGGCCGTCGTCGTGCGAGACGTACGCGCCCGATCGCAGCAACTTCAGTACCGGGACGGAGAGTTCGGGGATCTCCGCGAAGACCTCGGCGACCACGTCGAACCACTCGCTGCCGCCCGCGCTGACCACGATCTCGTCCAGGCCCGGGAAGCGTCCCGCCTCGTCGAAACCCATGGCGAGGGCGACCAGCCGCCGCAGCCAGGCCCGCACGCGCTCCGGGGACGCGTCCGGCACCGAGGCCTCGTAGCCGGCGACACCGACCAGCCGCAAGGTCGTCGTGGCCGCGACCGCGTCCGCGACCGCCGCGCACTCCGCCTCCGTCCGCACGCCCGTGCGGGCGCCCTCCCCGGCGGCCAGTTCGACCACGACGTCCACGGGCCGCCGCGCGCCGCGCAGCGCCGCGTCCATCAGTTCGACGCCGCGTACCGAGTCGACGTAGCAGAGGAGACGGAAGTCGTCGTCCGCGTCGAGCTCGGCGGAGATCCAGCGCAGCGCGGCCGCATCCACGACCTCGTTGGCGAGGAACACCCGCTGGAAGCCGAACTCCCTTGCCACGCGCACCTGGTGGGGGGCGGCGAGAGTGATGCCCCAGGCGCCGTGGTCGAGCTGCCGCTGGAAGAGCCGGGGCGCCATTGTCGTCTTGCCGTGCGGGGCGAAGGCGAGGCCGTGACGGATCGCGTACGTCTCCATCAGGCGCAGGTTGTGCTCCAGGCGCTCGGCGGACAGGACCAGGACGGGGGTGGTGAAGCCGTCGGTGAAGAGGTTGCGGCGCTGGGCGGCGAGTTCGCCCAAGGTGATGCCGTCGGCGTCCGGGGGGAGGCCCCTGAAGCGGTGGTCGACTCGTTCCCCGGCGAGACGGGCGAGCGCTTCGCTGCTCATCGAGAGCCTCCTGATCTGCCTTGTCGCTACTGCCTCACGTTAGTCGCGTATGTCGTCCGCTCCTGTCCGACATCCCCGCCGGGCGAGGCCGCGCTCGGGGCGACGGGTCGCCCCCCTCTGACCGCTTGACCCCCCGACCGCCTGAAGTAGGCGTCTCATAACGAAGTTCGGGGCGGGCTGTGTCCGGCACAGGATCGTCGACCATACTGCCCGGTGTGGAGCAGCGCATAGGTTCGAGCAGCCAGCCCCTGGAGGGCGCCGGATTCGACCCGGCATTCATCCCCGGGCTCACGTCGCCCGTGACCGTCGAGCCGGAGGACGACAGGCCGGAGGACGGCAGGCCGGAGGACGCGAGGGCGGGGGCCGCCGAGGCGGCGAAGTCCGAGGCGTCCGAGGCGTCCGAGGCAGAGAAGGCCGACGCCGGTGAGTCCGCGACGGCGCGGACGCCGGAAGCGGCCGACGAGACCGCCGATGCGGAGCGGGAGACGCCCGACGGCCCTGTCTTCGAGGCCTCCGACCGGCGGGCGCGGATCGTCGCCGACGCCAGGGGCGTCCGGCTCCGCCTCGACGAGGAGGAGTGCGAGTTCCGCTGGGACGAGATCGGCGCCGTGGAGACGGAGACGCCCCGCTTCGGCAAGCGGTACACCGTCACGGTCCACACCCCTGACCGCCGCTGGTACCCGATCGAGATCGAGGCGACGGCCAGGGACCGCTTCAAGGAGTGGGACGAGCGCCTCGACGAGGTGCTGGACGCCTACTTCGAGGACGAGGCCCCCGCGGAGCCGACGGAACCCGAAGGGCCGGCAGAGCCGGAAGGCGACGACCGGTAGGACAGCCGGGTGCACGGGACCCCGCGCACCCGGCTCCGTGGCCCAGTGCCGTGACCGGAAAGGTTCACCGGCTCTAGCCGCAGTACTGCGCCGCCTTGCCGATGGACCGGTACATGCAGTCGGCGTTCTCCAGCAGTTGCAGCACCGCGTCCCTGTTCCGCGCGGTCTCCCGCTCGATGACCTCGTCGGGCGGGTAGAAGCCGCCGCCGCCCGCAGAGCCCGGGTACATCTCGAAGGTGTACCCGAAGATCTTGTGGGCGCCCCAGAGGTAGTCGTCGATCGACCCGTCGGTGATGTACAGGTCGCTCGACTGCTCGGGCGTGTAGCCGTTGCTCGCGGCCATCGAACGGCCCACCGTGGCGAAGGCGTTGCGGTCGTCCGCCGTCATCCCGGTGGTGGTGTCCGAGTAGGTGAAACCGAAGGGCCACAGCACCAGTTCGCTGTAGGTGTGGAAGTCGATGCCGGCCTTGATCTGCTGCACGCCGCCGACGACCCGGCCGCGCACGAAGTCGGAGACCACCTTCACCTCGGGCGCGGACTCGGCCGCCGGGCCCCGGTAGGTCTCGGAGGACGTCGAGCCGGAGGAGCCGCCGCAGCAGCCCCAGCGGAAGGCCCAGTTGCGGTTGAGGTCCGTACCGACGTTCGATGAACCGGAGTTGGGCTGGCGGTTCTTGCGCCAGGAGCGGTAGGAGCCGGTCGCGACGTCGTACTCGCCGCCGTCCGGGTTGACGTCCGGGACGATCCAGATCTCCCGGCTGTTCACCATGTTCGTGATGCGTGCGTCGGTGCCGTAGCCGGCGCCCAGCTCGCGGATCAGGTAGAGCGCCATCTCGACGGTGAGGTGCTCACGGGCGTGCTGGTGGTGGGTGAACAGCACCTCCGGCTCGGCCTCGTCGGAGGCGACGTTGTCGCTGATCTTGACGGCGACGATGTCCCGGCCCTGGTACGACTTCCCGATCACCCGTTTGCTGATGATGCTCGGGTGGGCCGCGATCCGCTGGTCGATCTCCGCGTTCATCTCGGCGTAGTTGTGGTAGCGGGAGTCGGCGGAGGGGAAGTCGTAGAGCCGGGCCCCGCCCCCGGCGGCGCGGTCCGGCGCGGAGCCCAGGAGCGCGACCTCGTACCCCTGGGCGCGCAGCTTGCCGATCTGGTCGGCGCGGCCGGAGACGACGACGGTCTCCTCGTCGGCCTCGTCCACGCTCACCCCGGAGGCGGCGATGGCGGTGCGGGTCTGCGGGGTGCTGTGGGGGACGTGGATCTCGTACTGGCGGACGTCGTCGGCGGCGGGCGCGGCCTTGGGGGCGCTGCGCGCGGCGGCGTCGGTGGCGGTCGCCGAGAGGGGCGCGGCGAGGGCCAGGGCCAGCAGGGCAGCGAGGGCGGCGGTCCGTCCGCCGCGGGCACTGCGGCCGTCCGGTGCGCCGGGGCGGCCGTCTGCGTGTCGTGCGCCTGAGCCGCGTATGCGAAGTCGCATGAAGTCTCCTCGGTTCTCCGGGAGTCCGGGGTCGCCGGACGTGTGGGGAGTGGAGCGGGGGTGGTCCTGCGTGCGACGTGCTGCTGCTGTGCGCTTGCTGTGTGCGGCGTGCGGGGTGTCGCTCATCGTCGAGGCATGACATGGTCAGGTCAATAGCGTGTCCTCTTGCGGACGGAGCGGCTTTGCTGTTCCTTGACCTTCATGGCGGACACCACGGGAAACCCCACGCACTCCGAGGCAGCATCCGGCACCGACCGCACCACATCCCCCCGCAAGTCCAGTTGGCGCCACATCGGCCCCGGCATCGTCGTCGCCGCGACCGGCGTCGGCGCCGGCGACCTGGTCGCCACCCTCATCGCCGGCAGCAACTTCGGCTACACCCTGCTGTGGGCGGCCGTAGCCGGCTGTCTGGTGAAGATCTCCCTCGCGGAAGCGGCCGGCCGCTGGCATCTCTCCACCGGGCGCACCCTTTTCGACGGCTGGGCGAGCCTCGGCCGCTGGACGAGCTGGTTCTTCGTCGCCTACGTCGTCGTCTGGGGGTTCGTGTACGGGGCAGCGGCGATGTCGTCCAGCGCGCTGCCGCTGCAGGCGCTGTTCCCCGGCGTGATGGACCTGCGATGGTGGGCCGTCGCCTGCGGACTGGTCGGCCTGGTCTTCGTCTGGTTCAACAAGTACGCCGTCTTCGAGAAGGTCATGACGGTCCTGGTCGGCGTCATGTTCGCGGTGACGGTGTACCTGGCGGTCCGCGTCACCCCCAACCTCCCGGACGCCCTCGCCGGCCTGCTGCCGGTCCTTCCCGACGAGAAGGACTCCGTCCTCAACACCCTCGGCCTGATCGGCGGCGTGGGCGGCACCATCACGCTCGCCGCGTACGGCTACTGGGTCAACGCCAAGGGCTGGACCGACACCGGGTGGATGAAGGTGATGCGCCTGGACAACCGGGTCGCGTACGCCACCACAGGCGTCTTCGTCGTCGCGATGCTCTTCGTCGGGGCCGAGCTGTTGCACTCGGCGAACGTGGCCATCGCGAGCGGCGACAAGGGGCTGATCCAGCTCGGCGACATCCTGGAGGAGGAGTACGGTTCGGCCACCGCCACGTTCTTCCTCGTCGGCTTCTTCGCCACCTCCTTCACCTCCCTCATCGGCGTCTGGCACGGCGTGAGCCTGATGTTCGCCGACTTCGTGGCCCGCTCTCGCCGGGGCGACAGCGCGACGGGCGCCGAGGTCGCCTCGGGCGAGCGGGAGCGCTCGTGGCCCTTCCGGCTGTACCTGCTGTGGCTGACGTTCCCGCCGATCGTGCTCCTCTTCCAGGGCCAGCCGTTCCGGCTGATCATCCTGTACGGGGTGCTGGGCGCGGCCTTCCTGCCGTTCCTCGCCCTGACGCTGATCTGGCTGCTCAACTCGGCCCGCACGCCCCGGGAATGGCGCAACGGCCCGCTGAGCAACGTGATGCTCGCGGCGGCGGGGCTGCTGTTCCTGGTGCTGTGCGTGAAGCAGGTCTGGGACCAGCCCTGGGCCGACTTCTTCTGAGCCGCGCTCTCTCCGGCGGGTGCCGCGAGTTCACCGACGGACCCTGCCTCTGCGTGCTGGACGAGATCCGGCCGGCCCGATCACGCTATGGCCTGGAGTACAGGCTGGGCCCCGGAGGCGAGGAGCCGTCGGCGCGGACGCCGTTCGTGACCCGCAGGAACTCCAGCTTTTCCGCATCGGCGGAACCCGCGGCCACCGTGTAGACGACGAGGCGGACGTCGCAGCCCGGGACGGTGAGCACGTCGCAGTCGCATGTCACCTCACCGACCTGGGGGTGCACGATGGTCTTGCGGGCCGAGACGTGCGGACCGACCGCACCCTCGTCCCACAGCCTGGTGAACTCCGCACTGGTGGAGTTCAGTTCCTCGACGAGGTCGATCAGTCCACGGTCGCGGGGGTAGTCGACGAGAGCCGTGCGCAGGTCGGCCACGAGGGCGGGGCCGAGGGCGTCGCCGTCCTGGAGCACGGGCCAGGCCGCGAGCCCTGAGGGGCCCGCGGCGAAGACCGCCCGCACCAGGTTCCGCTCGGCGTGTGTCCGTCCGCTGGGGTCGCCCAGCAGCGCCGCCCACGCGGGAGTCCAGGACAGCAAGGTCCAGTCGGCGCTGAACACGCCCACGGGGAACCCTCCGAGGCGGGCCAGCATCCGTTGGACCCCCGCCGGAACATGCGTGGAGACCGTCCCCTCCTGGGGAGGGAGGAGGCCGGCCAGCCGGTAGGCGTGATCGCGCTCCACGGGTTGCAGTTGCAGGGCCCTGGCCAGGCTCGCGACGACCTGCGCCGAAGGGCTCGTGGCGCGCCCCTGCTCCAGCCGCACCACATAGTCGACCGACAGCCCTGCGAGCTCGGCCAGTTCCTCGCGTCGCAACCCCACCGCACGGCGTCCGGGCCGCGAAGTCCGCCCGACGTCGAGGGGGGAAAGCCGGTCGCGCCAGCGGCGCAATGCCGTGCCAAGGGTTTCGTCCACTCGACCATTGTGTCCGCCGGACAGCCGATGTGCCTGGTACTGGCGGTCCTACCGTCGCCCAGGGCACTGGTTGTCCTCTCGTCACGGGCCGAGAGTGAACGCATGACGACGACATTCATCACAGGAGCCAACAAGTCCCTCGGGTACGAGACCGCCCGCCGCCTGATCGAGGCCGGTCACACCGTCCTCGTCGGCGCTCGTGATCCGGAGCGTGGCCAGGCGGCCGCCGACGCGCTCGGCGCCCGGTTCATCCAGATCGATGTGACGGACGAGGCCTCGGTGGCCGCGGCCGTCGCCGACGTCGAGGCCCGCGAGGGCGGCGTCGACGTCCTGATCAACAACGCCGGCGTCTTCGGGACACACCACCCCGCCGACGAGATCACGGCCGCTGACGCCGGCGAGGTGTTCGAGGTCAACGTCGTGGGGATCGTCCGGGTGACGCACGCGTTCCTGCCGCTGCTGCGCAAGTCCGCGAACCCGGTCATCGTCAATGTGTCCAGCGGCATGGGGTCGTTCGCGGCCACCCATGACCCGGGGCGCGTCGAGGGCCGAGCCGTCGCGCCGCTCTACACGGCGTCGAAGGCCGCTGTGACCATGCTGACCACGCAGTACGCGAAGTCCTGGCCGGACCTGAAGGTGAACGCGGCCGACCCGGGCTACACCGCGACCGACTTCAACGGACACAGCGGCCCGCAGACGGTGACCGAGGGGACCGACGCGATCGTCGAACTCGCCACCCTCGGGGCGGACGGACCGACCGGAACCTTCCGTGACCGTCACGGTGAGATGCCCTGGTGATCCACCTCCGGATGCGGGATGTGCCCGGGGAAGACCTCGCCGGCCTCGCGTGACACCGACCCGACCCCGCGGATGAAAGGCACCATGTCATGAAGCTGTTGGTCCTCGGAGCGACCGGTCCCACCGGCCGCCACCTCATCGACCTGGCCCTGCGCGCAGGCGACCAGGTCACCGCCCTGGTCCGCGACCCGGCCGGGCTGGGGGAGCCGGCGGGTCAGGTCACGGTGCTCACCGGAGACGCGACCTCCCGCCACGACGTCTCCGCCGCCCTGGCCGGGCAGGACGCCGTCGTCTCCGCCCTCGGCCGGGGCACTTCGGTGGTCGCCGACGACCTCTTCGCGCGCGCCTCGGCGGCTTTGATCGCGGCCGCGCAGGAGACCGGCGTGTCCCGTGCGGTGTGGCTGTCGTCCTTCGGGGTCGGCCACACCCTCGCGTGGGCGAGCGTGCCCCAGAAGGCCATCTACCGGACCTTGCTGCGCTCGATCTACGCCAACAAGGAGATCGCCGACGACGCCATCCGCGCCAGCGGGCTGGACTGGACCGTGGTCTACCCGACCCGGCTGACCCACGGCCCGGCCAGGGGCACGTACCGCGCGGACGACCGGCTGCCGATGAAGGGCAACCCGACGATCAGCCGGGCGGACGTCGCCGCCTTCATGCACCGGGCGGTGCACGGGAGCGAGTGGATCGGCCGCTCGGCTGTCATCTCCGACTGAGTGTCCGCAACACCGGTATGACAGTCGTTATAGGCGAGGTGTAGCCTGACCGCCGTCTATAACGACTGTCATAGGAGTGTGTCGTGACGATCATCACGGTGAGCGCCCTGAAGGGCCGCCTGAGCCAGGAGCAGCGCCGCAAGCTTGCCGAGACGCTGACGGACGCGGTCCTCGTTCCCGAGGTCGGGCAGTTCGCCCCCGCCGCGAGGGTCGGATTCCAAGTGCACTTCGTGGAGCGTGAGGCCGACATGATGGCCATCGGCGGGCGGCTCCTCACCGACGCCGGCCCGGACGCCGACGTCATGGCGATCGATGTGACGGTGATGGACGGGGACTGGCGGGACGAGGTTCGAGCCGAGGTCGTCGAGCGCGTCCTGGCCGCGATGGCCGACGCCTGTGGACTCCCGGAGCCCTCGCCGGCCTGGTGGGTCACCTTCCGGGTGATCGACGAGGGCAGCTGGGGGTCACGCGGCGGCGTACTCTCCGTGCTCTCCCTCCTGGGCAGCGGCGTGTTCACCGAGGAGAAGGCCGAAGCCGTCCGCGCCGCACTCGGCGCGTGAACCGCGTCCGCGTCCGCGTCAGCGCTTGAGCGTCGCTGGCCGCGCGGACTGCTCCGCCTCCTCTCGCGTGACGGCGTAGTGCTCCTGGCCGCCCGGGCGCGTCCCCTCTGGCTATAACGATCGTCATAGTCTACGGTGGCCACTCGTTATGACGATCGTCATAACGAGTGGCCCTCGAAGAGCGAAGGAGTCGCCATGCCCATGATCCGACTGACCGCCCCCACCGGTTCTCTGAGCGAGGAGGGCCGCACCACCGTCCAGCGGAACCTCGCCGCCGTGCTGCTGCGTTGGGAGGGCGCCCCCGACACCGCCTTCTTCCGCGCCCAGGCGTGGAGCTACCTCGTCGAAACGCCCGAGGGCGCGCAGACCACGGCCGAGGACGACGCGCCACGATTCCTGGTGGAAGTCACCGTCCCGCAGGGGGCTTTGTCCGAGCGCCGAAAGGCCGGCCTGGTCGAGGAGGCGACGAAGACCGTCCTGTCCGCGGCCGGCCTCTGCCCGGACGACGCCCTGCGGGTGTGGGTCCTGGTGCACGAGCAGCCCGACGGCACCTGGGGCGCGGGCGGCGCCGTCATCCGCTACGCCGACCTGGTGGCCATGGCGAAGGGGGAGCGCACCGATGCGTGAACTGACCTACGTCGCCCGGCGCACCGTCGAATGGCGAGAAGCGCCCGACCCCACGATCCGGTCGAGCGACGACGCGATCGTCGCTCCGGTCGCTGCCACTCCCTGCGATGTCGACTCCTCCATCCTCGCCGGCCACGGCTTCGTCGCCCCGCCCTTCGCCCTCGGCCACGAGTGCGTCGCCAGGGTCGTGGAAACCGGCGACGCGGTCACTGCCGTCGCCCCCGGCGATCTCGTCGTCGTCCCGTGGTCCATCAACTGCGGCGACTGCGACCGCTGCCGGGCCGGGCTCACCGCGCACTGCACCGCCGTGCCCTACATGGCCATGTACGGCGCACCCGTCGGCGGGAACTGGGGCGGACTCTTCTCCGACCTGGTCCGCGTCCCGTACGCCGACGCCATGCTCGTGCCCCTGCCCGCCGGCCTCGACCCGGTCGCCATGGCCTCCGCCAGCGACAACTGGTCCCTGGCCTGGCGCCTGATCGCACCCCACCTCAAGGACCGCCCCGGAGCCCGCGTCCTGGTCGTCGCCCGCGGGAGCATCGGCCTCTACGTCTGCGACATCGCCCGCGCGCTCGGCGCCTGTGACGTGCTCTACGTCGACCCCGACCCCGAACACCGCGCACTCGCACGGGGCTTCGGAGCCGTCACCGCCGAGTCCCTGGAGTCGGTCCCGCGGGGCTACGACCTCGCCGTGGAGGCCACCGGACGGGTCGACCAGCTCGCCGCCACCGTCAAGTGCCTCGCCCCGGAAGGGATCTGCGAGAGCGCGGGCAACCACTTCCGCCCCGGCGAACTGCCCCTGCTCGACATGTATCTCACCGGCGTCACGCTGCGCATCGCCCGCGACAACGTACGCGCCCACATCCCAGAAGCCCTCGCACTCGCCGCCGCCGGCGAGGTCGACCCCGGGAAGGTCGTCTCCCACGTCATCGACTGGGACGACCTGCCGAACGCCCTCCCGGAAAAGCATCTGAAACCGGTCTTCGTCCGCGCGGACGTCTGACCGTCCCGGATGCCGCCCCACCGCCCCAGCACACCCGGAAGCCCGATGCACACCTCCCTCACCGACCCGCCGGCCGCCGGCACACCGGAGCTGGAACGCCAGAAGGCGGCCATCAACCGCCTCGGCGACGAACTGCGCGCCTTGGTGGAAGCCACCGTCCGCACCGCCGCCTCCCCTGCGACCCTCCACCGCATGGCGGACGGCGTGCGCACCCTCACCGGACAGCTCACCGGGCGCCCACGCGCGAGGGGCGAGATCCCCGAAGTCGACGAATTCCCCAACGGCACCCGGATCTACAGCCCGGTCAGCGGAGTCGGCAGCCCGCTCGCCCCGCCGATGCGGGTCACGCCCGCCGACGACGGCCTGATCGGCGAGTGCACCCTCGGCATCGCTCACGAAGGACCGCCCGGCTACGGCCACGGCGGCATGAGCGCGATGCTCCTGGACGAACTCATGGGCCGCGCCTGCGCGGCAGCCGACATGCCCGGCCTGACCGTCTCCCTCCAGACGCGCTATCACCGACCGGTCCCGCTGGAGACGCCCCTGCGAATCCTCGCGCGCGTCACCGGCACGAACGACCGCAAGATCTTGGTGAGCGGTTCGATCACGAGCCGGGCGGATCCCGGCACGCAACTCGTCACGGCCGACGGGACCTTCGTCGCCCCCGACCCCCACCGCGCCCGCGCCCTGTTCCCCGGCATGCGGCCGTAGCTGCCCCAGGTCAGCGCCCCGTGACTCCCGTTCGCCGCACGAGTGGCAGCCCACGGAACGGCGGGTCGCCCCATCCCGCCGGCCGGCCGTGTGCGGAGGCCGGCCGGCGGGAGGCGGCTGATCAGCGGCCGATCGAGTCCCAGTGCGGGGCGAGGGCGATGTCCCTCAACTCCTGCATGGTGAGGACCGGTTCCGGCCGGGTCGCCCCCGTCTTCAGGCCGGCCGCGTTGTAGGCGCTGACCACGACCCGCTTGCCGTCCTTGCGCATGGTGTCGACGGTCCACATGACGACCCCGGCGCGCCCCTTCTCGTCCGGCTGCTGACGGGTCTTCACCCGGGTGCCGTCGGGAAGGGTCTCGGCCCCCTGGTACAGAGAGTCGGCGACGTCCAGCATGTTCGGCTGCACGTTGATCTCGACGTAGCCGCGGCCCTTGCCGTCGTCGACGACGACGTAGCCGTACTCCGGCTCCTGCCCGCCGCGCGAGAGGACCTTCACGTCCTTGGGCAGCCGGGCGGTGAGGACGCCGAGGATCCGCTGGAGCCCCACGCCCCGGTCCGCGCTCGGCGACGCGACCGGCGCCTTGGTCGGCTGGGGCACGGCGTCGATGATCCGGCGCCACTCCGTCGCCGCGGCGAGCCTCTTCAGCCCCGCCGTGTCCAGCGGCGGCTCGGGACGGCTGACCGGCTTGCCCTTCTCCGCCGGGGAGTTCCACTCGGACACGTTCACCCGCTGTCCGGACGGCGTGATCAGCTCCGCCCCCCACGCCTTGGTGTCCGCGCGCCGGTCGGGGTACTCGTACCCCTTGAAGACGGTGATCGCGGACCCGTCGGGCAGCGTGCCGGACTCGCAGCTGTCCAGCCCGGACGGCGCGCCCTCGCCCGTCTCCGGGCACGGCAGCACCTCGTGGGCCGGGTCGAAGCCGCGGCCCGTCGGGATCCGGCCCAGCCCCACGGAGACGGCCGCCGGGCCCTTGCCGTCGTCGTACACGACGTAGGCGAGCGGTCCGGCCTCATCGGCCGTCCCCCGGCCCTCCTGGCCGCTGAACGTGCCCCCCGGCAGCAGCTTCTCGAGCGTCTTGACCACTTCGCGGGCGGAGAACCCGCCCGCTCGGGGCGTGGCCGTACCCTTCGCCGCGACGGAGGACTCGGCCGGCTGCGGACTGCTGTCGGACGGTACGAGCAGGGCACCGCCCACCCCCACGAGGGCGAGCCCTGCCGCACCCCCCGCGACGGCGGCCCGCCGCCGCAGCCGCAGCCGGCGACCACGCGCCTGGCCGGCGGCGGCGAGCGCCGCCCGGTCGGTGTCGAAGGAGCCGCCCGCGTCGCGCAGGGCGACGGAGAGCTGGTCCTCGAAGGGGTCGGGGAACTGGTCAACGGGCATGGCACACCACCGGTTTCCGTGGCTCGAAGTGATGAGAGAAGTCGTGGGGGTCGTGTGCGGGCGTGACGCGACTACGGTCGCGCGTACTCGCCGATGTCCTCGCCCAGCAGCTCCCGCAGCCGGCCGAGAGCCCGTACGCACCGAGTGCGCACGGCGGCGGAACTGGCGTTCATGGCCCCGGCCGTCTCCTCCACGGACCGGTCCTCCCAGTACCGCAGGACGAGGACGGCCCGGTCCTTGGCGGGCAGCCGGCCGAGGGCCTGCATCAGCGTCAACCGCAGCGTCACGTCGACTCCCGCGCCGGCGGCGCGTTCGGGGACGACGTCCACGGCGCGCTCGCCGCTGCTGCGCCGGCGCTGGTGCGCGAGGAAGGTGCGGGTGAGGACGGTCTGGGCGTACGCGGCGGGGTTGTCGGCGCGCACGACGCGCCCCCAGCGGACGTACAGCCTGCCGAGGGTCTCCTGAACCAGATCCTCGGCGAGGTGCGTGTCCCCCGCGGTGAGCAGACAAGCGGACCGGTACAACTGCCCCGTCCGCGCCGCAGCGAAGTCCGCGTACTCGTCCGCGCGGGCCTGTCTCATGCGCTCCCCCAGCTTCCTGTGTCCGTCGTCCGTCCGCAGTGTCCTCACCTCACTGATGTGGTGGGGCGGGGAAATGTTTCAAGGGGGGAGGAAGGAACTTGCGCAGACTTCGATCCCCGACCGCGCCCTCGCCGCAGACCCGGCTGTGCCGCCTGGTGGTCGCCTCGTCAGAGCTCGCAGACGATGTCGCTGTCCCGCTGAGGGGGCGGGACCAGGGTGGCCCCAGGCTCCTGTCGGGGCCGACGACACCGAGCCGGTTTACCGCCCCCAGGGGGGTCGCTACCGCGCTTCAGGTGCCCTCGGCGGCCAGATACACGCGGACGCCGGCCAAACCCACCGACGAAGCGCGGAAGCTGATGCCGGCCGGCTCGCGACCGGCTTTGACGGTGACCCCTTCTCTCCGTGTGCCTGAAATATCGAAGTCCTTGGCCTCGGTGGCGCTCCACCCATTGACGGTGAATTCGGCCAGATCCTCAAATAGAAAATAGAATTCCAAGCGATTGTACGGCTTTTCACTCCACTCGGGTCGAGGGTTCGAAGGGAGGATTTTGGTGGCGAACGCAATAGTCACCGAGTCGCCTCGCTCGTCGAGGTGAACGTAGAAAAGTTCGCACTGTTCCGGTGCGGGAGGGGCGTCTGTGTAAAGTTCACCCAGAAACTGGGGTGAGCTGAGGAGATCAAGCCAATCAGGCGTGCTCATAATATGTCTTCTCGCAGGTCTCTGGGAGGGAGCTGTGACGCAGTGCGTCGAGTCGGCTCAAAAATGACCTCGGCCCGCTGTCCGATCCGTCGGAGTGAATCCGGAAAGCGCTCAAGTGCCCGATGACTACGGAGTCGCTGCACTCGAATGCAAGGTCGATCGTGTCGCTCTTCGCCCGGATGTGAACGCTCCCTCGATCTCTTTGGGGGGCCGCTTCGATCCGGGCGGTGGCCGGTGGTTCCCAGGCCTGGATCGTCATATTCTCTACCGCCAGGAACTGGAGATGGCACTGGACCGTGTCCAAGCTCGCGTCCAGCCAGCTTTGCGGGGCCGCTTCAGGGAAATATGGAAGGTCGACGCGGAGCGTCACAGTGGGGCCGCGCCAGTTGATATTGATCGAACGCACTCTTACGACATCTCCGAGTACGGGGGCGGCCCCATAAATCGAATGCAGCGCATCAGGATTGATGATCAGTTCGTCAACGGTCATAGTAGTAATGTTCCTCTGCGCCTGGAATCTGCCCGTTACGCTGGTCCTCGTACGGCCGTACGTGGACATGCGATGGCTGATAACCGGGCTCGCCCGGTTGCTGGTGTCCGAACCAATGATCCTGGTACACGATGAGGTCCCGCCCATTGGGATGCTCGTACACCTCTTCAGTGTAGAAGATGGGTCGATGGTTCTCATCCATGAGTTGCTTGGATCCCATCCACTCCGGAGTCGTGGCAGGGACATAATTGTTGACATCGATGGGTTCGGCGCCTTCCGGAATTCCTGCATCGCGCAATGCGTCGGCTTTGGCGCCTTCGAGGGAGCGTCCAACCTTACCCGGGTATTCCGGAGAAAGCCCGAGGGGGTCGCTCCACGTGTTGGGATTATCGACGTAGGTGGCAGGGTTGGGTGCGGGGCCGATCCCCAGCGGGTCGGGGCTGAGGTATCGAGCGACCTCGGGGGCATAGTGCCGGAAATAATTGTAGTGCAGCCCCGTTTCAGGATCGTAGTATTGGCCAGGGAACCGCAATGGCGTATAGGCGGTGCTATTGGTGGCCCATGCCGTCGTGCCCCACAGCGTGCTGCGTGTTCGCCAGGCGATTTCGCCCTGCTCGTCGACGAGTTCGGTCGGGGTGCCGACCAGGTCCGTGACGACCGCGAAGAAACGGGAATCGATTGCCTCCTGGGTGGCGTCGGCTCCGAGAATGCGTTCGGTCTGGGCGAGGGGATGCAAGCCCTGGTGATCCCACGTGAGGGTGACCGAGTTGGGCAGGGTGGGGCATGTCGTGGTTTGTTCGCACAGGGTTGTTCCGTCCCAGGTGAACAGGACTTGCTCGACAACCGTTTCGCCGTCCCGCGCCAGGCGGAGCTTCGCAGTGCGACGGCCCAGGGGATCGTAGGTGTAGCGCCAGCGAGTGCCGTCCGGGGTGGTGACGGAGGTCAGGCGGCTCTCCGCGTCCCACTCGTAGCGCCAGGTGTCCGGCTTGCGGGACAGCCGGGTCATCTGGCGGAGAACGACGCGGCCAAGGTCGTCGTGTTCATAGCGGACGCGGCCCGCCCGGGTGATGCGGGTGCCTCTGTATTCGCGGTCGCCGCTCGCCTCTCCGCCCGGGTGTGATTCCGGCCAGGACGCGGAAGTCTGGTTGCCCGCCGCGTCGTACGCGTACGCCTCCGTCCAGTTCGTCGCGTGCACCGCCGTCACCCGGCCCGCCGCGTCCACGTCGAAGGTGCGCCGACCCGCGAGCTGGTCGTCGATGTCGATCAGATTTCCGTCAGCGCGGTAGGTGTACGTGCGGGACTGGATCGAGTCACCCTCGGCTGCTTTCACCGACTGGGTGATCAGGCGGCCGACCTCGTCGAAGCCGTGCTCCAGGGTGACGGTCTCGCCGATTCGACGGGCCAGCTCGCGGCCTGCGATGTCGTAGGTGAAGTCAATGGACCGGCCCGATGCTGTCATGCCTGTACGCCGCCCCGCTGCGTCGTACGACCATGTCGTTGTGGCTCCGGTCGGGGTCGTGCGGCCCGTGCGGCGGCCGAGATCGTCATACGTGTAAGTCATGGTCCGGCCGTCGACTGTCTCCGAGTGCAGGCGGCCGAACCGGTCCCGCAGAATCGTGAGCGCAGTGCCGTCCGGGCTCGTCGCCCGAGCGAGCCTGTCCGTCAGGTCGTACGCGTATGTCGTGACACGGCCGGACACCACCTTGCGGATCACCCGGCCGAGCGTGTCGCGCTCGAAGGACACAACCTCGCCGATCGCGTTCACGCGGGAGTTCAGGCGGTCCGCCGCATCGTAGGTGTATGTCAGCGCGCGGTCGTCGAAGTCGGTCTCCGTGATCAGACGGCCGGCCGCATCGTAGTCGTACGTCCACGTCAAACCGTGCGGGTTCGTGACTTTTGTCAGCCGCAGCTCCATGTCGTGATCGAACTTGTAGCGCACGCCGTCCGGGCCCGTGCGGGCCGTCAACAGGTCGAAGTGCGTGTACTCGAAGCGTGAGACCCCACCCATGGGGTCGGTGTGGGTGGTGCAGTTGCCCTCGCCGTCGTACCGCCAGGATTCGGTCGTGCCGTCGGCGGCCGTACGGCGGGACAGCCGGCCCTCGATCGTCCACTCCAGGCGGGTCGTCGAGCCGGTCGCGTCTGTAATTGTGACGGGTCGGCCAAAAGCGTTGCGTTCGTAGCGTGTGACCGCACCGAGTGGGTCGGTGATCTCCGTAGGGAGGCCCCCGCGGTCGCACACGACCCTGGTCGTGTGGCCGAGGGGGTCGGTCACCGATGTCAGGTGGCCGGCCTCGTTGTAGGTGAAGTGGGTGGTCCGGCCCGTCGAGTCGGTCACCGTCGTGCGGTTGCCCCGGTCGTCGTACGTCTGGCAGATGGTCCTACCGTCCGGGTTCACCACCTTCACCGGCAGCCCGAGGTCGTTGTATTCGACCTTCCGCACGCGCCCGTCGGGACGGGTCACCGAGAGCAGGTTGCCTGCCTCGTCGTAGTCGAAGGTCGTCCGGTGGCCCAGAGGGTTCGTGTATGAGAGAAGACGGTGGTAGCGGTCGCGTTCGAAACGGGTGATCGAACCCAGGGAGTCGGTCTCGGTCATCACCTGGCAGGCGTCGTTGACGGTGTACCGTCGGGTGTGGCCCTCAGCGGTGGTAGTCGTCGTAACGCGTAGACCGGTGTCGGGGTCGCGTTCGCCGTACGACAGGCGCAAGGCCATGTGCCCGTGTGTGCCGCCCTCGGCGACGCAGCGGTCTTGGTCGTCGTACTCGTAGCTGTAACCGCGGTCGTTCGTGTCAGTCCAGGAGGTGACGCGGCCGGCCTCGTCGTAGGTGAAACGCAAGGGCAGGCCCGAAGAGTTGGTTACTTCCGTCAGATTGCCGTCCGTGTAGGAATAGCGGATCAGGACCGTGTCTGCCGCTGATAGGCGCAGGGCAGTGACCCTGCCGTTCTCCGTGGACACACGGACGTCGTAGCCAGCGCTTGAGACGATGCCCAAGAGGGTGCCCTCGGTGTCGTACTCGAAGGTGAGCCAGTTGCCGTTGCGGTCGTCGATCTGTTCCAGTATCGCCAGGCCATCACCTCGCTCGCCAAAGTGGAAAGTGCGTCCGTTCCGCGGGTCGGTGATCGTGTAACCGTCGTCCTCGCGGTTCAGCGGCCAGCGTGGGCCGTGGCTGGGGAAGGTGGGCAGGCCGGGGGCCGGGTGCGGGTAGGTGAGCAACATGCCGTCCTCGGTCACGAAGACGACGCCCTCGGAGTCGATCTCAAGACGCTGGTCGACCGTCGAGGACCAGGACGGGCCGAACCAGCGGCCGAAGCGGTAGCCCGACTCGACGCGTCGGCGGAAGACGAGAGGCAGGGCACCCGGCAGCGCCAGGTCCGTCTGTGGCAGATACATCTTGCCGGTGGTGAGGTCGACCGGGTCGGTGGGGTCCTTGTCGACCTTCTGTCGGGGATCAGGGTTGTCGTGCTCGACAGGGTTTCTTCTTGCGGTTTCGGCGGCCCCGTACGACTCCTTGCGCGCGGCTGACTCGGCGGCCTCCTCAACTCCCGCCTTGATCCCCGCGCGCATCCCGCCCCGAGCCGCCCCCAGCCCCTTCGTGCCGAGCAGCTCGGGCAGTAGTCGTCCCGTGCCCTCAGCCGGGTCTTTCACGAAGCCGTCCCAGGCAGACTTCGCCGTGCGCTCTGGGTGAGAGGCGGCCGAGACCAAACCCGACAGTGTCATGCTGACGTTCTGCAGGTACTGGGCCGGGTGGGTGATGTTGTAAGGCTCCATGGGGTTGAGGCCGCGAGCGAAGCTCACCAGGCCGGCCGTGCCCTTCACCACGCCGCCCATCAGGTGGGTGACCTCGGTGTTGACCGCCGTGTACCCGTCCTCGACGTCGGACTGGAGGCGATCCAGCGGCGGCGGCTCGGTGGGGGCGTGGGCGAGGGCGGCGGTGACCGAGGCGGCGGCGGTGCGGCCGGCGGCGTCACGCTGGCGGCGGGCCTCCTTGAGGACTTCCTGGGCGCGTTCGATGACGGCCGTGCCGGGATCCTGGAAGGGGGTCGGCCGCGGGCCGGGGTCCTCGTTCGCCTGGATCTTGGCGTTGTAGGCGTCGACGAGCTTGTTGTAGGCGTCCGCAGCCTCCTCTGAGGCCTTCCTTCCCTCCTTGTGCAAGTCGACGGCATGCCGGGCCTGCCCCTGGGCCCAGACGACTGTGTCGGCGAATTCCTCCAGAGCGTGGCCGGCCTTCTCGCAGGCGTCCGCCGCGTGCAGCCACTTGGCGGGATGTATGGCGAACTTCTCGCGGAAGGTTTCGGCGGCCTCGCCATGCCAATTCGAGGAGTCCAGCTTCCGCATGCCCTCACCGGTGGTGTCGAACGCCTTCATGAAATCCTTGAGGTGCCCGGCGGCGCGTCGGATCGCTATCGGGTCTCCGTGGACCAACTCGTCCACCTGCTCGGTTTCGCCGAGCTGTTGCTCACTTGGGGTCGCTCCCAGGTCCGAGGCCAAGTCGTCGCCGAAGTCCTCGACCTTGTCGGCGTAGTCCTCGGCACCGACCTTCTCCAGAGCCCATCCGACAGCGTCGGTGCCCTTGTCGATGCCCTCGCCGACGAGTTCTTTGCCCGCGTCGATGCCGTCACCGAGCTTGTCCAAGCCGGCGTTGACCAGGTCACCGATCCCCATCAGTCTGCATCCCCGTTCTGCTGGCCCGGCTGTGTCCCTTGCCTGGAGGCCTCGGCCCGATCTTTCGGCGACGGGCCGAAGGTTTCGTCCAGCCACTGGTCGTACTGCTGGTCACTCATCCCGATCGCGCTGTGAAGGTTCTGCGGGTTGAGGTACATCGGGCCGCCCCAGGGCGAGGTCATCGCGTCCTGGCCGGCGTCCTTCCAGCCCTGCTTGCTGTTCTCCCATGCCTGTTCGAAGGACTCTTCGCTGTAGTCGGGATTGCGGTGAGCGTCGACGCTGTTCTGGGCGAGTTCACTCCAACCCATCCGTATGACCTCGTCCTCGGAGGCATGCGGGTTGCCGATCAGAGAGTTCACGCCGATCTTCAGGGCGCCGTGGACGTACTGGTCGGTCTCGTAGAGCGTGCCCGCGGCGAGACCCACGTTTTGCGCGAAGCGATTGCCCTCGATCACGAGAGCGCGAACGCCCCACTCCCAGCGTTCGCAGAACGACTCGAACGCGGAGGTCAGGGCTCCGTGGCCCAGTTGCAGACCGGACAGGGAGAGGTCGGAGAAGCCCCGGCCCGCGCCAGCCATGCTGTCGACGCCGATTTCTTTCAGTTCGGTCAGCGTCAGGGTGATTCCCGTAGCGATCGCGTCCAGGCCCGAGGCCCTGACGTCTCTGCTCTCCACGCCCTTGTCACCGCTCACCGTGGCTCCTCCCCGTTCTCCGCATGCCTGTCCACGGCAACTGCGTCCGGTACGATCCCCGCCACTGGCGGAAACAGAACGCCTACCTGTGCGCCGCCGACGTCCAGCGCCACCCCGCACGGCGTGCCCGTCGCCCTGACGCCGACGTCCAGCAAGCGGGCTCCCAGCACCCGCCGGTATGCCCACTCCCGACTGCCTTCCCCCCTCGCCGTCGCGAATCGAGCCAGGGCCAACTCGTCGGAGAAGGCATAGATCCAGCGGATGCCGCCGAAGTCGGCGGCCAGAGGGGCCTCGTCGCCGTCGATGGGAACGAGCGGTACGAGTACGGCCGTACGCCGGAACTCGCCGAGCAGGGCCGGGAACGTATGGCGGTCACGTGCGAGGGCGTGGGCCGCGTCGGGGTAGCGCGAAACCGTGGCGGTCGGGGGAGAAGGGGCGAGCGGTAGCACTTCCGTCGCGATTGAGGGGGCCGATGGAAGGAGTTCGGTCGCGGGATCCGAGCCGCCAGGCCCCGTCCTCTCCGGAACCGTCATCGCCGCGTACTCGTCCAGCCGGGACCTGCGCTGCTGCCTCTCTGGGCCGGTTCCTCCGTTCGCCGTCATGTTCGGGATCTTCACACCAGCGGATCGCCGGATGCAACGCGAAGCCCGCAGGTGGCGCGAAGTCCGCGGATGCTTCCCGAAGCCGCTGGGAGCCCAAAACCCTTGGTCCACCGACCGCTGTCAGGGCAGCCTGTGCACGTGCGGCCTCACGGCGCCCGACCACTTGTTCCCCTGCGTGGCCGCTGTCCGCGTCACGGCCGGACTCGAAGCCGACTTCCTTACGTTGTTCACGACCGTGGACGCCTGAGCCGCTCCGGCCTGAGTGACGGTGGCGGTCATCGCTCCCGACCAGAACCGGTTGATCCTCGCCGAGGTCCCGTCGATGGGGGGCCGCTGTGCGCAACCTGCCCCGGTTTGCCGTCACTTGCGCCGAAGACAGTCTCCGAGAGGCCGTCGAAAGCGGTTCTCCGGCCACAACCACGTGGTTACAGTGCTGATGTAGTCACGCAATGAAGTCACCCCGGTGCACCGGAGTAACACCGACGCACCGGACCGCGGGAAGTCGGGGAGCTGCGCGTGCCAACTGCCATTGCCGTGACCGGCGCCGATCTGGCGCTGCCGCCGCAGGACGAACGGACCCTGCCCGCGGCCGTCCTCGACGGCCTCGACCGCCGCCCCCTCGACGAGGCCGTCGCCGCCGTCCAGAGCCTTCTCGACCAGCACGGCCATGTGATCGTCCTGTACTCACGGGCCACACCCGCGGCCGTCGCGCAGCGGCTGCACACTGTGCGCTCCCTCCTGGAGAGCGACCGCGTCGCCCTGTTCCGGCCCGAACTGCCCCCGCTCTCGGTCGCCGTGCTGGCCCGCCAGTTACGCCAGCTGGCCTCCTGCGACCTCGGCCCCGGCGTCCTCGCCTCCGCGGGCCGGCTCCTCACCCACTACCTCCACGCCGGCGCCCTCCTCGCCTCCGTCGCCCGTCTCGATCGCGTCCCCGTCGGCCTGAAGTCGCACGCCCGCTCCTGGATGCCGGGCAGCCAGTTCGGGGTCCTCGCACACCCCCAGCCGCAGTTGGTCAAGGCCGGCCCCGAAACCGTCCTTCCCGGACCGGAGTTCGGGACGTGGATGCTGGTCGCCCGCGGCCAGCTCCAGTCCGACTGGGTCACCGGCGTCCTCGCCCCCGCCTGGCAGGCCCAGGGGCTGCGCGAGACCGAACTGCCCGCCGAGTCCGCCCAGTGGTGGGGCACCGGCCGGCTGATCGAGTTCTGCGCCTACCTGCCCGACCTGTCGGTCCTCTACCAACTGGTCGCCTCCGTACGGCAGACCGTCTGCCATTGGTGCGGCATCGACGTCATCGGCGACCGCTGCGTCTTCTGCTCCGCCACCCCGCCGCCTCCCGACGAGATCGCCGCCCGCCCCGCCCGCGCGCTCACCGCGGGCGGCTGAACAGCTCAGGAACCCAGCGCGTCCGTCCCGCTCGACCCGACCCCCAACGAGGTTGCACGGAAATGAACTCCCGTCAGCGCCGCGGCGTGATCCTCCTGCTCCTGTCGGTCCTGTGCGCCCTCGGCGCCTTCGCCGGTGTCCTCTCCGTCATCGACGACGTGCGCTCCAAGGTCGGCCCGGAGGTCGCCGCGTACCGGCTCAGGGCGAACATCGCGCCCTACACGCCGCTCACCGCGGCCCAGTTCGAGAAGATCGAGATGCCTGAGCGCTGGCTGTCCGACAACGCCGTCACCGACCTCGCCGCCATCCGCGGCAAGATCGCCGTGACGACCCTGAAGAAGGGCTCCCTGCTCCAGAGCGACATGATCGTCGACCAGCCCGCCCTCCAGCCCGGCGAGCAGGAGGTCGCCATCATGATCGACGCGGCCACCGGCGTCGCCGGCAAGATCACCCCGGGCTCCTCCGTCAACGTCTACGCCACCTTCGAGGGCGCCAAGCAGAGCGACCCCGACCAGTCGAAGATCATCGTCACCAACGCCCGCGTCCTCGACGTCGGCGAGCTCACCGCGCTCCGGCCCGACGCCGACGACCGCACCCGCCGGCCCACCGACGCGGTCCCCATCACCTTCGCGCTGTCCACCCGCGACGCCCAGCGCATCACGTACGCCGAGTCGTTCGCCAAGCGCGTCCGACTCGCCCTGGTGGCGCCCGGCACCCCCACCACGGTCCCCGATCAGGACCGGACGTACGAACTCGCCACGGACAAGTGAGAGGCCGCCGCCATGCCCACGAGGATCCTCCCGGCCGTCGGCGACGCGGACGCGGTCCGCTCCCTCACCACCCTGCTCAGCCAGCTGCCCGACGCCGAGCCCCTCACGCCGGTCACCGACTCCACCCAGCTCGTCGACGCCCTCGGCCGCCTCGCCGCGGAGTCCATCGACGAACTCCCCGAAGTCGTCGTCGTCCACGAACGGATCGGCCCCGTACCGGCGCTGGAACTCGTGCGCGAGGTCGCCCTGCGCTTTCCCGCCGTCGGCGTCGTCCTCGTCACCACCGACGTGAGCCCCGGCCTCTTCCAGGCCGCCATGGACGCCGGCGCCCGCGGCCTGGTCACCCTCCCGCTGAGCTACGAGGAACTCGCCAGCCGCGTCCAGTCCGTCGCCCAGTGGTCGGTCGGCGTACGACGCCATCTCGGCCACGGCGGCGACGTGTTCACCGGCGTCGGCGGCACCGTCGTCACCGTCAGCGGCGCGAAGGGCGGCGTCGGCGCGACCCTGCTCGCCGTCCAGCTCGCCCTGGCCGCCCAGGCCTCCGGCCGGCCAACGGCCCTCGTCGACATGGACCTCCAGACCGGCGACGTCGCCTCCTACCTGGACGTGCAGTTCCGCCGCTCCGTCGTCGACCTCGCCGCCATCGCCGACATCTCGCCCCGCATCCTCGCCGAGGCCGTCTTCCGCCACGACAGCGGCGTCGCCCTGCTCCTCGCCCCCGGTGAGGGCGAGCGCGGCGAGGAGGTCACCGACCGCGCCGCCCGCCAGATCATCGGCGCCCTGCGCTCCCGCTACGAGGTCGTCGTCGTCGACTGCGGCGCCCAGCTCGCCGGCGCCGGCGCCGCCGCCGTGGAGATGGCCGACCGGGCGCTGCTGGTCACCACCCCCGACGTGGTCGCGGTCCGGGGCGCCAAACGCGCCGTCCGCATGTGGGACCGGCTCCAGATCCGCAAGGCGGAGGAGACCACGGTCGTCGTCAACCGCCACGGCCGCGCAACGGAGATCCAGCCCGCGCTGATCCAGCGCATCGCCGGCACCGCCGTCGCGGCGACCACGGTCCCGGCGAACTTCAAGGAACTCCAGGCGGCCGTCGACGCCGGCCGCGTCCACGACCTCGACGCCAAGGGCGCGGTCCGGCAGGCGATGTGGGCGCTCGCGGGAGAGCTGGGGCTGGTCAGGACGCCCGGGGGCGAGCTGGAGCGCCGCGGGGGGCGCGCCCGGGAGCGGGGCGCGGGCGGCCTGCGACGGCGGAAGGAGTGAGGGTGATGAAGGGCGCCGCCCCGGCGAAGAGGGCAGGACGGCTCGCGCGGGACCGGGGCCAGGTCACGATCGAGTTCCTCGGCATGACCCCGCTGATCATCGTGACCTTGGCCGTGGTCTGGCAGTTCGTACTGGTGGGATACACGTTCACGCTCGCGGGGCATGCCGCCGACGAGGCGGTACGGGCGGGGACGGCGGCGCCACGGGGGGAGCGGTCCGCGGTGTGCGAACAGGCGGGACTCAAGAACCTGCCGCCGGCGTGGAAGGGGAACGCCGAGGTGACCTGCGACACCGACGGCTATGTGACGGCCCAGGTCACCCTGCACGTCCCCGTCCTCTTCCCGGGCCTGATCGACTTCCCGTTCCCGGTGCACGGCCACGCCGGCGCCGTAGAGGAAGAGGACGACGACTGACATGCGGCGCCCACACGCACGCCGGGGACGGGACCGGGGCCAAGTGGCTCTGGAGTACCTGGGTTTTCTGCCACTCCTCCTTCTCGTGGCGCTGGCCGCCGTCCAGTTGGGCCTGATCGCGTACGCCGCCCAGCAGGCCGGCACCGCGGCCCGCGCGGGCGCCCGCAGCGCCTCCCTCGCCGGCGACCCGCAGGGGGACTGCGCGCGGGCGGTGAGCGGCTGGCTCAACGCCCGCTGCGGTGATGTCGCGTACTCGGGCGACGAGGTCCAGGTCACCTCCACCGTCGACATCCCGTCCGTCATCCCCGGCATCGGGGACTTCGGCGAGGCCCACAAGACGGCCACCATGCCGGTCGACCACCGAAGCCCATGAGGAGGAACGGAAGATGAGCCTACGGGCCCGCATCACCTCCCCCGAGGAGAACGGCGGCCGGGGCGAGGACGGCCACCTGGTCTCCTCGTACCGGGCGAAACTGCTGGAGGAGATCGACCTCGCCGAGATGAGCTCGCTCGCGGCGGCCGAGCGCCGGGCGCGCCTGGAGCGCGTCCTCGGGCACATCATCAGCCGCGAGGGCCCGGTGCTGTCCACCGTCGAACGCTCGCAGCTGATCCGCCGCGTCGTCGACGAGGCCCTCGGCCTCGGCATCCTGGAGCCGCTCCTGGAGGACGCCTCCATCACCGAGATCATGGTCAACGGCCCTGACGCGATCTTCGTCGAGCGGGCCGGCCGGGTGGAGCAGCTCCCCATCCGCTTCGCCTCCGACGACCAGCTGATGCAGACCATCGAGCGCATCGTCTCCACGGTCAACCGGCGTGTGGACGAGACGAACCCCATGGTCGACGCCCGACTGCCGTCCGGCGAACGCGTCAACGTCATCATCCCGCCGCTGTCGCTGACCGGCCCCACCCTCACCATCCGCCGCTTCCCGCGCTCCTTCACCCTCAACGAGCTGATCGGCTTCGGCTCCCTCGACGAGTCCATGGTCCATCTGCTGGCCGGCCTGGTGCAGGCGAGGTTCAACGTGATCGTGTCCGGCGCCACCGGCACCGGCAAGACCACCCTGCTGAACGCCCTGTCCGGACTCATCCCCGACGGCGAACGCATCATCACCATCGAGGACTCGGCCGAACTCCAGCTCCAGCAGTCGCACGTGATCCGGCTGGAGTCCCGCCCGCCGAACGTCGAGGGCAAGGGCCGCATCACCATCCGCGACCTGGTCCGCAACTCCCTGCGGATGCGGCCCGACCGGATCGTGGTCGGCGAGGTCCGCGGCGGGGAGTCGCTCGACATGCTCCAGGCCATGTCCACCGGCCACGACGGCTCCCTCGCCACCGTCCACGCCAACAGCGCCGAGGACGCGCTGATGCGGTTGCAGACCCTGGCCTCCATGAGCGACGTCGAGATCCCCTTCGTCGCCCTGCACGACCAGATCAACAGCGCCGTCGACGTCGTCATCCAGCTCACCCGCTTCGCCGACGGCGTCCGCCGCATCACCGAGATCGCCCTGCTGGAGAGCCACGGGGGAGAGCCGTACCGGCTGGCGACGATCGCCCGGTTCAACGCCCGGCCGATGACCGCGGACGGCCGCGTCCACGGCGCCTTCGAGTACTTCCCCCTCCCGCGCCGCACCGCCGACCGCCTCTACATGGCGAGCCAGCCCGTCCCGCAGGCCTTCGGAGTGGCCCGCACCCTCGACGAACTGACGACCAGGGAAGCCCGGTAGCCGCATGGACCTCGACACCCTCATCAGCCTCACCACCGGCGCCGCCCTGCTGACCTGCGCCCTGGCCGTCGCCGGCGTGCACGTCCACGCCAAGGGGCGCGCCCAGCGCGCGGCGCTCGTGGAACGGCTGTCGTACACCGGACAGGTCACGGCGACCGGACGCCGGCGCCGCTTCCGCACCCTGGACCGGCGGCTGCGCCGTACGACGGCGGGCCGCAGGCTGGAACGGAAGCTGGCGGCGACCGGCCTGGACGTCACACCAGGGGAGTTCGCCGTCTGCATGCTGGCGGCGGTGGCCGGACTGTGGCTGATCGGCCAGGCCACCCTGGCCCCCTTCTTCGGCCCGCTGGCCGGACTCCTGGGCCTCTGGGCGGCCTGGCAGTTCCTCAACTGGCAACGCCAGAAACGCATCGAGCGCTTCATCAACCAACTCCCCGAACTGGCCCGCATCCTGGCCAACGCGACCAACGCCGGACTCGCCCTGCGCACCGCGATCGGCATGGCGGCGGAGGAGCTCGAAGCCCCCGCCGGCGAGGAACTGGCGAAGGTGGCCAACCAGTTGGCCGTCGGGCACTCCCTCGACGACGCTCTGGGTGAACTCGCCGACCGCCTCCCCTCCCGCGAACTGGTCGTCCTCGTCACCACGTTGGTCCTCTCCAACCGCGCCGGCGGCCAGGTCGTCGGCGCCCTGCGCAACCTGACGGAGACCCTCGAGGAACGCAAGGAGACCCGACGCGAGGTTCGCACGCAGTTGTCCCAGGTGAACATGACGTCCTACGCGGTGCCCGCGCTGGGCGTCGGGGCACTGTTCCTCATGGACAGCGTCGAGGACGGCACCCTGGACCGTATGACGGGCTCGGCCGTCGGCCAGGCCTGCGTGATCGTCGCCTTCGCCCTCTACGCCGTCGGCTTCGTCCTCATCCGCCGCATGTCCCGCATCGACGTCTGAGGAGGGAACCCACGGCATGGAACTCCTGCTCGCACTCCTCATGGCCCTCGCCGTCTGGGGCGTCTTCACCGGCATCCGCATGTACCGGGCCGAGGTGAAACTCCCCGGCGACCTGGCCCTCGCCCTGGAGGTCGGCTCCACCCGCACCGGCGCGGTGGGCTCGCTCGTCGACCGGCTGGGCATGCGCTACGCGCCCGCGGTGCTGCGGCTCATGGGCCCCCGGCAGGTCGCCCGCTACCGGCGCCGCATCGACCTGGCCGGCAACCCCGGCGGACTCACCGTCGACCGCTATGCGGCCCGCCGCGCGGTCTACGGCGCGATCGGCGCCCTCGGCGTCCTCGCCGCGCTCCTCCAGGGCAGCTTCTTCATCGCCCTGCTGATGTTCGCCTTCGCCGCGTTCTGGTCCGAGGTCGGCATCTGGTCGGCGATCCGCGTCCGCAAGGACGCCATCGAACGCACCTTGCCGGACTTCCTCGACGTGCTGGCCGTCGTCGTCAGCGCGGGCCTCGGCTTCCGCCAGGCCCTGGACCGCGTCGCGTCCCGCTACCAGGGCCCGTGGGCGGACGAGATCCGCATCACCCTGCGCCAGATGGACCTCGGCGTCAGCCGCCGCGAGGCCTTCCAGGAACTGCGCCGCCGCAACGACTCCGAACAGGTCGCCATGTTCGTCACCGCGCTCCAGCAGGGCGAGGAACTGGGCGCGCCGATCGTCGACACCCTCGTCTCCATCGCCAAGGACATGCGCCGCACGGACGCCCAGAACGCCCGCCGCAAGGCCGCGCGCGCGGTCCCCAAGGCCACCTTGATGATCACCACGTTCATGGTCCCGGCCACGATGCTCCTCCTCGGCGCGGGCATGCTGCTCGGCTCCGGCACCGACTTCAGCTCGATCACGGGCGAGTAGGGGGAGCGGGATGGCCATGACGGCGGCGGCACGGCGGGAAGACAGGGGGCCGAGAGCGCTGTTCGGACGCGGAACAGCACCTCGGGAGCCCGTGACCGGCCCACCGCTCACCCTCCAGATCAACGCCCTCCAGGCGATGTGCCGGCAGGTCTTCGGCTTCCGCCTCGCCATGATCGCCCTGGCCGCCCCGGCGGCGCTCCTCAACGCCACCCCCGGTCTGGGCGTCCGCCTGGTGGGCGCGGCCGTCGTCATCACCTTCATGGGCTCCTACGTCCTCTTCCGCGACTGGGAGCGCTTCGGCCCCCTCCTCCTGCGCCACCCCAGCCTCCTGGCCGTCGACACCCTCTTCGGCACCCTGCTGCTGGTCTCCGCGGGCCCCGACACCACGCTCGCCTACGTCAGCGTCTGCACCCCGCTGCTCGCCGGCATCGTCTACGGCTGGCGCGGCGCCGCCTGCTTCGCCTCCCTCCAGTCGCTGATCCTGCTGCTGGTCCACGCCACCCTGGAGCGGGAGTCGGGCACCGGCCTCGCCGAGAGACTGCTGCTGCCCGGCTTCTGCCTCATCACCGGGGCCGTGGGATCCGCACTGCGCGGCCTCATGCTGCGCTTCGGCACCGCGACCCAGGCGCTGACCGCCGTCCGGGCCCGGCTCGCCGTCACCGAGGCGGTCGCCGCCGAACGGGCCCGGCTCGCCCGCGAGATGCACGACTCCGTCGCCAAGACCCTGCACGGCGTCGCCCTCGCGGCGGACGGCCTGGCCCGCTCGGCGACATCGCCGCACCCCGACCCCGAGCGGGTACGGCAACAGGCCGAACTCGTCGCCCGCGCCGCCCGCCGGGCCGCCGCCGAGTCCCGCGAACTCCTCACCGACCTGCGCCGGGAGTCCGACCCGGCGCACGGCGTCGACATCCTGGCCGAACTGGCCGCTCTCACAGAGGACTTCGCGGCCCGTACGGATCTGCCGACCGCGTACCACGCCATGGGTGACCGCTCCTCCCTCCCCGTTCCGCCCGCTGTGGCCCGCCACCTCCTGACGATCGCCTCCGAGGCGCTGGAGAACGCCCACCGTCACGCGGGTCCCGCCCATGTCCGGGTGCGGGCGGGCGTGGACGGCGACCTGCTCCGCGTCGGCGTCCTCGACGACGGCCGCGGCCTGCCGCCCGACACCGACCTCGGACAACTGCGGATCGACGGCCACTTCGGGATCGTCGGCATGACCGAGCGGGCCGCCTCCGTCGGCGCCCGCGTCACCATCGGACCCGGTCCGGACGCCCGCGGCACCGAAGTCCTCCTGGAACTGCCGCTCGACGCCCTGACCGACCACCCGCTCACCGCATGAGAGGAGGCCGCCCGATGCCGAACCAGCCGCCGCCCGGCCGGGAACCCGACCGCACGCCCGCCCTCGCGCCCGTGCGCGTGGTCGTGGCGGACGACAACCCGGTGGTCCGCGCGGGCCTGACCGCGCTGCTCTGCGACCGGCAGGACATCCACGTCGTCGCGGAGGCCGTCGACGGCCGCCAGGCCTACGAGGCCACCCTGCTGCACCGGCCCGACGTCGTCCTCCTCGACGTCCGCATGCCGGGCGTGGACGGCCTCTCCGTCCTGCCCCACCTGGCGCCGATCGCCCCGGTGCTGATGCTCACCTACAGCGACGAGCACAGGATCGTTCAGGAGGCCCTGCTGCGGGGGGCCGGCGGCTACCTGGTCCACGGGGAGTTCACCGTGGACGAGCTGCTCTCCGCCGTAAGGGACGCCCGCCGGGGCCGCGCCCACTTCAGCCCGACGGCGGCCACCGCGGCCCTCGCCCACCTCCGCGCCGGTGCGACTGCACATGCTGACGTAGACCCAATCCCCCCATTCTCGGGAACTTTTACGGAACCGCTTTCGCAACTGCAATCGCCTGTGGGACAGTCACGCACAGGGTTTCGGCTCAGCGGGAGGGAGGCGGAGATCATGGACCTGATCGCCTCGGGCATGAACAACCAGCAGATCGCCGCCGCCTGCTTCATCAGCGAGAAGACGGTCAAGAACCACATCAACCGCATCTTCGCCAAGCTGCACAGCAGCAGCCGCGCCGAAGCGGCGGCCAAGTGGCTGGGCACGGCGGTGACGACATGAAGACGCGCCGCCGGTCGACGACTTGGGCCCGACCTTGGGCCCTGGGACCCTCCCCCTCCTCCCGCCGCGCGCCCTACGTTCCTCCTGCCGGTAACGCCTCATACGGAGAGGAACGCCATGAGCGACCTGATGCTGAAGACCACCGTCGCGGCCAGGACCCGGGTGAGCGGCTGGGCCGACACCACGGTCCGGGCGATGCGCCGTCGCGGCGACCGGGGGCAGACGGCGGTCGAGTACCTGGGCATCATCGCGGTGGTGGTGGCGATCGTGGTGCTGATCGCGAACACGAATCTCGGGGCCACCATCGTCAACAAGCTCACCGCTCAGATCGCCAAGGTTGCTCCCTGACTCGACGCTGCGGTCACGGCGACGCAGGGCAGGTCTTCCCCATCTACATCACGGTGGTGGCGGGCCTGCTCTTTGTCGCGTTCGCGTTCTTCGCGGTCGGCCAGGCGGCGGTGAAGCGCAACGACGCGCAAACGGCCGCGGACGCCGCGGCGCTGGCGGCGGCCCAGGAGACCAGGGACGAGCTCGCCGACCTGTGGGTGCTGGCCGTTCTCGACCCGACGAAGTGGCAGGGCATCTTCGACGGCGACGGCGGAAGCAACCGGTGCGAGCGGGCGGTCGAGCTGGCCGCGATGAACGACGCGAAGGCCCAATGCTTCCCTGACGGCCCTCTGAGTTACAGAGTCAAAGTGGCTACGAACAAGCCCATCGGCGAGTCGGTCGTGCCCGGCACGGCGGGCAAGCACGCGCACGCCGAGGCCGTCGCGGTGATCGAGCCGCTGTGCGACCCTCCCGGCCAGATCCCACCGGGCAATGGACTGCCCACGCTCAACTGCGACGACGACGTCGACTGGGTGCTGGACCCGGCGGACCTGACCGAGCTGCCCGGGCCCGAGGACCTGTTCGACGTCCACCTGGCCGCCGGATGACGAAGGAAGCGGAGTGATGAACATGCGATGCACGGCGAAGGCCCGAAGGGGGATGGTCGCGCTGGCGGTCGTCGCGGGGCTCGCCCTGGGCTCGGCCGCGTGCGGGAGCGGAGGTGACGGCGGCGGCGACGGAAAGAAGCCGCAGAGCTCGTCGCCCGCTTCCAAGCCCGGAGGATCGCAACCCAACCCGCAAGAAGGGAAGTCCGAGGCACCCATCGCCGAGGTGAAGGGCCCCGGCGGACTGCTCCTTCAGATCACCGCCGCGGTACGGGATTCCGGTGGCTTCGTCACCGTCAACGGTTCCCTGAAGAACGATGGGGCACAAGTGGCGGTTATCCCACTGGAGTTGAGCGGCAACGAAACCGAGATCATGAACAACGGCAGGTCCCTCGGCGGAGCCACCCTCGTCGACTCGAAGAGCAAGAAGCGCTATTACGTTCTCCGTGACACCGAAGGCCGCCCCCTCACCACCACAGGCTTCTCCACTCTCAAAGCCGGCGAATCGATCGACGTCTTCCTCCAGTTCCCGGCCCCGCCCGCCGACACCGCCGACGTCTCCTTCCAACTCCCGCTGTTCCCCAGCGCGGTAGTCAAGATCTCCGGGTGAGGCCGCCATGACCCCACGCCTCACCCTCGCGGTGGTCACAGCCACCTTGGTGATCGTCGGCACGGCCCCCACCGCGCACGCCGACACCTCGCCCAGCGTCCCCCCGGGCACGGAGCCCACCGCCGCCGCCCCCGTGAAGGTCGACGCCAACGACCCGGATCTCAAGCTGCCCGAGGGCGGCACCCTCGCCGAGCCCAAGGTGCTGGACATCAAGGAGGTCGTCGAGGACGAGTCGGGTGACGAGCGGCGCGAGGACACCAACGCGGACGTGACGTTCGCCCTCCAGGCGGAGGTCCTGTTCGGCAAGGACAGCGCGCGGCTCGGCGCGGCGGCGAAGGCACGGGTCGCGGCGATCGCCGCCGAGATCAAGAAGCAGAACACCACCCTGGTCCGCGTCTTCGGCTTCACCGACAACCTGGGCTCCTCCGCCCACGGCGACGTCCTGTCGAAACAGCGCGCCGACGCCGTCCAGGCCGAACTCGCCGGCGACCTGAACAACCCGGGCATCACCTTCGAGGTGCGCGGCTACGGCGAGCAGTATCCGATCTCCGACAACTCCACAGAGGAGGGCCGCAAGAAGAACCGCCGAGTGGAGGTCACCTTCCCCCGCACGACGAACTGACGACCTCGACCCGGGCCCCGGCCCGTACCCCCCACCCCGCCATCGCCCCCGCCTCCGCCTCCAGCACGTGCCGGGCTCGCAGACGGGGCAGGCCGAGGCGGCCCGGGGGCATGGTGCGTACCGTCAGGACGTTCAGGCGGCGGTCCAGGTAGGCCACGTCGATGGGGATGCGCATGCGGAAGGTGTGGACGCTGTTGGCGGGGGACAGCAGCAGCGCCCCGTCCAGGGAGGTCCGCCCGAGCAGCCCTCTCGTGCGGGCGCGGTAGGAGGACGCGATCTCCAGGGGGACGGTGACCGCCCCCGCGTCCCCGTGCACGATCAGACGACCCCGTCCGTCACGCCAGCGCGCCATGTCCCGTCTCCCCTCGGCGGTTTCGCCCCACTCGACACGGTAGCGAGCCCACGCGGCGGATTCGTAAAGGAGTTGTCGTCGGGCCGGAGGGCGGATAGGAAGGGATCATGACCGCACTCGGCGCCATCTTCCGACCCCAACTGCCGCCCGAACGGCTGCGCGAGATCGCCCGTCTCGCCGACGGCACCGGGCTGGACGAGCTCTGGCTGTGGGAGGACTGCTTCCGGGAGGCGGGGATCTCCTCGGCGGCGGCCGCGCTCGCCTGGACCGAGCGGGTCAGGATCGGCGTCGGACTGCTGCCCGCCCCGCTGCGCAACGTCGCGCTCACCGCGATGGAGGCGGCCACTCTGCACCGGATGTTCCCGGGCCGTGTCGTCCTCGGCGTCGGCCACGGCGTCCAGGACTGGATGGGCCAGGTCGGCGTCCGCGCCGGCTCCCCGCTGACGCTGCTGCGTGAGTACACCCTCGCGCTGCGCGGTCTGCTGAACGGCGAGCGGCTCACGAGCGGGGGGCGTTACGTGACGCTGGACGACGTCGCCCTGGACTGGCCCCCGCAGAGCGGCGCCGAAGTGCTGGTGGGCGGCATCGGTCCGCGCACCCTGCGACTGTCCGGCGAGGTCGCCGACGGCACCGTCCTCAACGAGTCCTTCTCGCCGGACGGCGTGCGCGAGGCCCGCCGGATCATCGAGGAGGGCCGGGCGGCGGCCGGTCGGAACGACGAGCACCACCGGATCGTCGTCTACCTCACCACCGCCACCGGCCCCGACGCCTCCGCCCGCCTGGACCGCGAACTGGCCGCGACCGGCCTGACCGGCGTTCCCGGGCTCGGCGTCGCCGGCGACGCGGCCCGGGTCGCGGAGACCGTCCAGCGGTTCGCCGACGCCGGCGCCGACACCGTCGTCCTCCTCCCGACGGCCGACGAACCCGACCCCGAGGCCTTCGTCCGGTTCGCCGGGGACGCCGTACGACCACTGGTGAAGTGACATGATGCACACTCACGAGGAGAGGCGCGCCGCCGGGCGCACCTTCGAGGACCTCGTCGCCGAGGGCGCCGCCGTGCCCACCGAGGGATGGGACTTCTCCTGGTTCGAGGGGCGGGCCACCGAGGCGCGGCCCTCCTGGGGGTACGCCGTGTCGCTGGCGGGACGGCTGGCCCTCGCGAGCGCGGCTCTCGACGTGGAGACCGGCGGCGGGGAGGTCCTGGACTTCGCCCTCGGCCGCGCCGCCCCCAGGGCCCCGCTCCTCACCGTCGCCACCGAGGGCTGGCCGAGGAACGTGGCCAAGGCCACCGCCCTGCTCCGGCCGCGTGGCGTCCCGGTCGTCGCCGTCCCCGAGGACGCGCCCCTGCCCTTCGCCGACGACGCCTTCGACCTGGTCTCCAGCCGGCATCCGGTACGCCCGCCGTGGGCGGAGATCACCCGCGTTCTCCAGCCGGGCGGCACCTACTTCGCGCAGCACGTGGGCCCGCGCAGCGTCTTCGAACTCGTCGAGCACTTCCTCGGCCCGCTGCCGGACGAGGTCAGCGCCGGCCGCCATCCCGACCGCGAGCGCGCCGACGCCGAGGCCGCCGGCCTGGAGATCGTCGACCTGCGGGCGGAGCGGCTCCGTGTCGAGTTCCACGACATCGCCGCCGTCGTCCACTTCCTGCGCAAGGTGGTGTGGATGGTGCCGGGCTTCACCGTGTCGGGCCACGAGTCCCGGCTGCGCGCGCTGCATGAACGGATCGAGTCCGAGGGCCCGTTCGTCGCCCACAGCACCCGTCACCTCGTCGAGGCGCGCAAGCCGTCCCGCTGACCGGGAGGGGAAGCGGCCCGCCGTCGCCTCCTCCGCCACTGCGTCCGGCGTCAACACTCTGTTGATACAAGGCAGTTCACGATCGGGAAGCGGGTCCGCGCCGGCTCCCCCGGTGGGGCCGGCCGGGAACCGCCGCCGAAACCGCTCGTTCGCTCGCCGCGCACCCGCCGCGTTCCGCCCGGCCGCCCGCGCACCGTCCGCAGCCCCCTGGATCCACCCGCTGCTGCAACGCCGCGAAGAGAGCCGCCCTCAAGCCCCGCACCCCGCCACGGAATCGGACATTCCAGGTCAGTCCGCAGCAGAGCGCCCTCTCATCTCCACGCGGTTTCCACATCGTTATCGCGAACGGCTCGCATCTGCTCTCCGCCTCACGTAAGTTCAGTGTCAGGCAATTCGCGTGAGCAAAGCTGCGCGGGCGTCACCGCGCGGAGGAGGGGGCCGCGCGGTGCCGTCGGCGTCAAGGGGACGCACGCGCCCGGGGTAGCCCGTGGGAGGGACCCCGGGTGCGGCGACCCGCCGCGAGGTGAAGTGGCCTCAAGGCCTCCACTTCCAGCGTGTGCGCCCCGGTTCGCCTGCGAATCCGCTGTTTTCTGGCCATCGATCACCCGAATGCCTGCCTCGGGCGGCCACCGCCCCGTCGCCGCGCGGTTTCGGAGAGTAATTGTGGTGCGCCGATGCACCCGGCATCCCTCACGAAGGGTTATGGTGGAAACCCCCCCTCGGGCCGGTCCGTCTCCCCCCCCACGGACCGGCCCGTTTTTTCTGCCCGCATCCGGGTGACTCGACCGAAGCCACCGCCCGAGCACCCCACCCCGCTCGCACCCGACCGCTCCCGGAGGGGTAGGCTGCGCCTCGCGGGGACCGCCACCGCACGGAGGGGCTGACAATCACGTGAACCTGCGCGACAAGCTGCGCGGCCTGTTGGTGAGGCTGTACGCGCGCCGGGTGGAAGGTCACCTGGACCACGCTCAGGTGCCCAAGCACATCGGCGTCATCATGGACGGCAACCGCCGCTGGGCCAAGGCCGCCGGCTCCACCACCGTGCACGGCCACCGAGCCGGCGCCGAGAAGATCGAGGAGTTCCTCGGCTGGTGCTCCGAGACGGACGTCGAGGTGGTCACCCTCTGGCTGCTGTCCACGGACAACTTCGACCGCGCCAAGGAGGAGCTCGTACCGCTCCTCGGCATCATCGAGGACGTGGTGCGCACCCTCGCGGCCGACGGTCGCTGGCGCGTCCACCACGTGGGCACCCTGGACCTTCTCCCGGCCGGCATGCAGCGCACTCTGAAGGAAGCCGAGGAGAGCACCGCCGACAAGGACGGGATACTGGTCAACGTGGCCATCGGCTACGGCGGCCGCCAGGAGATCGCCGACGCGGTGCGCTCGATGATCCTCGACGCCCACGACAAGGGCGTCCCGATGGAGGAGCTCGCCGACTCCGTCACCGTCGACATGATCGGCCGCCACCTCTACACCAAGGCGCAGCCCGACCCCGACCTGGTGATCCGCACCAGCGGCGAGCAGCGGCTGTCCGGGTTCATGCTGTGGCAGACGGCTCACTCGGAGTACTTCTTCTGCGAGGTCTTCTGGCCGGCCTTCCGCAAGGTGGACTTCCTGCGCGCCATGCGTGACTACGCCGCGCGCCACCGCCGTTACGGCGGCTGACAACCGGCCACGGCCAGGGTTGTGCACGGGCTCACACGCGTCCCGGAGGGACGCTCGGGTACCCCGTTCGGGGCAGAAGTAACGCGGAGTTCACCGGTGCGCCGTCATATGCCGTGGCATGGCGGCGTGTGTTCGAGGGAATAAGCCAAGCAGGTCGACGCCCGAACCACGGGTGTCGGATCTCAGCGGACGGCACGGGGCCGTCCGCCCGGGAGGCCCTTTGCACCAGCCCGACCGTGCGGTCCGCACGGACGCAGCGGAGGGCCGGTTCTCGGCCCGTGCAGACGGCCGACTTCCGGTCCAGCTCCACTCCGTCGCTCCCCGACCTCATCCGAGGGGGTACGTCCTTCCGTGGTGACCAGCACAAAGCGCCACAAGCCCGACCGGCGCACCTACGTTCTCGACACCAGCGTCCTGCTGGCCGACCCGAACGCCCTGACCCGATTCGACGAGCACGAGGTCGTGCTCCCCATCGTCGTGGTCACGGAGCTGGAGGCCAAGCGGCACCATCCCGAACTCGGCTACTTCGCCCGGCAGGCCCTGCGCCTGCTGGACGACTACCGGGTGCAGCATGGACGCCTCGACGCCCCCATCCCGATCGGGGAACTGGGCGGGACCATCCGTGTCGAGCTCAACCACTCGGACCCCAGCGTGCTGCCCACCGGCTACCGTCTGGGGGACAACGACTCACGCATCCTCGCGGTCGCCCGAAATCTGCAGGCCGAGGGGTTCGACGTCACCGTCGTGTCGAAGGACCTCCCGCTCAGGATCAAGGCCTCCTCGGTGGGCCTCCTGGCGGAGGAGTACCGCGCCGAACTCGCCATCACGGACTCCTCCGGCTGGACCGGGATGTCCGAACTGACCCTGCCCGGCGAGCAGGTGGACATCCTCTTCGAGGAAGGGCGCGTGTACGTCCCGGAGGCCGCCGACCTCCCCGTGCACACCGGCCTGACCATCCAGTCCGAGCGCGGCAAGGCGCTGGGCCGGGTCACCGCCGACGGCAACGTCCGCCTCGTGCGCGGCGACCGGGAGGCGTTCGGCATCAAGGGCCGCAGCGCCGAACAGCGGATCGCACTGGACCTGCTGCTCGACCCGGAGATCGGCATCCTGTCGATGGGCGGCCGGGCCGGCACCGGCAAGTCGGCGCTGGCGCTGTGCGCGGGTCTCGAGGCGGTGCTGGAGCGCCGTCAGCACCAGAAGGTGATGGTCTTCCGTCCGCTGTACGCGGTGGGCGGACAGGAGCTGGGCTATCTGCCGGGCACCGAGGCCGAGAAGATGGGCCCCTGGGCGCAGGCGGTGTTCGACACGCTGTCGGCCGTCGCCTCCCGCGAGGTCATCGAGGAGGTCACCGCCCGCGGCATGCTGGAGGTCCTCCCGCTGACCCACATCCGCGGCCGCTCGCTCCATGACGCGTTCGTGATCGTGGACGAGGCCCAATCGCTGGAACGGAACGTGCTGTTGACCGTTCTGTCCCGGATCGGCGCCAACTCGCGGGTCGTTCTGACCCATGACGTGGCGCAGCGGGACAACCTGCGGGTCGGCCGCTACGACGGTGTCGTCGCCGTGGTGGAGAAACTGAAGGGGCATCCGCTCTTCGCGCACGTCACCCTGAGCCGGTCCGAGAGGTCCCAGATCGCGGCACTCGTGACCGAAATGCTGGAGGACGTGCAGATCTGACCCGCTCACCCCGTTTCGCGGGGTCCGTACGGCAGTTGGCGCCGTCCGGCAAAGGCCGTGAGCCTAGCCGGGCGGCGCCTGCATGTGTGGCCGAACCCTGAAATTCCCGGGGTCAAACGGGGTGTGAGCTTTCACACGCAACTCGGAATTGCCTCGCGGCGTCCGGTTACGGCAAAGTCTCATTCCTGTCAGGCCCCGCATACGACACACGTGTACCCCCAGCGGTCCACAGCAACGAAGCACCACCTTCAACTCCATACCTACGTCGTATGCCGCCCGAGCATCACACGGCTCTCCCGCAAGGGAGTCGCCCACCGGGCCCGCGCCTCCGTGACCCCGCAGTTGGGAGGCCAGCGCCAGGGGCACGATTGCGTCCGCCAGGGTCACCGAGGCGGGCGCTGCTGGAAGGAAAACCGTGTGAGCCGGATCTCGGTCCGGGGATTCGCAGTGGCCTCGGCCACGGCGGTCACCGCTGTCGGAAGCGTCGTCGGCGTTGCCTCGGGCAGCACCGCGCAGGCCAACGATGCAGAGGCGACGGCGGGCGACGCCACGCTCCTCGCGGACGTGCCGGTCGGCCTTCAGGCCACCGTGCAGACGACGTCCCTGACGGAGCAGGCCAGCGTCCAGGCGATCGCCGCGGACGAGAGCGCCAAGAAGGGCGCCGAGGAAGCCGCTCGCAAGGCCGCCGCCAAGACCGCCGTCGCGAAGAAGGAGGCCGCCGAGAAGGCGGCCAAGGACGCCAAGAAGCGCGCGGAGCTCAAGGCCGCGGCCAGCCGCAGCGCGTCCGACTTCCCCGTCCTCAGCCACTACAGCATCGAGCAGATCCAGGCGATGGCACGGCAGATGGTCCCCAGCGGCCAGTTCCAGTGCTTCAGCAACATCGTGGACCACGAGTCCGACTGGAAGATCGACGCGGTCAACCCCTCCTCCGGCTCCTACGGCCTGTTCCAGGCCCTGCCGGCGTCCAAGTACTCCTCCGCTGGCGCCGACTGGCGGACCAACCCGGCCACGCAGATCAAGTGGGGCCTGAACTACATGAACGACCGCTACGGCAGCCCTTGTGAGGCCTGGTCGTTCTGGCAGGCGAACCACTGGTACTGAGTACCGGCGGCTCCGGCCGCACGCACCACTTCCATCTGACGACGCAGAGGTAAGGACAACGTGTGAGCCGGATACCGGCCAGAGGATTCGCAGTGGTCTCGGCCACCGCGGTCACCACTGTCGGCGCGGTCATGGGCGTGGCCCAGGCCAACACCGGACAGCCTGGCGACGAGGCCGAGACCAAGGCGAGCGGCTCCGCCCTCCTCGCCGACTTACCCGTAGGCGCACAGGCCCAGGTGCAGACCGCCTCGCTGACCGAGCAGGCGGACGCCCAGGCCATCGCCGCGGACTCCACCGCCCGCAAGTCGGCGGAGGCGGCGGCCCGCAAGCAGGCGGCGAAGGACGCCGTTGCCAAGCAGAAGGCCGCCGCGGACAAGGCGAAGGCCGACAAGGCCGCGCAGGACGCCAAGGACCGCGCGGAGCTCGAGGCCAAGTCGGCCCAGGCCACGACCGAGAGCGCCGTCACGGGCGGCAGCAGCGCGAGCTTCCCGCAGCAGTCGTCGTACTCGGTCTCCGAAGTGCAGTCCATCGCCCGGCAGATCGTGCCCAGCGGCCAGTTCCAGTGCTTCAGCAACATCGTGGACCACGAGTCCACCTGGAACTACCGGGCCGTCAACCCCTCGTCGGGCGCCTACGGTCTCGTCCAGGCCTACCCCGGCTCGAAGATGTCGTCGGTGGGCGCCGACTGGCGGACCAACCCGGCCACGCAGATCAAGTGGGGCCTGAACTACATGAACGACCGCTACGGCAGTCCCTGTGACGCCTGGGCCTTCTGGCAGGCCAACGGCTCCTACTGAGCCCGCCCCGCGCCCGGCCCCACTCCTTCGACAGCCCCTCCCCGTCCCCGGGTGAGGGGCTGTCGCCCTGTACGGTCAAAGCCGACGACTCCAGGGCGACATCAGGCCGCCCGGAGGGGGGAACCGGTGAGGGAGAGACGGGGGAAGAGGACGGACATGTCGCGACTGCCAGGGTGGCTTGGCCGGCTGGGCACGAATCTGAGCGAGATGGGCGAGCGGCTCGACCAGCGCCGCGCCGAGGCCGAACGGAAGGACGACGGCATCGAACCGCCTGTGCCGGACATCGTCCACGCGCTCCCCGAGGAACTGCCGCCGGGCGTCCAACGCCCCGACCCCGCGCACGTGGTGCCGTGGGGGGTGCGGGTCGCGGCCGAGGCCGGCTGGCGGCTGCTGGTGCTGGCGGGCACCGTCTGGGTGCTGATGAAGGTGATCAGCGCGGTCCAACTCGTCGTGCTGGCCTTCGTGGTGTCGCTGCTGCTGACGGCGCTGCTGCAGCCCACGGTCGCCCGGCTGCGACGGCACGGCGTCCCCCAGGGGCTCGCCACCGCGCTGACCGCCATCCTCGGGTTCGTCATCATCGGCCTGATGGGCTGGTTCGTGACCTGGCAGGTCATGGAGAACATCGACAACCTCTCCGACCAGGTCCAGGACGGCATCGACGACCTGCGCCGCTGGCTGCTCAACAGCCCCTTCCACGTCACCGACAAGCAGATCAACGGCATCGCCCAGAACCTGCGGGAGGCCATCGGGGCGAACACCGAGCAGATCACCTCGGCGGGCCTGGAAGGCGTCACCGTCGTCGTCGAGGCGCTCACCGGCATCCTGCTGGCGTTCTTCTCGACGCTGTTCCTGCTCTACGACGGCAAGCGCATCTGGGAGTGGACGCTGAAGCTGGTGCCCGCGGCGGCGCGGCCGGGCGTGGCCGGCGCGGGCCCGCGTGCGTGGGCGACGCTGACGGCGTACGTGCGCGGCACCGTGGTCGTCGCGCTGATCGACGCCATCTTCATCGGCCTCGGCATCTACTTCCTCGACGTGCCCATGGCCGTCCCGCTCGCCGTCTTCATCTTCCTGTTCTCCTTCATCCCGCTCGTGGGCGCGGTCGCCTCCGGCGCGCTGGCGGTGGTGGTGGCGCTGGTGACGCAGGGCGTGTTCACCGCGGTGATGACGCTGGCGGTGGTGCTGGCGGTGCAGCAGATCGAGGGGCACATCCTCCAGCCGTTCATCCTCGGGCGGGCGGTGCGGGTGCATCCGCTGGCGGTGGTCCTCGCGGTCGCCTCCGGCGGGATGGTCGCGGGGATCGGGGGAGCGGTGGTGGCGGTGCCGCTGGTGGCGGTGTCGAACACGGTGGTGTCGTATCTGCACGCGTACTCGCGGGAGGCGGCGATGCGGACGGCTCCGCGGCCGCGAGGGGCGACGGCGCTGGACGTCGCCCCGGTCCAGCCCCCGCAGGCCCAGCCCCCGGGCTCCCCTCCGGCGTGACACCCGGACGAGCCCCCGGGTACGAAGACGGGCCCCGCCCACCGGTCAGGTGAGCGGGGCCCGAGGCACACGCCGGGATCACTCCGAGAGGATCGACTCCGCGTCCAGCGTCACGCCGACCGCCTGGATCACCGATGCGATCTTGAACGCCTCCTGGACGACCTCACGCTCGACGCCGGCCTTGCGCAGCACCTGCTCGTGCGAGTCCAGGCACATCCCGCAGCCGTTGATCGCGGACACGGCGAACGACCACAGCTCGAAGTCGACCTTGTCGACCCCGGGGTTGCCGATGACGTTCATCCGCAGACCGGCCCGCAGGTTGCCGTACTCGTGGTCGGACAGCAGGTGCCGGGTGCGGTAGAAGACGTTGTTCATCGCCATCACCGCGGCGGCGGACTTGGCGGCCGTGTACGCCTCGGGCGACAGGTTCGCCTTGGCCTCCGGCTCCAGCTCGCGCAGGACGATGGGGGAGCGGGAGGCGATCGCGGTCGCCAGCACCGTGCCCCACAGCTGCTGCGCGGGAAGGTCGGAGTTGCCGATGACCGAGCCCAGGTTGAGCTTCAGGTCCTTGGCGTAGTCCGGAACACGCGACTTCAGGGTGTCGAGGGACATGTCAGATCACTCCCCGGCCAGCAGCGCGACCGGGTCCAGGGTGTCGTCGCCCTTGGACCAGTTGCAGGGGCACAGCTCGTCGGTCTGCAGGGCGTCCAGGACCCGCAGGACCTCCTTGGGGTTACGGCCGACGGAGCCCGCGGTGACCATCGTGAACTGGATCTCGCGGTTGGGGTCCACGACGAACACGGCGCGCTGCGCGAAGCCGTCCTCGCCCTCGATGCCCAGGTCCCGCATCAGCTCGTGCTTGGAGTCGGCCATCATCGGGAACGGCAGGTCCGTCAGGTCCGGGTGGTCCTTGCGCCAGGCGTGGTGGACGAACTCGGAGTCACCGGAGAAGCCGAGGATCTGCGCGTCGCGGTCGGCGAACTCGTCGTTCAGCTTGCCGAACGCGGCGATCTCGGTCGGGCAGACGAAGGTGAAGTCCTTGGGCCATGCGAAGACCACCAGCCACTTGCCCTCGTAGGACTTGTGGTGGATCTGCTCGAACTCCTTGCCCTTCTCCATCGAGACGCAGGCCGTCAGTTCGAACTCGGGGAACTTGTCACCAACAGTGAGCACACGCTCTCCTTGCAGCGAAGAAGCGTCCGGATCGCGGACGCTTCCCATGGGTTGGACAAGTGCGACTCTGGCACAGGGTGCATTGATTAGAGAAATCGCTACACTCGGTCGGGTTGATCGGAGGTGGCTATCAGTGACCGTGGGTGACCCGAGCCCCAAGAGTGCCGGCGTCGGCGTGGGCGTCGGAGCCAAGCGGCGGCTCCCCAGTCTCGCCCAACTGCGCGCCTTCGCGGCCGTCGCCGAGCATCTGCACTTCCGGGACGCGGCCGCCGCCATCGGCATGAGTCAGCCCGCCCTGTCCGGCGCCGTCTCCGCGCTGGAGGAGGCGCTCGGCGTGACGCTCCTGGAGCGTACGACCCGCAAGGTGCTGCTCTCCCCGGCCGGCGAGCGGCTCGCCGTACGCGCCAAGGCGGTGCTGGCCGAGGTCGGCGCGCTGATGGAGGAGGCCGAAGCGGTACGGGCGCCCTTCACCGGGGCGCTGCGCCTCGGCGTCATCCCCACCGTGGCGCCGTACCTCCTGCCCACCGTCCTGCGCCTGGTCCACGACCGCTATCCGCGCCTCGACCTCCAGGTCCACGAGGAGCAGACCGCCAGCCTGGTCGACGGCCTGCACACCGGCCGGCTCGACCTGCTGCTCCTCGCCGTGCCCCTCGGCGTCCCCGGCACGGTCGAACTCCCCCTCTTCGACGAGGACTTCGTGCTCGTCACACCCCTGGGGCATCCGCTCGGCGGCCAGGACGGCATCGCCCGCGAGGCGCTCAGGGAGCTGAACCTGCTGCTCCTGGACGAAGGGCACTGCCTGCGCGACCAGGCCCTGGACGTCTGCCGTGAGGCCGGACAGGAGGGAGCACCGGTCACCACCACCGCGGCCGGCCTCTCCACGCTCGTCCAGCTCGTCGCCGGCGGCCTGGGCTGCACCCTGCTGCCGCGCACCGCCGTCACCGTCGAGACCAGCCGCAGCACCCTGTTGTGCACCGGCCGCTTCGCCGAACCCGCCCCCACCCGGCGCATCGCCCTCGTCATGCGCGCGGGCGCCGCGCGCCGGGCCGAGTACACGGAGCTGGGCGACGCCCTGCGCGAGGCGTTGCGGCCGCTGCCCGTGCGGATCCTCCAGGCCGGCGGTTGACCGCTCACACCCGGTCAACCGAGCGCCCGATCCGGTGAATCGAGCGCCCTGTGAGAACCCGAACGGGCAACTTCTCTCACCCTGGGGGCAGCTGGGGAATCCGCCACTGGATCATCCGCCCGCCCTGATACACCTTCCCTCCTCAGTGCTACGCGTCAGGCGTATGTGCGACATGCCAAGGGGAGTGATGTCGGGCTACGAGCTGCTGGCACGCGAACTGGCCGCGTGCGGGCGTGACGGCTTCACCGGCGAGGTGCGGGTGTCCGGCTCACCCGGTGGCACGGTCCATCTGCGCGGCGGACTGGTCGTCGCCGTCGAGTCACCGGGCGCTCCAGGACCGGAGGCCCTGCTGCTGCGCTCCGGCCGGATCGGCGGCGAGGAATGGGCCGACCTGGTCCGCGAGTCCGGCGGATCGCGCTGGCCGGCCGCCCAGATCATCGCCCAGGGCCGCACGGGAGCAGCCGAGCTCCGCGTCGTCTGCGCGATGGCCCTCCAGGACGCCGTGTTCGCCGTCGTCGCGGGCATCGTCGCCGACTGCGAGCGCGGCCCCGGCGACGGCAGCCCGCCCGCCGCCATCGCCGTCGGCGAACCGCCCACCCGGCTGCTCCAGGAGGCGGCGCGCAAGGTCAACGCGCTCCTGGCGCTCCCGTGTCCGGTGCGCCCCGAGCGGGAACGTCCCGCGCCCGCCTCCCCGTCCTGCGACGCCACCCGGCTCGGCCCGCTGCAACGGGAGCTGCTGCTGCACGCCGACGGCCGCCGCACCTCCCGTGACCTGGCCTTCCTCACCGGGCGCGGGGTGTACACGGTCACCGTGGAGGTGGCCCGGATGCTCGGGGAGGGGCTGCTGGAGTGCCCTCGCACGCCCGCGCCGATCCCGGTCCGCCTCCCGCCCGGCGGACAGCCCGTCCGCCCCCGCGAACCCGCACCGCCCCCGCCTTCGCCCGCACCCGCTCAGGCCCCTCCGCCCGCACCGGCCGTGCTGCCCCGCCGCAGTCCCGGCGCCAGCGGCATCACCGAGGCGATCGGCGGCGAACGCGGCGGGACGGGCTGGAAGGAGTTCTTCCGACTGCGCAACCCGACGACGAAATAGGCCGGCCCCACCAGCAGGTACGCGACAGACGACAGACGGTCATATGCGAACAGAGACAAGGGAGTTCCATCCATGGACCACAAAGCCCTCGCGCGGGAGATGCGCGGCCTGCGCGAGCAGGTGAGCGGCATCACCGACACGGCGGTCGCGGCGGCCGACGGCCTGCTCATCGCCGCCGACACCGCGGACTCCATCGACCCGGACGGCCTCGCCGCCCTCGCCGCGGCCGGCCTCGGCCTCGCCCGCCGCACCGCCGAGGCCACCTCCCGCGGCTCCCTCAACCGCACGGTGGCCTACGGCAGCCACGGCTGCGCCGCGTTCTACGCGGTCGGGGAGACCGCGCTCATGGTCGTCCTCGGCGACGAGGGCATGGACGTGGAGCGCCTGCACCGGGCGACCCAGCCGGCCCTGCGCCGCATCGACCTGATCCTCACCGACCGGGCCCCGGAGCCCACCCCGTTCGCGCAGCCCCACAGGGCAGCCGAAGGAGTCTGAAAGGATGGCGACGAAGCGTATGACCCCCGGTTTCTCCGACCAGGTGATGGGCCTGGTCAAGTCGTTGCGCACGGATGCCCCCGACTGCGTCGCCTCCGGCGTCGTCGACATGTCGACCGGCATGCTGCTGTCCTACGAGACCGTCGACAACCACCCGCCGGAGGTCCTCGACCTGCTCGCGGGCGCGACCCTGGACCTGTTCCAGGGACGGACGGTCGTGATGATCGAGGACGTCTTCAAGGAGCGTCGCGGGACCAGCGGCGACAACCACTTCTTCCAGGAGATCCTCGTCAACAGCGAGAACCTCACCCACCTGTTCGTGAGGATGAACGAGCAGCAGGACGTCGTCGCGGTGGTCGTCTGCCGCAAGTCGGTCAATGTGGGGATGCTGTTCGCCCAGGTGCGGCGCGTGGTGAAGGAGTACAGCCTCTGAGACGGGCGACGGCCCCTCCCCGGGCGGGAAGGGGCCGTCGCCGGGCTCGCGGGCCGGCGCTCACTCCGTGCGCAGGCCCTCCGGCCGCATCAACCGCACCAGCGGCGGCAGGCTGAACAGCGTCACCGCCAGCACGACGGCCGCGCCGATGCCGGTCATGGACAGCACGCTCGCCCAGTCCACGCTCACCGGCGTGTCCGTCATCATCAGCAGTACCGTGCCCAGCGTGACGCCCACCAGCGAGGCCAGCACCAGGCCCAGCCCGATCGGGATCGCCGTCTGCCACAGCACCGACAGACTCAGCGTGCGCCGCCGGGTGCCGAAGGCGACCAGCGAGGACAGCAGCTTGCGCCGCTCGCGCAGCTGCTCCAGCTGCGACACCAGCAGACTCGCCCCGATCAGCGCCAGCACACAGGCGGCGCCGACGAAGAGGCCGGTACGGATCTTGTCGTAGGTCTCCGAGCGCTCGCTGGCCGTCCACATCGAGGCCTCGCCGATCGGGTCGATCCGCCCGGCGGTGTTCCGCACGTACTCGGCAGCGTCGGCCACCTCGTCGTCGAGCGAGAGGTAGACCTGCACGGACATCGCCCGCTCGGACCCCGCGGGCAGCGCGCTGGGAGTCAGCAGGAAGCCGCCGCGCAGCTGCCCCGCCGGGTCGGTGACCGGACGCACCCGCTCGATGCCCGCCGGCACCGTCCAGCCGTACGGGCTCTCCCGGCCGTCGTCGAACCACAGGCGCGTGCCGGGCTTCGACACCGCGGGCGTGGCGGAGCCGTAGTCGCCGCCCTCGAGGAGGAAGGAGTCGCCGTCGCGGCAGGAGGGGATCGAGGCCGCCGTGCGCAGGGTGGCGCAGTCGGCGACGGTGATCTGGGTGAGCTCCTCGGCGTCCTTGCGCCGGTCGTTGACGTAGGCCTCACCGAAGGCGTGGACCTTCCGCACCCCCTCGGTCGCCCCGAACGCGGCCGTCGCCCCGGCCAGGGCAGTCCCCTTCGGCAGCGACACCTGCATCTGCGCCAGGGAGAGGTTCTTGTCGGTCTCCTCGGTGTACTGGCCCTCCACCCCGGCGAACAGCATCTGCAGGGCGATGGCGCCCGCCACCGCGACCGCGATGCCGTTGACCATGCGGGCGGCCGTTCCACTGCTCAACTGAAGCCTTCGGATGGCCAGTTGCCAGGCGACGCCGCCCGCGCCGAGCCGGGTGACGACCGCCTCCACGACCCACGGCAGCAGCGCGGTCACGCCGATGAGCAGCAGCAGCACGCCACCGGAGACCAGGTACTGGTTGAACTCCCCGCTGTTGCGGCCGTTTCCGATCATCGGGTAGAGCATCCCGAGCCCGGCCAGCGGCAGCAGCAGCCGCCACCACAGCCGGCGGCGCGGCGGCTTCGCCGTGCGCACCACACCGAGCGGCTCGATCACCACGCTCCGCAGCGCGAACAGCGTGACCAGCACGGCGGCGGCCGGGACCGCGACCGCGACCAGCAGCGCCAGCACGGGGGAGGGGTTCAGGTAGCTGGGGAACACGCTCACGTCGAGCAGTTCCATGGACCCGGCGGCCTGCCGTCCGATCAGGAAGAACACCGTGCCGAAGACGAGGCCCACCACGGCGCCGGCCATCGCCTCGCCCGCGGCGATCCGCCGGGTCATCCCGCTGTCGGAGCCCACCAGCCGCAGGGCCGCGAGCCGCCGGTCGCGGCGCTCGCCGCCGAACCGCACGGCCGCGGCGATGAAGACGGCCACCGGCATCAGCAGCACCAGGAACACCACGAGGACCAGCAGGACCAGGACGGGGTCCGTGCTCTGCGGGGTCGGATCCGGGTCGCCGAACCGGTCGATACGGGCGATCCGGTAGGTTTCTTCGGAGAGCGTGAGGTGGTCCACGCCGCGGAAGTACGCGAACTCCTGTGAGCCGATCAGTCCGGACTCGCCGATGGTGCCGACGATCCGGTCCGGCAGCCGCTCCCGCAGCAGCTTCCCGTCGTCCGACTCCAGCAGCCGCTTCAGCGCCGGGGAGACCACCATCTCGCCCACGGCCGGGAACCGCGCGACTCCCGGCGGCAGCGGCGCCCGGGCCCCCTCGGGCTGCACCTCCCGCCCGCGCACCTCCTTCTCACGGAAGGTCGTGGGGACGTCGGCGACCAGCAGCGTGGAGTCCGACCTGGGTATCTTCTCGTTGTTGAACGTGACGTCGGTGCGCGCCCCCTCCCGCTCGTGCCGTACGGCCAGCGCGTTCGGGATCGCGGTGGTGAGCAGCAGCAGCGCCACGCCGAGTCCCACGCCGACGGCGGTGAGCAGCATCCGCCCCCACCCCTCCCGTCCGCCGGCGAAGGCGAACCTGGCCCCCATGCCCAGGTCCGACACCCACAGGCGACGTCTCATACGGCCCGCTCCATGTCCCGTGACTTCCCGTCCCGTACGACGATCTCGCGGTCGGAGTAGGCCGCCACCCGGGCCTCGTGCGTCACCAGCACCACGGCGGCGTTGGTCGACCGGGCCGCCTCGGTGAGCAGTTCCATCACGCGTTCGCCGTTGAGGGAGTCCAGCGCGCCGGTCGGCTCGTCGGCGAACAGCACCCGCGGGCCGGTCACCAGCGAGCGGGCCACGGCGACCCGCTGCCCCTGGCCGCCGGAGACCTCGCCGGGCCGCTTCCTGGCGAGGCCGTCGACCTCCAGCCGCTCCATCCAGGCCAGCGCGCTGCGCTCGGCCTGCTTGCGCGGGGCGCCGTTCAACCGCAGCGGCAGCGCCACGTTCTCCACGCACGTCAGCTCGGGCACCAGCTGGCCGAACTGGAACACGAACCCGAAATCCGAGCGCCTGAGGGCGCTGCGCCGGGTGTCGTTCATCGTCGCGAGCTCCTGTCCGTCGTACAGGATCGAGCCCGAGTCGGGCGTGACGATCCCGGCGAGGCAGTGCAGCAGGGTGGACTTGCCGGAACCGGAGGGGCCCATCACGGCGACGACCTCGCCGGGGTGGATGGAGAACTCGGCGCCGTCCAGTGCCAGGGTCGGCCCGTACGCCTTGCGCAGGTCGTGCGCGGCCAGCAGGGAGCCCGCGGGAGCGTTCACGCGGTCACCGCCTCTCGGAGCTTGTCGAGGCGCGCGGCGGTGAGCTCCAGCCAGCGCAGATCGGCCTCTAGGTGGAAGAGGGCGTGATCGCAGATCAACTGGTCGGCGAGGTCGCCCTTGCGTTTGCGGTCGGTCAGGATGCGCATGCCGCGCAGGTGCTCGGAGCGCTGGGCGTCCAGGATGTCGGCCGCGTCGCGGTGGGTGAGCAGCGCCAGGACGACCTTGGTGTAGAGGGTCGACTGCAGGTACGGCTCGGGCTTCTCGGGCGTGGCGAGCCAGCGCTGGACGTCGGTGACGCCGGCGTCGGTGATGGCGTAGCGCTTGCGCTCGGGGCCGCCGCCCGCCTCGATGCCGTCGACTTCGACGAGGCCGTTCTTCAGCAGCCGGGACATCGTCGAGTAGACCTGGCCGTAGTGCAGCGGCCGGTCGTGACCGAACTTCTCGTCGAAAGCCCGCTTCAGGTCGTAGCCGTGGCGGGGCCCGGACTCCAGGAGTCCGAGGAGCGTGTGACCGATGGACATGGTCAGGACTGTACATGCGGTGTATACCCACGATGTATACACGGTGTGCGGAGCTGGTGGCGCGGTGTGCGGGTGCGCAGGTGGGAGGGGGTTGTCACCGTTTCGCTACAGCGCCGAAGGTGCGTCCGGGAGCGGGCCGTTCAGGCCGGCGGAGGGCCGGGGGGCGGGCTCCCCGGCGGCCGTCCGCGGCGCGGGATCGGCCCGGTGTCACGAGGCAGCCTCCCGGCCTCGGCGAGGGCGCGGCGCAGCAGGAACTCGATCTGCGCGTTGGCGGACCGCAGCTCGTCCCCGGCCCACCGGGCGAGTGCCTCGTACACCAGCGGGTCCAGCCGCAGCAGCACCTGCTTGCGCTGCTGCGGCCGACGCCGAGGGGGCGTCCCCTCTTCGGGCGGGGTCACTGGTAGAGCGTCCCGGTGTTGAGCACGGGCTGGGGCGCCCGGTCCCCGCAGAGCACCACCATCAGGTTGGACACCATCGCGGCCTTCCGTTCCTCGTCGAGTTCCACGATGCCCTGCTCGGCGATCCGCTGGAGCGCCGCCTCCACCATGCCGACCGCGCCGTCCACGATCTCCCGCCGGGCCGCGACCACCGCGCCCGCCTGCTGCCGCTGGAGCATCGCGGAGGCGATCTCCGGGGCGTAGGCGAGGTGGGTGAAGCGGGACTCGATGATCCGCACGCCGGCCGCCTCCACGCGAGCGTGGAGCTCGACGGCGAGCTTCTCGGTGATCTCCTCGGCGTTGCCCCGCAGCGAGAGCTCGCTCTGGTCATGGGCGTCGTAGGGGTACTCGATGGCGATGTGCCGGACGGCGGCCTCGGTCTGGGTGGCGACGAACTCCAGGAAGTCGTCCACCTCGAAGCTGGCCTGGGCGGTGTCCTGCACGTTCCACACCACGACAGCGGCGAGCTCGATCGGGTTGCCGTAGGCGTCGTTGACCTTCAGCACCGACGTCTCGTGGTTGCGCACGCGGGTGGAGATCTTCTCGCGGGAGGTGAAGGGGTTCACCCAGCGCAGTCCGTCCTCGCGGATCGTCCCCCGGTAGCGGCCGAACAGCTGCACCACCCGGGCCTCGCCCGGCGCGACCATGTTCAGCCCGCACATCGCGATGAAGGCGGCCAGCGCCACCACGATGCCGCCGACGATCAGCCCGGCCTTGGCGGCGGTGACGGTCATGGCCGCACCGGCCAGGATCAGAGCGACGCCGGCCAGCAGCCCCAGCAGGCCGGTCATCAGGGCCAGTCCGCCGCCGACGCTGCGCGCCGGGAACTCGTGCACGCGCGGAGCGGGCATCGCGGGTGCGTCGACGGTGTCCGACGGGCGGATGGCCGACGGGTCTGCTGTCGACGGGTCGTGCGCGGTCATGGGGGTCCCCCGTTTCTCGAACTCAGCTTCGGTCTAGCTAAGTGATATCACTTTACCTCGGGATGGCAACCCTGAACCCCGTTCGCACGTCGAATCCCTTGGAACGGGGGCCGGTTCCAGCGGGCGGGGTGCTGATTCTCACCCCTGTCCGGGGCCGGATCGAGAGCCCTTTGTCATAGAGAGCGGTGTTAGCTTTCTGAGCTGACTGCCTCCGGGCACGGGTGTGACAGCCGAGTAGGAAGCGGAGCGAGCAGAGTCATGGGACGAGCGGACGACAGACGAGCGCGCCAGCGCGGTGGCCGCCGCGCGGCGCCCAAGAATCGTTCGTCACGGGCGGAGACACCGCCGACGCGCAGCGAGCCGGCGTCCCCGGCCGAGGAGACGACGTCCGCGGCCACCGCGACCGCCACCGCTCCCCATGGCGGCCGCGCCGCCGCCCGCCGGGGGGCCAGGAAGGGCGCCAAGCCCGGCAAGGCCGACCGCGGTCTCATACGCCGCATGTTCACCTGGAAGAAGGTGCTCGGCACGTTCCTCGGCGTGTGCCTGCTCACCATCGGCGCGTTCATCGTGCTCTACGTGACCACGCCGATCCCGGACACGGCCAACGCCGAGGCCCAGCTGCAGAGCAACGTCTACAAGTTCAGCGACGGCACGCTCCTCGCCCGCGACGGCAAGCTCAACCGCGAGAACGTCGACCTGGCCGACGTCCCCAAGGCCGTCCAGCGCACCTTCGTCGCCGCCGAGAACAAGTCCTTCTACGACGACGCCGGCGTCGACCTGCGCGGCACCGCCCGCGGTGTCCTCAACACGCTCATGGGCAAGGGCGCTCAGGGCGGTTCGACGATCACCCAGCAGTACGTCAAGAACTACTACCTGACCCAGGAACAGACCGTCACGCGCAAGCTGAAGGAGCTGGTCATCTCCCTGAAGCTGGACCAGGAGGAGTCCAAGGAGTACATCCTGGCCGGCTACATCAACACCAGCTACTACGGCCGCGGCGCCTACGGCATCCAGGCCGCCGCCCAGGCCTACTACCGCGTCGACGCCGACAAGCTCACCGTCGCACAGGGCGCCTACCTCGCCGCACTGCTCCAGGCCCCCAGCCAGTACGACTGGTCCTCCGCCACCTCCACCGGCAAGCGCCTGGTCCAGCAGCGCTGGAACTACGTCCTGAAGAACATGGTCGAGGAGAAGTGGCTCCAGCAGTCCGAGCGCGCCGGCATGGAGTTCCCGGTTCCGAAGGAACCGAAGGCCGCGCCCGGCATGCAGGGCCAGGTCGGCTACCTGGTCGACGCCGCCAACGGCGAGCTGGAGAAACAGCTCGTCGCCCAGGGCGTCGCGGCGAACGCCAAGGAAGCCGAGGCGATGGTCAACGCCGGCGGCTGGAACATCACGCTCAACATCGACAAGAAGAAGCAGAAGGCGCTGGAAGCCTCCGTCAAGAAGCAGCTCACCGACAAGCTCGACCCGAAGAAGCACTCGGTCGACGCCGACGTCCAGGCCGGCGCCGCCTCGGTGGACCCGAAGACGGGCGCTGTCGTGGCGATGTACGGCGGCGTGGACTACGTCAAGCACTACGTCAACAACGCCACCCGCGCCGACTACCAGCCCGCCTCCACCTTCAAGCCGGTGATCCTGGCCGCCGCCCTGGACAAGGGCGCCAAGACCCAGGACGGCGACGAGATCGACGCGAACACCGTTTACGACGGCACCAGCAAGCGCCCGGTCAAGGGCAGCGACATCGGCTTCGCCCCGGAGAACGAGGACGAGCGCGACTACGGCGACGTCACCGTCCAGACCGCGATGAACAAGTCCATCAACTCCGTCTTCGCGCAGATGGGCGTCGACGTCGGCATGGACGAGGTGCTCAAGACCGCGAGCGACCTCGGCATGAACACCAAGGACCTGAAGGCGGTGCCCGCCCAGACCCTCGGCACCATGGGCGCGAGCCCCCTGCAGATGGCCGGCGTCTACGCCACCCTGGACAACCACGGCAGGAAGGTCACCCCGACCCTCATCAAGTCGGCGCAGAACAGCGCCCACTCGGTGCAGCCGGCCGACGGCGTCGGCGAGCAGGTCATCGACCGCAAGGCCGCCGACTCGGTCACCTCGGTCCTCACCGGCGTGGTCGACGACGGCACCGCCAAGCTGTCGGTGCGCGACAACCCGCTGCGCAAGGGCCAGAAGGTCGCCGGCAAGACCGGCACCTCCGACTTCAACAGGTCGGCCTGGTTCACCGGTTACACCCCCGACCTGGTCACCTCCGTCGGTCTGTTCGGCGAGTCCGCCAAGCCCCCGCACGCCCAGGTCCCGCTGACCGGCGCGACCAACGGCCTGAAGAACGACGACGGCCGCGTCAACGGCGGCGGCTTCCCCGCGGAGATCTGGGCCGGGTACACCTTCGGCGTCTCCACCAAGGTCAGCAAGTTCGACCTGGAGACCGACCAGGGCGCCGCGGTCCAGCAGCCCCCCTCGCCCAGCCCGTCGCCGTCGAAGTCCGACGAGCCGTCGCAGGAGCCGAGCAGCGAGCCGCCCACGAGCAGCGCACCGCCCAAGAGCCCCTCGCCCTCCCAGACGCCCACCACGCAGGAGCCGTCTCAGTCTCCGACCACCGACGAGCCTTCGGAGTCGCCGACCACCGAGGAACCGCCGACCACGGACGAACCCGCCAACCCGCTGGACCCGCAGCTGGGGAGCGGGACGGGACAGTAGGCGGCGGGAACGGCGGAGGGCGCCCGGTGATCACCACCGGGCGCCCTCCGCCGTGTCTCAGCCGCTCACTGACCGCCCTGGTTCAGCTCGAACCAAACCACCTTCCCCGTGCTCAGCCGGGTGGCGCCCCACCGGCGGGCCAGCCGGTTCACCAGGTACAGCCCGCGGCCGCCCTCGTCCGTGGCCCGCGCCTGCCGCAGCCGCGGCAGCTGCGGCACGTCGTCGCCCACCTCGCAGCGCAGCACGTCCGTGCGCAGCAGCCGCAGCGTCACCGGCCGCGTGGCGTAGCGCACCGCGTTGGTGACCACCTCGCTCACCAGCAGCTCGACCGAGTCGGTCAGCTCCTCCAGCCCCCACCGGGACAGCGCCCGCCGGGCCAGCCGGCGCGCCTGCCCTGGAGCGGAGTCCTCCGGTTCCAGGTACCAGTACGCCACGTCGCTCGGCGCGATCCCGTCGAACCGGGCGGCGAGCAGCGCGATGTCGTCGTCCCGGTCGCCCGGGCCGAGCATGTCGAGCACCTCGTCGCACAGCGCCTCCAGGGGCGGCGGGTGATCCGGCCCGGTGAGCTGCGCGGTCGCCGCGAGCTTCTCCCGCAGCTGCTCTATGCCGGTCGCCACGTCCCGCAGCCGGGACTCCACCAGGCCGTCGGTGTACAGCAGCAGCGTCGCCCCGGCCGGCGCGTCCAGCTGCACCGCCTCGAAGTCGACGCCGCCCACGCCGATCGGCGCGCCCGGCGGCACCCGCAGCACCTCGGCCCGGCCGCCCAGATGCAGCAGGACGGGCGGCGGATGGCCGGCGTTGGCGATGGTGATGCGGTGCGAGACCGGGTCGTACACCGCGTACAGGCAGGTCGCCATGCGGTCGGTGCCCAGGCGCTGGGCCTGTTCGTCGAGGTGGTGCAGCACCTCCTGCGGCGGCAGGTCGAGCCCGGCCAGGGTCTGCGCGGTCGTGCGCAACTGGCCCATGATGGCCGCGCTGGTCATGGAGTGCCCCATGACGTCGCCCACCACCAGCGCCACCCGGCTGCCCGGCAGCGGGATCGCGTCGTACCAGTCGCCGCCGACCCGCGCGGTCTCCGCGGCCGGCAGATAGCGGGAGGCCAGCCGTACACCCGTGGGGCGCGGCAGGGTCTCCGGGAGCATCGTGCGCTGGAGCTCGTCGGCGATGTACGCCTCACGGTCGTACAGCACGGCCTTGTCGATGCCCAGGGCGCTGTGCGTGGCGAGCTGGGCGGCGACCAGCAGGTCGTCGTTCTCGAACGGCATACGGTCCGGGCGGCGTATGAACACCGCCGCGCCGATCACCCGGCGCCGGCCCCGCAACGGGGCGAGGATCGCCCTCTGGTCGTCGGGCACTTCCAACTGGCTGTCCTCGCCCAGGAGCTCGGGCAGGGCGGCGAGGGCGGCCGGACTGTCGGCGAACACCGGGCGCACCCCGCGCAGCACCTCCGCGAGCGCCCCGCCGGGCCGTACCTCGCACAGTTCGGCGATCGCCGCCGACAGTTCCGACAGCTCCGGCGTCTCCGGCGGCGCTGCGAGGGCCGCGAAGCCGGTGTCGGTGTCCCGCTCCTCCGGGATGCGGTCGGTGCGCCGCAGCCGCAGCACCACCCGGTCCGCGACCGGCCGCTCGTCGCCGACCGGCAGCGGGTCGCGCAGATAGACGAGGATGGCGTCGGAGAAGGTCGGCACGGTGGCCCGGCACAGCCCCATCACGATCTCGTCCAGGTCCAGACCGCGGGCGATCCGCCGGGTCGCGGCGCCCACGAAGCGCAGCCGGTCCCCGTCCCGGCGCATCGGCGTGGGCCGGCCGGGCGCCGGGATCTGCCCGGTGCGGCGCTCCCGGCCGTCGGCCGCCTGCTCCAGGACCCGCTCGTAACTCAGGTCCGCGGTGCGTTCGGGCCCCCGCTCGGCCCGCGGGTCGGCCCGGGCGCCGGGCTGGACCGGGATGGACTCGGGCGCGGGGCGCGGCCGGTGGGTGTCCGTCTCGGCCGTCGCCGGCTGGGAGTGCTCGGGCTCGGAACCGGCCGGATCTTGCCCCATGATGCCCTTGCTCCCCCTGATCCCTTTGCTCCCTTTGCTCCCCTTGCCTCCCGGGCCCGCCGGACCGGCCGGGCCACCCGGCCCGCACGGCGTCGCGTCGCCCGGCGCTGCGGACGGTAAGCCGGCGGCGCCCTCCGGCGCGTGCGCCGGGGTACGCGGGAGCGCCCCACGGGACTCCGTGGGGTCCACGCCCTGGGGGCGTTCGAACGAGGTGGGCTGCTCCGTCACGCGTGTCGAATCCGTCCGTCCGGGGCTGCGTGCCGCGCACGCAGTCGGTCCCGCAGGAATCCCGATACCCGGAATACGTGTCCCCGGAACGGATTTCCCGCGTGGTCAGAGGCTGTTCCCGTGTCACCGGTGGACCATACGCGGCCCCCAGGGCGTGTTCCGGAAGTACCGTCCGCCCCGCCGGTGTCGCCCTCGTACCCCTCGCTCACGTCCTGCCGCCCCTCGGTGACGTTCGGTCAGACCCGGCACGTGCTCCGGGAGTTGCTGTTGCGCATCCTTGCGGAGGACGATCCTACGTTTGCTGCCCGGGGGCACATCAAGGGTCTCATGTGGACAGGTGCGCGGGCGTGCGGTCCCAGTCCTCCGGCAGCAACGGTACGGCCCAGGACGGGTCGGGGCGCCAGTGCTGCCAGCCGTCGGCGAACGGGGACGCCCAGGCGGAGATCTCCGCCACGGCCGAACGGCCCGCCTCCCGCACCCGCTCGGCCACCTGGGCGTCCATCAGGCCGTCCGCCTGCGCCTGCGCGAACTCGTCCTCGTCACACCATCCCCAAGTGCGGTCCGGATACACGCAGATGTCCAGGAAGTGGTCCTCGGAGTCCACCCCGCCGTCCCAACGGGACAGGGGCTCCTCGAGGTTGACGTACCAGTTCTTGAACTTCCAGCCCGGCTCCCAGAACAGCCACACCGACCACGGCTCGCCGGGCCGGGCCAGCTTCAGCACCCCGGTGCCGAACCAGCGGTCGCGCACCACGCCGCGCGGCTTGGTGTAGCGGGTGCCCAGCGGCTCCCGGTGCAGCGGGGTGCCGTCCGCGAGCACCGGCTTGACGCACTGGGTGCCGGGCGCCATCCAGACCGCGAGCAGCTCCGCGTCGTCGCGCACCACCGTGACGGGACGGGCGATGTGGATGCGCGCGCCGCCGTTCTCCCGGTAGCGCCACAGGATCTGGTCCCCGGGCTCCCAGTGGACCGCCGCACCGCCCGTTCCCGCGCTTCTCACCGCTCCGCCGTCTGCCATGGACAGATATTAGGTGCCCCGGGCACCCGACGCTGCGGTTCGTGTCACGGTTCGCCCGTCAGCGGCGAAAGGTCACGGGCGCGTCATCCGCAGGACATCCAGCGCCTCGTCGAGCTGCTGGAGCGTCAGGTCGCCCCGCTCCACGTAGCCGCCGTCGAGCACCGCCTCCCGGATCGTCTTCCGCTCCGCCAGCGCCTTCTTGGCGACCTTGGCGGCCTCCTCGTACCCGATGTACTTGTTGAGCGGGGTCACCACGGACGGCGAGGACTCCGCGTACTCACGGGCGCGTTCACGGTGCGCGACGATGCCGTCCACGGTCCGGTCGGCGAGCAGCCGCGAGGCGTTGGCCAGCAGCCGCACCGACTCCAGGACGTTCTTGGCGATCACCGGGAGCATCACGTTGAGCTCGAAGTTGCCGGCCGCCCCCGCGGTGGCGACGGTGGCGTCGTTGCCGACGACCTGTGCGGCGACCATCAGCACCGCCTCCGGGATCACCGGGTTCACCTTGCCCGGCATGATCGAGGAGCCGGGCTGGAGGTCGGGAAGGCTGATCTCGGCCAGCCCGGTCATCGGCCCCGACGCCATCCAGCGCAGATCGTTGGCGATCTTCGTCAGGCCCACCGCGACGGTCCGCAGCTGCCCGCTCGTCTCGACGATGCCGTCCCGCGCGCCCTGCGCCTCGAAGTGGTCGCGGGCCTCCGTCAGCGGCAGCCCGGTGACCCGTGCGACCTCCTCGATCACGGCGGCGGAGAAGCCCGGCGGGGTGTTGATGCCGGTGCCGACGGCGGTGCCGCCCAGCGGCAGCTCGGCCAGCCGGGGGAGGGAGGCCCGCAGCCGCTCCACGCCGTAGCGCACCTGTGCGGTGTACCCGCCGAACTCCTGCCCCAGCGTCACCGGGGTGGCGTCCATCAGGTGCGTGCGCCCCGACTTCACCACGTCGGCGAACTCCTCCGCCTTGCGGCCGAGGGCCTCGGCGAGGTGCTCCAGGGCCGGGATCAGATCACGGGTGACGGCGGCGGTGGCGGCGATGTGGATCGACGACGGGAACACGTCGTTGGAGGACTGCGAGGCGTTGACGTGGTCGTTGGGATGCACGTCCCGGCCCAGCCGCTCGCTCGCCAGGGTCGCGATCACCTCGTTGGCGTTCATGTTGGACGAGGTGCCCGAGCCGGTCTGGAACACGTCGACGGGGAAGTGCTCGTCCCAGTCGCCCGCGGCGACCTCCTCGGCCGCGTCCTGGACCGCCTGCGCGACGTCCTTGTCCAGGACCCCCAGCTCGGCGTTGACCTTGGCCGCCGCCTGCTTGATCCGCGCGAGCGCCTCGATGTGGGCGCGCTCGATGCGCTGCCCGGAGACGGGGAAGTTCTCCACCGCGCGCTGCGTCTGCGCCCGCCACTTCGCGTGCGCCGGGACGCGGACCTCGCCCATGGAGTCGTGTTCGATGCGGTAGTCGCTCATGCCTGTTACAGCGATCGGGACGGCGGTGATGTTCCTGGCCGCCGGTGACGGTCCCGGGGCGGCCCCGCGCGGATCCCGTGATCCACGTCCCGGCGGAGCCCTGCCGGGGCGGCGACAGGCTTCACCGCGCTCGCACCGGAGAGCGGACGCCCGCCCCCGACGCGACAGGGGCGGGCGTCCGCTCAGCGGATCACACCAGTCCGGGACCGCGCACCGGGATCGAGGTGAACGTCGGGGCGGGGGCCGGGTCCTTGAAGAAGTCGTTGCCCTTGTCGTCGACGACGATGAACGCCGGGAAGTCCTCGACCTCGATCTTCCACACGGCCTCCATGCCGAGCTCCTCGTACTCGACGACCTCGACCTTCTTGATGCAGTCCTGCGCGAGCCGCGCGGCGGGGCCGCCGATGGAGCCGAGGTAGAAGCCGCCGTGCGCGCCGCACGCGTCCGTGACCTGCTGCGAGCGGTTGCCCTTGGCCAGCATCACCTTGGAGCCGCCGGCCGCCTGGAACTGCTCGACGTAGGAGTCCATGCGCCCGGCGGTCGTCGGACCGAACGAGCCCGACGCGTAGCCCTCGGGAGTCTTGGCCGGACCGGCGTAGTACACCGGGTGGTCCTTCAGGTACTGCGGCATCTCCTCGCCCGCGTCCAGCCGCTCCTTGATCTTGGCGTGCGCGATGTCGCGGGCCACGACCAGCGGGCCGGTCAGCGACAGCCGGGTCTTGACCGGGTACTTGGTCAGCTCGGCGAGGATGTCGTCCATCGGCTGGTTGAGGTCGATCCTGACGACGTCGGACGACTCGTCGAGGTGCTCGTCCGTGGTGTCCGGCAGGAACCGCGCCGGGTCGGTCTCCAGCTGCTCCAGGAAGACGCCCTCCGCGGTGATCTTCGCGACGGCCTGACGGTCGGCGGAGCAGGAGACGGCGATGGCGACCGGGCAGGACGCGCCGTGCCGGGGCAGCCGCACCACGCGCACGTCGTGGCAGAAGTACTTGCCGCCGAACTGCGCACCGATCCCGATCTTCTGCGTCAGCTCGAAGACCTTCTCCTCCAGCTCCTTGTCCCGGAACCCGTGCCCGAGCGGCGAGCCCTCGGCCGGGATCTCGTCCAGGTAGTGCGCGGAGGCGTACTTCGCGGTCTTCAGCGCGTACTCGGCGCTCGTGCCGCCGACGACGATCGCCAGGTGGTACGGCGGGCAGGCGGCCGTGCCGAGCGAGCGGATCTTCTCCTCCAGGAACTTCATCATGGAGGCCTCGTTCAGGACGGCCTTCGTCTCCTGGTAGAGGAACGACTTGTTGGCGGAGCCGCCGCCCTTCGCCATGAACAGGAACTTGTACGCGCCGCCGTCGGTGGCGTACAGCTCGATCTGCGCCGGCAGGTTGGAGCCGGTGTTCTTCTCCTCCCACATGGTGAGCGGAGCCATCTGCGAGTACCGCAGGTTGAGGTTCAGGTAGGCGTCGTAGATGCCCTTCGACAGGGCCGCCTCGTCGCCGCCCTCGGTCAGCACGTTCTGGCCGCGCTTGCCCATCACGATCGCCGTGCCGGTGTCCTGGCACATCGGGAGCACGCCGGCGGCCGCGATGTTCGCGTTCTTCAGCAGGTCCAGCGCGACGAACTTGTCGTTGCCGGACGCCTCCGGGTCGTCGATGATCCGCCGCAGCTGCGCCAGGTGGGCCGGGCGCAGGTAGTGCTGGATGTCGTGGACGGCCTCCTCGGCCAGCTTGCGCAGCGCCTCGGGCTCCACCTTGAGGAACGTCCGCCCGTCGGCCTCGAAGGTGGAGACACCCTCGGAGGTCACCAGCCGGTAGGGGGTGGTGTCCTCTCCCATGGGGAGCAGATCGGTGTACTCGAACTCAGGCATCTCGCCCATTCCTCACTCGACAGACAGCGCGGCTGACCTCCGTTGGCAGCGTCCACCAGCGTAGAACCTGCCCGGAGGGGCCGAGCTTGTGAGGTAAGGCTCAGTTCGGCGGCGGGCGCCGGACGGCGGCCCGGCCAGGCCGGCACCCGTACGAGGGACTATCGCGATCTATCGTGTTTGGGTACGCTGCTGCCGTGGACCTTCAGAAGCAGACCGCCCCCGCTGCCGCCGCCGAGCTGCGCGCCTCGGACGCCGACCGCGACCGTATCGCCGACATCCTGCGCGACGCCCTCGCCGAGGGCCGGCTCACCGCCGAGGAGCACGCCGAGCGCGTCGAGGGCGTCCTCGGCGCCAAGACGGTCGGTGAACTGGACGTCTACATACGCGACCTGCCCGCCGCCCACCAGCGGCACGCCCCGCCCCACGCGTCCGCCCCCAACCGCCCGCCGGCCGGCTCGGTCCCCGCCGACCCGGACGACAACCTGGTCGCGATCTTCAGCGCGAGCGTCCGCAAGGGGCGTTGGCGCGCGGGCCGCCGCATCCACGCCTACGCGATCTTCGGCAGCGTCGAGATCGACCTCAGCGAGGCCCTGTTCGAGTACCGGCAGGTCGTCGTCAAGGCCATCTCGGTCTTCGGCAACATCGAGATCCAGGTCCCGGAGAACGTCTCGCTGCGCGGCACCGGCGGCGGCGTCCTCGGCAACTTCGAGGTGGAGACGCTCGACTCGCCCGAGCCGGACGCCCCGGTGGTCTACGTCGACGGCTGGGCCGTCCTCGGCAACATCGAGGGCCGGCCGAAGCGCGGGCGGATCGTCGCGGACATCCTCGACCGCGTCCATCGCAAGGTCGACAAGAGTCTGCGCAAACACCTCGACCGTTGACGACGGCGAACGGGCGGCTCCGGCGGGCGCCCGGGAACCCTGTGCATAGGCGCGCGCACAGCGGGTAGGGCTTGCTGCGTCGTCTCTCGCTCGCGAAGCCGTCGTCAGGAGTAGACCGTGCTGCAACCGCCGCATTCGTCCTTGCAGGTAGCCGCCGTTCCGGCCCAGCGGGTGTCAGCGCGCGACAGGGACCAAGACGCTCCATGGCACACCGAGGCGGTGTGCCGGCGCGACGAGGCGGGGCTGTTCTTCGCCCCGTCGAAGGAGCCCACCGCCGCCCGGCTCTCTCGCGAGGAGGCGGCGAAGCGGGTTTGCGCCCGGTGCCCCGTGATGGTGGAGTGCCGCGAGCACGCCCTGCTGCAGCCGGAGCCGTACGGCGTCTGGGGCGGCCTCACCGCCGCCGAACGCCGCGTGGTCCTGGCGCGCCGTCGCCGCCGCGACCTCGACCTGAAGGCGGCGCACACGACCGGCCGCATAGCCGCGGCAGGCTGACGCGGAAGAGGGCGCCTCCTCCGCACAGGGGGCGCCCTTCCGGTCCGCGACCTCAGTACAGCCGGCGCGGCTACTTCGCGCGGTCGAAGTCGATCGCCGAGTAGGCCCGCAGCTTGCTCAGCCGGTGCTCGGAGTCGATCCGCCGGACCGTGCCCGACCTGGAGCGCATCACGATCGAGTCGGTCGTGGCCGTCTCCGCCCGGTACCGCACCCCCCGCAGCAGCTCACCGTCGGTGATGCCGGTGGCGACGAAGAACACGTTCTCGCCCTGCACGAGGTCCTCGGTCGTGAGCACCCGGTCCAGATCGTGCCCGGCGTCGATCGCCCGCTGCCGCTCCTCGTCGTCCTTGGGCCACAGCTTGCCCTGGATGGTGCCGCCCAGGCACTTCACGGCGCAGGCCGAGATGATGCCCTCGGGCGTTCCGCCCACGCCGAGCAGCAGGTCGATGCCGGTGCCCTCGCGCAGCGCCAGGATGGAGCCGGCGACATCGCCGTCGGAGATCAGCTTGATGCGGGCCCCGGTCTCCCGGATCTCCTCTATGAGGCCCTGGTGCCGCGGCCGGTCCAGGATGACGACGGTGACGTCCTCGGGCGTGCCCCGCTTGGCCTTCGCGACCCGGCGGATGTTCACCGAGACCGGCGCGTCGATGTCCACGAAGTCGGCGGCCTCGGGGCCGGTGACCAGCTTGTCCATGTAGAACACGGCGGACGGGTCGAACATGGCCCCGCGCTCGGTGGCGGCGAGGACGGCGATCGCGTTCGGCATGCCCTTGGCCGTCAGCGTGGTGCCGTCGATCGGGTCGACGGCGATGTCCACCTCGGGCCCGGTCCCGTCGCCGACGCGCTCGCCGTTGAAGAGCATCGGCGCCTCGTCCTTCTCGCCCTCGCCGATGACGACCACGCCGTTCATCGACACGGTGGAGACGAGGGTCCGCATGGCGCGCACCGCGGCGCCGTCGGCGCCGTTCTTGTCGCCGCGCCCCACCCAGCGGCCCGCGGCCATCGCGGCGGCTTCGGTGACGCGTACCAGTTCGAGGGCGAGGTTGCGGTCGGGCGCCTCGGAGGGAACGTCCAGTTCGGACGGGAGATGATGATGCTCGGTCATCGGAGCGCACCTTTCTGATACGACGACGGCCGTATGAGGGTTCGAAAGCTGACTCTATCGCCAGTCCGACAAAATGAGCAGGGGACCCCACGGATGAGCGGCCCGGGCACCTGCGACGATAGGGGGCGTGGCAGGTAGGAAAGGCAAGACGCAGACGGTCCGGGACATGGTGCTCTCCCTGGGCCTGATCATGGTCGCCGGCTTGGTGATGTACATCTTCGTCCCGCACGACGACACCCCGCCCGAGACCAAGGCGGTCGACTACCGCGTGGAGCTCCTCACCGCCCGCCGTGCCGCCTCGTACCCGGTTGCGGCGCCCGAGGGGCTGCCGGCGGCGTGGAAGGCGACGTCGGTGCGGTTCCGGGGCGACCAGTTCGACGCCTGGCATCTGGGCTTCCACACCCCGGACGGGGAGTACGTGCAGATCGAGCAGTCCACCGAGAAGCGCTCCACGTTCGTCGAGAAGGCGACCCAGAGCGCCCGCCGGACCGACAGGACGGAGCAGCTGGCGGGCCGGACCTGGGTCCGCTACGCCGACGGCCGCTACAACGCGCTGGTGCAGGAAGGCGCGGACGGCTCGACGACGGTGGTGGCCGGCACCGCGTCCTGGGCCGGACTGGCGCAGATGGCTCAGGCGCTGAAGACGGCGTGAGCGCGGGGCGGCGGAGGTGCGCCGCCCCCGGACACGAAGCAGGCCCCCGGCGATCGTCGCCGGGGGCCTGCGTCATACGGGTGCCGCTCAGACGGTGGTGACCACGTCGTCGTAGGCCAGGCGCGGGGAGCGCGGGTAGGACGCGTTCTCGCCCGGCTTGCCGATGTTGACGACCATCAGCGGGGTGTGGTCGTCGTCCAGGAACTCCTTGCGGACGCCCTCGAAGTCGAAGCCGGTCATCGGGCCGGCGGCGAGACCCGCGGCGCGGATGCCGACGATGAAATACGCGGCCTGGAGGGCGGCGTTCACCGTGGCGGAGCCCTCACGGGCGGTGCGCTCGGCGAAGAAGAGGTCCTTGGCCTGCGGGAACGCCGGGAACAGGGCCGGCAGCTCCTCGTGGAACTCGTTGTCGGCGGAGAGGATCGCGACCAGCGGCGCGGCGGCGGTCTTGGCCTGGTTGCCCTCGGCCATGTGCTGCACCAGGCGCTCGCGGGCCTCGGCGGAGCGGACCAGGGTGATGCGCAGCGGGGTCTGGTTGAAGGCGGTCGGGCCGTACTTGACCAAGTCGTAGATCGCCTGCACCTGCTCGTCGGTGACCTGCTCGTCGGTGAACGCGTTCGCGGTGTGGGCCTCGCGGAACAGCAGGTCCTGGGCGGCGGGGTCAAGAACGAAAGACATGCGGGAACTTCCTCCAATGCGCGTCCGGATCCGGCGGCGCCGGACCGGCTGACAGGACGACCGTACGCCAAAGAAGTTCAACGTTCAACAAGGCGGGGATGTGAGGGTGGTGACGTGATCCACTTCACAGAGTGCCGGGTGTGCGCGTGAGGCGCCACGGACCACCGTGAGCCTCACGCGCGACCCTGTTCAGGCGTCCCCCGAGGGGTTCCCGTCCTCTTCCTCCTCTTCGGCGAGCGCCGCGTCCAGCCGTGCCCGGGCGCCCTCCAGCCAGCGCCGGCACACCTTGGCCAGCTCCTCCCCGCGCTCCCACAGGGCGAGGGACTCCTCCAGCGTCGTGCCCCCCGCCTCCAGGCGGCGCACCACCTCGATCAGCTCGTCGCGCGCCTGCTCGTATCCGAGCACCTCGTCCGTCCCGCTCGTCATGCACCCGATCCCTGCTCGTCGACAATCACCATGAACTCGCCCTCGGCGACCCGCGCCCGCAGCGGCTCCGCCGCCGCCACCTCCTGCGGCCCCCGGACCACATGCCCGTCGGCCTTCTGCAGCACGGCGTACCCCCGTTTCAGCGTCGCGGCCGGGGACAGCGCCACCACGCGCGCGTGCGTGTGCGTCAGCTCGGAGTCCGCGCGGTCCAGGAGGTGCCCCAGCGTGCGCCGCGACCGGTCGGTGAGCGAGGCGACGTGGTCCGCCCGCTCCTCGATCATCCGGTGCGGATCCTGTATCACGGGCCGCGCCAGCGCATGGGCGAGCCCGCGCTCCTCCCGCTCCACGGACGCCTCCACGCACCGCCGCGCCCGGCCGCGCAGCATCCGCACCCGCTCCAGCTCCTCGCCCACGTCCGGCACGACCTTCTTCGCCGCGTCGGTCGGCGTCGAGGCCCGCAGGTCCGCCACATGGTCCAGCAGCGGATTGTCGGGCTCGTGCCCGATCGCCGACACCACCGGCGTACGGCACGCCGCGACCGCCCGGACCAGCTGCTCGTCGGAGAACGGCAGCAGGTCCTCCACGCTTCCGCCGCCCCGCGCGACGATGATCACGTCCACGTCCGGCATGGCGTCCAGCTCCTTCACCGCCTGCACGACCTGCGGCACCGCGTGCACCCCCTGCACCGCGACGTTGCGCACCTCGAAACGGACGGCGGGCCAGCGGTGCCGGGCGTTCTCCAGCACGTCCCGCTCGGCGGCCGAGGCCCGCCCGCAGACCAGCCCGATCAGCTGCGGCAGGAACGGCAGGGGCTTCTTGCGCTCCCGGGCGAACAGCCCCTCCGCGCCCAGCGACTTCTTCAGCTGTTCGAGCCGCGCCAGCAGCTCCCCGACGCCCACCGGCCGTATCTCGACCGCCCGCAGCGACAGCTGCCCACGCGGCGCGTACCACTCCGGCTTGGCGTGGACGACGACCCGCGCGCCCTCCCCGACGACGTCCGCGACGGCGTCGAACGCCTGCCGGAAGCACGTCACGCTCACGGAGACGTCGTACGACGGATCCCGCAACGTGAGGAACACGACGCCCGCGCCCGGACGCCGCGACAACTGGGTGATCTGCCCCTCGACCCACACCGCGCCGAGCCGGTCGATCCACCCCCCGATGAGCCGGGACACCTCGCCGACCGGCAGCGGGGCGTCCGCGGACGTGTTGACAGCCATGCGGTCGAGAGTATCGGCCGCATCTGACAACGACGGTCGGTGGAACCAGCCCGTCCGGCGTCTGAGGACGAGGCCCGTCAGGGCCGATGCGGGGGCCTGGGGGCGGCGGCCCCCGGCCGCCATCCGGGGCCGGCACCCGGCCTTACGATGGGACGCATGACTGCTTCGCCTGGCCGCCGTGTCCTGCTCGCCGCCCCGAGGGGCTACTGCGCCGGTGTGGACCGTGCCGTGATCGCCGTCGAGAAAGCCCTTGAGCAGTACGGCGCCCCCGTCTACGTCCGCCACGAGATCGTCCACAACAAGTACGTCGTGCAGACGCTGGAGAAGAAGGGCGCGATCTTCGTCGAGCAGACGGAGGAGGTGCCCCCGGGCAACATCGTCATGTTCTCCGCCCACGGCGTGGCCCCCGTCGTCCACGATGAGGCCCGGCGCGGCCGCCTCGCCACCATCGACGCCACCTGCCCCCTGGTCACCAAGGTCCACAAGGAAGCCGTCCGCTTCGCCGACGACGACTACGACATCCTGCTGATCGGGCACGAGGGCCACGAGGAGGTCATCGGCACCTCCGGCGAGGCCCCCGAGCACATCCAGCTCGTCGACGGCCCCGGCGACGTCGCGGGCGTCGAGGTCCGCGACCCCTCCAAGGTCGTCTGGCTGTCCCAGACCACGCTGAGCGTGGACGAGACCATGGAGACGGTGGACGCGCTCAAGGAGAAGTTCCCGCAGCTCATCTCCCCGCCCAGCGACGACATCTGCTACGCCACGCAGAACCGTCAGCTCGCGGTGAAGCAGATGGGCGCGGAGTCGGATCTGGTGATCGTCGTCGGCTCGCGCAACTCCTCCAACTCCAAGCGGCTCGTCGAGGTCGCCAAGCTGGCCGGTGCGCGCGAGTCCTTCCTGGTGGACTTCGCGAGCGAGATCGAGGAGGCCTGGCTGGAGGGCGTGACCACGGTCGGCGTCACCTCCGGCGCGTCGGTCCCCGAGGTCCTCGTCGAGGAGGTCCTCGCCTGGCTCGCCGAGCGCGGCTACGAGGACGTGGAACTGGTCAAGGCCGCCGACGAGCACATCACCTTCTCGCTGCCCAAGGAACTCCGCCGCGACCTGCGCGAGGAGGCGGCTGCCCTGGTCGCCGAGCGCGGCGGCAGCGGTGCGGCGGGAGCGGGCTCCCCGGCACCCGCTGAGTGACTGTCAGTCGGCCGTCGTAACGTGGAGCCATGCAGATCTTCGGCGTGGACATCGGCGGATCCGGAATCAAGGGCGCCCCGGTGGACCTGGACAGGGGCGACCTGGCGGAGGAGCGCTTCAAGGTGCTCACCCCGCACCCGGCGACGCCCGACGGCGTGGCCGACGGCGTGAAGCAGGTCGTCGAGCACTACGGCTGGACGGGTCCGGTCGGCCTCACCTTCCCGGGCGTGGTCACCGGCGGATCCCACGTCCGCACGGCGGCCAACGTGGACAAGAACTGGGTCGACACGGACGCGCGCGCCCTGTTCAGCGAGCGGCTCGGCGGGCTGCCCGTCACGGTGGTCAACGACGCGGACGCGGCGGGCGTCGCCGAGATCGCCTTCGGCGCCGGCCGCGACCGAAGCGGCACGGTGATCCTGCTGACCTTCGGCACCGGCATCGGCAGCGCCGTCTTCGTCGACGGGGTCCTCGTCCCCAACACCGAGCTCGGTCACCTCGAACTGAAGGGCCACGACGCGGAGAAGCGCGCCTCCAGCAAGGCCAAGGAGGACCACGACCTGACGTGGGAGCACTGGGCCCACCGTGTGCAGAAGTACCTGGCGCACGTGGAGATGCTCTTCTCGCCGGAGCTCTTCATCATCGGCGGCGGCGTCAGCCGTAAGTCGGAGAAGTTCCTGCACTACATCGAGGGCATCGAGGCGGAGATCGTCCCGGCACAGCTGCAGAACAACGCGGGGATCGTGGGGGCGGCGATGCACGCGGCCAAGCAGGCGTAGCCGGGCGGGGGGGGGGGGTGTGCGCCCCCCCCCCCCCCCCCCCCCCCGCCCACCCCCCCCCCCCCCCCCCCCAACCCCCCCCCCCCCCCGCGGCCCCCCCGGGGGGGGCCCCCCCCCGCCCCCC
>NZ_JBIWPF010000011.1:0-14785 GCF_044768125.1 Streptomyces sp. NPDC101166
GCCCGTGTACTGGATGTACTCGGGTGATGCGACAACGCGGCGAGGCACCGTGCCGGGCGTCGCGAGCCGGTGAACCTTTCCGGTCACGGCACTAGGTGTTCCCGCAAGGCCCGCTCGACGGGGGTGAACTCGACGGGAAGGGTGCGCAGCCCGCGCATGATGAGGCCGCCGCGCCACCTCAACTCCTCGGGTTCCACGGCCAGTCGGAGGTCGGGGAGACGGGTGAGAAGGGTCGCCAGCGCGGTCTGGCCCTCCAGCCGGGCGAGGGGTGCGCCGAGGCAGTAGTGGATGCCGTGGCCGTAGCCGAGGTGCTGGTTGTCACGGCGGGCCAGGTCGAGGGTGTCGGGTTCGGTGAAGCGTTCCGGGTCGCGGTCGGCCGCGGCGAGTACGACGAGGACGGGATCGCCGGCGGCGATGTCCTGGCCGCCGATGCTGAGCGGGCGGGTGGCGAACCGCCAGGTGGCGAGCTCCACCGGGCCGTCGTAGCGCAGGAGTTCCTCCACGCCGGTCTCCAGCAGGGCGCGGTCGCCGGCGGCGAGGGAGTCCTGCAGGCGGTGGCGCTGACCGGGGTGGGTGAGCAGGGCGTAGGTGCCGTTGCCGATCAGGTTCACGGTGGTCTCGAACCCGGCGAACAGCAGGATGAACGCCATGGCGGCGGCCTCGTTCTCGGTGAGGTGCTCGCCGTGGTCGGAGGCGCGGATGAGACCGGAGATGAGGTCCTCGCCGGGGACGGGTTCCGCTGTGAGGGCCTCGCGTTTGCGGTGGATGAGCTCGGCGAGATAGCCGCGCATCTTCTTCACCGACCGCGCGACGCCGCCGCGCGGCCCCCCGCCGTGCCGGATCATCATCCCCGCCCAGTCCCGGAAGTCGTCCTGGTCCTCGCGGGGGACGCCCAGCAGGTCGCAGATGGCGTAGATGGGGAGCGGGAAGGCGAAGTCGTGGATGAGGTCGGCGCTTCCCCTCGCCGCGAACCGGTCGATGAGGTCGTCGGTGAGCTCCTGCACGCGGGGCGCGAACTCGGCGACGCGGCGGGGGGTGAACGCCTTGCTGACGAGACGCCGCAGGCGGGTGTGGTCCGGCGGGTCGATGTTCAGCAGGTGCGTCATCAACTCGGCCTTGCGCTCACCGGGGATGCCGGTCTTGCCCTTGGCGTGGGCGGGCTCGTCGTGGTGCGCGGGGTTCTTGGACAACCGCTGGTCGGCGAGAGCCTGCCGGGCATCGGCGTACCGGGTGACCAGCCACGCCTCCACCCCGCTGGGCAGCCGGGTCCGCCGCACCGGCGCGTGCTCCCGCAACCAGGCGTAGGCGGGGTAGGGATCGCTGGCGAACTCCCAGCTGAAAAGCTCCGGAACGGGTCCGGGCCCGGGAACGAACGGATCGGTCTGGCTGCTCACCTCACGACGGTATCGGCACCGGGCCCGAGCGCCGCACGAGGGCGACGGGCGGAGCGACCGCCCGCACCGGCGGGCGCGGCGAAGGAACCGCCCGTTCCCAGGGCTGTCCCCTCCCCCTGCGGTCAGTCCCGCAAGCCCTCTGCCGTGCGGATGGCTTCCCGATACGTGCGGGCGGCCGCTCGCAGGGCCGCTTCCGGGTCGGTGCCCTCCGCCTCGGCCCGGGCGGCCAGCGCCAGCAGTTCGTAGCCGATGCCCCCGGCGTCGGGACGGGCGGCCTCCACCCCGACCTCCAGGCCGGCCGAGCGCACCCGGGACGCCAGTTTGGCCGCGAGGGCCAGGGCCGGCTGGTGGAGGGGGACGCCGTCCGTCACCGACTCGCGCCGCTTCTCGACCGCCTTCGTGCGCATCCAGTGCGCCTTGACCTCCTCCGGGGTCGCCGCCGTGGCGTCGCCGAAGACATGGGGGTGGCGGTGGATGAGCTTGGCGACGATGGTGGCCGCCACGTCGTCCACGGAGAACGGCTCCTCCTCGTCCTCCTCGGCTATCCGCGCGTGGAAGACGACCTGGAGGAGGATGTCGCCCAGTTCCTCCCGCAGCTCGTCCCGGTCGCCGTCCTCGATGGCCTCGACGAGTTCGTACGCCTCCTCGATGCCGTACTTGGCCAGGCCCTCGTGGGTCTGGCGGGAGGACCACGGGCACTCGGCGCGAATGCGGTCCATGACCTGGACGAGGTCCAGGAGGCGGGCGCCGGGGAGGTCGTAGGAGGCGGGCAGAAGCTCCAGCTCCGGCATGGCGAGGCGGCCGGAGCCGGCCAGCCGGGCCAGTCCGTCGGTGAGCGCGGGCTCGCCCTCGCCGGTGGCGACGACCACGACCGTGTGCCCGCCGGCGCAGCCGGCGACGAGCTCCTCCGCGGTGGGGGACGTCTCCTCGACGGCGACGCCCGCCTCGCGCAGGTACGGCAGCTGGGGGTGGGCGCCGTCCGCGCACAGCACGCGGTCGGCCGTGCGCAGGGCGTCCCAGGCCTGCCAGGACAGCAGGCCGGGGGCCACGCGGTGGCTGGTGGTGAGCAGGACGACCCGGCCAGGGGACGAGTCGGGACCGCCCTGGGAGGCCGTTGCGGAGCTGCTGATCGCGTTCACCCTCCGAACGTAACCCACGCGGCCGGCATCTCCCCGAGTCATCCACAGGCGGCAGTACGACAACCCGACAAGCCGTTCGTCGGCCGATGGGCTCCCTCAGGCCCTCCGCCGTGCCCCGCCCGGTGTCAGGTCGTCTGCCGTGCCCCGGCCGCCGTGACGTCGCGCACCCACGGCGTCTTGGCGTCGACGCGGCTCACCTTCCGCACGTCCCAGTCGCCGTAGCGCGGGTTGAGGTCGACGCCGAGGTCCTGGGACGCCTTCGACAGCACCTTCCAGAAGGCGGGCTGACTGGTGTCCGCGCCGAGCCGGGCGGCGAGCTTCTGCGCCTCCAGCTGGAGCCGCAGGTTGTCGTCGAGGCGCTGCGGCGGGATGCCGTACTGCTGGAGCCACGTCGTCTCCAGCCCCTTCGCGCCGCCGGCCTGCTGCTCCAGGCCGGCCCGCATCGCCTGGACCTCCTTGCGGGAGACGGTGACGCCCGCGTCCGCGGCGGCGCGGTGCAGCACCTGGTCGAGGACCATGCCGTGCAGGGTGTCCCGGGCCAGGGTGCCGGTCCGGGCGACGACCTGGGCGTACTGGGCGTCGTCGGGGACGGCGGCGCGCTGGGCGGCGCGGACCTCGTCGACCCGTTCCTCCAGCTGGGAGACGGTGATGCGCTCCCCGCCGACGACGGCCGCCGCACCGGGGTGCGCCTCGTTGCCGCAGGCGGTGAGGAGGGGGCCCGCCGCGACGATCGCGGCGGACAGCAGGAGCGCGGTGCGACGACGGCGGCTGTGCAAGGAAGCCTCCCGAGGAGATTGTGCGACGGTGCACAAAGTCTTGCGGTGATCGATGGTAGGCAGTGGCGGGGCTGTGGCCAACCCATTCGACCAACGATTCACCGGGACTTACGGCACCGCCGCGCGGCGCGGCCCCTCAGGGGTTGTCAGCCGACGATCGCCACCGGGGCGTCCCAGGAGTTGCGGTCCACGGTGATCGTGTAACCGGCGCGGGTCTCCTTGCTGTTGACCATGTACTGGTGGGCGCGGCTGTGGTTGGTGAACTGGGTGGCGGCCCAGGGCCAGTCGGCGGTGGTCGTCTCCTTGTTGTCCCACAGCGCGTACCAGAGGTTGCCCGGCAGGTCCGTCTTGTCGGCGGCCGTGGCGACCGCCTTGGCGCTGGAGCTGCTGAAGCCGTAGTAGCCGGCGCGGTAGGTCTTCGCGCGCAGCGTCTTGCTGAAGGAGCGGACGTACGTCAGAACGGCGTCGTTGCACGCCTTGTTCGTGATGTCGTACGGCTCCATGTCCAGGTAGATCGCGCTGCCGGCCTTCATGCCGAGTGCGCCGGCCTTGGCCACGGCGTCCGTCGCGTCCTGGGCGCCGAGGGAGGCGGCGGTGGCGGCGGTGAGCTTCTCGGGGCTGGAGCCGGTCTGGCAGTACGGCTGGGCGCCGACGTAGATCGGGATGAGCTTCCAGCCGGCGGCGTTGACCGACTTCACCCAGGACGCGGTGAGGTTGGGCTGGGCGCAGCCGCGGTTCTTGCCGCCGACGTAGACGGCGGCGGCGCCGTAGTAGCCGGTGGTCTTCCAGGCCTTCATCGCGGCGAGGGAGGGGGCCGTGCAGGTGTCGAAGGCGCGGCCGGTGTAGGTCTTCTGGGCGGGCCAGACGGTGGCCGCCATGGAGGTCTGGGCGGCGATGCCCGCCCCGGCGACGACGGCGGCTCCGGCGACTCCCCACGTGATGTATCTGCGCTTCCTGGACTGCCGGTGCTCTGCCATCCCCACCCCATCGTCGATCTGCTTCTGTACTGCTGTTCGACCCTCGCCGGGCCGGAACGCACAGTAACCCGTCGCACCCCCGCGATCGGAAAAGACCTGCTTCGCCCAGCCACAAGGTTCGCTCAGGTCACAGTAAAGAACAGGGGCCCTGTCATGGTCCGGCCGTGCTCTAACCTTGCCGTCTGGCTACTTGGGGGGCGATGTGAGCACGGCGGCGACGAGAGTGGAGAAGCGGCTGGAGGGCGGCTGGTTCCAGCGGCTGGCCTGGAGCGCCCTGGTGTGGCTCTCGCTGGGCCTGCTGGCGTGGGTGCCGTTCCTGTACGTGGCGATCCGCCGGGGCCGCCCCTCGGACTGGGGTGCTCTCGCCGCCTTCGCGCTGTACGAGGTGGTGACGATTCCGTGGCTCTCGCTCACCAACGACCGGCCCACCGGTGATCCGTTCCTGGGGATCGCGCTCTTCGTGACGTGGGTGACCGCCACGTGCATGCTGCTGTTCGCGGTGTTCGACCCGAAGGCGCCGGCCTATGCCGCCGCCGGCCCCGCCTACCCGTACCAGCCGGGCACTCCGTACGGACGGTAGTGCCCGGCGGACGCTCACAGCGGGTGCCGCATCCACACGTTGGGCTCGACGTACACCGCGTGATCGCGTTCCGGCTCGCAGCGTACGGGTGCCAGCGCGCCGGGCACCTCGACGTCTCCCTCGGCGTCGAAGGGCAGGCCGGTCCAGCGGCGCCACTCCGCCAGCGAGGCGGCCACCGTCATCGACGCCGGCGCGATCCGCTCGATGCGCGCGCCGGCCCGGGCGTGCACGCGCAGCCACGGGTCGTACGGCAGCCCGTCCTCCCGCACCCGGTGCGCGTACTCCTCGATGGGGGTGCGCGGTTCGCGGTGCTTGGCGTTGGGGCGGACCGGGGCGACCACCTCGGTGAAGCCCTTGGCGCGGGCGCTCTCCCGCATCGCCTCGAGCATGATCCCGGACAGGCCCCTTCCCTGGGCGTGCGGGGCGATCACGATGGAGATCGCGCTGACCGTGTCCGGCTCCACCCCGCGCCGCCGGTCGGAGAAGGCCCACAGCAGCACCTGGTCCCAGCCCCGGGCGGGCAGCTCACCGCGTCCCTCGGCGCCGAGGGCGAACGGCACGCTGAAGGCGTGCGCGACGACCTCGCCCCGCTCGTCCTGAGCGAAGAGCACGTACTCCGGGAACTCCACGGGTATCCGCCCGTAGAGAGCGTTGCCGACGAGGTCCTGCGTCGTGAACTCCGGCCAGGTGTCGGGCATGTCGAACACGGAGTCCAGCATCTCGGGGCGCTCGGCCATGGAGGAGATCTTCAGTTCCATGCGGCAACCGTAGGGGCCGCCTCCGCCTCCGGGAAAAGGGATTTCCCCGGACCCGTTCCACCGGTTCGCCCACGGCTCAGGCTCCGCACTGTGCGAGCATCGCGCTCTTGTCCGCGGTGGTCACCGGCAGTTCGTACTTCAGCGCCACCTGCGCGAACCGCACGGCGTACGAGCAGCGGATCACCTTGCTCGGCGGCAGCCAGGTCGCCGGCCCCGCGTCCCGCTTGGCGGAGTTCGTGGGGCCCGACACCGGCAGCAGGTTGAGCACGTCGTTGGCCAGCCGCTGCCGCTTCTTCTCGTCCCAGCGGGCGGCGCCCAGCTGCCAGGCGTACGACAGCGGCACGACATGGTCGATCTGCACCTCGGCGGCCTTCGCCTTCTTCCAGGCGATGTCCTTGCCGGTGTACGGGTCGTACAGGTTCATCGAGACGACCACGCAGTTCGAGCCCTTGCGGAACTCGACGTCCTGACCGTCGCGTTTGAGCAGGTCGTTCCGTGTGTCGCACCCGTTCCTCGCCAACGGCACCCCGTCGGCGGTGTCCATCCAGGCGTGGCCGAACTCGTCCCGGTCGTAGCCGGTCTTCGGTCCGCGTCCCTTGGTCGGCACCTTGGCGATCAGGGTGCGCGCCGTCGCCTCGTCCTGGCCGGAGGTGAGCGGCCCCAGGCCCGGTTTCGTGCCGTCGGGGTCGGCGAGGGGGCTGGTCCCGTGGGCCGGGGAGCCGCCGCCCGCGCCGCCGCCGGCGTCCGACGCGGACGCGCCGGGCACACCGCCTCCGTCGGCGAGTCCCGAGCAGCCCGTCAGCAGCGCCGCGAGCACCAGCGCCGCCCCGCCCGCCGCCCGTCCGCGGACCGCTCCGGTCACAGCCTGATTCGCCGTCCCGCCCCTCAGACGCCTCACGCGCGCCCCTCCCCATCGCCCTGGCCCGTCACCGCCCCGCACAGGGCGGCTTCCCCTGACCGGTCCCGCGTACACCGTGGGCGAGCGGTGGGCGCGGGGACAGGTTCAGACCACCCGTCCCCAAGTGGGCATTCCGGTCCGGGGGTGCCTATCGTCGAGGGTGAGTCACCTCCGGAAGGAGCTCCTCCATGGGCATCTTCGACAGGTTCAAGGGCCATGGGCGGGACAAGGCGAAGCAGATGTCCGACACCGCCGAGCAGAAGGCCGACGAGAGGACGGGCGACAAGTACGAGTCGCAGATCGACTCGGCGCAGCAGCAGATGCACCGGCGGCTCGACATGGACGAGGACCGCCCGCCCGAGCAGCAGCCTTAGGGCGTGTTTCGAGCGTCACGTCTCGCACCACGGGCCGGAGAGCCGACGGTTCCCCGGCCCGCTCTCCGCCCCGCCGGCTACGACCCCAGCACGGTGGCCAGGAACTCCCCCACCCACCCCAGCAGTTCGCGTCCGACCAGCGGCTTGCCGCCGACCTTCGCCGTCTTGGGACGGGGGACGAGGAGCTGGTGGGCGGCCGGCTTGATGACCGAGCCCGGGTACAGCCGCTTGAGCCGCAGCTCCTGCGACTCCCTCAACTCCACCGGAGCGAAGCGGATGTTGGCGCCCTGGAGCACGATCTCGCCGACGCCGCACGCCCGCGCCAGCATCCGCAGCCCCGCCACCAGCAGCAGGTTCTCCACCGGTTCGGGCAACTTGCCGTAACGGTCGACTAGTTCCTCGCGGACGGCCTTGACGTCGTCCTCGGAGTTCGCGGAGGCGATCGCACGGTACGCCTGCAGGCGCAGCCGTTCGCCGGGCGCGTAGTCGTGCGGGACGTGCGCGTCGACGGGCAGCTCGATCTTGACCTCGAGCGGCGGCTCCTCCTCGATCCCGCCGGTCTCCAGCTGACGCCGGTAGTCGGCGACCGCCTCGCCGACCATCCGGACGTACAGGTCGAAGCCGACGCCCGCGATGTGGCCGGACTGCTCGCCGCCCAGGAGGTTGCCCGCGCCCCGGATCTCCAGGTCCTTCATCGCCACGTACATGCCCGCGCCCATCTCCGTGTGCTGGGCGATGGTGGCGAGCCGTTCGTGCGCGGTCTCCGTCAGGGGCTTCTCCGGCGGGTAGAGGAAGTAGGCGTAACCGCGCTCCCGGCCACGGCCGACCCGTCCGCGCAGCTGGTGCAGCTGGGACAGGCCGAAGGTGTCGCCGCGCTCCACGATCAGCGTGTTGGCGTTGGAGATGTCGATGCCCGACTCGACGATCGTCGTCGAGACGAGCACGTCGAACCGCTTCTCCCAGAAGTCGACGACGACCTGCTCCAGCGCGCCCTCCGACATCTGTCCGTGCGCCGTGGCGATCCGCGCCTCGGGGACGAACTCCCGCAGCCGGGCGGCCGCGCGGTCGATCGACTCGACCCGGTTGTGGATGTAGAAGACCTGGCCCTCGCGCAGCAGTTCGCGCCGGATGGCCGCGCCGATCTGCTTCTCCTCGTAGGGGCCGACGAAGGTGAGCACCGGGTGGCGCTCCTCCGGGGGCGTGGTGATCGTCGACATCTCGCGGATGCCGGTCACCGCCATCTCCAGGGTGCGCGGGATGGGCGTGGCGGACATGGTCAGGACGTCGACGTTGGCGCGGAGCTTCTTCAGCTGCTCCTTGTGCTCGACGCCGAAGCGCTGCTCCTCGTCGACGATGACCAGGCCGAGGTCCTTGAACTTCGTCTCGGAGGAGAACAGGCGGTGGGTGCCGATGACGACGTCCACGGAGCCCTCGCGCAGGCCCTCCAGGACGGCCTTGGCCTCGGTGTCGGTCTGGAACCGGGACAGCGCCCGCACGTTCACCGGGAACTGGGAGTAGCGCTCGCTGAAGGTGCCGAAGTGCTGCTGGACGAGGAGCGTGGTCGGGACGAGGACGGCGACCTGCTTGCCGTCCTGGACGGCCTTGAACGCGGCGCGGACCGCGATCTCCGTCTTGCCGTAGCCGACGTCGCCGCAGATCAGGCGGTCCATGGGGACCGTCTTCTCCATGTCGTCCTTGACCTCGGCGATGGTGGTGAGCTGGTCGGGCGTCTCCGCGTAGGGGAAGGCGTCCTCCAGTTCGCGCTGCCACGGGGTGTCCGTGCCGAAGGCGTGGCCGGGGGCGGCCATCCGCGCGCTGTAGAGCTTGATGAGGTCGGCGGCGATCTCCTTGACGGCCTTCTTCGCGCGCGCCTTGGTCTTCGTCCAGTCCGCGCCGCCCAGGCGGTGCAGGGTGGGCGCCTCGCCGCCGACGTACTTGGTGATCTGCTCCAGCTGGTCGGTGGGGATGTAGAGGCGGTCGCCGGGCTGGCCGCGCTTGGCGGGGGCGTACTCCACGACGAGGTACTCGCGTGTGGCGCCCTGCACGGTGCGCTGCACCATCTCGATGTAGCGGCCCACGCCGTGCTGCTCGTGGACGATGTAGTCGCCCGTCTCCAGGGTGAGCGGGTCGATCGTCTTCCTGCGGCGGGCGGGCATGCGCGCGCCGTCCTTGCCGGCCGCCTTCTGGCCCGACAGGTCGGTCTCGGTGAGGACGGCGAGCCGCAGTGCCGCGTCGACGAAGCCGTAGTCGATCGAGCCGCAGGAGACGTGGACGACGGAGGGACTCAGCTCGGTCAGGTCGCCGTCGAGGCGGGCGGCGACGCCCTCGCCGCCGAGCACCTCCACCGTGCGGGCCGCCGTGCCGTGGCCCTCGGTGACGAAGACGACCCGCCAGCCGTCGGCGAGCCAGCCCTTGGTGTCGGCGAGCGCCTTCGCGGTGTCGCCGCGGTAGGTCTCCGGGGCGTGCATGCCGAACTGGAGGGTGTCGGCCTCCAGTTCCAGGTCGGCGGCGAACGGCGACACCGACCACCACATCATGTCCAGCTCACGGGCGCGGTCGCGGACGTCGGCGATCGACCACAGGGAGGCCGCGCCGACGTCGATCGGCGCCTCCCCTCCGCCGGCGGTGGCCGCCCAGGACGCCTGGAGGAACTCCTGCGAGGTCGCCACCAGGTCGGAGGCCCGGGTGCGGACCCGCTCCGGATCGCAGACGACGGCCATCGCGCCCTCGGGCAGGACATCGAGGAGCAGCTCCATGTCGTCGACGAGAACCGGGGCGAGGGACTCCATGCCCTCGACGGCGATGCCCTCGGCGATCTTGCCCAGCAGTTCGCCGAGTTCCGGGTGCTGTTCGGCGAGGGCACGCGCGCGTGCGCGGACGTCGTCGGTGAGGAGGAGCTCACGGCAGGGCGGGGCCCACAGTCCGTGTTCGGCGACCTCCAGGGAGCGCTGGTCGGCGACCTTGAAGTAGCGGATCTCCTCGACGTCGTCGCCCCAGAACTCGATGCGCAGGGGGTGTTCCTCGGTGGGCGGGAACACGTCCAGGATGCCGCCGCGCACGGCGAACTCGCCGCGCTTCTCGACGAGCTCCACGCGCGTGTACGCGGCCGCGGCGAGGGCTTCGACCGTCTCGTTCAGATCGGCGGTCCGCCCCGACCTCAGGGCGACCGGTTCCAGGTCGCCGAGGCCCTTGACCTGCGGTTGCAGCACCGAGCGGACGGGGGCGACGACGACGGACACCGGACCGGTCTCGGGGTCGTCGGGGCGGGGGTGGGCCAGCCGGCGCAGGACGGCGAGGCGGCGGCCGACGGTGTCGCTGCGGGGGCTGAGGCGTTCGTGCGGGAGCGTCTCCCAGGAGGGGTACTCGACGACGCCGTCCGGGGGCAGCAGGGAGCGCAGGGCGGCTGCCAGGTCCTCGGCCTCGCGGCCGGTCGCGGTGACGGCGAGGACCGTGCGGGTCGTCTCGCGCGCGAGGGCGGCGATGGCGAAGGGGCGGGCCGCCGGGGGGCCGACCAGGTCGACGTGCATGCGGTTGCCCTCTGCGGCCGCGGGGATCGCTTCCGCGAGGGCGGGGTCCTTGAGTACGGCGTCGAGCAGACCGTGCAGGCTCATGGAGGGGATTTTCCGTCCGGGGGTCCGAGGCGAGTTGATGAGCAACGCGAAGGGCCCGACTCGTGTCACGGGCCGGGGGTGTTCCAGGGTACGTCGGGGCGGGGTGGTGTGCGGGGGCTGTGGACGACGGGTGGGGCGCGGGGGCCGGAATCCGCCCCGCGCCGACGCCGAAAAGCCCGGCGCCGAGGAGCCCCCCGTGGCTCCTCGGTGCCGGGGTCGATGGGGTTTTTCGGTCAGTCCGTCGCGATGGCGTTCAGGACGTTCATGCGGCCTGCCCTGAAGGCCGGGACCAGGGCCGCGAAGAGGCCCACGAAGGCCGATGCGAGGAAGACCCCGATGATCGTCGGCCAGGGGATGTCCAGGACCTTCAGCCCCTCCAGGGCGAGGAGCTGCTGGGCGGTGGCGCCCCAGCCCATGCCCAGGCCCAGGCCGAGCAGCGCGCCGAAGAGGGCGATGACGACCGACTCCAGACGGATCATGCGGCGCAGCTGGCGGCGGGAGAGACCGATGGCCCGCATGAGGCCGATCTCCCGGGTGCGCTCCACCACCGACAGGGCCAGGGTGTTCACCACGCCGAGGACCGCCACGATGATCGCGAGAGCCAGCAGGCCGTAGATCAGGTTCAGCAGCTGGCCGATCTGGTCCTTCAGGGCCTGCTTGTAGTCGGTCTGGTCGCGGACCTTGTACTGCGGGTAGTCGTGCATCGCCGACTTCAGGGCCTTGTAGGCGGCGTCCTGCTGCCCCTCCTTGGCGGTGGCGAAGACCAGCATGTCCAGCGGCATCCGGTCGGCCGGCACGTACTTGGCGACCGTCGCGATCGATACGTACATCGCGCCCTTGTCGACCACCATCTCGTCGCTGGTGATGGCGCGGACCGTGAGCGTCGCCTTGTCGCCGTCCTTGAAGGCCACGTCCACCTTCGAGCCGAGCTTGAGGCCGTGGGCCTCGGCGAATCCCTCGAACACGGACATCGAGTCGGGCCGGTAGGCGTCGGCCAGGTCACCGGCGACGGTCTCGACGTTCAGGTCCTTCACATACGACGGGTCAGCGGCGTTGAGCGTCTCCTTGGCGGACGTCTTGCCGTCGGGGGTCCTGAGGCCGGCCTCGAGGATCTTGTACTCCGTGACCCGCTCCAGTCCCGGCACCGCCTTGGCGGCCTGGACCGCCTGCGGGGTGATGGGCTGACCGGTGTCGTTCTGGATGATGAAGTCCGTACCGACGGTCTTGTCGAGCTGGTCGGTCGCGGAGGCGACCATGGAGGAGCCGACCACCGACAGACAGGCGACCAGGGCGAGGCCGATCATCAGGGCCGCGCCGGTGGCGCCGGTGCGGCGCGGGTTGCGCAGGGCGTTGCGCTCGGCCATCCGGCCGACCGGGCCGAAGACCCGCAGCAGCATCGCGCCGAGGACCCGCACCACGCCGCCGGCGAGCAGTGGGCCGATGACGACGAAGCCGATCAGGGTGAGGACCACGCCGAGACCGAGCCACAGGGAGCCCTCGCTCGCCTTGCCGGCAGCGGTGGCCAGGTACAGGCAGAGGCCTCCGCCGCCGGTGAGGACGGCGCCGATGACGGCGCGGACCCGGCCGGCCTTGGCGTCGGCGGGGGCGCCCGCGTCGCGCAGGGCGGCCATCGGGGAGACCTTGCCTGCACGACGGGCGGGCAGGTAGGCGGCGAGGACGGTGACGATCACGCCGAGGGCGACGCCGACGACCGGGGTCGTCCAGGCCACCGTCAGATCGTCGGTGGACAGGTTCATGCCGGTCAGGCCCATCAGCTTCATCAGGCCGACGGCGATGCCGACGCCCGCGCCGACGCCGACGACCGAGCCGACGACGCCGAGCAGCAGCGCCTCCACGAGGACCGAGCGGTTGACCTGCTTGCGGGAGGAGCCGATGGCGCGCATCAGGCCGATCTCCCGGGTGCGCTGGGCGACCAGCATGGAGAAGGTGTTGATGATCAGGAAGATGCCGACGAGGAAGGCGATCCCGGCGAAGCCGAGCATCGCGTACTTCATCACGTTGAGGAATTCCCCGACGTCCTTGCGGTTGGCGTCGGCGGTCTCCTTGGCGGTCTGCACCTTGTACTGGCCGCCGATCGCGGCCGCGACGTTCTTCTTCAGCTGGTCGTCGCTCACCCCGGCCGCGGCCGTGATGTTGACGTTGGTGAAGACGCCCGGCTTGCCGACCAGCATCTGCTGGGCCGTCTTGGTGTCGTAGTAGAACACCGCGGCGCCGGGGTTGGTGACCTGGAAGGCGGCGATGCCGGAGATCTTCGAGGTGTGCGTGCCGACCGCGGTGATCACGCCGAGCTCGTCGCCGAGCTTGAGGCCGTGCTTGTCGGCGGTGTCCGCGTCGATCATGATCTGGCCGGTGCCCTGGGGCGCCGCACCCTCGGTGATCCTCATGGTGCGCGCCTCGTTGGCGCTCCAGCTGCCGACGATGGTGGGGGCGCCACTGGACGGCGACAGGTTGTCCTTGTCGGCGTCGACGACGGTGACGGAGGTCGAGAAGACGGTGCCCTCCGCCGACTTCACGCCGGCCGCCGCGCGGACCTTGCCGAGGACGCTGTCCGGCATGACCGGCGGTCTGCCGTTGGAGGAGGTGGTCTCGCCGGTGTCGGAGGCGTTCTGCGCGCTCACCGTCACATCGGAGGAGGTGGCCGCGAACAGCTTGTCGAAGGTGGTGTTCATCGTGTCGGTGAACACCAGCGTCCCGCAGACGAAGGCCACCGACAGCAGGACCGCCACGGCCGACAGAGCCATGCGTCCCTTGTGCGCGAAGAAGTTGCGCATCGAGGTCTTCAGGACGGTCATGACGTGCGCCCCCGGGCGTCGAAGTCCTTCATCCGGTCCAGGACCTGGTCGGCGGTCGGCTGGTGCATCTCGTCGACGATCCGGCCGTCGGCGAGGTAGAGGACGCGGTCGGCGTAGGAGGCGGCCACCGGGTCGTGGGTGACCATCACGATGGTCTGGCCGAGATCGTCCACGGACCTGCGCAGGAAGCCGAGGACTTCGGCGCCGGCGCGCGAGTCGAGGTTTCCGGTCGGCTCGTCACCGAAGATGATCTCCGGACGGGCCGCCAACGCCCTTGCCACGGCGACGCGTTGCTGCTGACCGCCGGAGAGCTGGGTGGGGCGGTGCTTGAGCCGGCCGGCGAGGCCGACGGTCTCGACGACGCGGTCCAGCCACTCCTTGTCGGGCTTGCGCCCGGCGATGTCCATGGGCAGCGTGATGTTCTCCAGCGCGTTGAGCGTCGGCAGCAGGTTGAACGCCTGGAAGATGAACCCGATGCGGTCCCGGCGCAGCTTGGTGAGCTTCTTGTCCTTCAGGCCGGTGATCTCGGTCTCGTCCAGGTAGATCTGCCCGGACGTGACGGTGTCGAGACCGGCGAGGCAGTGCATCAGGGTGGACTTGCCGGACCCCGAGGGGCCCATGATCGCGGTGTAGTGGCCGCGGGCGATGTCCACGTCGACGTGGTCGAGAGCGACGACACGGGTCTCCCCCGACCCGTACGCCTTCACGACCTGCCGCGCCCGCGCGGCTACGGCCGTACGCCCTCCAGTGCCCCCGTGCCTGGGAATGGTCACAGCCGAAGTCACGGTATGTCTCCTATATCGATCAGCGGACGGGACGCGTGGGCGTCCCGGGTGCGGGTTGCGTCCCGCGGTTCACGTCGTGCCGGCGAGCTGGTGAGTCGTGTCCCTGTGCCGCCCAGTCTGTCGGCGGGGACCGGTCCGGCGCGCTGGTGCTCGGACCCGTCCTGGCGGGGGGTTAACCCCACCTTCCCCCAGTGGGGTTGGCCCTCCCCCGTGGCATAAAGCAAGGTTAAGGAGCAGAGGGGGACCGTCTCGTCCTCCGTCGGTACGACCCCTCCCCGACCCGTAAGGCGGAGACACCCCTAGGGGAAGTCCCCCGCCAGGCGGAGCGACTCTCGGGGTCGCCTCCTCCTCGCGACTCCGCATCAGGGTCCACCCTGCCGTCACGTCAGGGTCAAGCCACGGCTCGCCACCGCGACCTGACCGGGCGTGGCCGATGGCGCCGACGCGGGCGAAACGGCATGGTCCGGGGGGCGGTGACGGGTTCCCGCACGCGAGGCAACTCGACCGGGCCAACCCCGAGTTGGCCGACGGCGCGGCGTGGGTGTCGGCGGGCCTCCCGCCGCGCGTGCGTACGACGGCAGCCGGAGGGCGCGGCCGGGCCGGGGGCGGGGGCGGGCAGCGGACGTCCCGCGGCGGGGCGTGCGGCGGGCCCGAGAGGGCAGGGCCGGGCGGCGCGCGCA
>NZ_JBIWPF010000011.1:14881-178675 GCF_044768125.1 Streptomyces sp. NPDC101166
CGCAGGGGTGCGGAGAAGCCGACGAGCCACCTGCCCTGAGGCAAGTGGCGGGGGTCGAGGCAGGGAGGCCGGAACGGCGGACCTCCCGCCGTCGGGCACGGGGCCGCAGCCCGGAAGGTGGGGGGGCCCGCCGTGGGGCGAGTGGCGGGAGCCGGGGCCGGGCGGCGCGCAGGGGTGCGGAGAAGCCGACGAGCCACCTGCCCTGAGGCAAGTGGCGGGGGTCGAGGCAGGGAGGCCGGAACGGCGGACCTCCCGCCGTCGGGCACTTGGCGGAAGCCAGGGCCGCAGGCCGGGGAGGTGAGGCGTCCCGCCGTGGGGCGAGTGGCGGGAGCCGGGGACAGGGGGCGCGCGCCGGGGGGCGGAGAGGCCGCCCCGCCGGGGGGCGGCGGGGTTACTCGACCGGTTGGCCTGTCAGGACTTTCAGGGTGTCTCGCATCTGGTCCATGTGGGTCTGGATCTCGTCCCGGCGTTCACCGTGCTGGCGCAGGACGCGTTCTGTCTCCCGTGCGATGCGGTCCTCCCGGAGGTGGGCCTCGGCCACGATCTGGGCGGCACGCGCGCGTGCCTCGTCCTGGCGGCGGCGGGAGGACTCCTCGGCCTCGGCCAGCTCCCGCTGCGCCTCGGCGAGGGCCTCCTCCGCACGGGCCATCGCCCGGGCGTGGTTGGCGTCGAAGGCGCTGACCCGCTCGGCGTCCTCCCGCTCCGCCGCCGCCAGCCGCTCCGCGTACTCCCGCTTCGGCTCGACGAGCAGCCCCGCGGTGCGCTGACGCACGTCCCGCATCCCCGTCAGCGCCTCGCCGCGGAACTCCTTGACCTTGCGCCGCGCGCCGGCCCGGATCCCGTGCGCCTCCGCGCGGGCGGCCAGCAGCCGACGGCGGACGTGCTCCTTGGCCTCCGCGCGGATCGCCTCCGCCTGCTCCTGCGCGGTCCGGCGCACGGCGAGGGCGCGGGCCTCGGCCTCCGCGACCTCCTCCTGCGCCTCCTGCCGCGCCTGCTCGCGCACCTGGGCCGCCTCCTCCTGCACGAGCTGGAAGACGCGTCGCGCACGCTCCCCGAGCGCGTCGTACGCCTGCGGCGCGAGCCCCTTCACGGCCTCCCGCAGCCGCTCGGACTCCGCCAGCATCTCCTGCGCGAGCCCGGTGAGCCGCGTGACCCGCCCCCAGGCGGCGTCGCGTTCGGCGGAGAGCGCGGCGGTGAACGCGTCGACCTCTTTGGGCCGGTAGCCGCGCCCGCGAACGGTCACGAACCCCGGCGGCGACACCTGTGCGCTGTGCGCGCTGCTCATTTGTAGCCCCTCTCCACCAGACGGACTTCGAAAAAATGATTTCGCGCATATCTTGATGTATCGGCCTTAAGTGTTCATAACGCGACACTCCGGGCACAGGTGGCGGTCGACACCGAACGATCCGGAACGCGAACGCAGAAGGGCCGGACCGGTCGTACGACCGGTCCGGCCCTCGGCGCCCACCGCGTCAGCGGCGCGCACGCCTCACAACAGCCCGTCCCACATCTGCTCCAGCAGCACCGACCACCAGCTGTCCGCCGACCCGAGCGCCGCCGGGTCGAGCGAGGCCAGCTGGGCCTGGAAGTCGACGGTCCAGCGGCCCGCCTGCTCCTGGTTCAGCCCGAACCGCAGCCGCCACATCCGCCCGAGCAGCGCGAGGCAGCGCACGAACTCCGGCAGCCCGGTGTTCACGAACTGCGGCGGCACCGGCGCACCGCCCGGCCCCGCCTCCACCGGCACGGCGACGATGTTCGCCGTCCCGTACTGCACACAGACCGCCTTGCCGAAGTCGCTGCCCATCACGAGGTACGACCCCGCGTCCGACGACGGCTGCACCCCCCGCTCGGCCGCCAGCTCCGCCAGCGTCGGCACCGGCCGCCCCGGCTGGGGCTGCGCCCAGAAGAACGGGCCCATGTCCACCGGCAGACCCGCCGTCACCAGCGTGTGCGCCACGACCGGCGGCACCCCCTGCCGGGCCACCGCCGCCTGCTCGAACCGGAACACCCCCGGCCCGAACGCCGCCGCCAGCTCCTGCGCGACCGCCTCCGGGGGGACCGGCGGCGCCGGCTGCACCTGCGGCAACGGCGCACGCACCGGCGCAGGACGCGCGGGACCGTCGGCGACCTGGTGCAACTCACCCTGGTGAGCCAGCAGTTGCCGCATCCCCTGCTGACGGCTCGCGTGATCCGTGCCGTACGAGGCGATGCTCGTGATCCGCGCCTGCGGCCACTGCTCCCGGATCATCCGCGCGCAGTACGCACCCGGCAGCTCACACGACTCCAGCTCCGTGTGCAGCTCCAGCACCTGGTCCGGCGGCACGTTCATCGCGCGCAGCTCGTGGAAGATCTGCCACTCCGGGTGCGGGGTGCCCGGCGCGGACCGGCGGATCAGCTGCCGCTCCGAACCGTCCTGCGCGCGATAGCGCAGCACGGCCTGATAGCCGGGGCCGACCGTCGGCTGCCCCTGCGGATACCCGTACGCCGACGGCTGCCCCGGCGCGGGCCCGGCCGGCGGCGGCATCGCACCGGGCGGCATTCCGCCCGGCGGCATCGGCTGCGGGCCGCCCGGGGCGAAGGACGGCGGAGGCGTGCCGGGAGGACCGGGCGGGGGGCCGGCCGGAGGACCCGCCGGAGGACCCGCCGGAGGACCCGCCGGAGGACCCGCCGGAGGACCTGCGGGAGGACCCGAGAGCACCGTCGCCGCATGGTGGACGGCACCCTGCGCACCACCCGCCGGACCGTGGGCGCCGGGCGAGTTGGCCGGGGGCAACGGGGCCCCGGGAGCACCGGGAGCACCGGGAGCCTGCGGGGGCTGCGGCACACCGCCGCCGGGGCCCTGCCGGCCGGGGTCGGCGAGCATCGTGGCCGCGTGGTGCACCCCGCCCGGAGGCGTACCGCCGGGCGTGCCTCCCCCAGGCGTGCCAGGAGCAGCAGGCGCACCGGGCGACTGCGGCGCGCCCGGCCCCTCGGGCCCCAGCGCGGACACGAGCTGCGTGGGCACATACCCGCCCGCCGGCGCGCCGGGCGCACCCGGACCGGGCGGGGGCGGCGGCGGAGCAGCGCCCGGCCGGGCGCCGGGAACGCCCGGCGCACCCGGCGGAGGCGGCGGCGTCGACCCGCCGCGCGGACGACGCGGCGGCGGGGCCGCCTTGCTGGTCGCGGCGTCTGCGATGTCCCCGGCGTTCGGCGCGAGCGGCCGCGCCGGAGCCGCCGGAGCACTGGGCGGCTGCGGCACACCCGAGCCCTGCGACGCCGCCGGCGGCTGCGGCGCGCCCTGCGCAGGCGGATCGCCGAGCGCCGGCGAGAGGGCCGTCGGCGGAAGCTGACTGCCACCGGCGATCAGCGCCGTCTTGGCGTCCGGCGCGGAGGAGGGCGGCGCCGGCGCATCGTCGTCCGAGCCGCTCAGCGGCGGCGCGAACACCGTCGCGGGCAGCGGGACGGAACGGTCGTCGCCGCCGTCGGCATTGGTGTCCGTGCCCGCCCAGGGCGTCGCCCCCGCCGGCGCGGACGGCGCACCCGGCCCCGCACCCCCGCCCGCGGGCACCCCGGCCTGCGTCTGCGGCAGCGAGGCGTCCGGCGTCACGGCCCCGCCACCGGCGGATGCCGCACCGGCAGAACCCGTAGAGGCCGAGCCCGTCCCAGGCCCGGAACCGGAACCGGTCCCCGCCTCATCACCCTCTCCCCGCCGCCCCGGCATCCCCATCCGGTCCGCCGCCTCCTGCAACCACTCCGGCGGCGACAACAAGAACGACGTCTGATTCAGATCCACCCGCGCCGCGACCGCCGGCTCCGGCTCCGGCTCGCCCTGCGGACGCCCGTACTCCTCCTCGTACCGCCGGATCACCTCGCCCACCGGCAGCGACGGCCACAAGGTGACCTCCCCGCCGTCCCGGGCCAGCACCAGCCGCTGACCGCCCCCGTCCGAACGCGGCCCCTCCGCGCGGTCCTCGGCCCACACCACGAACCCCAGGCCGAACTCCCGCACCCGCACCTCACGATGCTGGTACGCCGGGACGTCCCCGTTGATCCACTCCTCGCCGCGCTCCTGCGCCTGAGCGAACGTCACCATCGCCGGATCACTCCCCCACGCCGACGGACGACACGGACGAACCCGCGGCCGCCGGAACAGCACGCGCGAAACCGCCGTCCACCATCAGATTCGCCACCGTCTCCAACTCCGGCGGCCTGCCCGCCAGCCGGGACACGAACACGTCGAAGTCCTCACCGCACGGCAGCAACAACCGCTCCACCCGCTCCGCCGGCGGCCACGCCGGATCCACGTCCCGCGCGTCGTCGTACGCGCAGAACCACACCGAACCGATCCCCGCGCCCTTCACCTTCACCGCCAGCAGACCGCCCTGCACGAACCCGACGCCCAGGAAGTCCTTCGTCAGATGGTCCCGCAGACACTTGTTGACGTACACGAGATCGTTGACCGCCGCCTCGTCGCGCACCGTGAAGAACGGCTGGTCCACCAGCAGCCCCAACTCCGCGTCCAACGCGGCCCCCACCGGCGCGCAGCCGCCCGCCGCCTTCAGGAACGACCGGTACGCGCCCGGCAGCCGGTAGCCGAGGTCCTCCTCGACCCCCTGCACCTGCGACTCCGTCACCGCCACACCCGACTTCGGCAGACCGAAGTGCGCCGGACGCGTCTCCTGCAACGGCCGCGTCCCCCGCTTCGCGTGGTCCACCGCCGCCGTCGCCACCCCGCCGTGATGCCGCAGCAGCGCCTTCACCTCGACCGGCACCAGCTCCAGCCGCCGCGAGCCCACCACGTGATGCCACGTCCAGCCGTGCGGCGTCGCCACGCTCTCGACCGTGTCCCACAGCTCATGGCCCGACGCCGCCAACGCGGCGTTCGCCGACACGTAGTCCGTCAGCCGCAGCTCATCGACCCCGAAACCCTCCGGCGGATCCGCGATCTCCGCCGCCGCACGCGCATAGGGCGAGAAGTCGGGATAACCGCGCTCGTCCACCCGCACCCCCCTCGGATGGCGCGCCGCCCGGACCGGATCCGGGAAGTGCACGACCTGCCCGGCGTAGGCCGCGTTCGGCGGCGCGGCTTGCTGCCCGAGCCGACCTGTCGTCATGGCGGTTGCCCCCTGCGGCACTCTGTACGAACCGAAGCGACCGGCCCGCTTCCGGCACCGACCACCACGCCCGTATTCGACTGTCTCCAACGGTCTCCGACGCGCGTCAACCGCACGCCAAGCGGTGCCGACAGCCTATGCGGTACGACGACACCGGTCACCGGGCCTCCGCTTCCGTGACCAGCCGTCACCCCACCGTGACGGCACACCCCCAACCGGGCGTGTCGCAACGCCCCAGCTTTCCCAGCAGCCTCGCCATTTGGCACCCTGTGACCTCCGGGGGACGCACGGGAGGGGAAGACCACCATGAACGGCACGCAAACGGGACCGCACGCCGGCCACTCCGGCGACCCCCGCATCGGCTGGAGCCACGCCGACACCCCCCACGTCCCCGCCCTGCTGCACCGCCGCGACGGCATACTCCCCACCATCGCCGCCGCCCTCTCCGTCCGCGGCGAAACCCTCACCTGCACCGCCGCCCGCGGAGACCAGCCACCCGCGCTGCACCCCCTCGTCCAGGACTTCCTCGACACCCTCCCCACCGCCCAGCGCAACCGCTTCACCGGCCGCTGCGCCGAAGCCCTCCTCATCTCCCGCCACATCGCCGCCGTCGACGCCACCCGCAGCAGACGCGCCGCCCGCAAACCGATGACCAACGGCGAAGCCCGCAAAGCCCTCAAGCAGGCCAAACTCACCGCCCGGCGTATTCGCGAGGACGGCGACCCCCTCCACGGCAGCTTCGCCACGCCCTGCCGCGCCTGCACCGCCCTCAGCGACCACTTCGGCGTCTACATCGTCGACCCGGCGGGCAGCGACGGCTGACCCCCTCCACACACACCGCGTCATTCGAAACGCACAGCGAAGCACCACCGCACAACCGCACGATCTCGACGGACGAAGGGCAGATGCACCCCGATCACCGCACCCCCACCACCCGCTTCCCCGTCCCCGTCGACGCCGCCCTGCGCGCCGCCGGCTGGCGCCCCGGACGCTGGGACATCAAGCAAGCCGAACTCTGGGCCGACCGCCTGCGCGACCACACCTCACCCGCCGGCCACCGCCACGCCGTCTTCCCCGCCGCCGTCGAGGCCTGGGCCGAGTTCGGCGGCCTGCGCGTCGCCCCCACCGGCCCCGGCCGCCAGGTCGCCCCCGCCACCGTCGACCTCAACCCCCTGCACGGCCTCCACATGGCCCGCACCCTCGCCGACCTCGGCCGCGCCCTCGACACCGACGTCAGCCCCCTCGGCGCCGAAACCGACCACAACGGACTCATCGCCATCGACGCCGAAGGCCGCGTCTACGCCCTCGACCACACCGGCGACTGGTACCTCGGCCCCGACATCGACCAAGCCCTCAGCGCCCTCGTCTCCGGCATCGAACCCGCCCGCCTCACCGCGGGCTGACCGGCACGCGGCAGCTCACCCCGCCGGAATCACCGCCGACACCCGGAAGCCGCCCGCCTCCGTCGGCCCCGACACGAACACCCCGCCCAGCCCCACCACCCGCTCCCTCATCCCCACCAGACCGTTGCCCCCCGACGGCAGCCGCGCCGACGACGCCGAACCCGCCTCCGGCGGCGGCTCGTTCTCCACCTGCATCGCGATCTCCGCCACCCGGTGCGCCAACCGCACCCGCGCCTTGGCGCCCGCCGCGTGCTTGTGCACGTTCGTCAGCGCCTCCTGCACCACCCGGTAGGCCGTCTGCTCGATCTCCGGCGCATACCCCCGCACCTCGCCCTCCACCGACAGCTCCACCACCATCCCCGCCGCCGCGGACTGCCCCACCAACTCCTCCAACTCCTCCAGACACGGCCCCTCCCCCTCCTCCACGACCCGCGCCACCGCCACCGCCGCGACCGCCTCCACCGCCGGACGCCGCTCCCCCTCACCACCGCTGCGCAGCACGCCGAGCATCTCCCGCAGCTCCATCAACGCCTGCCGCCCCATGTCCCCCACCAGCGCGGCGTTCTTCACCGCCTTCTCCGGATCCTTCCGCGCCACCGCCTGCAACGCCGCCGCGTGCACCACCATCAGACTCACCCGATGCGCGACGACGTCATGCATCTCCCGCGCGATCCGCGTCCGCTCCTCGTTGCGCGCCCACTCCGCCCGCTCCTCCGCCCGCTCCGCGAGCAACTGCAGCTCCCGCTCCAGGTCGTCCGCCCGCTCCCGCAGACTCTCCATCAACCGCCGCCGCGCCCCCACGTACAGGCCGAGCAGCAACGGCGGCGCGGTCAGCCCCAGCGAGATCGCGATCGAGGCGAACGGCACGAACCAGTCACCCAACGTCAGATCGCCCCGCGCGATGTCCTGCCGCACCCGGACGAACGTCACGATCAACGTCCCCACCAGCTGCATCCCGGCGAGCGAACCGATGATCCGCCGCGGCAGCTCCGACGCCGCCAGCGTGTAGAGGCCGACGGTCCCCATCAGGAAGCCCATCTCGGCCGGCGTGATCGCGATCCCCACCAGCACCACGGCGATCGGGTACCTGCGGCGCACCAGGAGCACCGAACCGGCGAGAAACCCGAACACCACCCCCACGCCGACCGGGATCCCCGCCTCCCGCGCGAACGGAACCCCCTCCGCCGCGCACTCCAGCGCGGACGCCACCGCGAGACACCAGTCGAACACCGCACTACGGCGCCTGCCCCACCACCAAGGCCCTCCCCGAGCCGTGGCGGTCTCTTCCCCCGTCGTGGTCATGCCTCCACCCTACGGGCGCAACCCCCGCTTTTCCCGCCCCATTTCCACGCCCGCCCTACAGCACGGCAGGTAACCGAACACCTACAAAACCCGCCGACATCCCTCGAACTGCTGAACCATGCCCGTTCGACTCCGGAACCCGACATTCCAGCCGGACGGTATGCGCATGGCACATTCCCATGGCACGTACGCCGACTTCGAGGGCCTGCGCGAGCAGGCGATCGCCCTGCGGCGGGCGGGGCTCAGCCGACGCCAGATCCGCGACCGGCTGCACGTCCACAACAACGACATCCTCAACCGACTCCTGGAAGGCGAGGCCCCTCCCGACTGGACGAAGCGACCGAACGCGAAGGACGACCTGAGGGACAGGGCGAGGGAGCTGCGGCTGCAGGGCTGGACGTACGACCAGATCCAGGTGGAACTCGGATGCTCCAAGAGCTCGATCTCACTGTGGGTACGGGACCTGCCGAGGCCGGAGCGCCGCGACCCGGCGGAGCAGGCGAGACTGGCCGGTCGAAAGAGGTGGGAGCACGAGCTGGCGATCCGAGACGAGCAGCGGCAAAGGACCAAGGCCGCCGCAGCGGAGCAGATCGGCGAGCTGTCCGACCGCGACTTGTTCATAGCGGGCGTCGCCCTCTACTGGGCCGAAGGCAGTAAGGACAAGCCGTACGCCCGCCGGGAGAACGTCACTTTCGTCAACAGCGACCCGGGCGTGATCCAGCTATACTCGGCGTGGCTCAACCTCCTGGGCGTAGAGCCCGAGCGTCTTGCATACCGCGTGATGATCCACATGACGGCCGACGTAGAGGAAGCCAAGCGCTTCTGGGCGGATCTCGTGGGCATCGAGGTTTCCGCTCTTCAGAAGACCACGATCAAGAAGCACAATCCCGTGACCGTGCGCAAGAACATCGGTGAGAACTACCGAGGTTGCCTGGTGATCCGGGTATCACAGGCGGCCGAACTCTACCGCCAGATCGAAGGCTGGTGGAAGGGAATGGTGGCTCAGGCCCCAGCACGTCTCGGGTATGGTCTGACGCAGCGATCCGCCGTGGGGTAGCGGCATCCCGCAGGCCTTTGGAGCCTTGAGACGCTGGTTCGAATCCAGCCGGCGGAGCTGCAAAGTTCGGGTCCTGGCCGCATAGGTCAGGACCCGTTCTCATGTCCCGGGGAAACCGCCCCGGTATCCTTCGGATGTCCCACCTCTCCACAGCCGAAGGGCAACTCCGTGAGCGCCACTCGCCCGGCAGCCGTCGTCGTTCTCGCAGCGGGTGAGGGCACCCGTATGAAGTCGGCAACTCCCAAGGTCCTGCACGAGATCTGCGGTCGCAGCCTCGTCGGGCATGTGCTGGCCGCCTCGCGGGAGCTGGACCCCGAGAACCTGGTCGTCGTCGTCGGGCACGCGCGCGAGAAGGTCACCGCTCACCTGGGGGAGATCGACCCGGACGTGCGCACCGCGGTCCAGGAGGAGCAGAACGGCACCGGGCACGCCGTGCGGATGGGCCTGGAGCAGCTCGGCGGGACGGTGGACGGCACGGTGGTCGTGGTGTGCGGGGACACCCCGCTGCTGACGGGGGAGACGCTCGCGCGGCTCGCGGCCACGCACGACGCGGACGGCAACGCGGTGACCGTGCTGACGGCGGAGGTGCCGGACGCGACCGGGTACGGCCGGATCGTGCGGGACGCGTCCACGGGCGCGGTGACGGCGATCGTGGAGCACAAGGACGCGACGGAGGAGCAGCGGGCGGTCCGGGAGATCAACTCGGGGGTGTTCGCGTTCGACGGGGCGCTGTTGGCTCAGGCGTTGAAGCAGGTGCGTACGGACAACAGTCAGGGCGAGGAGTACCTGACGGATGTGCTCGGGATTCTGCGGGAGGCGGGGCACCGGGTGGGGGCGTCGGTGGCGGGGGATCACCGTGAGATCGCGGGGATCAACAACCGGGTGCAGCTGTCGCAGGCGCGTCGGATCCTGAACGACCGTCTGCTGGAGCGGGCGATGCTCGGCGGTGTGACCGTGATCGACCCGGCGACGACGTGGGTCGATGTGACCGTCGCGTTCGGGCAGGACGCCGTGGTGCACCCCGGTACGCAGCTTCAGGGGTCCACCCGTGTGGATGAGGGCGCCGAGGTGGGGCCGAACTGCCGGCTGAGGAACACGTCGGTGGGGGCGGGGGCGCGGGTGGACAACACGGTGGCGGACGGCGCGCACATCGGCGCGGACGCGTCGGTGGGTCCGTTCGCCTATCTGCGGCCCGGTACGCGTCTGGGCGCGAAGGGCAAGATCGGCACGTACGTGGAGACGAAGAACGCGTCGATCGGCGAGGGCACGAAGGTGCCGCATCTGTCGTACGTGGGTGACGCGACGATCGGCGAGTATTCGAACATCGGCGCTGCGAGCGTGTTCGTGAACTATGACGGGCAGGACAAGCATCACACCACCGTCGGGTCGCACTGCCGTACGGGTTCGGACAACATGTTTGTGGCACCTGTCACTGTCGGGGACGGCGCGTACACCGCCGCCGGCTCGGTGATCACCAAGGATGTGCCGCCCGGTTCGCTGGCCGTGGCCCGTGGTCAGCAGCGCAATATCGAGGGCTGGGTGGCTCGCAAGCGTCCGGGCAGCGCAGCGGCGAAGGCGGCGGAGGCGGCTTCCCGGCAGGGCGAGGGCCAGGACTGACCGGAAACGAGTGCGTCGAACACGGCGTACCGTGATAAGTGCACACCCGCACCCCCACCAGCTGAGACGGCCCCGTCGCGCCCAGCGGCGCGGTCTGTCGGCATCCAGCTGAGACACCTCTGAGGAGACAGTGCTGTGACCGGGATCAAGACGACCGGCGAGAAGAAGTTGATGTTCTTCTCCGGCCGCGCCCACCCCGAGCTTGCCGAGGAGGTCGCCCACCAGCTGGGTGTCGGGGTCGTCCCGACGAAGGCCTTCGACTTCGCCAACGGCGAGATCTACGTCCGTTACCAGGAGTCGGCGCGTGGTGCGGACTGCTTCCTGATCCAGAGCCACACGGCTCCGATCAACAAGTGGATCATGGAGCAGCTGATCATGATCGACGCGTTGAAGCGCGCGTCGGCGCGTTCGATCACCGTGATCGTGCCGTTCTACGGTTATGCGCGGCAGGACAAGAAGCACCGTGGGCGTGAGCCGATCTCGGCGCGTCTGATCGCGGATCTGATGAAGACGGCGGGCGCGGACCGGATCCTCACGGTGGATCTGCACACCGACCAGATCCAGGGCTTCTTCGACGGTCCGGTGGACCACCTGTTCGCGCTGCCGCTGCTGGCGGACTACGTGGGCAGCAAGGTGGACAGCACCAAGCTGACGGTGGTCTCGCCGGACGCGGGCCGGGTGCGGGTCGCGGACCGCTGGTGCGACCGGCTGGGGGCGCCGCTGGCGATCGTGCACAAGCGGCGCGACAAGGACGTGGCGAACCAGGTCACGGTCCACGAGGTCGTGGGTGAGGTCAAGGGCCGGGTGTGCGTCCTGGTCGACGACATGATCGACACGGGCGGCACGATCTGCGCGGCGGCGGACGCGCTGTTCGCGCACGGTGCGGAGGACGTCATAGTGACGGCGACGCACGGTGTGCTGTCGGGTCCGGCGGCGGACCGGCTGAAGAACTCGAAGGTGAGCGAGTTCGTGTTCACGAACACGCTGCCGACGCCGGGCGAGCTGGAGCTGGACAAGATCACGGTGCTGTCGATCGCGCCGACGATCGCGAGCGCGGTGCGTGAGGTGTTCGAGGACGGCTCGGTGACGAGCCTGTTCGACGAGCAGTAGGCGTCGGACCGCGTTTGGCGGTGATCGATTTCTGTGCGGCCTCTTCCGCCGAGTAGACTTCCATAGTTGCTCGGCGAGGGAGGCCGCACTGCTGTGCGGTTGTCCGTTATCGACGCGCTCTTCGTAGCAGGCCGTTCGTGGCCGGGTGACCCCGTCCGTTCCGCTTACTGCGAGGAGTGATCGTTATGTCCGAGGTGAAGATCGCCGCCGAGTCGCGCACCGAGTTCGGCAAGGGCGCCGCCCGCCGTATCCGTCGTGCCGACAAGGTTCCCGGTGTCCTGTACGGCCACGGCGCCGACCCGCTGCACCTGACGCTGCCGGGTCACGAGCTGCTGCTGGCGCTGCGTACGCCGAACGTCCTGATCTCGCTGGACATCGACGGCAAGACCAACGAGCTGGCGATCCCGAAGGCCGTGCAGCGCGACCCGCTGAAGGGCTTCCTGGAGCACGTCGACCTGCTGCTGGTCAAGCGTGGCGAGAAGGTCACGGTCGAGATCCCGGTGCACGCCGAGGGCGAGCTGGCTGCCGGCGGCAACCTGCTGGAGCACGTCCTGAACGCGCTTCCGGTCGAGGCCGAGGCCACGCACATCCCCGAGTCCGTCACGGTGTCCGTCGAGGGCCTGGAGGCCGGCGCCTCCGTCCACGCCAAGGACATCAAGCTGCCGAGCGGTGTGACGCTGGCCGTCGACGAGGACGCGGTGGTCCTCCAGGTCCTGGCCGCGCAGGCCGAGGAGACCGCCGAGGGCGAGGAGTCCGAGGCCGGCGAAGAGGCCGCCGAGGCCTGATCAGCCGTCCGGCCGCCGACGGCGGTATTGGCTCCAGCCGCCGCTCTCCTCGGAGAGCGGCGGCTGTTCGCGTAGGGAGAGAGTGACGTGACGAGCGACCCGAGCGCCCCGTGGCTGATCGTGGGGTTGGGCAATCCGGGCCCGGAGTACGCGATGAACCGGCACAACGTGGGGTTCATGGTGGCCGATCTGCTGGCCGAGCGGATCGGGGGGAGGTTCAAGCGGGCGGGCAAGGCGCAGGCGCAGGTCGTGGAGGGGCGGATCGGGCCGCCGGGGCCCGGGAGCCGGCGGGTGGTGCTGGCGAAGCCGATGTCGTACATGAACCTGTCGGGCGGTCCGGTGAACGCGCTGCGGGACTTCTACAAGGTGCCGTTGGCGAACGTCGTGGCGGTCCACGACGAGTTGGACATCGACTTCGGTGTGCTGCGTTCGAAGCTGGGCGGCGGGGACAACGGGCACAACGGTCTGAAGTCGATGACGAAGGCGATGGGCGCGGACTACCACCGGGTGCGCTTCGGGATCGGGCGGCCGCCGGGACGGATGCAGGTGGCGGATTTCGTGCTGAAGGACTTCGCCTCGGCGGAGCGCAAGGAGCTGGACTACTTCGTGGACCGTGCGGCGGACGCGGTGGAGTGTCTGGTGATCGACGGTCTGGAGCGGGCGCAGAGTACGTACAACTCCTGATTTGTCCGTCCGTGAAGTCCCTGGTGAGTTGACTGTTCGTGGCGGCATGGCCAAGTATCCCGGCCATGCCTGCCACTGCCGTCTCCTCCCGTAGGCGTCCCACGCACCGGGGTCACCGGGCCTCCTCCCGCCGGGCCGCCGCCTCCCGCAACGCCTCGGCCGCCGCGCTGCGGTTCGGCAGATCGGCGGCGATGGCGGTGGTGTCGGCGCTGATCCTCGTGGCGGGGGTGTGGGGTTCCTGGGGCACCGCGCAGCACGTGATGCTGACGAAGGGGCGGGAGCAGGGCACGGTCGAGGTGACGCGGTGCGGTGAGGAGTCGTGCACGGGCCCGTACACGCCGTTGTCGCCGGGATCGACGCCGCGCCCGCGTGTGGTGATCGAGAAGACGGTGGCGGTGCGGACGGGGCAGACGTACACGGTGGTGATCAAGCCGGCCAGCGACGAGGTGGTGCGCTCGGGTCCGGCGGGGGTGCTGTACTCGTGGGTGCCGATGGGCGGCGCGCTGCTGCTGGCGTCGGTGGTGGTCGCGGGCGGACTTCGGCGGGTCAGGGCCGGCTGGGTGCTGGGGGGCGCGGGGGTGGCGCTGCTGACGGCGGCGTTCCTGGCCGTCTAGGGCGAGCCGCGCTGACAGACGACGAAGGGCGCCTTTCGGGTCGTACGACCGCGAAAGGCGCCCTTCGTCGTGTGCGTGCGGGTCAGCCGGTGTTGCGCAGGCCGGCTGCCACGCCGTTGACGGTGAGGAGCAGGGCGCGGGCGAGGAGGGGGTCGGGTTCCTGGCCGGCGGCAGCGGCGTCGCGCTGGCGCTTGAGGAGCGTGACCTGGAGGTAGGAGATGGGGTCCAGGTAGGCGTCGCGGATGCCGAAGGTCTGCTTGAGGGCGGGGTTGGCGTCCAGCAGCTCACGCTCGCCGGTGATCTTGAGGACTTCGGCGACGGTGAGGGCGTGTTCGGCCTTGATGCGGTCGAAGACGTGCCTGAGCTCGTCGGGGACGAGCGTGTCGACGTAGTGCTGGGCGATCCGCAGGTCGGTCTTGGCGAGGGTCATCTCGACGTTGGAGACGAAGTTGCGGAAGAAGTGCCACTGCTCGTGCATCTCGTCCAGGACGGTGTCGAGACCGGCCTCGCGCAGGGCCTTCAGACCGGAGCCGACACCGAACCAGCCGGGGACGATCTGGCGGGACTGCGTCCAGCCGAAGACCCACGGGATGGCGCGCAGACCGTCGAGCGAGACGCCCGAGCCGGGGCGGCGCGAGGGCCGCGAGCCCAGGTGCAGGTCGGCGAGCTGGTCGACCGGCGTGGAGGCGAGGAAGTACGTCGGCAGGTCGGGGTCCTCGACGAGTGCGCGGTAGGCGGCGTGGGCCGCGTCGGAGACGACGTCCATGGCGGCGTCCCAGCGGGCGAGGGCCTCGTCGGACTGGCGGGGCGCGGTGTGCAGGGCGGAGGCCTGGAGGGTGGCCGCCACGGTCAGTTCCAGGTTCTCCCTGGCGAGGGAGGGGATGAGGTACTTGTCGGAGATGACCTCGCCCTGTTCGGTGACCTTGATCTCGCCCTCCAGGGTGCCCCAGGGCTGGGCGAGGATGGCGTCGTGGGAGGGGCCGCCGCCGCGGCCGACGGTGCCGCCGCGACCGTGGAAGAGGCGCAGCCGTACGCCGTAGCGGTGGGCGACGTCGCGCAGCCGGCGCTGGGCGCGGTGGATCTCCCACTGACTGGTGGTGATGCCGCCGAACTTGGAGGAGTCGGAGTAGCCGAGCATGACCTCCTGGACGTCTCCGCGCAGGGCGACGAGCCTGCGGTAGGAGGGGTCGGAGAGCATGTCCTCCAGGATCGTGTCGGCGGCCTTGAGCTCGTCGGTGGTCTCCAGCAGGGGCACGATGCCGATCTTGGCCCAGCCGGCGTGCAGATCGATCAGGCCGGCCTCGCGGGCGAGGACGGCGGCGGCGAAGACGTCGTCGGCGCCCTGGCACATGGAGATGATGTACGACTCGACGACCTCGGGTCCGAAGACCTCCAGGGCGCGCCTGACGGTGAGGAAGACGCCGAGGGTCTTCTCGCCGGCCGCGTCGACGGGGGCCGGGGTGGGGGCGAGCGGCCTCCTGGACCTGAGCTCCTTGGCGAGGAGCTTGGTGCGGTACTCGCGGGGCATGTCGGTGTAGCGCCAGGACTCCTCGCCGAGGCGGTCGAAGAGCTGGCCGAGGGCGTGGTGGTGGGCGTCGGCGTGTTCGCGGACGTCCATGGTGGCGAGCTGGAGGCCGAAGGCGGCGAGGGTGCGGATGGTGCGGTTCATCCGGCCGTCGGCGAAGAGGGCTCCGCGGTGCTCGCGCAGGGAGGTCTGGATGAGGACGAGGTCGCTCAGGAGCTCGCTGGTGCCGAGGTAGTCGCGGCCGGGCTCGTGCGGGATGTTCCGGGCCAGGCGCTGCTTGGTGTTCTCCAGCTTCTGCCGGATGCATGTGGCCTTGAGCCGGTAGGGCTCCTCGGCGTTGAGGCGCTTGTAGCGGGGGCTGATCTCGGGCAGGCGCTCGAGGTCGGTGCGCAGGGACTCCAGGAGCTCCTCGGTGGCCCCGGTGTACCTGATCGAGTTCGACAGGAAGCCGCGCAGCTCGTCGATCATCTCCAGGGCGTCGTTGATGCCGTGCTCGTGCTGGAGGATGAGGACGTCCCAGGTGACCTGGGGGGTGACGTTGGGGTTGCCGTCGCGGTCGCCGCCGATCCAGGTGCCGAAGGTCAGCGGACGGGTGTCGTCCGGGAGGGTGACGCCCACGCGTTCGAGTTCTGCGGTGAGGTCCTCGAGGACGTCCCCGACGGCGTTCGCGTGGAGTTCGTCGAGGTAGTAGATGGCGTTGCGGGCCTCGTCGGCGGGCTCGGGGCGTACGACGCGCAGCTCGTCCGTCTGCCAGACCAGGTCGATGTTCTCGGCCAGACGGGTGTCGTAGCGGCGGCGGTCCGACTCGATGACCGGGGTCTCCAGCAGCGCGGCGATGCGCCGCAGCTTGTTGAGGACGGACCGGCGCGCGGCCTCGGTGGGGTGGGCGGTGAAGACGGGCCGGACGTTGAGGTTGCGGACGCTCTCGCGGACGTGGTCGGGGTCGGCGTCCTTGAGGCGGTCGGCGGTGCGGGCGAGGAGGCCGCCCTCGGCGGCGCGCCGGGCGCGCAGTTCCCGGCCGCGGTGCACCTGCTCGGTGACGTTGGCGAGGTGGAAGTAGGTGGAGAAGGCGCGGACCAGCTTGGCCGCGGTCTGCAGTTCGGTGCCGCGCAGCAGTTCGGCGGCTGCCTCGCCGTCCTCTCTGGTGAGACGGCGGACCTTCTCGACGAGGTCGAGGAGCTCGGGGCCCTCCTGCCGGACGAGGGTCTCGCCGAGGAGGTCGCCCAGTCGGCGGATGTCGGCGCGCAGCTCGGTGCTGGTGGTCGTCTGGTCGTCGGCACTGCTCACAGGTGCGGCTCCTTGCAGTGTTGAGGCTCTTCCGGGAGGGGAACCCGTCGGGCCGGCCCCACGGCGGCTGGCGCCGCTCACGGGCCGGGCATCGGGGTGGAACACAGAGCGGACCGCGCTGTCCGACCGCCTCCAAGGATAGGTGTCGCCGCAGACGCGCAGACTGGCGGGCTCTTGCCGCCGGGCTGGGCGCTGCCATACTTACGATGCCGTAGGTTACGGAACCGTAGGGAACAGCCCTCGGTCCCCGGCCTCCGGCTCTGCCGTCAGTCCACGACCCCACAGGGGACGCGCATGACCACACCATCCGACGTGATCGAAGACCCTTCGAAAGCGCCCGGCGACTCCACCGCGCTCTTGGCCACCCTGGGTGGCGAACAGAAGCGCTCGATCGAGCAGATCACCCTGCTGCTCTTCATCACCGTGCCGTTCCTGGCGCTGCTCGCCGCGGTGCCGCTGGCGTGGGGCTGGGGGGTGAGCTGGCTGGACCTCGGTCTGATGGTCTTCTTCTACTTCCTCGGGTGCCACGGCATCACGATCGGCTTCCACCGCTACTTCACGCACGGTTCCTTCAAGGCGAAGCAGCCGCTGCGGATCGCGCTGGCGATCATGGGTTCGATGGCGGTGGAGGGTCCGCTGGTGCGCTGGGTGGCCGACCACCGCAAGCACCACAAGTTCTCCGACGCCGAGGGCGACCCGCATTCGCCGTGGCGGTTCGGGGAGACGGTCCCGGCGCTGATGAAGGGCCTGTGGTGGGCGCACATCGCCTGGATGTTCGACGAGGAGCAGACGCCGCAGGAGAAGTACGCGCCGGATCTGGTCAAGGACCCGGCGATCCGGGCGATCTCACGGCAGTTCGTGCTGTGGACGGCGCTGTCCCTGGCGCTGCCGGCGCTGATCGGCGGGCTGGTGACGATGTCCTGGTGGGGCGCGTTCACCGGGTTCTTCTGGGGCTCGCTGGTCCGGGTGGCGCTGCTGCACCATGTGACGTGGTCGATCAACTCGATCTGCCACGCGGTGGGCAAGCGGCCGTTCAAGTCGCGGGACCGCTCGGGCAACGTGTGGTGGCTGGCCGTGCTGTCGTGCGGCGAGTCCTGGCACAACCTGCACCATGCCGACCCGACGTCGGCGCGGCACGGGGTGGAGCGCGGGCAGGTGGACTCCTCCGCCCGCTTCATCCGGATCTTCGAGACGTTCGGATGGGCGTACGACGTGCGCTGGCCGTCACGCTCGCGTATCGATTCGCGCCGGAACACGGGGGAGGACGGCTCCCGACGCCGGAAGGCCACCGCCGAAGCGGCATGATGGACGCCGTGGCGACCGACTCCAGCAGCACCCCGAGCAACGAGGACAAGCCGAGGCGCACGCGCCGCACCCGGATGACCGGCGCCCAGCGACGCCAGCAGTTGCTGGAGATCGGCCGGACGCTGTTCGCGGCGAGAGGCTTCGAGGGCACGTCGGTGGAGGAGATCGCGGCCAAGGCCGGGGTGTCCAAGCCGGTGGTGTACGAGCACTTCGGCGGCAAGGAGGGGCTGTACGCGGTGGTCGTCGACCGCGAGATGCGCCGGCTCCTCGACATGGTGACGAGTTCCCTGACCGCCGGTCATCCGCGTGAGCTGTGCGAGCAGGCGGCCTTCGCGCTCCTCGACTACATCGAGGAGTACACGGACGGCTTCCGCATCCTGGTCCGGGACTCCCCCATCCCGCAGTCCACGGGCACCTTCGCCTCGCTCATCTCCGACATCGCCACCCAGGTGGAGGACATCCTCGGCCGCGAGTTCAAGAGCCGAGGCTTCGATCCCAAGCTGGCGCCGCTGTACGCGCAGGCTCTGGTGGGGATGGTGGCGCTGACCGGGCAGTGGTGGCTGGACGTGCGCCGGCCGAAGAAGGCGGAGGTGGCGGCGCATCTGGTGAACCTCGCGTGGCACGGCCTGGACGGCCTGGAGGCCAAGCCGCACCTGATAGGGCGCCGCAAGAACTGACACGGGGAGGGCCCCCGCCTCGCGAGGCGGGGGCCCTCCCACAATGCGCTGGGTGTGCGCCTCTCAGCGCTTGAAGACGTCCTTCGCCTTCTCCTTGGACTGACGGGCGTCGCCCGTAGCCTGCTCGGCGCGGCCCTCGGCCTCCATCCGCTCGTTGCCCACGGCACGGCCGACCGTCTCCTTGGCCTTCCCCTTGGCCTGCTCCATCTTCGCCTTGGACTTCTGCTCGCCTGCCACTACCGATCACTCCCAGTCAGGTCTGCGGTCTGTCTTGTGACAACGGGTGACCCGTCTCGCCCGGTTCAAACAGGGCTCCACAAGATGCATGTTGTGTCACCATGTGCACATGACTGAGATCGCGATCAGCGCAGCCCGTTCCCAGCTCGGCGACCTGGTCCGTCGCGCGGCCCACGGCCGGGAGACCATTGCCCTCACCGACCACGGTCACGTGGCCGCACTGCTCGTCTCTCCGCAGGTGATAGAGGATCTCGAGGACGCCCTCGCAGTCGCGGACTACCAGCGACGCAAGGCGGAGGGGACGCTCGGCGAGGGCATCCCCCACGAGGAAGTCGGACGCATGCTGGGGCTGCGACCGTGACCTACCGCATCATCTGGGAGCCGGCTGCCACCGATCAGGCCTCACGCTTCCTCAAGGAAGACCCGCCTGGGCTCGCCGCCGTCTATGAAGCCGTCGACGCGCTCGCGAAGGCGCCCCGCCCCTCCAACTCCTTCGCATACGGTCCGGAGATGCGCCGCCTCCGCGTCGGCGACTACCGCGTCCTGTACGTCATCGACGACGACGTGATCCGCATCCTCGTCACCCACCTGGGACGCACGCCCTGACCCTCACGCCCCCTTGCGGGCCACCGCGAACAGGCGACGGAAGGGGAGGACCGTGCCGTAGGGGTGGGGCGGGTAGGCCTCACGGAGGAGGTCGCGGTATTCGGTGAGGAAGGCGTCGCGGGCCTCGGGGTCGTCGGCCAGGGCGGTGAGGACGGGGCGCAGGCCGGTGCCCTTGACCCAGTCGAGGACGGGGTCGGGGCCCTTGAGGACGTGGTGGTACGTCGTCGTCCAGACGTCGGTGTCGCAGCCCAGGCGCGCGAGGCGGTCGAGGTAGACGCCGGGGGCGTGGACGGAGTCCTCGTGGCGCAGGACGTGGGCGAGGCGGTCCTTCCAGCGGGGCGTGTTCCCCAGTTCGCGCATGAGGGCGTGCAGGGGCGCGTCGATGTTGTGGGGGACCTGGAAGGCGAGGACGCCGCCGGGGGCGAGGCCGTCGAGCCAGGCGGGGAAGGCGTCGAGGTGGCCGGGGACCCAGTGCAGGGCGGCGTTGGAGACGATCACGTCGTAGGTCTCGGCGGGCGTCCAGGCGGTCAGATCGGCGTACGCGAAGTCGAGGCGCGCGCCGGCGTGCGCCTGGGCTTCGGCGAGCATCTGCTCGGAGTTGTCGTAGCCGGTGACATGGGCGTCGGGCCAGCGGCCGGTGAGGAGGGCGGTGACGTTGCCGGGGCCGCAGCCCAGGTCGGCGACGCGGAGCGGCCGTGCCGGGTGCACGGGCGGATCCGGGACGCGGGCCAGGAGGTCGCCGAAGGGGCGGGCGCGGTGGTCGGCGTGGCGCAGGTACTGGGCCGGGTCCCAGGCGGTGTCGGTCATGAGGTCCACTCTCCACCGAGAACTATCTCGACGTCAAGAGACTCGACATCAAGAGACTTCATGTCGACACAACCACTACACTGATCGTCATGGAGGACGAGGTCGATCGACTGGTCTCAGCGTGGCGCCGGGAGCGCCCGGACCTCGACGTGGAGCCGCTCGAGGTGCTCAGCCGGGTGAGCAGGCTGGCCCGGCACCTGGACCGGGCGCGCCGTCTGGCGTTCTCCGAGCACCAGCTGGAGCCCTGGGAGTTCGACGTGCTGACCGCGCTCAGGCGCGCGGGCGCCCCGTACCAGCTCTCACCCGGTCAGCTGCTGACGCAGACGCTGGTCACCTCGGGCACGATGACGAACCGGATCGACCGGCTCGCCAAGAAGGGCCTGGTGGAGCGGCTGCCCGACCCGAGCGACCGGCGCGGCGTCCTGGTCCGCCTCACCGACGACGGCAAGGACCGCGCCGACCAGGCACTGGCCGGCCTGCTCGCCCAGGAGCGGGCGATCCTCGCCGAGCTGTCCCACGCCCAGCGCGGCGAACTCGCCGGTCTCCTACGCCAGTTGACCGCCCCGTTCGACAACATCCCCGGCTGAGGTCCTGCCGGCCGGGTCCTGCCGGCGACGCGGGGGCCGACACGCGCGGGTGATTCAGGCGCTGCTGCTCTCCTCCGGCATGATCCGGCCGACAGGCCCCAGATCGGCGGGCCCCACTCCCGCCCGCCGGGCCAGGGCGACGGCGGCCAGGGTGGAGTGGACGCCCAGTTTGCCGAGGACGTTCTGCATATGGGTGCGGACCGTGTGCGGGGAGAGGAACAGCCGCTCGGCGACGGCCTTGCGGCCCAGGCCCGCGACCATGCAGCGCAGCACCTCCCGCTCTCTCGGCGTGAGGGACTCCACCAGTCGCTCGCTCTCCGTGCGGTGCCTGCGCGCCGCCGTCAGCTCCCGCAGCACCCCGGTCAGCAGCGCCGGCGGCAGATGCGTCTCCTCGCGCAGCACCCCGCGGATCACGCTGAGCAGCCGCGACAGCGAGCAGTCCTTGGCCACCCATCCCGACGCACCGGCCTGCAGGGCGAGGGCCGCGCGCCGCGGGTCGTCCTTCTCGGCGAGGACGACGATCCGTACGGCCGGCTGTGCGGAGCGGACCCCGGCGACGAGGGAGATCCCGTCGACGAGCCCGTCCTCGTCGCCCTCCTGCACCGGCGCCGCCGGCCGCATGCCCGGCAGATGGCCGCCCAGGTCGGCGTCGACGAGCAGCACGTCGTACCGGCGGCCCTCGGCGGCCGCGCGCTCCATGCAGCGCAGCGCCGCCGGGCCGCTGCCGGCCGCCGAGACGTCGACGTCGGGCTCGGCGGCCAGGGCGGCGGCGAGCGACTCGGCGAAGATACGGTGGTCGTCGACGACCAGGACTCGGATGCGAACCACGAAACCCCCTTCCCCACACTCCTCGCGGAGCAGGGGATACCCCAGGTCCGGAGAACGACGACCGGCGCGGGCACGGCGCCCGCGAGGTGGTGCGCGTCCGCACGGCCGCCGCCGTGCCGACATCGATACCCCCACCGCGAGCGTCGTACCCGACTGTCTCGCCCCCTGATCGGCGCCGGCCCCCACCGGCGCTGTCTCACAGGGTAGGGCCGCGGGCGTGGAGCGGAAGACAAATGACAGAACTGGTTGGCCGCCGCGTTTATGGTGTGCCGCATGTTCCGCCTTGAGACAGAAGTCGACAGGACGCGCCGTGATCTGCTCCGTTCCCGGCTCCGCGAGACGGACACGGAGGCCTCCCCCGTCCTGCGGGCACTGCGTGGCACCCCGAACGAGCGTGAGGCGCCGCTGCACGTCTGGGCTCTGGACGGCGGCGGCGCGCTGGCGGGCGGCGCCGTCGGCCACACCTGGACGACCTGGCTGCACATCGCCCACCTCTGGGTGGACGCCCGGCACCGCGGCTCCGGCCTCGGGACCGCCCTGCTGGGGGAGGCGGAGCGCGTCGCCCGCGAGGAGCGCGGCTGCCGCCGGGCGCGGCTGGAGACCTGGGACTTCCAGGCACCGGGGTTCTACCGGCGGCGCGGGTACGAGGTGGTGTGCGTGATCGAGGACTACCCACCGGGCGTCACGGAGTACACGCTGACCAAGCGGCTGGCATGAGACCGGGACATGCGAGGGGCCGGGAACCCTGGGGTTCCCGGCCCCTCACTCACGGACGGGCGTGGTTCAGGCGAGCCGCGTCGCCCCCGCCGCCGGCACCGCCTCGAACACGCGCGGCGCGGTGAAGTCCGCCGCGGCGAACGCCTCGCCGACCGCCTTGGTGATCGTCTCCACGTCGGCCGCCTCGGCCAGCACGATCGCCGAGCCGCCGAAGCCGCCGCCGGTCATCCGCGCGCCGAGCGCACCCGAGGCGAGCGCGGTGTCGACGACCAGGTCCAGCTCGGGGCACGAGATGCGGAAGTCGTCCCGCAGCGAGGCGTGCCCCTCGGTCAGCACCGGGCCGATCGCCCGGGTGTCGCCCGACCGGAGCAGCGAGACGACCCGCTCCACCCGCTGGTCCTCGGTGACGACGTGCCGCACCAGGCGGCGGACCTCCTCCTCGTCGCCCAGCCGGTCCAGCGCCGCGTCGAGCTCGCCGTAGGGGACGTCCCGCAGGGCGTCGACGCCCAGCAGGGCCGCGCCCTTCTCACAGCCGGCCCGGCGCTTGCCGTACTCGCCGTCGCTGTGGGCGTGCTTGACCTGCGTGTCGACGACGAGCAGGCGCATGCCCTCGGCGGCGAGGTCGAAGGGGATCTGCCGCTGGGAGAGGTCCCGGGTGTCGAGGAACAGGGCGTGGCCGGCCTCGCAGCAGGCGGACGCGGTCTGGTCCATGATCCCGGTGGGGGCGCCGACGTAGACGTTCTCGGCGCGCTGGCACAGCCGGGCGAGCTGCCAGCGCTGGAGCCCGAGGTCGTACAGGTCGTTCAGGGCGAGGGCGACGACGACCTCCAGGGCCGCCGAGGACGACAGGCCCGCGCCCGAGGGGACGGTCGAGGTCAGATGGACGTCGGCGCCGGTGACGGCGTGACCGGCCTCGCGCAGGGCCCAGACCACGCCGGCCGGGTAGGCCGTCCACCGTGTGTCCGACTGCGGGGCCAGCTCGTCCAGGCTCAGTTCCACGACGCCGCCCTCGACGTCCGCGGAGTGCAGCCGCAGCCTGCCGTCCTCGCGGCGGGAGACCGCGGCGAGCGCGGTGTGCGGCAGCGCGAAGGGCATCACGAAGCCGTCGTTGTAGTCGGTGTGCTCACCGATGAGGTTGACGCGGCCGGGCGCCGCCCAGACGCCGTCGGGCTCGGCGCCGTACAGCTCGGCGAAACCGTCCCGGACCTGCTGTGCCCCCACTACTGCTCCTTCGCGCTGGCTGCGATGTGCTGGGCGAACGTCCACGCGTCCGCGACGATCCCCGCGAGGTCCGCGCGGGACGGGGTCCAGCCGAGCCTCTCGCGGGCGGCGTCCGCGGAGGCCACCAGGACGGCGGGGTCGCCGCCGCGGCGGGGAGCCACGATCTCGGGGATCGGGTGGCCGGTGACCTTGCGGACGGTCTCGACGACCTCGCGGACGGAGAAGCCGTTGCCGTTGCCGAGGTTGCAGACGAGGTGCTCGCCGGCCTCGGCGGCCTTCAGCGCGAGGAGGTGGGCCTCGGCGAGGTCCGCGACGTGGATGTAGTCGCGGACGCAGGTGCCGTCGGGGGTCGGGTAGTCGTCGCCGTAGACCGAGATCGCGTCCCGCTTGCCCTGGGCTACCTGGAGGACGAGGGGGATGAGGTGCGACTCGGGCTGGTGCCGCTCGCCCTGGGCGCCGTACGCGCCGGCCACGTTGAAGTAGCGCAGGGAGACCGCGCCGAGGCCGTGGGCGGCCGCCTCGCCGCTGATCATGTGGTCGACGGCGAGCTTGGACGCGCCGTAGGGGTTGGTGGGCCTGGTGGGCGCGGTCTCGACGATCGGGACCTGCTCGGGCTCGCCGTAGGTCGCCGCGGTCGAGGAGAAGACCAGCTTGCGCACGCCGGCCTCGCGCATCGCGCCGAGCAGGGCCATGGTCCCGCCGACGTTGTTGTCCCAGTACTTCTCGGGCTTGGCGACCGACTCGCCGACCTGCGAGAACGCGGCGAAGTGCAGGACCGCGTCGAACGATGCGTCGAGCCACTTGGCGGCGTCGCGGATGTCGCCCTCGACGAAGTCGGCCCCGGCCGGGACACCCTCGCGGAAACCGGTGGAGAGGTTGTCGAGGACGACGACCTCGTGCCCCGCCTCCAGCAGGTGCTGGGCGACGACGCTGCCCACGTATCCCGCGCCGCCCGTGACCAGATACTTGCCGCTCATGAACTCGCTACCTCTCGCAGTCGCTCGGCCGCGCGCTCCGGGGGCACGTCGTTGATGAACACGCCCATGCCGGACTCGGAGCCCGCGAGGAACTTCAGTTTGCCGGACGTACGGCGGATGGTGAAAAGCTCCAGGTGCAGCGCGAAGTCGTCGCGGCTGACCCCGTCGAACTCCTCCAGCTGGCCGAACGGCGCCTGGTGCCAGGCGGCGATGTACGGCGTCGGAGGCTCACCCTCGCCGAAGATCCGGTCGAAGCGCCTCAAGAGTTCCAGATACACCTTGGGGAACTCCGTGCGGGCCGCCTCGTCGAGACCGAGCAGGTCGGGGACGCGGCGGCGGGGGTAGAGGTGCACCTCGTACGGCCAGTGCGCCGCGTAGGGCACGAACGCGATCCAGTGTTCACCGGCCAGGACCACCCGCTCCTCGGCGAGTTCCCGCTCCAGCACGGCGTCGAAGAGGTTCTCCCCGCCGGTGGCGTCCTTGTGGGCGGCCACCTGGCGCAGCATCAGGGCGGTCCGGGGAGTGGTGAAGGGGTAGGCGTAGATCTGCCCGTGCGGGTGACCGAGCGTGACGCCGATCTCGGCACCCCGGTTCTCGAAGCAGAACACCTGCTCCACCGAGGGCAGATGGGACAGTTCGGACGTCCGGTCCGTCCACGCGTCGAGCACCAGCCGCGCCTGCTCCTCGGTGAGGTCGGCGAAGGACGCCTCGTGGTCGGAGGTGAAGCAGACCACCTCGCAGCGCCCGGAGTCGCCGGCCAGCGAGGGGAAGCGGTTCTCGAACACGACGGCGTCGTACGACGCGTCGGGGATCTCGCTCAGCCGTTCGCCCTGAGAGGGGCACAGGGGGCATTCGTCGGCCGGCGGATGGTAGGTGCGCCCCTGCCGGTGGGAGGCGACGGCGACCGCGTCGCCGAGGAGCGGGTCCCGGCGTACCTCCGAAGTGGTGACCGTGCGCTCCAGGGGGCGGCGGTCCACCGCGTCGCGCACCGCATCGTCCCGCAGGTCGTAGTAGATGAGCTCACGACCGTCGGCCAAGCGGGTCGAGGTCTTCTTCACCGCGACTCTCCATCCCTACCGAACAAAGCTTCAAACAGAACCGAACACATCAAACCACAATCCCCCATGCGCGTCACCACCGTCACCGCACAGAGCACCCCGACCGAAGCGAGCAGTGCATGCGAACCCCCACCCATCCGGCGGCCGGGCCGCTGGCGGCCGAGCTGCGGCTCCCCACCAACTGGCTCGACTACACGATCCTCGGCATCTACTTCGTCGTCGTCCTCGGCATCGGCTTCGCGGCCCGCCGCTCCGTGAAGACCAGTCTCGACTTCTTCCTCTCCGGCCGCTCCCTGCCCGCCTGGATCACCGGCCTCGCCTTCGTCTCGGCCAACCTGGCGGCCACGGAGATCCTCGGCATGGCGGCCAACAGCGCCCAGTACGGCGCGTACACCGTCCACTGGTACTGGATCGGGGCCATCCCGGCCATGGTGTTCCTCGGCCTGGTGATGATGCCGTTCTACTACGGCTCCAAGGTGCGCTCGGTCCCCGAGTTCCTGCTGCTGCGCTTCGACCGGTCGGCGCATGTGCTGAGCTCGGCGCTGTTCGCCTTCGCCGCGATCCTGATCTCGGGCGTGAACCTGTACGCGCTGGCGATCGTCGTCGAGGCGCTGCTGGGCTGGCCGCAGTGGGTGGCCATCGTGGTCGCGGGCTTCTTCGTGCTGGCGTACATCACGCTGGGCGGTCTGTCCTCGGCGATCTACAACGAGGTGCTCCAGTTCTTCGTGATCCTGGCCGCGCTGATCCCGCTGACAGTGCTGGGCCTGCGGAAGGTGGGCGGCTGGGGCGGCCTGACGGACAAGCTGACGGCAAGCCGCGGGGGCGACTTCGTGACCGCGTGGGGCGGCACCGGCATCGGCAGCGACAACCCGTTGGGCGCGAACTGGCTGACGATCGTGCTGGGCCTCGGCTTCGTGCTGTCGTTCGGCTACTGGACGACGAACTTCGCGGAGGTGCAGCGTGCCCTGTCCGCGCGCAACCTCTCCGCGGCGCAGCGCACACCGCTGATCGCCGCCTACCCGAAGATCTTCATCGTCTTCCTCGTGATGATCCCGGGCCTGGTGGCGGCGGTCCTGGTGCCGCGGATCGGCACGGCCGACTCCGACCTCCAGTACAACGACGCCATCCCTTACCTGATGGAGCAGCTGCTGCCCAACGGCGTGCTGGGCATCGCGGTGACGGGTCTGCTGGCCGCGTTCATGGCGGGCATGGCGGCGAACGTGTCGTCCTTCAACACGGTGTTCACCACCGACATCTGGGCGAAGTACGTGGTGCGGGGCCGGGAGGACGCGTACTACGTCCGCTTCGGCCGGCTGATCACCGCGATCGGCGTGCTCGCGTCGATCGGGACGGCGTTCCTGGCCTCGTCCTTCTCCAACATCATGAGCTACCTCCAGACGCTGTTCTCCTTCTTCAACGTGCCGATGTTCGTCGTCTTCATCGTCGGCATGTTCTGGAAGCGGGCGTCGAAGAAATCGGGCTTCTGGGGGCTGCTGGCCGGCACGACGGCCGCGATGGTCAACTATTTCGTCCTCTACAAGCAGGACGTCGTCTCCATCCCCTCCGACCAGGGCGCCAACTTCGTCTCCGCGATCGCGGGCTTCGTGGCCGGCGCGGTGGTCATGCTCGTCGTGTCGCTGTTCACCGCGCCCAAGCCGGATGAGGAGCTCCAGGGCCTGGTCTACGGCACCCGCTCCCCCGGCATGGCCGAGCCGCCGGCCGAGGGCGACGACGCCTGGTACCGCAGGCCGGCGCTGCTGGGCTGGGGCGCGATCGTCCTGGCCGCCGCCTGCTACATCCCGTTCTCGTTCTGAGCCTGCCGACCCCGATCGCGGGAGGATGGAAAGACCATGTCCGAGCGACCCGAGCACTTTGAACCCGACGAGCACGCCGCGGCAGCCGAGCGGCTGCGCCGGGCGGGCTTCTCCGAGGCCGACGTCCAGCGGGAGGTCACCGAGCTGGAGGAGAAGTCGGCGACCGCGGCCCGCATCTTCGACCTGCGCCGCATCATCGGCGGCCTGTTCGTCCTCTACGGCGTGATCCTCATGGTCACCGGCCTGACCGCCACGGACGCGGACATCGACAAGGCCCAGGGGGTCAACATCAACCTCTGGACCGGCCTGGGCATGCTGCTCCTCGGCCTCTTCTTCCTGGCCTGGCTCTGGCTGCGGCCGGCGTCCCATCCGACGCCGACCCTGCCGCCGGAGGCACTCGGGGACGAGGAGGGAGGCGCCCCCCGGGGCGCGTAGCGGGGCGGGAGGGGGCGTCGGGCACAGCGCAGCGCCGGGTCCGCGGAGGCGGATCCCGGCGCTGCGGGGGTTTCAGTGTCAGCCCCCGAGAACGGGCAGGAGGCTGAGGGTGCCGTTGCCCGCCTGGATCGAGTCCTCCCTCGAGCCGGTGAAGGCCAGGCCGTCGTCGACGCAGGTCTGCTGGAGCGTGTTCTGCTTCGACAGCGCGCCGAGGAGGGGCACCTGGTTGAGGTTGATGAGCCCGATCTGGAAGTTCGGGTCGCCCTGCTCGGCGCCCTGGACGCACTGCTTGGCGTCGTCGCCGTGGCGTCCGTCACCGGCGGAGGCGGTGCCCGCACCGACGAAGCCGAGGGTGCCGATCATGGCGGCCACCAGAGCGGCCTTCCGAAGGTTGCGCATTACATCCCTTTTCGTCCGAGAGTGGCATGCTGGGTGGGGTGACGCAGCGTCACGATTGCTGACCGTATGCTACGATCACACCTTTTGCACCCCAACACGCGGAGCCCCCACCGGCAACCGAGGCCGTGCCACCCGGGGGACCCAATGCGTCGACCGGAGGAGTTCACCGCACCGGGAGTCTCCTAGGCCCCCGGGGTCCTCTCGCTACGGGCGCGGGTGTGCGGCAGGGGGCCCGCCCGGTCCAGAAGACCGGTGCGGGCGGCGAGCGCCGCCGCCTCCAGGCGGGAGCCGACGCCCAGCTTCATCAGAACCCGCTGGACGTGGGTACGGGCCGTGGAGGGCGCGATGCCCATGCCGGCCGCGATGACCCGGGTGTCCTCGCCCTCGGCGACCCGGACCAGGACCTCCACCTCGCGGGGCGTCAGCATCTGGAGCAGGCGCTGCCCCTCGTCGTCGGGCTGGGCCGCCGGATTGAGGAGTTCACCGAAGGCGCCCTGGAGAAGCTGGGGGGCGACCGCCGCCTCGCCGGCCCGGGCCTTCATGATGGCCCGCTCCACGCCCTCGATGCGCTCGTCGTGCCGCACGTACCCCGAGGCGCCCGCAGCGAAGGCCGCCGCGATGCCGCGCGGACTCGGCACCGGGCCGAGGACCAGGACGGCCACCTGCGGCCGCTCCCGCTTGATCCGCACCACCGGGTCGAAGACGCCCGGCTCGGCCGGCGCCGCCGTGCCCAGCAGGCACACCTCCGGCGCCCGCGTGATCACCAGTTCCGCCGCGCCCGCGGCCGGCGCCGCCGCGGCGAGCACCCGGTGCCCGCGCAGTTTCAACGCCGAGGCCAACGCCTCGGCGAGCAGTCGGTGGTCGTCGACCACCATCAGCCGCACTCCCATTGGGCAACCCCCCAAAGAAGGTGCCCCCCGGCACCTCGTCCCCTCATGCCTCCCGGAAGCTACACGCTTGTTCGACGTCGCGCTCCCCCTACCGTGAGAACTGCCCCGGATCGCTGGAATTCCCCTCCTGCGGCGGTGATGAGCGGTACGCGAACGGCCCCGTCCCCCTTCCGAGTGAAGGGGGACGGGGCCGTTGACGAACGGGGTGCGGAGGTCAGCCGACGGCGGTCAGCCCGCGGCGCCGAACGCCAGCGCCAGGTACTCCTCGTCGCCGGAGCCGCCGTCGTCGGCGTACACCGCGGACATGTACAGGCGGCCCTGGGAGTAGATGAGTTCGGAGTACTCCGGGGACATGCTGGACTCCGCGTCCCGCACGCTCTCCGTCGCCGGGTTGCGCAGCAGCGTCGTCTGCTTGAACGAGCCGCCGTCGATGCTGACGACCTGCCCGCCCTCGTCGTACGGCGCGCTCTTGTACGCGATCACGTTGCCGCCGTCCGTGCGCAGCGGCGTGAGCTCGTAGCCGTCGCCGGCGTCGGCGCGCTGGCCGGTCTGCTTGCCGGTGTTCAGGTCGAAGGCGACGATCTCGTTGGTGCGGCTGTACTCGCCGGTGCCGTCGTGCTCCTCCGTCGGGAGGTACAGGCGGTCGGCGCCGACGGCCAGGCCCGAGCAGTGCTCGACCCTGGTGATGCCGTCGCAGCGGGCCGCGAACTGCTCGCCGGGCGCGGAGATCCGCGTCTTCAGCTTGCCCGTCTTGTTGTCGATGGAGAAGAAGTCCGAGATGCCGCTGCCGTCCTGGGCGCTGTCGCCGACGTCGGCGGCGACGACCAGCGGTTCCGTCGACACGACGCTGGCGTACTCGATGCCCTTCGCGAGCTTGTATTCCGAGATCACCTTCCCGGAGGCCGGGTCGATGGTCTGGATCTGGAGCTCACGGGCGTCGTAGGTGCCGCACTTGCGCACCGCGACCAGCTTCGCGCCGCCGCCGTAGCCCGCGTCGTAGCAGGTGTCGGACGTCTTCGGGGCCCACAGGGCCTTTCCGCTGTCGATGTCGAAGGCCGACCCGCCCTCGGTGGCCCCCAGGGCGACCGTGCGTCCGCTGACGGTGACGTTGTCGAAGGTGACCGGGTAGTCGCCGGAGGAGACCGTCTTCGTCCACAGCTGCTTGCCCGCGGCGAGGTCGATCGCCGCGACCTGGCTGCAGCCGGCGGAGGAGTCCTTGGGGGGCATCTTCGGCTGGAAGACGACGGCCGTCTTACCGTCGTCGGTGGCGTGCTCGCTCGCCGTGCACACCGGGCCGGGGAGCTTGATCGTCCACAGCTTGGAGCCCTTGACCGGGTCGTAGCCGACGATCTCGGCGACGCCGGACTTCACGTACGCCTTCTCCGTCAGCCACGAGCCCGAGACGATGACGCTGTCGTCCTTGGCGACCTTGGGCGAGGGGATCTGGAAGAGCAGCTTCGACGCCGGGTCGGAGGGCGCCTTCTCGGACCCGCCGGAGGACGTGCCGCCGGTGCCGCCGCCCTTCTCGCCGCCGCCCTTGCCGTCGGCTCCGCCGGTGCTCGCGGTCTCGTTCTTCTTGGCGCCGTCACCGGAGTTCGCGTACCAGACGCCGCCGCCGACGATCAGCGCGATCGCGACGACCGCGGCGACGATGATCGCCAGCTGCGCGTTGGGCTTACGGCCCCCTCCGGCCGGCGCGGGGTACATGGGCACGGTGGGCTGCCCCGGGTACCCCTGGGCGGGGAAACCGGGCTGCCCGCCCGGCTGCCCCGGATAGCCGTACCCCGGCTGCTGCCCGTACGCGGTCTGTTGCCCGTAGGGGTTGGGCTGCCCCGGCTGCGCCGGGTAGCCGTACCCGGGCCCCGTGGGGGGCTGAGGCTGCTGCCCCGGATAGCCGTACCCGGGCCCCGGGGGAGCCTGCGGGTAGCCGTAACCGGGCGGGGGCTGCGGCGGCTGGGGCACGGGAACGGCCGCGGCCGCCGCCGGAAACGCGGGCGAGGGGGCCTGAGGCGGCTGACCGGGAGCGGCCGGGGGACTCTGAGGCGGCTGGCCGGGAGCGGCCGGGGGGCTCTGAGGCGGCTGGCCGGCGGGAGGCGCGGGGTGGTCGTGCCCCGGCTGCGGGTCCTTACTGAGCTGCGGGCTCCCGGGCGCGGCAGCGGGGGGCGCGGCGGGCGGCTGGGGTGCGCCGAAGGCGCCCTGCGGGGGCGCGGCCGGCGGCGTCTGCGGGGGCCCGGCCGGCGGCGTCTGCGGGGGCTGGGGCGCGCCGAACGCACCTTGCGGCGGGGCATCCTGCGGGCTCGGCGACTGCCCGGACGCGGGCTGCGCGGACGCGGGCTGCGCGGCCTGCGGCGGCTCGGGCGCACCGAACGCACCCTTCGGCGGGGCGTCCTGGGGGGTCGCGTCCTGAGGGGAGGGGACGTCGCTCTCGGGGCGCGCGTCCTGCGGTTCCGGGGTCGCGCCGGAGGCGTCCCGCGGCTCGCCGGAACCGCCCTGCTGTGGCGGCCGGTCCTCGGGGGCGTCGGAAGCTCCCCCGTGCGGTGGCTGGTTCGGCGGCTGAGTCATGGCGTGGGCACCTCGGAAAGCAGTCGTGAAGACGGGGACAGGGACGGGAGAGGGGGCCGGGGACGCGGCCGGGTCGACGGGCGACGGGCAGGCGGGACTACGGAAACGGCCCGGTCCGGGCGGTGGCGGCAGCGGCCGTCGGGGCAGCCGCCGCGAGCCGATCGGCGTACCGGCGCGGTGGCCGCCCACGGCGTCGGCTCCCACGGGCCCGCCCGCCCCGCAGCGGGAGCCGTCCCCAGGTGGGGACACCCCCGCCGCGCGACGCGGCCGTTCGGCTCACTTGCCGTACGCGAGCATCAGCTTCTCCTTCGCGTCGTCCTTGCCCGACAGCCGCGTGGAGGAGATGTAGAACCGGCCGTCGGTCCAGTCGACGTCACGGGAGAAGAAGCTGTCCTCCAGGTCGACGGTGCTCTCGGGCAGTTGAAGCAGCGTGGTCGGCGTGTGGGCGGCGCCGGCCGTCGGGATCGACACGACCTTGCCCGCCGCGTCGTAGGACGGCTCGACGTAGGCGACGAGGTTGCCGCCCTCCACCTTCAGCGGCAGCATCGACTCGTCGGTGGGCGACTTCACCCGCCACTTCTCCTTGCCGGTGGCGAGGTCGATCGCGACGATCTCGTTCGGGCCGGTGGTCGCCTTGGTCGGCAGGTAGAGGGTGCCGGCGTCGGCGGCCGTGCCCTCGCAGCCGCTGAGATCGCGTTGGAGGAGGGCCCAGCCGCACTCGGGCGCGAAGTCCTCGTCGAAGGCGACCTGCGAACGGAAGCCGCCGGCCGGCTTGAACGACGCGATGTTCCAGGCGTTCTTGTCCTTGTTCGTGCTGTAGACGACCAGCGGGTCCACGGAGTACGTCCGCCCGACCGTCCAGCCCTTGTCGAACTTCTGCGTCCACTTGACCCTGCCGGTGGCCGGGTCGAGTTCCTGGAGTTCGTCGTGCTCGTTCGCGCCGGTCGCGTCGCAGGACGCCACGGAGATCAGCTTGCCGCCGCCCGCGAAGGCGGTCGGGAAGCAGGCGTCGCCGTACTTCGTCTTGTCCCACATCTTCTTGCCGGTGCGCACGTCGTACGCCGTGCCCGACTGCGAGCGGCCCACCATCAGGGTGTTGCCCGTGACCGACAGCTCGATCGTGATCGCGCTGTCGAACAGCGCGCCGTCGGCGACCACGCCGGTCCAGCCCTTGGCGCCGGTCTTCAGGTCGAGCTGCTGGAGCTGGTTGCACTTGGCGCGGTCGCTGGTGCCGCTCATGTACGCGACGACGACCTTGTCGTCGGCCGTCTTCTGCGGGGTGACCGCGCAGATCTTCTGCGGGAACGCGACGGTCGGCCAAGTCGGCTTGCCGTCGGTGACGTTGTAGCCGACGACCTCCTTGTAGGCCGCCTTCACCGCCGTCGAGGACGTGATCCACATGCCGGGGGCCTCGGCGCCGGACGCGGGGGCGTCGGGCGCCTCCTTGTACCAGAGCACCTTCGCCTCGCCCGACTTGCGGTCCGCGTTGAAGTCGGCTTCCTCACCGCCGTCGCCGCTGCCGTCGCCGGGGTTGACGGGCTTGTCGCTCACGGCCGGCCCGGCGCTCTTGCTCTGTCCGGCGACCGGCTTCTTGTCCTGCTTGGCGTCGTCCCCGTTCGTCACCACGAACACCGTGCCGCCGATCACCGCCAGCGCCGCCACCGCAGCGCCGACGACCACGGCGGGCTTGCGGAAGGGGCCGCGCGAACCGGACGGCGGGATGCCGGGCGCTCCCGGAGCGCCGGGGAACTGCGGCGGGGGCGGGTAGCCGCCGTAGCCGGGCTGCTGACCGTAGGGGCCGGGACCCGGCTGCCCGTAAGGGGCGGCGCCCGGCTGGCCGTACGGCCCGGGCGGGGTCCCGTAGGGGCCGGGCTGACCGTAGGGGCCAGGCTGTTGCTGCTGCGGGTAGCCGTAACCGGGTTGCGGCTGCGGAGGGCCGGGCGGGGTCTGCGGCGGCTGGGCCGGCATCTGCGGTGCACCCGATCCGCCACCCTGCGGGGCCCCGAACCCGCCGCCCTGCGGAGCGCCGAATCCCCCGCCCTGGGCGGGCGGTTGCGCCTCCCCCGCCTCGGCGGGCCGCCCTGCCTGTGGCGGGTGCGGCGGCTGCGGCTGATCCTGCGGTGCTCCGAAACCGCCCTGCGGCGGCGGTTGGTTGGGCGGCTGAGTCATCAGCGTGCTCCCCCTCGTCACTGATTTTTAGCCACGCCCTGAGGCTTGTGACGGACCCAGAGTCGTACTCAGAAAGTTCTCAGACGGCTCTTTCTATCACCCGGCGCCGACAGCGAACGGGCCCGTGTCCACCCCTGTTCCCAAGGGAGGACCGGGCCGTGATGTCGTCGTTACGCGCCTTCACGCCCCCTTCACGCGACGCACGCGCCGTCCTCGCGCGCCGGGCGTGACGGGCTCGGTGAGCGGATGTTTCACGCCGGGGCCGCGAGCCGCCGGGGCCGGAGCCGGGGCGAGCCCCCGCGAACTCCTCTACGCGTCCTCGGCCAACTCAAGCCACTTGAGTTCCAGTTCCTCCCGCTCGCCACCCAGCTCCCGCAGTCGCGCGTCGAGTTCGGCGACCTTCCCGAAGTCGGTGGCGTTGTCGGCGATCTGGGCGTGCAGCTTGGTCTCCTTCTCGGAGATCTTGTCCAACTGCCGCTCGATCTTCTGGAGTTCCTTCTTGGCGGCGCGCTGGTCGGCGGCGCTCCGCTCGGGGGCGGCCTTCGCGGCGACGGGCGCCGCCGTGGCGGCCACGGCCTCCTCCATGCGCTGCCGGCGCTCCAGGTACTCGTCGATGCCGCGCGGGAGCATCCGCAGGGTGGCGTCGCCGAGGAGGGCGTACACCCGGTCCGTCGTGCGCTCCAGGAAGAAGCGGTCGTGGGAGATGACGATCATCGAGCCGGGCCAGCCGTCGAGGACGTCCTCGAGCTGGGTCAGCGTCTCGATGTCGAGGTCGTTGGTGGGCTCGTCGAGGAAGAGGACGTTGGGCTCGTCCATCAGGAGCCGCAGGAGCTGCAGCCGCCGGCGCTCACCGCCGGAGAGGTCGCCCACCGGCGTCCACTGCTTCTCCTTGCTGAAGCCGAACGTCTCGCACAGCTGCCCGGCGGTCATCTCGCGTCCCTTGCCGAGGTCGACGCGCTCACGGACCCGCTGGACGGCCTCCAGCACCCGCAGGTTCGGGTCGAGTTCGCCGACCTCCTGGGAGAGGTAGGCGAGCCTGACGGTCTTTCCGACGGCGACCCGCCCGCCGGCGGGCTGCGTCTCGCCCTCGGTGCGGGCGGCCTCGGCCATGGCCCGCAGCAGGGACGTCTTCCCGGCGCCGTTGACGCCGACCAGGCCGATGCGGTCGCCGGGGCCGAGCTGCCAGGTGACGTGCTTGAGCAGCAGCTTGGGTCCGGCCTGGACGGTCACGTCCTCCAGGTCGAACACGGTCTTGCCGAGCCGTGAGGACGCGAACTTCATCAGCTCGCTGCTGTCGCGCGGCGGCGGCACGTCCTTGATCAGCTCGTTGGCCGCCTCGACCCGGAAGCGGGGCTTCGAGGTGCGGGCGGGGGCGCCGCGGCGCAGCCAGGCGAGCTCCTTGCGGACCAGGTTCTGCCGCTTGGTCTCCTCCGTCGCCGCGATCCGCTCGCGCTCGGCGCGCGCGAAGACGTAGTCGGAGTAGCCGCCCTCGTACTCGTAGACGTCGCCGCGCTGGACGTCCCACATGCGGGTGCAGACCTGGTCGAGGAACCAGCGGTCGTGGGTGACGCAGACGAGCCCGGAGCGGCGCTCGCGCAGGTGGCGGGCGAGCCAGGAGATGCCCTCGACGTCGAGGTGGTTGGTGGGCTCGTCGAGGACGATCAGGTCCTGCTCCTCGATGAGCAGCTTGGCGAGTGCGATACGGCGGCGCTCACCGCCGGAGAGCGGGCCGATGACGGTGTCGAGGCCCTGCGGGAAGCCGGGGAGGTCGAGCCCGCCGAAGAGGCCGGTGAGGACGTCCCTGATCTTGGCGTTGCCCGCCCACTCGTGGTCGGCCAGGTCCCTGATGACCTCGTGCCGGACGGTGGCCGTGGGATCGAGAGAGTCGTGCTGCGTCAGCACCCCGAGCCGCAGGCCCCCCGAGTGGGTGACGCGCCCGGTGTCGGCGTCCTCCAGCTTGGCCAGCATCCGGATCAGGGTGGTCTTGCCGTCGCCGTTGCGGCCCACCACGCCGATGCGGTCCCCTTCGGAGACGCCGAGGGAGACGCCGTCGAGCAGGGCACGGGTGCCGTACACCTTGCTGACGTTCTCGACATTGACGAGATTGACGGCCATTTCACTCCTGCGCGTGTGGGTCGGTCAGCCTTCTAGCCTAGGGCCTGCGAGGCGAGTGACGGAGCGCGAGGTGTTGGCCACTCTTTGTGATGACGTGACCGGGATCCGGCCGCTACCGTGAAGGGAAGGCGCCAGGATCTTGTCCATGGGAGGAACCATGACAGCCCAGCCCGCTGAGCAGTCCGGATGGCGGATGCCCCCGTTGGACGGCTACACAGTCGACGACCTGCTCACACTGCCGGATCTCCCGCCACACACCGAGTTGATCGACGGGAGCCTGGTCCTCGTGAGCCCGCAGCGCTGGTTCCACTTCACCGCCATCGACCTGCTGGTGACCGGCCTGCGCCGCACCCTTCCGCCCGACTTGAAGGTCGCACGCGAGATGACGGTGGTGCTGGATCGGCGTAACGGGCCCGAGCCTGACATCTCCGTGATCAAGGCCGCCGCCAGGAAGGGCCCGGACCAGACGTACTTCGAGGCAGAGGACGTCATCCTCGCCGTCGAGGTGATCTCGCTCGAGTCCGAAGCCCGCGACCGGCTGACCAAGACGCACAAGTACGCCGCGGCCGGCATCCGGTACTACTGGCTGGTCGAGATGACCGGATCCAACAGGCATCCGGCCATCGAGGCCTTCGAGCTGTCAGACGACACGGGCTCGTATCGGCAGACGGGCTCCTACGGCGATCGCATCAAGGTCGACCAGCCCTACCCCATCGACATCGACCTGACGGAGATCGACAACCTCTGAGCGTGGCTCAGAGCACCGTCGCCCCCGCCGCCGGTGACGCAGCCACGCGCACGGTGCGGCAGGCGCCGGAGGTCCGCAGGGCCTCGGCCACCGCTGCCGCCGAACCCGGGTCGCGTGCCAGGAAGGCCGTCGTCGGGCCCGAGCCGGAGACCAGGGTCGCGAGGGCGCCCGCCGCTCGGCCCGCGGCGAGGGTGCCGGCCAGTTCGGGGAAGAGGGAGAGGGCGGCGGGCTGGAGATCGTTGGTGACGGCCGCCGCGAGCGCGTCGGGGTCCCCCTTGGCGAGGGCGGTCAGGACGTCCGGGGAGGCCGCCGGCTCGGGGACGTCGCGGCCCTCCGCCAGCCGGTCGAACTCGCGGAACACCGCCGGTGTCGACAGCCCCCGCTCGGCCATCGCGAACACCCAGTGGAACGTGCCGCCCACCTCGAGCGGCGTCAGCTTCTCGCCGCGCCCGGTGCCCAGAGCCGCCCCGCCGACCAGACTGAAAGGCACGTCACTGCCCAACTCGGCGCAGATGTCGAGGAGTTCGTCATGGCTCGCGCCCGTGCCCCACAGCGCGTCACAGGCGAGCAGGGCGCCCGCGCCGTCCGCGCTGCCGCCCGCCATGCCGCCGGCGACGGGGATGTCCTTGGCGATGTGGAGGTGCACGTCGGCGACGCGGCCGTACCGCTCCGCGAGGGCGAGGGCCGCGCGCGCGGCCAGGTTGGTGCGGTCCAGGGGGACCTGGGCTGCGTCCGGGCCCTCGCAGGTGACGCGGAGCTCGTCGGCCGGGGTGACGGTGACCTCGTCGTACAGGCCGACCGCGAGGAAGACGTTCGCCAGCTCGTGGAAGCCGTCCGCGCGGGCGGCGCCCACCGCGAGCTGGACGTTGACCTTGGCGGGCACACGCACGGTGACGCTCACGCCGCGTCCTCCCGCTTGTTCTCCGCGATCCGGGCGAACTCCTCCACGGTGAGCGACTCCCCGCGGGCCTGCGGCGACACCCCGGCGGCGACCAGCGCCGCCTCGGCGGACGCGGCCGAACCGGCCCAGCCGGCGAGCGCCGCCCGCAGCGTCTTGCGGCGCTGGGCGAAGGCCGCGTCGACGACGGCGAAGACCTCGCGCTTGGACGCCGTGGTCTTCACCGGTTCGCTGCGCCGGACCAGGGAGACCAGCCCGCTGTCGACGTTCGGCGCGGGCCAGAACACATTGCGGCCGATGGCGCCGGCCCGCTTGACCTCGGCGTGCCAGGCGGCCTTCACGGACGGCACGCCGTACACCTTGGAGCCGGGGGCGGCGGCGAGGCGGTCGGCGACCTCCGACTGGACCATGACGAGGGTGCGTTCGATGCTCGGGAAGGTGTCGAGCATGTGCAGCAGCACCGGAACGGCCACGTTGTACGGCAGGTTGGCGACCAGCGCGGTCGGGGCGGGGCCGGGAAGCTCGGCGACCTGCATGGCGTCGGAGTGGACGAGCGCGAAGCGCCCTGCGCGCTCGGGCATGCGCGCGGCGATCGTCGCGGGCAGCGCGCTCGCCAGCACGTCGTCGATCTCGACGGCGGTGACGTGGTCGGCGGCCTCCAGCAGCGCGAGGGTGAGCGAGCCCAGGCCCGGCCCCACCTCCACGACCACGTCGTCCGGGCGGACGCCCGCGGTGCGCACGATACGGCGGACCGTGTTCGCGTCGATAACGAAGTTCTGGCCGCGCTGCTTGGTGGGGCGTACGCCGAGGGCTGCCGCCAGTTCGCGGATGTCGGCGGGGCCCAGGAGGGCGTCGGGGGTGGGGCTGGTCACGGGACAAGGGTACGGGGGCGGCCGGGCGCGGCCGTCCGGGAGCCGCCCCGGACTCCCACGGCGACGCCGGTTCAGCCCTCCAGCCTGGTTCCGCAGTGGGGCCACGGGGCCGCGCCCCGCCTGACGTAGAGCTTCTTCGCACGGAAGGTCTGCTCCGCCGCGGGGGCGTCCTGGGGGCGGCCTGCGCCGCCGAGGCTGCGCCAAGTATGAGTGTCGAACTGGTAGAGGCCGCCGTACGTGCCGGACGCATCCACGGCGTCGGCGCGGCCGCCGGACTCGCACGCCGCGAGGCCCCGCCAGTTCAGGCCGTCGGCGCCCCGCACGGACGCCGGCAGCGGTTTCGTGCCCACCTTCACCAGCCGTGCCCGGGGCTCGCGCACGATCTCGCTCCTGATCCGCCTGGGCTTCTGCCGCACGCCGTTGACGGTGCGCAGGGCGTAGGTGATCCGCCGCAGCCCCGGCTGACCGGGCTGCTCCACGACCTGCGTGCCCCGGAACAGAGAGGGGTCATCGACTCGGCGTACGGCGAACGGGACCGCCTCCTCGCGCACCTCCTCGGCGCCGGTGATCCGCAGCACGGTGACGGTCTGCCCGTCCCTGGGAAAGCTGCCGGAGGGGACGGAGGTGGCGTCCTGGCCGCGCAGGGTGATCCCGGCCTGTTCGACCGCCTCGCCGACGGTCGCCGCGTTGGTGCGGACGGTACGGGCGCGGCCGTCCGCGAGGATCGTCACGGCGCGTTCGGTGCGGACGTCCAGAGCGAGTCCCCCGCGCCCGATGCGCTGGGCGCGCGCGACGGAGAGGAACGCGCCCTCCGCGCGCACCCCGATCTCCCGGAGCGCGCCCTCCACCGTGTCCGCCGTCGTCCACACCTCGCGCCGCTCACCGTCCAGGGTGAGCCGCAGGGGGCGTCCGTAGCGCACCTCGATCTCGTCGCCGCTGGCGAGTGGGGTGCCCGGGGCGGGCGTGACGACGTCGTGCGCGCCCACCGGCACACCCTGGTCGCCCAGCAGCTCGGTGACGTCGTCGGCGAAGGTGTGCAGGGTGCGCGGTGTGCCGTCGACGGTCAGCTCGACCGACTTGTCCTTGGCGACGAACGCGGCGGTCCCGCCGGCGAGGAACGCGACGACGAGCGCCTGCGGGAGCAGCCGGCGCACCGCCGACTCGGGACGCTCCGGGCGCTCGTGCCGCTCTGGAGCCCGCGCCCTGCGCCGCCGCCCGGCCCGCCGTCCGGCGTCCAGCCCGGTGAGGGTCACCGTGGGCGCCTCGGCCGTGGCGGCCGCCGACCAGTCGACGAGCGTGGGCGACTCGCCCGCCGTCTCGTAGCCGGGCCGGTAGGTGTCGGTGTACGGGACGTCCCAGGGGACGTCGTACGCATCGGGCGTCCCATGGAGGCCGGGCGTGCCCTGCCGGCCGGGGGGCACGTACACGCCGTACGCCAGCGTCTGCGCGCTGTGCAGATCGACGCCGGGCTGCTCGGGGTACGCGGGGTGCGGTGCGTACCACGGATGGTGCGAGATGCTCACGCCGACACGCTCCAGGGGGCCTGGGGGTCCTAAAGGGGCCCGGATCGGGCCCCCAGAACCTAGCGGAGCGGCCGTCACTCTCCAAAGCGGCTCGGCTACTCAGCGTCGTGTTCGAGTTGCTCAGCAGTGGTTCAACGGTGCTTCAGTAGTCGAACGCGCGAGCGGTGTTGGCGGCGAGGGCCGCCGCCATGACGTCCTCGTCGACGCCGCGCACGGCGGCCATCGCGCGGACCGTGACCGGGACGAGGTACGGGGCGTTCGGCCTCCCCCGGTACGGGGCCGGGGTGAGGAAGGGCGCGTCGGTCTCCACCAGGACCAGTTCCAGCGGGGCGACGGCGAGGGCGTCGCGCAGGTTCTGGGCGTTCTTGAAGGTGACGTTGCCGGCGAAGGACATGAAGTACCCGGCGCGGGCGCACACCTCCGCCATCTCGGCGTCGCCCGAGTAGCAGTGGAAGACGGTCCGCTCGGGGGCGCCCTCCTCCTTCAGGATCCGCAGGACGTCGGCGTGGGCGTCGCGGTCGTGGATGACGAGGGCCTTGCCGTGTCGCTTGGCCATCTCGATGTGGGCGCGGAAGGAGCGCTCCTGCGCCTCCTTGCCCTCGGGGCCGGTGCGGAAGTGGTCCAGCCCGGTCTCGCCGACGCCCTTGACGTGCGCGAGCGCGGCCAGGCGGTCGATCTCGGCGAGCGCCTCGTCGAGCGCCGTCGCGCCGCCCGGCTGCCGTGCGCCCTGCCGCGACCAGCCGTCCGGGTCGCCGTGGACGATGCGCGGCGCCTCGTTGGGGTGGAGGGCGACGGCCGCGTGGACGCACTCGTGCGCGGCCGCCGTCTCGGCAGCCCACCGGGAGCCGCGCACGTCGCAGCCGACCTGCACGACCGTCGTCACCCCGACCGACGCGGCTTTCGCGAGGCCCTCCTCCACCGTGCCGGACTGCATGTCGAGGTGGGTGTGGGAGTCGGCGACGGGCACCGCGAGGGGCGCCGGGAGCGGCGGCGCGGCGTTCTTGTCGGCCTTGTCGGCGTTCGAAGGCATGCCCCGATCCTACGAAAGGGCCGGGGCCGCGCCGTCCGGGTCAGCTGGCCCGGCGATGGAAGGGGTGGAGGAGGTCGGACAGCTGCCAGTGGTGGCGCTGCTCGCGGGCCGCGCCCGCGGCCTCGTCCGCCGGCTCCGCCTCCGGCGGCTGCCGCCGTGCCGCGCCGAGCACCGAGGACACCTGTCCCGCCCGCATGATGCGCACGATGTGCGCGTCGCAGTTCTGGCACACGGGACGGCTCAACGGCGACGGCACGACGCGTCCGTCCGTGACGTACTGGACGAACTCGTGGCCGTCGGCGTCCGTGTGGTGCTCGATCTCGTACGACTGTTCCCAGCCGTGCCCGCAGCGCATGCAGGCGAAGGAATAGGACTCGTGCACGACGGGAATCCCCGCGGCGCGCAGGCCGGACTGCCCTGTGATCTCACCCATCCCGGCTCCTTTGATCCACTGGTCGAGGACGATGTGCCCTCAGCCCAGTGGACTGCTCGACGCGTCCGGAAGCAGCCGATCTGTCGAGTGTTGGCCCCGTTTTGGGCGGGCCTTGCCCATGTGGGACACGGGGCGAGCTGTGGGCTTTGCACTCCCCAGCACTTCTTTACCCGCCGGTGGCGGAGCGCTTCGCGGCGACGACCGCGTCGAACACCACCCGCTTGGCCACCCCCGCCTCCACCGCCACCGCGGCGATCGCCTCCTTGCGCCGTTCGCCGGCCTCCTCCCGCACCCGCACCCGCCGCACCAGTTCCTCCGCGTCGAGTTCCTCGGGCCCGCGCTCGGGCGCCCCGGAGACGACGACGGTGATCTCGCCGCGCACGCCCTCGGCCGCCCATTGCGCCAGCTCGGCCAGCGGCCCGCGCTTGATCTCCTCGTACGTCTTGGTCAGCTCGCGGCAGACGGCCGCCCGGCGCTCCCCGCCGAACACCTCGCTCATCGCGGCGAGGGTGTCGTCGAGCCGGTGCGGGGCCTCGAAGTAGACGAGCGTGCGCCGTTCCTCGGCGACCTCCCGCAGCCGGGACAGCCGCTCGCCCGCCTTGCGCGGCAGGAACCCCTCGAAGCAGAACCGGTCGACGGGCAGGCCGGACAGCGCGAGGGCGGTCAGGACGGCGGACGGTCCGGGCACGGCGGTGACCCGCACGTCGTGTTCGACGGCGGCGGCGACAAGCCGGTAGCCGGGGTCGGACACCGACGGCATCCCGGCGTCGGTCACCAGCAGCACGCGCGCGCCGCCGAGGAGCGCCTCGACGAGTTCGGGCGTGCGGGCGGACTCGTTGCCCTCGAAGTAGGAGACGATCCGGCCCGTGGTCGTCACCCCCAGCGCCTGCGTGAGCCGGCGCAGCCGGCGGGTGTCCTCGGCGGCGACGACGTCGGCGCCGGCCAGTTCCTCGGCGAGTCGGGGCGGTGCGTCGGCGACGTCCCCGATGGGCGTGCCGGCGAGGACCAGGGTTCCGGGTGCGTCTGTCACCTTTCCAGTCTCCCAAGACCGTGAGAACCCCGGTGCACGGGACTCCCACAGACGGGTTCCCTACGATGGCGCGGTGACCAGTACCGCGTCCTCCATGGACTCCACGGACTACCGGCAGGACCAGGCGCCGCAGGATCAGCGGCCGGCGTGGCGGCAGCGGCTGCGCCGTTTCGGATACTCGGCGGAGCCGGGCGGCGACGTCCGTGAGCGGTTGTCGCCGCCGTTCGCCGAGCCCGGTCCGCGGCTGTGGGCGGTGCTGGGGATCGGGCCCGTGTGGGCGCGGCGGATCACGCGCTGGTCGGGCTGGGGCGGGCCGCTGCTGGTGACGCTGATGGCGGGCGTGCTGCGGTTCTGGAACCTGGGCAGCCCGAAGGCGGTGATATTCGACGAGACGTACTACGCGAAGGACGCCTGGGCGCTCGTCCACCGGGGTTTCGAGGTCAACTGGGAGAAGAACGCCAACGATCTGATCCTTTCCTCCGGCGGCCATGTCACGGTCCCGGCGGACGCGGCGTACGTGGTGCATCCGCCGGTCGGCAAGTTCGTCATCGGGCTGGGCGAGCTGATGTTCGGATTCGATCCGTTCGGCTGGCGGTTCATGACGGCGCTGCTGGGGACGCTGTCCGTGCTGATGCTGTGCCGGATCGGCCGTCGGCTGCTGCGCTCCACGCTCCTGGGCTGCCTGGCGGGCGCGCTGATGGCCCTCGACGGGCTGCACTTCGTGATGAGCCGGGCCGCGCTGCTCGACGGGGTGCTGATGTTCTTCGTGCTGGCGACGTTCGGCTGTCTGCTGATCGACCGGGACAAGGCGCGCGAGCGGCTCGCGGCGGCGCTGCCGGCCTACGACGAGCAGGGGGGCGGCCCGCGCCGTGCGGACGCGCACGTCGCCGAGACGACACGGCTCGGCCTTCGGCCGTGGCGCTGGGCGGCCGGTCTGATGCTGGGTCTGGCGATCGGCACCAAGTGGAACGCGCTGTACGTGATGGTGGCGTTCTGCCTGATGGCGGTCCTGTGGGACGTCGCCGCGCGCCGGGTGGCCGGTGCGCGCCGGCCCTACCTCGCGGTGCTGCGGCGGGACACCGGCCTGGCGTTCCTGGCGACGGTGCCGGTCGCGCTGGTGACGTACGTGGCGTCGTGGACGGGCTGGATCCTGTCCGCCCGCGACGGCTCGGGCGGCTACTACCGCGACTGGGCGGAGGGCGACGGCAAGGGCGGCAGCTGGACGTGGCTGTTCCCGGACTGGTGGCGCAGCCTGTGGCACTACGAGACGCAGGTGTACGAGTTCCACACCCACCTGACCTCGCCGCACCCGTACCAGTCGAACCCGTGGAGCTGGATCGTCCTGGGCCGCCCGGTGTCGTACTTCTACGAGTCCCCGGCGCCCGGCAAGGACGGCTGTCCGGCGGACGCGGGCGAGAAGTGCGCGCGGGAGGTGCTGGCGCTCGGCACGCCGCTGCTGTGGTGGGCGGCCTGTTTCGCGATCCTGTTCGTGCTGTGGCGCTGGTTCTTCCGCCGTGACTGGCGGGCGGGCGCGATCGCCTGCGGCATCGCCGCCGGGTATCTGCCGTGGTTCCTGTACCAGGAGCGCACGATCTTCCTGTTCTACGCCGTGGTCTTCCTGCCGTTCCTGTGCCTGGCGGTGGCGATGATGATCGGGGCGCTCGTCGGCCGTCCGGGAGGCGGCGACACCCGGCGGGTGGCGGGCGCCACGGCGGCGGGGGTGCTGGTGCTGCTGATCGCGTGGAACTTCATCTACTTCTATCCGCTGTACACGGGGCAGGCGATCCCCATCGACTCCTGGCGTTCACGTATGTGGCTCGACACCTGGGTGTGAGGCGGTCCTCCGGGGCTGCGTTCAGATCCTTGACCGGTGTTCGGGTTGCCCGATTCTCCCCATGGGTCGATCTCTGTTCGGCCAACTTCGGTCAACTCCTTTCCCCGTGGCCCCGGGTTGCGCTTACAGTGCGACCGAGACCGCCTTTCTGAACACGTTCAGTCGCGTGCGGAGAGGCGCACGGAACCCACGGGGAAAAAAACGGGGAGGGGTGCGGCCATGCACAAGGGGGCCAAGACGGCGATCGTCGGTTCGGTGTTCGCCGTGATGGTGGGAGGGGCCGGATACGGCGCCTTCAACATCCTGAGCGCGCTGGACTCGGACGGCGGCGGCACGACGGGGGCGAGCGGGCCGGTGTCGGTGAAGAAGAGCGGACCGCCCGACGCGTCGGAGGTCGCGGACGCCACGGCCGCGTTCTTCGCCGCCTGGGAGAAGGGACAGGCCGCGGCCGCCGCCGCGCTCACCAACAACGCCGAGAAGGCGGAGCCTCTGCTCACCGCCTACGGCGGGGCCGCGCACATCACCGGCGTGCGGATCACGCCGGGCAAGGCGAGCGGCGCCACCGTGCCGTTCGGCGTGGCGGCCACGGTGTCGTACGAGGGGAAGTCCAAGCCGCTCGTCTACAAGAGTTCCCTCACGGTGGTCCGGGGGCTGACCAGCGGCAAGGCACTCGTGGACTGGCGGCCCTCGCTCGTGCACCCCGGCCTGAAGGACATGGACGACACCCTGGTCACCGGCGAGTCTGCGGCCCCGCCCATCGAGGCCGTCGACCGCGACGGCAAGGTGCTCACCAAGGAGAAGTACCCCTCGCTCGGGCCCGTCCTCGACCAGCTGCGCGCCACCTACGGCGAGAAGGCGGGCGGCACCGCGGGCATCGAGCTGACGATCCGGCACGCCACGCCCGACACCGCCGACACCCCGCTGCTCACCCTCGCCGAGGGCAAGGCGGGCCGGCTGCCCACGACGATCAGCGCGACGGCGCAGACGGCGGCCGAGAAGGCGGTGCGGAGGTTCGACAACGCCTCGGTGGTGGCCGTGCGGCCGAGCACCGGCGAGGTGCTCGCGGTCGCCAACCATCGCGACGACGGCTTCAACGCGGCCTTCCTCGGTGAGCGGGCGCCCGGCTCCACCATGAAGATCGTCAGCGCGGCCACGCTCATCGACTCCGGGCTGACCACGGCGAACGGCCCGGCTCCCTGTCCCGCAGAGGCCGTCTGGCAGAGCCAGACCTTCCACAACATCGCCGACCTGCCCGCGGACGACGACGCCACCCTGGCGCAGAGCTTCGCCCACTCCTGCAACACCGCGTTCGTGAAGTTCGCCGACGAGGTCGGGGTCGACTCCCTCACCAGGGAGGCTCAGCAGCGCTTCGGCGTCGGACTCGACTGGAAGACCGGAATCCCGTCCTTCGACGGCTCCGTCCCCGCCGCCGGCGGACCCGACACCGCGGCCAACCTCATCGGCCAGGGCAAGGTCCAGATGAACCCGCTGACCATGGCCTCCGTGACGGCCACCGCGACGACGGGCGCCTTCCGCCAGCCGGTGATCGTCCCCAGGAGCCTCGACGGGCGGACGCTCGCCCAGGCGGAGGGGCTCCCCGACAAGACCGTCACCCAGCTGCGCTCGATGATGAACCGCACCGCCACCAGCGGCACGGCGGCCGGCGTGATGTCCGGCCTGAGCGGCCGCATCGGCGCGAAGACCGGCTCCGCCGAGACCGACGGCAGCGCGACCTCAGACAGCTGGTTCACCGGCTACCGCGACGACGTCGCCGCCGCCGCGATGGTCCAGGACGGCGGTCACGGCATCGACGCGGCCGGCCCGATCGTCGCCACGGTACTGCGCGCGGGCGGCTGAGCCGCGCGCGGCGCTGAGCCCGCGCGGGGCGGCCGAGCCGGACGCCGGCTGACGAGAAGCGGCCGAACGGGGGCGTGGTCGACGTCACACGTGATGTCACCCGAGCGTCCGGGGACTCTAGGCTGGTTCCCCTCGTTGGGATCGGTGAGGGCAGTGGGGCGAGGGCGGCCTCGGAAAAGCTTGGAGGATCTCGGGCTGTGGGCAACAGAAGGCGCGTCGCCGAGCGACGGAACAAGCGGCCCGTCGTGGTCGGCGGTGTGATCGCCGCAGTCGTCGGCGGCGCCGGCATCGCCGGGTACGCGCTGTACGGCAGCGGCGCGGCGGCCGAGGACGGCTCGTCCAGGGCGGCCGAGAGGAAGCCCGCGGTGAAGACGGGCCCGCTGTCGGCCGCCGAGGTGACCTCCGCGGCGCAGACCTTCCTGACCGCCTGGCAGCAGGGCAAGGTCGCCCAGGCCGCCGCCGCCACCGACGACCCCAAGGCCGCGGCCGCGCTGCTCACCGGCTACACCAAGGACGCCCGCATCACCGGCGCCGCCCTCACCGCGGGCGCCCGCACGGGCGACAGGCTGGCCTTCTCCGTCAAGGGCACGGTGACGTACAAGAAGGCGGCGAAGCCGCTCGCCTACGACAGCGCGCTGACGGTCGTACGGCGGGCGTCGGACGGCAAGCCGCTGGTCGACTGGCACGCCTCCGTCGTCCACCCCGACCTCGGCGACGGGGACACCTTGGTGACCGGGGAGGCCGGCGACCCGCCGGTCAAGGCGTTCGACCGGGACGGCGGCGAGCTGACCGCGAAGAGGTTCCCGTCGCTGGGCACGGTGCTGGACGGGCTGCGCGAGAAGTACGGGAAGAAGGCCGGCGGCACGGCGGGCGTCGAACTGCGGGTGGTGCGCGGCAAGGACTCCAAGGCGAAGAAGTCCTCCGACAAGACGCTCCTGGAGCTGAGCAAGGGCACGCCGGGCTCCGTGAAGACGACGCTGAGCCCGGCCCTCCAGGCCACGGCGGAGAAGCAGGTGGCGAGCAGGGCGCGCTCCTCGGTCGTCGTCGTGCGCCCGTCGACCGGCGAGATCCTCGCCGTCGCCAACAGCAACCCGAACTTCAACACGGCCTTCCAGGGCTCCCTGGCACCCGGCTCCACCATGAAGGTCGTCACCGCCTCGCTGCTGATCGAGAAGGGGCTGGCGTCGGCGGACAAGCCCCATCCGTGCCCCAAGTACTTCACGTACGGGGGCTGGAAGTTCCAGAACGACGACGAGTTCGAGATCAAGAGCGGCACGTTCAAGGCGAGCTTCGCCCGCTCCTGCAACACGGCCTTCATCAGCCAGGCCGGCAAGCTCGACGAGAACAGCCTGACCCAGCAGGCCCAGCAGGTCTTCGGCCTGTCCCGGGACGACTGGGCGGTCGGCGTGCCCAGCTTCGACGGCGCGGTCCCGGTGCAGTCGGCGGCCCAGATGGCGGCCGAGCTGATCGGCCAGGGCGGGGTGCGGATGAACCCCCTGAACATGGCGTCCGTCTCGGCCACCATCAAGTCGGGGACTTTCCACCAGCCGTACCTGGTGGCCCCGTCGGTGGACGACCGCACGCTGGCCACCGCCGCGCGCAAGATGTCGCCGTCCACGCTCTCCCAGCTGCGCGAGCTGATGAACTACACGGCCGCCTACGGCACGGCGGCCGAGGCGATGACCGGCCTCGGCCCCGACTACGGCGCGAAGACCGGCTCGGCCGAGGTCGACGGCCAGAAGCAGCCCAACGGCTGGTTCACCGCCTACCGCGGCGACCTGGCGGCCGCCGGCGTGGTCCAGGCGGGCGGCCACGGCGGCGACACGGCCGGCCCGATCGTGGCCACCCTGCTGAAGACCGGCGGCTGACCGCGGGCGAGCCCCAGGGCCGTGGTGTCGGCGACCGGTCTCAGCGGCTGATCGGCCGGCCCGTGGCCGTGTAGGTGCGGCGCAGGAAGCGGAGCAGGGTCTTGGATTCGAACTGGACCACCGAGACGCCCTGCCGGGAATGGAACTCGACCACCGCCTGCACCCGGCCGCACGGCCACACCCGTACCTCGCCACTTCCGGCCGGGGCGCGCAGGCCCTGTTCGAGGAGCGTGCGGGCGATGGTCCGCTCGTGGGCGCCGGGCAGTCCGACGCGGACCGAGCGCGGGTCGTCCTCGGGGTCGTAGCGCAGCACGACCGGGACGGCCGCCCATTCCTCCTCGACCAGGTCCGCGTCCGTGACGATGTGGGCTCGGGCGTACTGCTCGACTACAGACATCGGCCGCCCCTTCACGTTGCGTGACCGCTGCGGAATCTGTGCGTCCGCCGCCCCTCCAATGTCGCATATTTTCCGGACGCCGCCCCCTGAGACCGGTCGATCTCATATGTGCGATAGGTGACGGCAAGAAACGAGACACTCGCTCTTGCGAATGGTTCGCAGCTGCCCCCTACAATCGCCTGGTGCATGTACCTGACGGATTCATCAACGCCCCGGCCTCCGCTGTCGCCGGAGTCGTAGCCGCCGGCGCGGTCGCCGTGAGCCTGCGCGGCGCGCGCCGTGAACTCGACGAGCGCACGGCCCCTCTGGCCGGCCTGGTGGCGGCGTTCATCTTCGCCGTGCAGATGCTCAACTTCCCCGTGGCCGCGGGCACCAGCGGCCATCTGCTGGGCGGCGCGCTGGCCGCGATACTCGTGGGCCCCTACACGGGGGTGCTGTGCGTGTCCGTGGTCCTGCTGATGCAGGGCGTCCTCTTCGCCGACGGCGGTCTGACCGCGCTCGGCGTGAACATCACCGTCATGGCCGTGGTGACCACGGTCGTCGCGTACACCGTCTTCCGCGTCCTGGTGAAGGTGCTGCCGAACAGCCGCCGTTCCGTCACCGTCGCCTCCTTCGTCGCCGCGCTGCTGTCGGTGCCGGCCGCGGCCCTCGCCTTCACCCTCGTGTACTGGATCGGCGGCACCACCGACGTCCCGATCGGCAAGGTCGCCACCGCGATGGTCGGCGTCCATGTGCTGATCGGCATCGGCGAGGCCGTGATCACCTCGTTGACCGTCGGCGCGGTCCTCGCCGTCCGCCCGGACCTCGTCCATGGGGCGCGCGGACTGCGGCAGAGGCTGCGGCTCCGGGTGAACGGCGAGCTCGTCGACGCGCCGGACGCCGGGGAGGAGCGCACGGCCCCCGTCCCGGCGGGCGCCTCCCGCCGCACGCTGTGGGTGAGCGGCCTCGTCACCTCCCTCGTCCTCGCCGGGTTCGTCAGCTTCTACGCCTCGGCCAGTCCCGACGGCCTGGAGAAGGTCGCCGCCGACAAGGGCATCGACGCCAAGGCGCGGGAGCACGCCGCCGCCGGCTCCCCGCTCGCCGACTACGGCGTCAAGGACGTCGCCGACGCCCGTCTGTCCGGCGGCCTCGCCGGAGTCATCGGCGTCGGGGTGACCGTCGTCGCGGGCAGCGCCGTGTTCTGGGCGGTGCGCAGGCGTCGTACGGACGACGCCTCCCCGGCGAACGCGGGGGTCTAGTCGTGGGCGCCGGGCATGCCCACCGGCTCTACCGGGCCGGCTGCTCCCCCGTGCACGCTCTGCCCCCGCACACCAAACTGGCGGCGGCGTTCGCCTTCGTGGCGGTCGTGGTGTCGACCCCGCGCGAGGCCATGTGGGCGTTCGGCCTGTACGCGGCTCTGCTCGGCGTGGTCGCGTTCCGCGCGCGCGTGCCGGCCGGCTTCCTGCTGAAGCGGCTGCTGATCGAGGTGCCGTTCGTCGCGTTCGCGGTGCTGATGCCGTTCGTGGCGGAGGGCGAGCGGGTGGACATGTGGGGCCTGTCGCTCAGCGTCGAGGGGCTGTGGGGCGCCTGGAACGTGCTCGCCAAGGGCACGCTCGGCGTCGCCGCGTCCGTCCTCCTCGCCTCCACCACCGAACTGCGGGAGATCCTCCTCGGCCTGCAACGGCTCAGGCTCCCGCCGCTGCTGGTGCAGATCGCCTCCTTCATGATCCGCTACGGCGACGTCATCACGGACGAGCTGCGGCGCATGCGGATCGCGCGGGAGTCGCGCGGCTTCGAGGCGCGCGGAGTGCGGCACTGGGGGGTGCTCGCGAAGACGGCGGGCGCGCTGTTCATCCGCTCCTACGAACGCGGGGAGCGTGTGCACCTGGCCATGGTCAGCCGGGGGTACGCCGGTTCGATGCCGGTGATCGACGAGGTGAGCGCCTCCCGGGCGCAGTGGTCGTACGCGTTCGCCCTGCCGTTGGCCGCGCTGGCGGTCTGCGTGTTGGGATGGACCCTGTGACCGCTGTGACGCCCGTGCCCGACCCCGCTTCCGCCCCGCCCTCGCTCCAGGTGGCCGGGCTCGCCTTCGCCTATCCCGACGGGCATCAGGCGCTGTTCGGCGTGGACTTCTCGATCGCGCGCGGTGAGCGGGTGGCGCTGCTCGGCCCGAACGGCGCCGGCAAGACCACCCTCGTCCTCCACCTCAACGGCATCCTCACCGGCGGCGCGGGCGCGGTGAGCGTCGCGGGACTGCCCGTCGGCAAGCGGCACATGGCCGAGATCCGGCGCAAGGTCGGCATCGTCTTCCAGGACCCCGACGACCAGTTGTTCATGCCGACGGTCCGCGAGGACGTGGCGTTCGGGCCCGCGGCGGCCGGGGTGAAGGGAGCCGAGCTGGAGGAGCGCGTGGACCGCGCGCTCGCCCGGGTCGGCATGTCGGACTTCAAGGACCGTCCGCCGCACCATCTGTCCTTCGGGCAGCGCCGCCGGGTGGCCGTGGCGACGGTCCTCGCGATGGAGCCGGAGATCCTCGTCCTGGACGAGCCGTCCTCCAACCTCGACCCGGCCTCCCGCCGTGAACTCGCCGACATCCTGCGCTCGTTGGACGTCACCGTCCTGATGGTCACGCACGATCTGCCGTATGCGCTCGAACTGTGCCCGCGCTCGCTGATCCTGAGCGAGGGCGTGATCGCGGCGGACGGCCCGACCGGCGGGCTGTTGTCCGACGCGGAGCTGATGCGCGCCCACCGCCTGGAGCTGCCGTTCGGGTTCGACCCCCGCTCCGTGACAATGGGCGCGTGACGAACCAGGGATCCGACGAGACCGGGGCGGCCGGAGAGCCCGCACGGGCCGGTGCGCCTTCGGAGGCGGGTGCGCCTTCGGGCGCCGAGGCGTCGCTGCAACTGGACCAGCAGCTGTGCTTCGCGCTGTACGCCGCCCAGCGCGCGGTGACGGCCGCCTACCGGCCGCTCCTGGACGAGCTGGGGCTGACCTATCCGCAGTACCTCGTCCTGCTGGTGCTGTGGGAGCGCGGTGAGATCACCGTGAAGGAGCTGGCCGAGGCCCTGCGGCTGGACTACGGCACGGTGTCGCCGCTGCTGAAACGGCTGGAGTCGGCGGGGCTGGTGCGCCGGGAGCGCTCGGCGCGCGACGAGCGCTCGGTGCTCGTGGCGTGCACCGGGCGCGGCGAGGAACTGCGGGGGCGCGCGGAGCGCGTGCCCGGCGCGCTGCTCGCGGCCACGGGGGTCGACGAGGCTGGGGTGACACGGTTGCGCGAGGAGCTGTGGCAGCTCGCGCGACGGGCGCAGGAAGCGGCGGAACGCGCCCGCTGACCCCTGGGCACCCCCGCCCCCACCTGCTGTTACCCGCGGTTGCCACCCCCTGATGGACAAGCGGTTTCATACCGGCCGGTACCTTGTGCACGATGTAATTGCACACCTGTCCGGGGGAGGGACCGCCGTGACCGAGGACGCCGAAGTCGACACCCGTCCGACGAAGATCATGTACGTCGCCGAGGCCACCGCGCACGGGGGCCGGGACGGGTATGTGACCAGCCAGGACGGCCATATCCAGCTGAAGGTGGCGATGCCGCAGGCGATGGGCGGCGACGGGGCCGGCACCAACCCCGAGCAGCTCTTCGCGGCCGGCTACAGCTCCTGCTTCCACAACGCGCTGATCCTCGTCGGCAACCGGGCGGGCTACGACCTCACCGGCTCCACGGTCGCCGCGAAGGTCGGCATCGGCCCCAACAGGACCCGCGGCTACGGCCTCGCGGTCGCCCTGAGCGTCTCACTGCCCATCCTCGACGCGGGCCTCGCCGCGAAGCTGGTCGACGCGGCGCACGAGGTGTGCCCGTACTCCAACGCCACGCGCGGCAACATCGACGTGACGATCCTGCTGGGCTGACACCGTTCCTAGGGGCTGAGCGGGAGTGAGTCCTGTTGCCAGGACTCATGCTCGGCCGAACGCCCCGGACGGTGTTGGGCGTTCTGGTTGCCCGCGTTCGCTCCGCGTCCGGCGCGCAGGGATCGTGTCCGTGGTCCGGGGATGCGGGGGCGGGTTTCCTCACGCCCGGGAACACCTGGTCGGGCCTGGACGGTCCGATGCCCCGCACGATCACTCCGGTCGTGTGGGGGCGGTGCCGTCCTCCCCCAGTGCCTCATGGGCCTGGGAGGTACCCCCAGCCGGATCGGGTGTCCCTGGGCGCGCCTTCCGATCGCCACGGCGGCAGCATCGTGGCGAGTGGGTTTGCGGGTGGTGCTGGTGAGGGGTCTCTGCCAGTGCTGGGCGCCCCAGCGGCTGGTGTAGGCGGGGTCGACGGCGATGACCGCGATGCCCGTGGCGTCGGCCATCGACGTCAGCCGGGCCCGGAGCCTGCACCAGAACACTTTTGAGCGCACACCAGCAGCAACAGCCGCAACCCCCCAGGAATCGCAGGCGGCGGCCCGGTGTTCCATGGGAGTCGAAGGTCGGCCGACAGGCAGTCGAAAGGGTGTGCGGGTGTGGACGTGAGCGGTGCGGTGGCCGAGGGCTTCGAGCCGGTCAGGGAGGCGTTCGCACGGAACTTCACGGCGCGCGGGGACCGGGGCGCGGCGGTGGCCGTCTACCGGGACGGGCGCAAGGTCGTCGACCTGTGGGGCGGCGTCCGGGACGTGGACGGCGAGGCGCCGTGGGAGCGGGGCACCGCCCAGATCGTGCGCTCGGCGACCAAGGGCGTCGCCGCCGCCGTCCTCCTGATGCTGCACCAGCGCGGGGAGCTGGACCTGGAGGCGCCCGTCGGGGCGTACTGGCCCGAGTACAAGGCGGCCGGCAAGGAGCGGACCCTCGTACGGGACCTGCTCGCGCACCGCGCGGGCGTGCCCGTGCTGGACCGGCCGCTGACGCCCGCCGAGGCCGCCGACCCCGACCTCGGCGCGGCGGCCGTCGCCGCCCAGGAGCCGGCGTGGGAGCCGGGCACGGACCACGGCTACCACGCGCAGACCTACAGCTGGCTGACCGGCGAGCTGGTGCGCCGGGTCACCGGGCGCACGATCGGCGCGTGGATCGCCGAGGAGGTCGCCGGGCCGCTCGGCGCCGACCTGTGGCTCGGACTGCCGGCCGGGGAGAGCGCGCGCGTGGGGCGCGTCGGGCCGGTCGAGGCGCCCGTACCCGCCGGCGGCCTCAGGACCCGGCCCAAGCGGGCCGTCTCCGAGGCGTACGCCGACCCCGCCTCCCTCACCCGCCGCGCCTTCGCCGCGATCACCCCGCTGCCCGACGAGAACGACCCGGCCTACCGGGCCGCCGCTCTCCCCGCCTCCAACGGCATCGCCACCGCGGAGGGACTCGCCCGTTTCTACGCCTCGCTCATCGGCGAAGTGGAGGGCGGGACGCGGCTGTTCCGCCCGGAGACGGCGCGGGCGGCGCGCGGTGAGCGTGCGGCGGGGCCGGACCGCGTGCTGGTGGTGAACACCCGGTTCGGCCTCGGCTACATGCTGCACGGCACCGCGTCCCCGCTGCTGTCCCCCGCCTCGTTCGGTCACCCCGGCCGCGGCGGCGCCCTCGGCTTCGCCGACCCCGAGTCCGGCCTCGCCTTCGGCTACGTCACCAACGGCTTCCGCAAGAGCGTGACGGCGGACCCGCGGGCGCAGGCGCTGGTCCGGGCGCTGCAGGAGAGCGCACCGGACGCATAGGGCTTCTTCGTGGCCGCGCCGCTCAGACGTTGATCGGGTGCGACGTGCGCCCCGACGCGTCGTCGATCTCCATGTGGGCCTTGGTGAGGAGCTGCATGGCGATCTCGTTCAGCGCGCGGGCGCCCGCGATCTCCTCGCCGACCCTGGGCTGGTTGGCGTCGACGCGGTGACGGCTCGCGTGCCCGTGGGCCCGGACCTCGGTCCCGTCGGGCAAGCGGACCATCGCCACCGCCCGCGTGTGCTGGTCGTCCTCCTTGAACTCCATCTCGACATGCCATCCCACAGCGGTACGTATCATGACGATCACCTCCGGAACTTCTGCTTCCAGGGTGCGCCTCCGGGCCGGGGATTGCACCGGGCCGGAAGGAGGCGCTAGCGTCACCCGGGTGACTGCCGGGTCGGCCATGGGCCACACACGAGTGAGGCGCCCGGCCTCGGCGTGAGCCCGGGGCGGGCGAGAGACCCGCCCGTCCTCCGTGTCCTTCGACAGCCCTTCACGCCGTCAACGACCCGGAGAAACCACCTCACATGTCCGCCAGCACATCGCTGCCCCAGCTGAACCACACCGCCGTCTACGCATCTGACCGCCGGCTCTCGGCCGAGTTCCTCGCCGCGGTCCTGGGCGTCCCGGTCGGCGCGCCCTTCGGCCCGTTCCTGCCGGTCGACCTCGGCAACGGCGTCACCCTCGACTACTACGAGATGCGCGACGAGCCGATCCAGTCCCAGCACTACGCCTTCCTCGTGCCGGACGAGCAGTTCGACGCGATGATCGCCCGCCTGGAGGCCGTCGGGGTCACGTACTACGCCGACCCGCGCCACACCGAACCGGGCCGTGTGAACGGCCTGTTCGGCGGCCGCGGCGCGTACTTCGCCGACCCGGACGGCCACAACATGGAGATCATGACCCGCCCCTACGCCAGGCCCTGAGCCACGCCCGCCCTCAACCGGCGTGCAGCATCAGCCCGATGCCGAGGACGAGCAGTCCCGCGGCGGCGATGCGGGGCGCACCGAACCGCTCCTTGAAGAACACGGCCCCGATCGCCGCGCCGACGATGATCGACGACTCGCGCAGCGCGGCGATCGGGGCCAGGGCGGCGCGGGTCTGCGCCCACAGGACGAGGGCGTAGGCGGCGACGGACAGCGCCGCGCCCAGCAGGCCGAGGACGGCGTGGGGGCGCAGCACCTCCGGGGTCCGGCCGCGCCAGCGGGTGATGGCGTACAGCGGCAGGACCGTGCCCTGGACCGCCATCAGCCAGGCGATGTACCCGAGCGGGGAGCCGGCGGCGCGGACGCCGAGGCCGTCGATGACCGTGTACGCGGCGATGGTCAGCCCTGTCGCGAGCGCCGCGCCGATCGCCGCCCAGTCGGGCCGCCGCCCGCGCAGGCCCCAGAGGGCGACCCCGGTCAGGCCGGCGCAGGACACCGCGACGCCGGCGGCCGCCCAGCCGTCGGGCACCTCGTGCGCGAACACGGCGGCCAGGACGGTGACCACGAGCGGGGCGGAGCCGCGCGCGATGGGGTAGGCCTGGCCGAAGTCGCCGAGCCGGAAGGACCGCATCAGCAGCGCGTAGTAGGCGATGTGGACGGCGGCCGAGGCGAGCAGGTACGGCCAGGCCCCCGCCGCCGGGAACGCCGCGAACGGCGTCAGCGCGAGCCCGATGAGCAGGCCGCCGCCGGAGATGAGGGCGAAGCCGGTGAGCTTGTCGGTGATGCGGTGGGCGATCGCGTTCCAGGACGCGTGCGTGACCGCGGCGAGCAGGACGGCTGCGGTGACCAGCGGGGTCACGCGACGCGCTCGCTCGGGGAGCCGGCGGGGCGGGGGCGGGCGGGGGCTCCGGTGATCGTCATGCGAGGCACGCTAGCGGCAGACACGAACGAGCGGCGGGGGGGGGGGGCCGGGGGGGGGGGGGGGGGGGCCCCCCCGGGGGGGGGGGGGCGCCCCCGCCGCTGTCCGTGTGCTGCTAGGCCTTAGTGGCGGTCACCGCCGTGGTGGTGGCGGTCGCCGCCGTGGTGGCGGTCGCCGTGGTGGCGGTCGCCGTGGTGGCGGTCGCCGCCGTGGTGGCGGCGCTCGTTCCAGGACTCGCGGTCGATGACGCGGCCGTGGTCGTCGCGCAGGGTGGCCGTGTCGGAGCGGTTGTCCCAGATGTGGCGGTTGCGGTCCTGGAACACGTCCCCGAGGGTGTCGCGGCCCTCGCCCGTGTGGACGCGGACGGTGGCGCGGGGGGCGAGGCGGTAGTTGCGGAACGTGTACCGGTCGCCGTCCTGGTCGGTCAGCGTCCAGCCCCTGAGGTTGATCGCGTGCCGGGTGTTGTTCTTGAGCTCCACCCACTCCTTGTTCAGCGAGTGGTTGGCGCGCCGGTCGTGGCCGGGCGCGTCGTACTGCACGTCACTGATCTCCACCGGCGGCCGGTTCGGGAAGCGGTCGGCTGCGGTCGCCGGCAGCGCTGCCGCGCCGAGGAGGGCGGCGGCCGCGAGGGAGGCGGCGGCCAGACGGCGGGCGGAAACGGTCGAAACGGTCACGAGGTCTCCTTGCGTGGTGCGGGCCGCAGCCCGTTCGGCTGCGGCACGCACAGCTGACCACCGATTTCGGAGCGCGTGGGATCGACCGCGCACTGTGTTACCGATCGTCCATATTCCAGTGACAGACGGATGCAATGTCCATCCATGCACTGAATGGACGCGGTGCCCTTGGTTGAGCCTTTGACGGCCCTTGCGGCCGGAGGCCGTCACCCGAAAGTGGGTCACAGCCTTCCGCTCCCGTCGCACCGTGTGCGGCGCCCGCACCGCACGATCCACTGCCGATCACGTCGGCACGCCGCGCCCCGTGCTTGAGGCTGCCGGCGTGCCGCGTTCGTGTCGCTGTCAGGCGCGGGCCAGTTCGCGGTCCTCGTCCCGCGGGTCGTCCTCGGCGCGCAGGGCCTCGCCCTCGATGTCCACGTCGGGCAGGGCGCGGTCCAGCCACCTGGGCAGCCACCAGGCCTTCTTGCCGAGCAGGGCCAGCACCGCGGGGACGATGGCCATGCGGACGACGAACGCGTCGAAGAAGACCGCGATCGCCAGGCCGAAGCCGATCATCTTGACCATCGCCTCGGACGAGCCGATGAAGCCGGCGAACACCGCCATCATGATCACCGCGGCGGCGGTGACCACGCGCGCGCCGTGGCGGAAGCCGGTGACGACGGCCTGGGCGGGGCTCTCCCCGTGGACGTACGCCTCGCGCATACGGGTCACGAGGAAGACCTCGTAGTCCATCGCGAGGCCGAAGACCACGCCGACCATGAAGATCGGCATCATCGACATGACCGGTCCGGTCTCCTCGACGCCCATCAGGCCGGACAGCCAGCCCCACTGGAAGACCGCGACGACGGCGCCGAGCGCGGCCAGGACGCTGAGCAGGAAGCCCAGGGCCGCCTTCAGCGGGACGAGGATCGAGCGGAAGACCACGATCAGCAGGAGGAACGCCAGGCCCACGACCAGGATCAGGTACGGGATCAGCGCGTCGTTCATCTTCTGCGAGATGTCGATGTTCATGGCCGTGGAACCGGTGACCAGGACCTCGGCGCCCTTGTCGGCCTTGATCCGCTCGCCCGTGTCCCGGATGGCGTGGACCAGGTTCTCCGTCGTGACCGAGGAGGGCTTGGAGTCGGGGATGACGGTGATGGTCGCGGTGTCGCCGGCCTTGTTGGGCGCGGCAGGGGTGACCGTCTCGACGCCGTCGAGCTTCTTGACCTGGTCGCCGACGTCGGCGAACACCTTCTTGGGGTCGTCGCTGCCCTTGGCGTCGACGACCATCAGCAGCGGGCCGTTGAAGCCGGGGCCGAAGCCCTCGGAGAGCAGGTCGTAGGCGCGGCGCTGGGTGGTGGAGGTGGGCTGGGAGCCGTCGTCGGGCAGGCCCAGTTCGAGCGAGGCGGCCGGTACGGCGGCCGCGCCGAGGCCGATCACGCCGAGCAGGAGGACGGCGACCGGGCGGCGGACCACGAAACTCGCCCAGCGGGTGCCCATGTTGGGCTTCGCGGCCTTCTCGGCGGACGGGGCGCGGCCCCCGCCGAGCAGCCGGCTCTTCTCGCCCGCCGGGCGCACCTTGCGGCCGGCGTAGCCGAGGAGCGCCGGGATCATCGTGAGGGCGATGAGCACGGCGACGGCGACCGTGCCCGCCGCCGCGACGCCCATCTTCGTCAGCATCGGGATGTTGACCACGGAGAGGCCGACGAGGGCGATGACGACGGTCAGTCCGGCGAAGACGACCGCGGAGCCCGCGGTGCCTACGGCGCGGCCGGCCGCGTCCTCGCGGGAGCGGCCCTCGGCGAGCTCGCCCCGGTAGCGGGAGACGATGAAGAGCGCGTAGTCGATGCCGACGGCGAGGCCGATCATCGAGGCGAGGGTGGACGTGGTGGAGCCGAGGTCCAGCGTCGAGGCCAGCGCGGTGATCGTGGAGACGCCGATGCCGACGCCGATGACCGCCGTCAGCAGGGGCATGCCCGCCGCGATCAGGGAGCCGAAGGTGATGACGAGGACGACGGCGGCGACGGCGAGGCCGATGACCTCGGTCGCTCCGGTCTCGGGCGCGGCCTGAAGGGCGTCACCGCCGATCTCGACGGTCAGACCCGCGTCCTGTGCCTTCTTCGCGGCGTCCTTCAGCTGCTCGCGCGAGGACTCCTCCAGCTCCATGCCGGAGACGTCGTACTTCACGGACGCGTACGCGATGGCGCCGTTCTCGCTGACGGCGTGCCCCTTGTAGGGGTCGGCGACGGAGGCGACCTCCGAGCCGTCGGACAGGTCCCGCACGGTCTTCTCGACGACGGCCTTGTTGGCGGGGTCGGTCATCTTCCGGCCGTCGGGGGCCTTGAAGACGACGCGGGCGGTGGCGCCGTCGGCGCTCATCCCGGGGAAGCGCTGTTCCAGCAGGTCGAAAGCTTTCTGCGCCTCCGTTCCGGGAATGGAGAAGGAGGTGTTGCCGGCGGTGGGCGCGGAGGCGGCGCCGACGCCCGCGAGCGTCAGCAGCGCCACCCATATGAGGGCGACGAAGTGGCGTCGCCTGAAGGCGAGCCGGCCGAGTTTGCTGAGGAACATGGCCACGGAGGCGTTCTCCCGGTCAGGTCGTGTGCGGCGGGCGGCCGGCCGGAGTTCCGGCGCGGGCCCCGAGGGCAGGGGTGATCAACCCGGCGGGCAGGCAGGGGTGATCGGCCCGACGACGTGAGCGGTGGCGTCAGGGTGGTGAGGCGGACCTTGGGGACGGTCGCGCGAGGGGATCAGAGGGGAGGCGCGCCGAGGGCGGGGAGGACCACGGCGTCCATGTAGGACTGGAGGTAGGCCTGGGTCGGCGGCTGGTCGTCGAGCAGGGCGCGGGTGGCGAACGCCCCGACCAGCATGGGGATCAGGAAGTCCAGCGCGGGACAGTCCGCGCGGATCTCGCCCCGGTCGACGGCCCGTTGCAGGACGCGCCCGAAGGCGGCCATCTCGGGTTCGACCAGTTGCTCGCGGAACACCTGGCGCAGCTCGGCGTCGTTGTGGATCGCCATGGCGACGCCCCGCATCAGCGCGGTGTTGCGCTCCATGGTGCAGTCGTCCTCGCGGGTCACCAGCGTGTGCAGGTCGCCCCGCAGGGAACCGGTGTCGATCTCGTCGGCCGACCCCGGCTTGTCGTGCCGCAGCGCCATGACGACCAGCTCGGCCTTGCCGCCCCACTGGCGGTAGAGCGTCGCCTTGCTGGACCGGGTGCGGGCGGCCACGGCGTCCATGGTGAGGGCGTCGTAGCCGACCTCGCGGAGCAGGTCGAGCACGGCCTCGTAGAGCTCGGCCGCACGCTCGGGGGTGATCCGACTGCGCCGCACGCTCGTGGTCTGCGTCATCTCGCCCTCCGCCTCCTTCCGCTCCTGGCGTCGGTTCCGGAGCGAACTCCGAAACGACACCGTTTCGTACACGAGAAGCGTAGCGCAGCCCCTCTTCGAAACGAAACGGTTTCGTTCGTGTCGTGGGTCACGTCCGGGACGAGTCCGGGACATCCTCCCGCACCCGCCCCTTTCGGTACGAGTTGCCCTGGTCCATCCGGAGGAAAAGCATGGGGAGGTGACCTATCTGCGCCTGCCGCACGTCAGCGGCGACCTCCTGTGCTTCGTGGCCGAGGACGACCTCTGGCTGGCCCCCCTCGACGGACCGGGCCGCGCCTGGCGGATCACCGTGGACCGCGCCAAGGCCGGTCACCCCCGCTTCTCGCCCGACGGCCGCCACATCGCGTACACGAGCTGGCGCAGCCTCGCGCCCGAGATCCACCTCGCCGCGGTGGACGGCGGCCCGGGACGGCGGCTGACGTACTGGGGAAGCCCCGACACCCGGGTCTGCGGCTGGACGCCCCCGGACCGGGACGGCGCCGCCGACATCCTCGCCGTCGCCTCCCACGGCCAGCCCTTCTCGTACTTCACCTGGGCCTACAAGGTCTCCCCCGCCGGCGACCCCGGCCGCAAGCTGCCCTGGGGACCCGTCACCGACCTCCAGTCCGCCGGCGCCGACGGCGAGCGCGACACCCTCCTGCTCACCGGCACCCCGCCGCACGAGCCGGCCTCCTGGAAGCGCTACCGGGGCGGCGCCATGGGCCGGCTCTGGCTGAACGGGCGCCGGCTGCTGCCCGGACTCGGCGGACACCTGCACTCCCCGATGCTCGTCGGCGGGCGTGTCGCCTTCCTCTCCGACCACGAGGGCGTCGGCAACCTCTACTCCTGCGCCCACGACGGCTCCGACCTGCGCCGGCACACCGACCACGACGCCTTCTACGCCCGGCACGCCGCGAGCGACGGCGCGCGGGTCGTCTACCAGTGCGCCGGGGACCTGTGGATGGTCGAAGACCTCTCCGCCGACTCCGAGCCCCACCGGCTCGACGTACGGCTCTGCGGTCCGCGCGCGGGGCGGCGGCCGTACCAGATCCCGGCGGCACAGCACGTGGACGGCATCTCCGTGGACGAGACGGGACGGGCCAGTGCCGTGGTGGTGCGCGGCAGCCTGCACTGGCTCACCCACCGGGACGGGCCCGCGCGCACCATCACCGACACGCCAGGCGTACGGGTCCGGCTCCCGGAGATGCTCGGTTCGAGCGGGCGGGTCGCCTATGTGACCGACGCCGAGGGCGAGGACGCCGTCGAGATCGCCCACCTCCCGCGTGCCAGCGGGGACCGCGCACCGAGGCGGCTGGCCTCCGGGCGGCTGGGACGGGTCCTGGAGATGGTCGCCGGCCCCGACGGCGAACGGCTCGCCCTCGCCTCCCACGACGGCCGGCTGCTGCTCCTCGACACGGGCGGGGCCTCGGATGAGAGCCTCGGCGGGGATTCCGGCGAAGGCCTCGACGAGAGCTCCGACGACAAGTCCGCCGGGGAATCGGGCGAAGCCTCCGCGGGAGAATCCGCCGAGACCTCCGACGGCGGCGTCACCGAACTCGTCCGCTCGGTCAACGGACCTGTGCGCGACCTCGCGTTCTCCCCGGACGGGGCCTGGCTGACCTGGTCGCACCCGGGGATCGGGCGGTCCCTGCGGCAGATCAGGATGGCTCGCGTCAACGGCCCCCCGAAGGGCGAGCCGCTGGTCGTCGACGTGACCGACGGACGGTTCGAGGACGAGAACCCCGTCTTCACCCGGGACGGCCGCTACCTCGCGTTCCTGTCCTGGCGCGGCTTCGACCCCGTCTACGACGTGCACACCGGCGATCTCTCCTTCCCGCTGGGCTGCCGCCCCTACCTGGTGCCCCTGTCCTCGGCCACCCCCTCCCCCTTCGCGCTGAACCCGGAAGGCCGGCCGGCCGCCGGAGGGCTGGACCCGCTGGAGGACGACGAGGGCGGCGACGGGACGGTCACCGTCGAGGTGGAGGGGCTGGCGAACCGCGTGACGCCGTTCCCCGTGCCCGCGTCCAAGTACTCGGCGCTGCACCCGGTCTCGGGCGGCGGCCTGGTGTGGCTGCGCTGGCCGATCTCGGGCGCGCTGGGCGAGACCTTCGCCAACCCCGACGACACCAGCGGGCGGCCCACGCTGGAGCACTTCACCATCGGCAAGGCCAAGAGATCCGAACTCGTGGGCCACCTGGACTGGTTCGCGGTGAGCGGCGACGGCTCCCGGCTGGTCGTGGTCGACGAGGGCGAGCTGCGGGCGACGCCGTCCACGGAGTCCGGCGACCCCGACACCACGGTCTGGATAGACCTGCGCCGCATCCTGCACGAAGTCGACCCCGGCGCGGAGTGGCGGCAGGCCTACGAGGAGGCCGGCCGGCTGATCCGCGCCTACTTCTGGGACCCGGGGATGTGCGGCATCGACTGGGACGCGGTGCTGGACCAGTACCGGCCGCTGGTCGAACGGGTCGCCTCCCCCGACGAGTTCGCCGATCTGCTCCGCGAGGTGCTCGGCGAACTGGGCACCTCCCACGCCTACGTCACCGCCGCCCGCCGCAACGAGGGCCCGCCGCACTACCAGCGCCGGCAGGGCCTGCTGGGGACCAACCTCGTGCGCGGCGAGGACGGTTGGGCGGTCGCCCGGGTCCTGCCCGGTGACTCCTCCGACTCCAAGGCCCGCTCCCCCCTGGCCGGCACCGGCATCCGGGAGGGCGCCCTCCTCACCCATGTGGACGGCCGCCCGGTGGACCCGGTGACCGGCCCGTACCCCCTGCTCGCGGGGGCGGGCGGCTCCACGGTGGAGCTGACGTTCACACCGGCCGGGGGCCGCGAATCGCAGCCCCGGCGGGTGGCCGTCGTGCCCCTCGTCGACGAACGGCCGCTGCGCTATCAGGACTGGGTGGCCAAACGGCGGGAGGTCGTACGGCAGTTGAGCGGCGGCCGGTGCGGTTATCTGCACATCCCCGACATGGGCGGCTCCGGCTGGGCCCAGTTCAACCGCGATCTGCGCATGGAGATGTCCCGCCCCGCCCTGCTGGTGGACGTGCGCGGCAACGCGGGCGGGCACATCAGCGAACTGGTGGTGGAGAAACTCACCCGCACGATCCTCGGCTGGGACCTGACCCGGGACGCCCAGCCGGTGTCGTACGCGTCCGACGCGCCCCGGGGGCCGGTGGTCGCCCTCGCCGACGAGGCCACCTCCTCCGACGGCGACATGATCACCGCCGCGTTCAAACTGCTCGGACTCGGGCCGGTCGTGGGCCAGCGCACCTGGGGCGGCGTCGTCGGCATGACCGGCCGGCACCGGCTCGGCGACGGCACGGTCATCACCGTGCCCATGAACGCGGCCTGGTTCGACGCCTACGGCTGGTCCGTCGAGAACCACGGCGTCGCCCCCGACCTGGAGGCCCTGCGCACGCCCCTGGACTGGGCGGAAGGCCGCTACGCCCAACTCGACGACGCCGTGCGCCTCGCCCTGGACCTCCTGGAGACCGACCCGCCGGCGTCGCCCCCGGACCGCGGCGACATCCCCGACCGCTCCCGCCCGAAGCTGCCGCCGCGCCGGTGAGAGAACGGGGAAAGGGGCGCCCCCGCAAGGGCGCCCCTTCCTTTCAGCGGCGGGCCGTCGAACGGCCCCGAACCGCCGAGGAGTCCGGTCCGGACACTCAGGTCAGACCTCGAAGTCGTCCCGGTCGAACCGGTCCTGCTCCTCGCGCTCGCGCTGCGTGCGCTGCGGGTCCTCCTCGCGGTCACGCTGACGGCCGCGCTGCTGGCCCTGCTCCTTGGCCTGGTCCATCTTCTCCTTGGCCTGGTTCTGCCACTGCTCGGCCTGGTCCTTCATCTTGTCCTTCATACCCATGTGGGTTCACTCCCGTGGAGGGTGAGGGGGAACGGCCCTTGACCGGGCCTCGACCAGATTCACACGGGAGGACAACGCTCGCATTTCGATCAACTACGGTGCGTGATACGCCCAGCCCGGGCCTGCTCGTCGGCCGCTCCGCCCGCTCCCACCAGGCCCGTCCGCACGCTCTGGAGCCGGTCCGCGAACCGCCTCACCTCCCGCTGGCCCACCGTCCCGATGATCCCGGGCAGGTAGCCGCGCACCCCCTGCATCGCGCGCAGCCACCCCTGCCCGTACACATGGGCGGAGCGACGCTCGACGCCGGCGACGAGCCGGTCGACGGCCGGGCCCAGCGGGTACGTCTTGTTCGCCGGCCACGGCAGCCGCTGCCTCAACTCCCTCATCACCTCGTCCCGGTCGGCCCCGCGCACCATGTCGGTGTCGGTCCAGGACAGGTAACCCACCCCGACCCGCACGCCCTTGGGGCCCACCTCGGCCCGCAGACAGTGCGCGTACGCCTCCACGCCCGACTTGGACGCGCAGTACGCCGACATCATCGGCGCCGGGGTGATCGCGGCGAGCGAGGCGATCTGCAACAGATAGCCCCGGCTCTCCGTCAGCAGCGGCAGGAAGGCCCGGGCGGTGACCGCCGAGCCGACGAGGTTCACCTCGATGACCCGGCGCCAGGACTCCGGGTCGGAGTCGGCGAAGGGACCACCGGTGGCGACGCCCGCGTTGGCCACCACCACGTCCACCCTCCCGAACCGCTCCTTCACCTCCGCGGCGACGCGGACCATCGCCTCGTGGTCGGTGACGTCGGCGTACCAGTGGGCGCCGTCGCCGTGCAGCCGCTCCGCGACCTGCTTGAGCGCGTCCGGCTCCAGCCCCACCAGCGCGATGCTCGCCCCCCGCGCGGACAGCTTGCGGGCGAGGAGCTCCCCGACGCCGCGGGCGGCCCCGGTGACCACCACGACCTGCCCTTCGAGACCGACCCTGCTCATGCGCCCTCCTTGAGATGCTGCTGCTCTTGAGCGTCCTGGGCGGTGTGCCCGCTGTGCCCGTCCCGCGTGACGTGCGCCGCGGCCAGTTCACGGATCGCGGCGGTCACCACGTCCGGGGACTCGACCGGCGTCATGTGGCCGACGCCGGCCAGTTCGGTCAGGCCGGCGCAGTCCGGCAGCGCCTCGGCAAGCCGGCGTGCGTGCACCGGCGGCGTCAACCGGTCCGCGGTGCCCGCCACCACGGCCGTCGGCACCCTCAACTCCCGTACGGCGTGGTCGAGATCGAGCAGGTCCAGGACATGCGACCAGGAGTACCGCACCCGGCGCGGGCAGGCGTGCACGATCCTGGCGCACGCCTCCACCATGTGCGGGGCCGAACCGGCCCCCATCGTCGCGTACTTGAGGATGCGCCGCGCGACCGGCGTGACCGGGCCGAGCGGCGCCCGCGAGCCGAGGATGTGCCCGGTCAGCCAGGTCCGCAGCCGCCCGGGCCGCAGCGGCAGCACGGTCGACTCGGCCACCAGCCGCGAACTGCCCGTGCTGCACAGCAGGACGGCCGCCACGTGAGCCCGGAACGCGGGGCGGGCGGAGGCCGCCATCACCGTCATGCCGCCCATCGAGTGCCCGGCGACCACCGCCCGCTCACCGGGCGCGAGGGTGGCCTCCAGGACGGCTTCGAGGTCGTCGGCGAGGGCGTCCGTGCTGCACGCGGGGCTCACCGGGGTACGGCCGTGGCCGCGCTGGTCGTAGGCGATCACCTTGTGGTCGGCGCGCAGGGCGCGGATCTGCGCCGCCCAGAACGCGGTGGAACAGGTCCAGCCATGGGCGAGGACCACGGCGGGAGCACCGACCGCGCCATCGTCGGGGCCGTGCACCTCCACATGGAGGGTGGCGCCGTCGGCCGAACGGACGGTCAGGACGCGGGAGGGGGCGGGCGGATCGTAGAGGTCGGCGAGAACAGCGCCCGTCACGCTCACGCGGTCACCTCCGCGGCGGCGCCCGCGCCCTTCCCCTGGCTCGGCACGGACGACGTCCGCAGCACCTCGTACTCCGCGAGCTCCACCCGTCGCGTCGCCCGGCGGAACTCGCTCGTCGTGCCCGGCCAGATGGTGGTGTTGCGGCCCTCGGGGTCCAGGTACCAGCTGGTGCAGCCCCCCGTGTTCCACACCGTGCGCCGCATCCGGTCCTGCACCCGCCGGTTCCAGGCGTGCACGGCGCTCGGCCGGGCGTCGAGCGCGGCCCGCACACCCGGGCCGCCGAGGACGTCCAACTGGCGCAGGTAGTCGGCCATGTAGTTCAACTGGGACTCGATCATGAGGATCATGGAGGAGTTCCCGAGGCCGGTGTTGGGCCCGATGATCGTCATCCAGTTGGGGAAGCCGGCCGCGCTCGCGCCCCGCAGGGCCTCCATGCCGCCCTTCCAGCTCTCGGCGAGCGTCCGCCCGTCCGCGCCGACGACCCGGTCGGCGATCGGCATGTCGGTGACGTGGAAGCCGGTGCCGAAGACGATCGCGTCGGCCTCCGACTCGCTGCCGTCGGCGGCGACGAGGGTGGAGCCGCGGACCTCGCGCAGCCCGGCGGCGACGAGGTCGACGTTCGGGCGGGTGAGCGCCGGATAGTACTCGCTGGAGAGCAGGATCCGCTTGCAGCCGATGCGGTAGTCCGGGGTGAGCTTGGCGCGCAGCTCCGGGTCCTTCACCGCGCGGGCCATGTTGCCGCGGGCCAGCCGCTCGACGAAGCCGAGCTCCTCGGGGTGCTTGGTGAAGGCCTGCACCTGGAGCTCCCGGATGCCCCACAGCAGCCCGCGCCGGGCCTGCGCGGTGAAGGGCAGCCTCTTGTGCAGCCAGCGCTCGGCGCGGGTGATCCCCCGGTCCATGCGGGGCATCACCCACGGCGGGGTGCGCTGGAAGAGGGTCAGCCGGTCCACCACCGGCTGTATCGCGGGCACGATCTGGATGGCGGAGGCCCCGGTGCCGACCATGGCGACGCGCTTGCCGGCCAGGTCGTAGTCGTGGTCCCAGCGGGCGGAGTGGAAGACCTTGCCGGGGAAGGAGTCGAGGCCGGGGATGTCGGGGATCTTCGGATCGGACAGCGGGCCGGTCGCGGAGACCACCACGTCGGCCGAGAGCGCGCCGCTCGTCGTCTCGATGTCCCACCGCAGCCGCTCCGCGTCCCACGTCATCCGCTTGACCTCGGAGTCGAAGCGCAGGTGGGAGCGGAGGTCGTGGGTGTCCGTGACGTGCTCCAGGTAGGCGCGGATGTGCTCCTGCCCGGAGAAGGTGCGCGGCCACTCGGGGTTGGGCGCGAAGGAGAACGAGTAGAGGTGGGAGGGAACGTCGCAGGCGCACCCGGGGTAGCTGTTGTCCCGCCAGGTGCCGCCGACGCCGCCGGCCCGCTCCAGCACGACGAAGTCGGTGATCCCCTCCCGGCGCAGCCGCACGGCCGCCCCGAGTCCGCCGAACCCCGATCCGATCACCGCCACCCGCACATGGACGTGCTCGGTCATCCCGACGCCTCCCGCCTCAACGCGACCTTGCCAGTGAACACTGGCGCAGTGGGAGCGTAGAGCAGCCGCGTACCGATGGGTAGGGGCCGCGCGGGGGACGTTTCACATCAACGGCCGCCGCCGCGGGCACCGGCGGCACGGCATAGGCTTCCGGCGTGGCGGACAAGAGGGAGTACCGGACGCAGGAGCTGGCCAAGGAGGCCGGCATCACCGTGCGCACCCTGCGCTTCTACCGCGAACGCAAGCTGCTCGCGCCACCCCGCCGCGAGGGCCGCATCGCCTGGTACGACGACCATCACCTGGCCCGTCTGCGCACCATCGCGGCGCTGCTGGAGCGCGGCCACACCCTCAACGGCATCGCCGAACTCGCCGACGCCCTCGACCACGGCCGCGACGTCGCCGACCTGCTCGGCGTCAGCGGCCCCACCGAGGAGGAGCCGGTCCGCCTCACCCCCGAGGAACTCGCCGCCCGCTTCGAGGGCCAGGTCACCCCGGAGAACCTCGCCGCCGCCCTCGACCTCGGCTACCTCGGCACCGACGGCGACGAGATCGTCCACATCAGCCGGCGCCTGCTGGACGTCTCCGCCGCCCTGGTCCGCGAGGGCATCCCGCTCGCCGCGGTCCTCGCCGCGGGAGCCCGCGTCCGCGAACACGCCGACGCGCTGGCCGACCTCTTCACCGACATGGTCCTGAGCCACGCGGACGAGAACGACCTGTCCCGACTGCGCCCCCTGGCCCGCAGCGTGGTGGAGGCGGAACTGTCCCTGGCCCTGGACCGTCGCCTGCACCAGCGGGACCGGTCCGCGACGGGCGAGTCCTAAGGCCTGTCTGACAAATCCTGGAAGTCGTACACCACGGTCACCGGCGCGTGGTCCGACCAGCGCTCGCCGTGCGTGGCCGCCCGCTCCACGAAGCCCTTGACGGCCTTCTCGGCGAGACGAGGCGTCGCGACATGAAGGTCGATCCTCCATCCCGAGTCGTTGTCGAAAGCCCGACCGCGGTACGACCACCAGGAGTACGGGCCGGTGACGTCCGGGTGCAGTGCCCGTACGACGTCGACGTAGCCGCCCGCTTCCGGGGCGAGGACCTGCGTCAGCCACTCCCGTTCCTCCGGCAGGAAGCCGGAGTTCTTCTGGTTGGCGCGCCAGTTCTTCAGGTCGGCCTGCTGGTGGGCGATGTTCCAGTCGCCGCAGACCAGGACCTCGCGGCCGTCGGCGGCGGCGCGTTCGCGCAGGTCCTTGAGGTGGGCGAGGAACTCGTCCATGAAGCGGACCTTCTCGTCCTGGCGGTCGGTGCCGACCTCGCCGGACGGGAGGTAGAGGGAGGCGACCGTGACGCCGGGCAGGTCGGCCTCGACGTAGCGGCCGGCGGTGTCGAACTCGGCCGAGCCGAAGCCGACGCGGACGGCGTCGGGCTCACGCCGGGTGTAGAGGGAGACGCCGGCGCGGCCCTTGGCGGCGGCGGGGGCATGGGTGACGTGCCAGCCCTCGGGGGCGCGGACCTCGTCGGGCAGCTGCTTCGCCTCGGCGCGCACCTCCTGCAGGCACAGCACGTCGGCGGAGGTGTCGGCGAGCCACTCCACGAAGCCCTTCTTCGCGGCGGCCCGCAGCCCATTCACGTTCACGGAGGTCACGGTCAGCACCCGGGCACGATACCGGCACACTGGACGCAGTCCGGATTCCACCTCCCGCAGAGAATGCACAGACGTACCTTGACTAGCATGGACATACGCCGCGTCCCCTTCGACCACCCCGACGCCGTGAAACTGAACGACGAGGTCCAGGCCGAGTACCACGAGCGCTACGGCGACGGCGGCGACGCCACCTCGCTGGAGCCGGCCGACTTCGAGCCGCCGCGCGGGGTCTACCTCATCGCCTACGACGCGCTGGAGCGTCCCGTGGCCACGGGCGGCTGGCGCAGCCAGGACCACAACGGCGAGGGCAACGAGGACGGTGACGCCGAGCTCAAGCGGATGTTCGTGATCCGGGAGATGCGCGGGCTGGGCCTGGCGCGCCGTGTCCTGAGCGCGCTGGAGGAGGACGCCCGCGCGGCCGGCCGGCGCCGCATGGTGCTGGAGACCGGCACGCAGCAGCCCGAGGCGATCGGTCTGTACACCTCCAGCGGGTACGAGCCGTGCGTCAAGTTCGGCTACTACCGGTTCTACGAGGACAGCCGCTGTTACGCCAAGCCGCTGGGCCACGACGTTCCCTGACGGAGCCTCAGCTTCTGAGGTAGGCGAGGACCGCCAGCACCCGGCGGTGGGTGTCGTCCGCCGGGGGCAGGTCCAGCTTGGTGAGGATGCCGCCGATGTGCTTGCCGACGGCGGCCTCCGAGACGACCAGGGTGCGTGCGATCGCCCCGTTGGACCTGCCCTCCGCCACCAGCGCCAGCACCTCCCGCTCGCGCGGGGTGAGGCGGGCCAGCGGGTCCCGGCGGCGGCGCAGCAGTTGGCGGACGACCTCGGGGTCGACGACGGTGCCGCCGGCGGCGACCTCCCGCAGGGCGTCCACGAACTCCTCGACCTGGCCGACGCGGTCCTTGAGGAGGTAGCCGACTCCGGTGCCGTCGCCGGAGTCGAGGAGTTCGGCGGCGTAGGCGCGCTGGACGTACTGGCTGAGGACGAGCACCGGCAGCGCGGGGCGCTGGGCGCGCAGCCGGACGGCGGCGTGCAGGCCCTCGTCCTGGAAGGCGGGCGGCATCCGGACGTCGGTGACGACGATGTCGGGGGTGTCGGCGGCGACCGCCGCGAGCAGGGCCGGGGCGTCGCCGACGGCCGCGACGACCTCGTGGCCGAAGCGGGTGAGCAGCGTCGTCAGTCCGTCGCGGAGCAGGACGCTGTCCTCGGCGAGGATGACACGCAGGCCGGTTCCGTCGGCTCGCAAGGGATCTCCACACGCAGCAGGGTCGGCCCGCCGGGCGGGCTGGTCAGCGTCAGTCTTCCATCGAGGACGGACACCCGGTCGGCGAGACCGGTGAGTCCGGTGCCGTGGTCCGCGTCGGCGCCGCCGTGGCCGTCGTCCTCCACTTCCAGCGAGAGCCGGCCGTCGTGGTGTCCGCCGCCCACCCGCGCACGGCCCGCGCCGCTGTGCCGGGCGACGTTGGCCAGCGCCTCGCGGACGACGAAGTACGCGGCGCTCTCGACGGTCCGCGGCAGCCGGCAGGGCAGTGTGAGGTCCACGTCGACGGGGACGGGCGAGCGGTCGGCGGCGTCGGCGACGGCGGCCTCCAGCCCGTAGTCGGCGAGGACCTTGGGGTGTATGCCGTGGATCAGCTCGCGCAGTTCGGCGAGGGCGGCGCCCGCCTCCTCGTGGGCGCGCGCGAGCTGTTCGGCGAGGGGGCCGCCGGGCGGGGCGTCGAGGCGGGCCAGGCCGAGGCTCATGGTGAGGGCGACGAGGCGCTGTTGGGCGCCGTCGTGCAGGTCGCGTTCGACACGGCGGCGTTCCGTCTCGAAGGCGTCCACCAACCGGGCCCGGGATCGGGTCAGTTCGACGACTCTGGCGTGCTGGTCGCCGTCGTCCGGGGTGATGAGCAGCCGGGTCAGGGCGGCCCGGGCGCCGGCCGCGGCGCCGAGGGCGTAGGCGCCAGCGGCCAGCAGCAGGACGCCGAGCGCTGCGGCGGCCCAGGCGGTCGGCCAGTCGGTGACGGTCCACGCCTTCAGCACCTTCGCCTCCCGGCCCTCGCCGGCCGTCGCCATCAGCAGCGGGGTGGCGATCACCGCGGCGGGCGCGGCCAGGGCCGTCGTGAGCAGCAGCGCCTCGGCCGGCCAGAGCAGGCCCGCGGTGAGGAGCGTGTGGCCGAGCTCGCGCCAGGTGGCGGGCTCGCGCAGCCTGGTGGTGAGCCAGCTGCGCAGTCCGGGGGCGGGCGGTTCGTCGTGCGGATCGTCCGTGGCCGGGCCGTCGCCGGGGTCGATCAGCCGCAGCCTTCGCCGCTCCAGGGCGGCCACGGGCAGCCCGGCGAGGGGCAGGGCGGCGAGGAGGGGCAGCCCGACGAGGCCGATCGCGAGGACTGCGCCGGCGGCCGCCCAGATCATCAGGCCCACCAGGACCACCGCCCCGCTCAGCGTGCCCGTCAGCAGATAGGCGGCGGCGCGCCAGGGCCACGGCGACAGCAGGTAGTGCGGTCGGGCGAGTGCCTGCCACACGGACGCCGGCGCGGAGGGCGCGGTTCGGGGGGGTCGGGGGGTCATGCGGATCACCGTAGAAGGGGGCGGGGGCGTCGGGCCATGGGTCCAGTGGGTCGTCCGGAGGTATGCCTGGCCCTACCCCGGTTCTCGTCCCTGCCCCAGCGACCCGGGGTGCCGCCGCACGGTTGTCTGGAGCCATCGACACGCCGACAGGCGTTCCCACGAGGCTTCGTGGCACCGCCGACATGCCGACCAAGGGGAGTACGGGCCGAGATGAGCGAGTACGCCGTCCAACTGACCGCCTTGAGGCGGAGGTACGGGTCCACGACCGCCGGGGTGACCGCCCTCGACGGCGTCGGCCTCGCCCTGCCCCGGGGTTCCTTCACCGCCGTGATGGGGCCGTCCGGGTCGGGCAAGTCGACGTTGCTGCAGTGTGCGGCCGGGCTGGACCGGCCCGACTCGGGGTCGGTGCGGATCGGCGGGACGGAGCTGACCGGGCTGAGCGAGCGGCGGCTGACGCTGTTGCGGCGCGAGCGGATCGGGTTCGTGTTCCAGGCGTTCAACCTGCTCCCGGCGCTGACCGCCGAGCAGAACGTGGCGCTGCCGCTGCGGCTGGCGGGCCGCCGTCCGTCGAGGGCGCGGGTGCGTGAGGTGCTGCGGCAGGTCGGACTGGGCGAGCGCGGCGGGCACCGGCCCGGTGAGCTGTCCGGCGGGCAGCAGCAGCGGGTGGCGCTGGCCCGTGCGCTGATCACCCGGCCCGACGTGCTGTTCGGGGACGAGCCGACGGGGGCGCTGGACACGGCGACGGGTCGCGAGGTGCTGACGCTGCTGCGCGGCATGGTCGACGGCGAGGGCCAGACGGTGGTGATGGTGACCCACGACCCGGTGGCCGCCTCGTACGCGGACCGGGTGGTCTTCCTGGTCGACGGGCGGGTGCACGGCGAACTGGCGGGCGGGGACGCCGAGTCGATCGCGGCTCGGATGACGGGGCTGGAGAGCGGTGGCGGACGTGCCGTACAAGTCCGCTCGGGGGACGACTCGTTGGAGGGCGCCTCGTGCTGAGTGTCGCGTGGTGCACGCTGCGTGCCCGCTGGGCGTCCTTCGCGGGGAGTTTCGTCGCCCTGGCGGTGGGGGTGGGGCTGCTGGCCGTGATGGGGCAGGCGCTGGCGGCGTCGACGAGGGCGCCGGTGCGGCCGCCGGAGCGGTTCGCGGCGGCTCCGGCGGTGGTGCGGGGGCAGGACGTCCTGCGGGTGGACACGCCGGTCGGGGTGCGGACGGCGGAGTTGGCGAATCCGCGCACGGTGCCGGACGCCGTGGTCGCCGCGTTGCGGGCGCTCGGGCCGGTCACGGAGGACCGCTCCTTCCCGGTGCGTGCGGCGGGCGGGCCGGACGGCCTGCTCGGGCATCCCTGGTCCGTCGCGCGGTTCGCCCCCTACGAGTTGAGCGCGGGCCGGGCTCCGCGCACGGACGGCGAGGTCGTGGTCACGGGTGAATGGGCTGTCGTGGGGGCGCGGTTGAGCGGCGGTGAACGGGTGGTCGGGACCGTGCGCGGGCTCGGCTTCGAGGAGGCCGTGTTCTACACCGACGCACGGGCCGCACAACTCTCGCCGACATCAGAACAGTTGGCGGTCGAGGCGGACGCGGTTGCCGTGCGGGCGGCGGTCGCCGGCAGCGGCGTCCGGGTGCTCACCGGGGACGAGCGGCGGCTGGCCGACGCCGATCCCCGCCGCGACGCCGAGGCGCTCACCGCGCTGAACGCGTTGTTCGGCACAGCGGGCGGGGTGACGGCCTTCGTGTCGGTGTTCGTCGTGGCCTCCACGTTCGCCTTCGCGGTGGAGCGGCGGCGCCGGGAGTTCGGCCTGCTGCGCACCGCCGGCGCCACCCCGGCGCAGGTGCGGCGGACGGTGCTGGCGGAAGCGCTGGGGGTGGGTGTGCTCGCCTCGGCGACGGGGTGCGCGCTGGGGGCGTACGGGGCGCCGTGGCTGGGCGGGGCGGTCGTCGACGGCGGCCTCGCACCGCGCTGGTACACGATCGGCGGGGCCGTCTGGCCGTACCATCTCGCCTTCTGGACGGGCCTCACGGTCGCCGTCGTCGGCGCGGTGGCCGCTTCCTGGCGGGCCGGGCGGACCGCTCCCGCCCAGGCGCTGCGCGAGGCGGCGGCGGACGGACGGGCGCTGACCTGGGGACGGCGGCTGTGCGGTACGGCTCTGCTGCTGGCGGCCGGAGCGGCCGCGGCGTACACGCTGCTGAGCGATCCGGGTGAACTGCTGCACCGCAAGACGTACATCAGCCGTCCGATGCTGCTGATCACGGCGGTGGCGCTGCTGGCGCCCGCCGTCGTACGGCCGCTGACGCCCCGCCTGCCCGGGACGACGGGAATGCTGGTGCGGGCGCACGCGGTCGCCGGGGTCCGGCGCACCGCCGCCGTCGCCGCGCCGGTCCTGGTCACAGTGGCCCTCGCCGGCTCGCTGCTGGGTGCCACGGCCACGCTGAACGGGGCGCGGGCGGCGGAGGTGCGGGAGCGCACGACGGCCGACTTCGTGGTGACCTCGGACACCGGAACACCCTTGGACACGGCGGCACTTGGGCGGGTGCCCGGCGCGGTGGCGTCCCCCACCGCCGGCAGCGCCGTGTACACGCTGGAGGACGGGGTGGCGCTGATCGCGTCCGAGGCGCGGGCCGTCGATCCGGGGCTGCTCGCCTCGACGGTACGGCTGCCGGTGACGGCCGGGCGGCTCGCGGACCTGGACGACGCTTCGATCGTCGTCAACGAGGAGTGGGCCGAGCACCGGGTGGGAGAGACGGTGCGGGTCTGGCTCGGGGACGGCACGCCGAGGTCGCTGCGGATCGCCGCCGTGCTGGCCACCGGCACCGGGGACAACGGCGTGTACGTGACGGCGGCCAACGCGGGCGGGGCGGGTGTGGACCGGGTCGACGTGCGGGTGCGGCCGGGGGCCGACGCGGGGGCGGTCGCGGCGGGACTGCGGGCGGTCGACGGGGCCCGGGTGGCTAGCGGGGCGCAGTGGGCGGCCGACGCGGAACCCCGAACCGACTCCGACTCCAGGACCAGGCTCGGGACGTTCCTCGTCCTCGGCATCGCGCTTGTGTACACCGGGCTCTTCCTCGCCAACACCCTGGCCATGGCCGCCGGGGAGCGGGGCCGGGCGACGGCCGCGCTGCGGCTGGCCGGGGCGACGGGCGGCCAGGTGCTGCGACTGGCCGCCGCGGAGGCGCTGACGGTGGTCGGCCTGGGCGCGGTACTGGGCCTGGCGGTGACGGCGGTCAGCCTCGCCGCAATGGCGGCGGCCCTGCACCTGCTGGCGGCACCGGTGACCGTGGTCGTACCGTGGCCGGCACTGGCCTGGACGACGGCCGCCTGCGCGCTGCTCGCACTGACGGCGACACTGATCCCGACGGCGTGGACCATGCGACGCGGCCCGACGGCGTGAGGCCGGACGATGGAGAGTGTTCTCGCACGGCCCGGACGTCACCTGTTGCAGGCGGCGACGACGCCCAGAATCACAAGAGCGATCAGGAACATCGCGACGCAGCCGCCTACGGCGCTCTCCGTCTCAGCGATGATTCCCTTGGGCTTCGGCCGGGACCTCTCGTAGTCGTCCATGCCCCGCGCCACCGCACGCCTGATCTCGTTTTCGTCCATGTGCCCTCTCGACAAGTCACCCTCAGCGCACTAAAGCCAGCGTTCCGCCGCCTCCACGCTGTCCCCGCCACTGGTGTTGAAGGCGATGGCGGCCTGAGGCGCATGGCGGTGAACCAGGTTCACGATCTGTTCGAAGAGGGGGAGCAACTGCTCGGTCTTGCGAATCCCACCCCCGACGACCACCACGTCCCACGGACGTTCGGCCAACGACGAGACGATAGTGGGCTCGGCCGACTCGCCGAACACGACCAACGTCATGGCTGCTTCGATGCCGTGCTCACCGAAGCGGGCAAGCTCCTTGTCGAGAGCCGCGCGAAGGGCCTCCGCGTCGACGCCTGGTATTGCCTGCGGGTCGTAACCGACGACAAGTACAGAAGACATGCGGCCAACCTACTGGCCTCTGCCTCGGCACGAACCGCCAGAAAGGCTCCGGCTGCCATCGTGGCCGGAAGAGAGGCTGAATCCTTCTCCTGCCCGCACCGTCCGCTCCTTCTCAACCCACACTCTCCCCAGCTCGGCTCTCTGCGGTGATCGACTCATGGCCTCCGGGCCCTGTCCACATGTGGGCGCGCGTCGGCGCAGGGCGGGCGGAGCGGGCCGGAGGCAGGAGCGGCGCCCGCAGCGGAGCCGGGAAGCCCGCCCGGCGAAGTCGCGGCTCCCCAGCGTCGGCGGAGGGTGCGGGAGTTGGCGAAGCAGGCGGCCGGTGAGCTGTGGTCGGTGGCGATGCAGATCCTTCGGCACAGCAAGATCACAGTGACGACGGAGGTGTAGGCGCACCTCCCGTCGGAAGCCACCCGTTGGGCACCGCGCAGGTCGGGCAAGCGCCTCGGAAAGCAAGATCCGCAGTAGTCGCTGTACTTCGCCGCTGCACGAAATGGCCAAAGCCCCGGTCGGGATTCCCGACCGGGGCTTTGAGCTGCAGTGGACCTGAGGGGATTTGAACCCCTGGCCCCCTCGATGCGAACGAGGTGCGCTACCGGACTGCGCCACAGGCCCTTGCAACGAGTGAAACTCTAGCACCCCCATCGGGCTGCTTGGAAATCCGTTCCCGGGCCCCTGCCGGGGCGGACGGACCGGCCGTTCACTCGTTGGCGGCCCGGGGGCGTTCCCCGTCCTCGTACTGGTCGAACAGCGGGGTGCGGCCCCGCTCGCGGGAGCGCCGGGCGGACGCGGCGCGCCGTGCGTCGCTGCGTTCGCCGTCCTCCGGGGCGGCCGGCTCGCCGCTCCCGGTGTCCGCCGTGTCCGACGCGGACGGGGTGTCCGCGGCCGCGTCGGCCGTCTCCTGCTCCGGCGGGGCCGAGGAACTCGAACGGGCCGAGCTCCAGGCGTCCGGCGCGCCGAGGTCCACGTCGGAGGTGGCACGCGGGGCGACCGGGGCGGTCACGTACGTGGGCAGCGGGACCGGCACCGGGTCCCAGCTCTCGCCGCGCCCGGGCCGGCGCTGCCGCTCGCGCTGCTGGTCGACCCACTCGGCGTGGTCGGTCTGCTCGACGAGCGCCCTGCGGTCCGCGGCGAGCGCCAGCAGGCCCGGGTCGGTCTCGGGCTCGGCGGCGGCGTGCGGTTCCTCGGCGCCGGCTTCGGCGTCGGCGTCCAGCGACGGCGGGTGCGCCGCTCCTGCCGTGGAGCCGCGCCGGCGGGGCTGACGTTCGCGCAGCCGCTGCGCGGCGGCCTCGGCGCGTCTGCGGTCCATCTGGTAGGCGAAGCGCCGGCGCTCCTGGGTGCGCAGGTAGGCGATGTAGCCGCTGAGCAGGACGGCGGGCACACCGGGCGCCCACAGGAACGCCAGTCCGCCGACGGCCGCGACGATCGCGCCCAGCGTGAAGGCGAGGAAGAGCAGGACGGTGGTGCGCCGGCGGCGCGCGAGCGCCTTCGAGCGCTTGGCCCGGGCGGCCGCCGCCTGCGTGGAGGCGGCGGAGGCCGCGGACGCGGGAGGGGCGGGGGCCTGGGCGGACGGGGCCGCCTGATCACGGACCGGATCGCGCGCAGGCTCACGCGGCGCGTCCCGCGAAGGATCACGCGTCCCCTCCGGGCGCGACTGCTCGCGCTCCTGCACCGTCACCTTGGTCTGCGGACGGGTCGGGGGCATGGCGAAGGCCCGGACGTCCACCGATTCGGTGACCGCGTCCGGGACGTCGGCGTCGGGCTCGCCCTCCTCGGAGGAACGCGCCCGCAGGTCCTTGGCGTACCGGCGCTCCATCCCCGCCCGTCCGGACAGCAGCCGGATGGCGGTGCTGAAGCGTTCCGTCGGACGGGCCTCGTTCAGCTCGTCCTGCCTACGGAGCCACATCGGCACCAAGTAGGCGGCCCAGGCCCCGACGATGACTGCGTAGATGAGGCCGCTGCTGCTCACGCCTCACACGGTAGAGGGGTTTGCATGAGGCCATCCGCCAATTGGGCCGGTGTGTCGCACGATCTGGCTGATATTTCGAACTTTTTTTGTGACGGATGCGATCACCGCGCCGCCCTGCAGTGAATTGAAAGCCTCAAGACGGTCATCGCTCGATCAATTTCGAACACTTATTCAATTACCGGGGCTGGTCCGATTCCGCGGAGCGCTCCGCGGGTCACGGGGCTCGGCCGGTTCGTCGGGAACGCTCCGCGGCCGCGCGCGTCGCCAGCGGCTCAGCAGGCCCTCCGGGACCTCCTCCGCCGTGAGAGCGAAGACGAGGTGGTCGCGCCAGGCCCCGTCGATGTGGAGATAGCGGGGCCGCAGCCCCTCCGACCGGAATCCGAGTTTCTCCACCACCCGGAGGCTGGGCCGGTTCTCGGGCCGGATGCAGACCTCGACGCGGTGCAGCCCGACGGTGCGGAAACAGTGGTCCACGACGAGCGCCACCGCCGTGGGCATCACCCCGCGCCCCGCCACGGACTGGTCCACCCAGTAGCCGACGTGCCCCGAGCACATGGACCCCCAGGTGATCCCGGCCACCGTCAACTGCCCGACGAGACGGCCCTGGTACTCGATGACGAACGGCAGCATCCGCCCGGCGTTCGCCTCCGCCCGCAGATGGCGCACCATCTGACGGTAGGTCGGCCGGTGCGCGATCGGCCCGCTCGGCGCGGGCGGCGGGATGGTCGCCTCCCAGGGGCGCAGCCAGTCCCGGTTGCGCCGGTTGACCTCGCGCCAGGCCCGCTGGTCGCGCAGCTTTATCGGCCGCAGGACGACATCGCCCTCCGCCAGTTCGACGGGCCAGGACAGGCTGTTCAGCGCGCACCCCCACTGCTGTCGCCGGGTCTGGGGTGGTCACCGCCGCGCAGCTGGTCGACGGCGTGGGTCAGCAGGGGCTCCAGGACCGCCAGCCCGTCCTTCACCCCGCCGGTGGAACCGGGCAGGTTGACGACCAGCGTCCCGCGCGCGACACCCGCCAGCCCCCGGGAGAGCGCCGAGGTCGGCACCTTCTCCCGGCCGAAGGCCCGGATCGCCTCCGCGATCCCCGGCACCTCCTGGTCGATCACGGCGCGGGTCGCCTCCGGCGTGCGGTCGGTGGGCGAGAGCCCGGTGCCGCCGGTGGTGACGATCACGTCGTACCCGGCGTCCACGCCTGCGCGCAGGACGGCCTCGACGGGGTCGCCGTCCGGGACGACCTGGGGGCCGTCGACGGCGAAGCCGAAGCGCCTGAGTGCCTCGGCGATCAGCGGCCCGCCCCGGTCCTCGTAGAGGCCGGCGGCGGCCCGGTTGGACGCCGTCACGACCAGCGCGCTGTAGGGGGAGAGCAGCGCGCCGCCGATCGACGCATCAAGTGTCATGCCCGGCTCCAGTCGCCCGACTTGCCGCCCGTCTTCTCCTCCACGCGCACGTCCGTGATGACCGCTCCCTTGTCGACCGCCTTCACCATGTCGATCACGGTGAGCGCGGCGACCGAGACCGCGGTGAGGGCCTCCATCTCGACGCCCGTGCGGTCCGTCGTCCTCACCGTGGCGGTGATCTCCACGGCGTCGTCCGCGACCGACAGGTCCAGTTTCACACCGGAGACCGCCAAGGGGTGGCACAGCGGGATCAGATCGGGTGTGCGCTTGGCGCCCATGATGCCCGCGATCCGCGCGGTGGCCAGCGCGTCGCCCTTGGGGACGCCTTCGCCCCGCAGCAGGTCGACCACGCGGGGCGAGACGAGGACGCGTCCGCTCGCGCGCGCGGTGCGCGCGGTCACGTCCTTGGCCGACACGTCGACCATGCGGGCGGCGCCCGCGTCGTCGATGTGCGTCAGCCGGTCCTGCCCGTCCTGCCGGTCCTGCCGGTCCTGGCGGTCCTGCCTGCTCATGCTGTGTCGCACTCCCGGTCCGGGCCCGGCACGCTGCGCCGCGCGGTCCTGTCGTGCGCGACACGCTACCCGCAACGAGGCCTGCTCAGCCGAGCAGGACCACCTCGACCTCGGCTCCGGGCTCGACCGACTCCACACCCTCGGGGACGACGATCAGCGCGTCGGCGTGGGCGAGGGCGGCGACCAGGTGCGAATCGGCGCCGCCGACCGGGCGGACGGTCCCCTCGGCGTGGGTGGCCCGCAGGAACTGACGGCGCCCCCCGGGCGAGGTGAGCGCCTCGTCGGCGACGAGCCTCGCGCGCGTGGTGGGCCGGTGGATGTCCTTGAGGCCCATCATGGTGCGGATCGCGGGCCGTACGAACAGTTCGAACGAGACGTACGACGACACCGGGTTGCCGGGCAGGGCCAGCAGCGGGATGTGGTCGGGGCCGATGGCGCCGAACCCCTGGGGCTTTCCGGGCTGCATGGCGAGTCTGCGGAACTCGACCCCGCCGCCCCCTTGGTCCTCGTCCCCGACGTACGACAGGGCCTCCTTGACGACGTCGTACGCTCCGACGCTCACGCCGCCCGTGGTGACGACGAGGTCGGCGCGCACCAGCTGGTCCTCGACGGTCGAGCGGAGGGTCTCGGCGTCGTCGGCCACCGCGCCCACGCGGTAGGCGATCGCGCCGGCGTCCCGGGCGGCCGCGGTGAGGGCGAAGCTGTTGGAGTCGTAGATCTGCCCCTTGCCCAACTCCTCGCCGGGCTGGACGAGTTCGCTGCCGGTGGACATGACCACCACACGCGGGCGTGGGCGCACCCGGACCGTGCCGCGGCCGATCGCGGCGAGCAGGGCGATCTGCGGCGGGCCGAGGACGGTGCCGGCGTCCAGGGCGCGGTCTCCGGCCTTCGCGTCGCTGCCCTTGGCGCGCACGTGCGCGCGTGCCCTCGCGGGCCGGTACACGCTTACGTGCCCTTCGGCCTGCTCGGGGGCCGGACCGCGGGCCCGCATCGAGTCGACCGGTCCCTCGCCGAGCCCGCCGTCGGTCCATTCAACGGGGACAACGGTCTCCGCGCCGTGCGGCAGCGGCGCGCCGGTCATGATCCGGGCGGCCTGTCCGGGGCCGACGTGCAGCAGGCCCGGCTGTCCCGCCGCGATGTCCCCGACGACCTCCAGGACGGCGGGGAACTCCTCGCTCGCGCCCTCGACGTCGGCGACCCGCACCGCGTACCCGTCCATCGAACTGTTGTCGAACGGCGGCAGCGACACCGGGACCGTGACGTCGTCGACCAGGACGCAGCCCTGGGCGTCGGGCAGTTGCAGCTCGATCGGTTCCAGGGGGCGGACCGTGGCGAGGACGTCGTCCAGGTGCTCGTCCACCGACCAGAGGCGTTCCTGACCGGTGGCGCGGGGCGCGGCGGTGCTCACAGTGGCTACATCTCCTCCGTGACGTAACTGCGAAGCCAGGTCCGGAAGTCCGGGCCCAGGTCTTCACGTTCGCACGCGAGTCTGACAATCGCCCGCAGGTAGTCGCTGCGGTCACCGGTGTCGTAGCGGCGGCCCTTGAAGACGACGCCGTGCACGGGGCCGCCGACCTTCTCGTCCTGGGCGAGCTGCTGGAGGGCGTCGGTGAGCTGGATCTCGCCGCCGCGGCCCGGCTCGGTCTCGCGCAGCACGCCGAACACGGCGGGGTCGAGGACGTAACGGCCGATGATCGCGTAGTTGGAGGGGGCGTCGGCCGGGTCGGGCTTCTCCACGAGGCCGCTCACCTTGACGACGTCGCCGTCGGCGGTGTGCTCGACCGCGGCGCAGCCGTAGAGGTGGATCTGCTCGGGCTCGACCTCCATGAGCGCGATGACGCTGCCGCCGTGCCGCTCCTGGACCTCGATCATCCGCTGGAGCAGCGGGTCGCGCGGGTCGATCAGGTCGTCGCCCAGGAGGACGGCGAACGGCTCCTGGCCGACGTGCGGCGCGGCGCACAGCACCGCGTGGCCGAGGCCCTTGGGGTCACCCTGTCGCACGTAGTGCATGGTCGCCAGGTCGCTGGACTCCTGGACCTTGGCGAGCCGGTGGGCGTCGCCCTTCTTCGACAGCGCAGACTCGAGTTCGTAGTTGCGGTCGAAGTGGTCCTCGAGGGGGCGCTTGTTGCGGCCGGTGACCATGAGAACGTCGTCGAGGCCGGCGGTGACGGCCTCCTCGACCACGTACTGGATCGCGGGCTTGTCGACGACCGGCAGCATCTCCTTGGGAGTGGCCTTGGTCGCCGGCAGGAACCGTGTGCCGAGGCCGGCTGCGGGGATGACAGCCTTGCTGATCCTGGGGTGCGACTGAGTCATGCCGGTCACCATATCCGGTGCCCTGGACGGGAAACCGCACCCCCGGCTGGATCGTGCTCATATGAGCGCATTCGTACAGGTTGAGGCGGGAGTGACACATGGGGCACGCCACCGGCGGTCCGGAGTCCGACAAGCGTAGGTTGCGGCGGGAGCTCCTCGCGACGAGGAGCGCACTGACGGCGGACGGTCTGCGGGAGGCGGCCGGGGCGCTGGCCCGGCGCGCCCTGGACCTGCCGGAGCTGGCCCGGGCCGGGACGGTCGCCGCCTACGTCTCGGTGGGCGCCGAGCCCGGGACCCTCGCCCTGCTGGACGCCCTGCGCGCGCGGGGCGTGAAGGTGCTGCTGCCGGTGCTGCTGCCCGACAACGACCTCGACTGGGGCGCGTACGACGGTGAGGGCTCCCTCACGCGCGTGCGGCACGGCGGCAGGATGGCCCTGTTCGAACCCTCCGGCGAGCGCCTCGGTCCCGACGCCGTCACGGACGCCGACGTGGTGCTGCTGCCGGGCCTGGCGGTCGACGGGCGCGGGATGCGGCTCGGACGGGGCGGGGGCTCCTACGACCGTGTCCTGGCACGTCTGGAGCGTGCCGGGGCCCGCCCCTCGCTGGTGGTGCTGCTGTACGACGGCGAGGTCGTCGCCCGGGTCCCCGAGGAGGCGCACGACGCGCCGGTGCACGCCGTGGTGACGCCGTCCGGGGTGCGCCGCTTCACCTGAGCGGCGGACGGCCGGCACGGGAGGGAACGGAAGAGGGGCGCTCCACGCGTGTGTGCGTGGAGCGCCCCTCCCGGGTGGTCCTCAGACCGGGGCCGGCGTCAGGGCTTGAGGACGAGGGCGTCGCTCGTGCTGCCGTCGACCGCCTTCGCCGAGTAGGCCCAGTCGAGCAGTTCGCCCTTGGCCCACTTGCCCGTCTGGTCGGTGTAGTGGGCGCTGAAGGCGTGTCCGGAGGCGCCGGTGAGGTTGATCCACTTCGACTTGTCGAGGTCGGCGAGGTTGACCACCATCCGCATCGACGGCACCCATACGACGTCGTAGCCGCCGGCGGCGTTCCAGCCCGCCGCGTTGACCGCGGCCTCGCCGCCGCTGAGCTCCCACGGGCCGCGGTTGAGCACGTACTGCAGGAAGCCGGGGCCGCTGGTGCCGAGGGTCTGGTTCTTCAGGAACAGGCGGTGCAGCCGGCCCCAGCTCCAGGTGTCGACGTCCTTGCCGAGCTTGGCGGTCAGCTCCCAGCGCGCGTCGATCATGGCGCGCTCGAACAGCTTGTCGCGGTTGTGGTCGGCGCCGGGGCGCCTGCCGTTCTCGGGGGTGGTCCACCAGTCGCTGCGGGGCTTGTCCATCAGGTTGCGCACGACCTCGAACCAGCGGTCGCCGCCGTCCGGCTGGGCCTGCTCGGCGTCGCGCTGACCGCACTCGCGGACCTTGCCGGTGGCGTCGACGGGTCCGGTGTTGTTGACCGGGTCGACCCACAGGCACTGTCCCTCGACCCGCAGCTCCTTGGGCAGCTTGTTGCCGAAGGCCAGCTTCAGGATGTTGCGCCAGACCGCGTTGAAGTAGGCCGCGGCGGCCGAGTCGGCGTCCTGCGTGTAGTCCCAGCCCTGGAGCAGGTCCTGCGCCTGGCGGACGTCCGGGTCCTTGAGGTTGAGCTTGAGCAGGGTGGGCACGAGCAGCCGCGCGATCTGGCTGTCGCTGTCCATCTGCATCTGGCGCATGTCGTCGGTGGAGACCTTGCCGCCGCCCTCGATCTTCTGCTTGATCAGATCGGTGATGCGCTGGCTGCGGGTGCCGTATCCCCAGTCCGTGGTGAGCGTGTAGGGGTACTTGTCCTGGTCGACGACGGCCTGGTTGGCGGTGACGATGTAGCCGCGCTCGGGGTCGAACTCGTAGGGCAGCTTGTCGAAGTCGATGTACTTCGTCCACCGGTACTTCGGGTCCCAGCCCGGCGCGGGGACCGAACCCTTGTGGTTCTTCGCGCGCGTGGGGATCTTCCCGGGCAGCTGGTAGCCGATGTGGTTGTCGGTGTCCGCGTAGACCAGGTTCTGCGAGGGGACGTCGAAGAGCTTGGCCGCGGCGCGGAAGTCGTCCCAGCCGGCCGCCTTGTTCATGGCGAACACGGCGTCCATGGAGGTGCCCGGGTCCAGCGCGGTCCACTTCAGGGCGACGGCGTAGCCGTCCCCGCGGTCGGGCGCCTGGGTGTCGACGCCGGCCTTCTGCCCGACCTTCACGAGCTGGTTGCTGCGGTCGGACAGCAGGGGCATCCCGTCGGCGGTCTGCCGGACGACGATCTTCTTGGTGGCGCCGCCGGCGACCTGGATGCTCTCCTCGCGCGTGGTGAACGGCTTCACCTTGCCGTCGTAGAGGTAGCCGTCGCCGGTGAGCTTCTCCAGATAGAGGTCGGTGACGTCGACCCCGGAGTTGGTCATACCCCAGCTGACCTTCTGGTTGTGTCCGATGATCACACCGGGCATTCCGGCGAAGGTGTAGCCGGAGACGTCGTACTGGCAGTTGCTGGAGACGGCGCGGCAGTGCAGGCCCATCTGGTACCAGACGGAGGGCAGCGAGGCCGACAGGTGCGGGTCGTTGGCGAGCAGGGGCTTGCCGGTGATGGTGTGCGACCCGGCGACGACCCAGGAGTTGGAGCCGATGCCGTTGCCGTTCACGCCGACGGCGGTGGGCAGGTCGTCGAGCACGCCGTAGAGACCGGAGAGCTGGCTCTGCACCGCGGAGCCCCCGGTGCCGCTGCCGCTGCCGCTGCCCGAGCTGCTGCCGCCGGAGCCGCTCGACGAGGTGCCGGAGCCGCTCGAGGTGCCGGAGCCGCTCGAGCCACCCGAGCCACCCGAGCCGCTGGAGCCGCTGGAGCCGCTGGAGCCGCTGGACGATCCGCCGTCCTGTTCGAACGCCCCGGTCGACTCGTCGTACCCGCCCTCCTGGACGATCGCCTGGTTGCGGTCGTAGGGGTAGCCCGGGTAGAGGTCGGCGATCTGCTGGGGGCCGAGGCGGCTGGTCATCAGCGCGCGGTCGATCTCGTCCTGCATGTTGCCGCGCAGGTCCCAGGCCATCGCCTTCAGCCAGGCGAGCGAGTCGACGGGCGTCCACTCCGCGGGCTTGTAGTCGTTGGTGAACCCGAGGGCGGCGTACTCCAGCGAGATGTCCTCGCCGTCCTTGCCCTTCAGGTACGCGTTGACCCCCTTGGCATACGCCTGGAGGTACTTCTTGGTGGCGGCCGACAGCTTGGTGTCGTACTCCTTCTTGGCGACGCGGTCCCAGCCCAGGGTGCGCAGGAACTCGTCGTTGTCCACCTGGCTCTTGCCGAACATCTCCGACAGACGCCCGGAGGTCATGTGCCGGCGGACGTCCATCTCGTAGAAGCGGTCCTGCGCCTGGACGTAGCCCTGCGCCATGAACAGGTCCTGGTCGGAGGAAGCGTAGATCTGCGGGATGCCGTAGCCGTCGCGCTTCACGTCGACCGGGCCGGACAGGCCCTCCAGAGTGGCCGAACCCTCCGTCTGCGGGAAGGAGGCCCGCACGGTGCTGATCGACCAGTAGGCGCCGTAGGCGATGCCGCCGATGATGGCCAGCACCAGTACAAGCACGATAAGACGGGCTTTGCGCCCCTTCTTCCTGCCGGACTTGCCGGGCTTGTCACCCGTTGAGGCGGTGGTGTTGGGGGGCATCGCTGTCCTTGCTGTCCTAACGCGAGCGGCAGGGCTGGCTGTCCTTTTGAATGAGCGCTGGAGCAACCATAGGCGCAGGGGTCCCCGGCACTTGACGCGGAGTCGGCAACCAGCCCGTAAGGACGTTCGATCCTGCCCGAGCGAACGTCAAGAAATCGTCAAGAGTTAGGTAAGGTAATGAAGTAGTTGGACGCGCGGCCCGTCGCCCTCGTGTCCGATGTACGTGTGCACCCGCGCGCGCGTCGCGTGCGCCAGGAAAGGGAACCGCCGCTGACTGTCCACCACCTCAACCAGCTTCTGCTCGTCTGCTCGCTCGTTCTGCTCGTCGCCGTCGCAGCGGTCCGGATCTCCTCGCGCAGCGGGCTCCCCAGCCTGCTCGTGTACCTGGGCATCGGCGTCCTCATGGGCCAGGACGGCATCGGCGACATCCACTTCGACAACGCCGAGCTCACCCAGGTCATCGGCTACGCGGCCCTGGTCGTGATCCTGGCCGAGGGCGGCCTCGGCACGAAGTGGAAGGAGATCAGACCGGCCCTTCCGGCCGCCACCGCGCTGGCCCTGGGCGGCGTCGCGGTGAGCGTCGGGGTCACGGCGGCGGGCGCGCACTACCTGGTCGGGCTGGAGTGGCGGCAGGCCCTCATCATCGGGGCGGTGGTGTCCTCGACCGACGCGGCGGCGGTGTTCTCCGTCCTGCGCAGGATCCCCCTCCCCGCGCGCGTGACGGGCACGATGGAGGCCGAGTCCGGCTTCAACGACGCCCCCGTGGTCATCCTGGTCGTCGCCTTCTCCACCGCGGGGCCCGTCGAGCACTGGTACGTGCTGATCGGCGAGATACTCCTGGAGCTGGCCATCGGCGCCGCCATCGGCATAGCGGTGGGCTTCCTGGGCTCCTGGGGACTGCGGCACGTCGCCCTGCCCGCCTCCGGCCTCTACCCGATCGCCGTCATGGCCATCGCCGTCGTGGCCTACGCGGCGGGCGCCATCGCGCACGGCAGCGGCTTCCTCGCCGTGTACCTCGCCGCGATGGTCATGGGCAACGCCAAGCTGCCGCACTGGCCGGCCACGCGCGGGTTCGCCGACGGGCTCGGCTGGATCGCCCAGATCGGCATGTTCGTCCTGCTCGGCCTGCTGGTCACCCCGCACGAGCTGGGCGACGACGTGGTGCCCGCGCTCGTCATCGGCCTGGTGCTGACCATGGTGGCCCGCCCGCTCGGCGTCGTGGCCTGCCTGACGCCGTTCCGGGTGCCCTGGCAGGAGCAGACGCTGATGTCCTGGGCGGGACTGCGCGGCGCGGTGCCCATCATCCTGGCGACGATCCCGATGGTGCAGGGCGTCGAGGCCAGCCGCCGCATCTTCAACATCGTCTTCGTGCTGGTCGTCGTCTACACCCTGGTTCAGGGGCCGACGCTGCCCTGGCTGGCCCGCAAGCTGCGCCTGGGCCAGAGCGCCGAGGCCGCCGACCTGGGCGTCGAGTCGGCGCCCCTGGAGCGGCTGCGCGGCCACCTGCTGTCCGTCGCCATCCCCGAGGGCTCCAAGATGCACGGCGTCGAGGTGCACGAGCTGCGGCTGCCCTCAGGGGCCGCCGTCACCCTGGTCGTGCGCGACGGGACGTCGTTCGTGCCGCTGCCGACGACGGTGCTGCGGCGCGGCGACGAACTCCTCGTCGTCGCCACCGATCCGGTCCGGGACGCCGCCGAGCGTCGGCTGCGCGCCGTGGGCCGCGGCGGCAAGCTGGCCGGCTGGCTGGGCACCGACGGGAGCGCGGAAGGCGACGGACGGGACGCGCGGGGCAGGCGTTAACAGCCGGTTTCGCCATGTTCACACCGCCCCGGATCGGAGGCGGGGGCGGCCAGGGTGCTCACTTTCACAGGCTGTTCGGCGTGTGATCCCTGTACGATGAAGGCGCACCTTGATCGAACCAACTCTGCCTGACGCAGAGCTGGCGCGACCGTATGGCGGCCGGGACGCCTTCCGCAGTGAGCGCCGGTATCTACCGCGTACGCGCAAGAGGACAGCTCTCGGCGCCCCGCAGCCCCACTGCCGGGTCGCGCTACCAGGCGGCAGAAAGGCACGGGCCGTGGCATCCACGGTCACCTCCGAGCCGTCGAAGGACTCGTCGGCCGCCCCCCGCCCCGGATACGGGTCACTGCTGCGCACCCGCGGCGCATGGACGTTCCTGCTGCCGGGCTTCGCGGCTCGCCAGCCCTTCGCGATGCTCACCCTGTCCATCGTGCTGCTCGTGCAGCACACCACGGGCTCCTACGGCGCCGCCGGCGCCGCCGCGGCCGTCACCGGCGTCTCCATGGCCCTCTTCGCGCCCTACAGCGGCCGTCTCGCCGACCGCCACGGCCAGCGCGCGGTCCTCGTCCCCGGGGTGCTCCTGCACGCCGTGGCCGCCCTGACGCTCACGGCGCTCGCACTGGCCGACGCTCCCCTGTGGGCACTGTTCGCGGCGGCCGTGCCCACCGGCGCGTCGGTCCCGCAGGTCGGGCCCATGGTGCGCGCCCGCTGGGGCGTGAAGCTGAAGGGCTCGCCCCTGATGAGCACCGCGGCTGCCTTCGAGTCCGTCACGGACGAGCTGACCTTCGTCGTCGGCCCGCTGCTCGCGACCGCGCTGTGCACCGCCGTGAACCCGGCCGCCGGCCTGGTCACCGAGGCCTCGCTGACCCTGGTGGGCGGACTGCTGTTCGCCGCGCAGAAGGGCACCCAGCCGTCCGTCGCCGACGGCGGCCACGCGCGCGTGAAGCACGCCTCCGCTCTGAGCGTCCCCGGCGTGCGCGTGCTGATCGTGACCTTCCTGGGGATCGGGTCCGTCTTCGGCGGCATGCAGGTGTCGCTGGCCGCCTACTCCGAGTCGATCGGCGAGCCCGGCCTGAACGGCGTCCTGTACGGCACGTTCGCCGCCGGCAACATGCTCTCCGGTCTGGTCTGCGGCGCCATCGCCTGGAAGGCCGCCCCGCAGCACCGCCTCGTCGTCGCGTACGCGGCGCTGGCGCTGACGGCCTCCGGCCTGTGGGCCGCGCACTCGGTGCTCGTGCTGGCCGGCCTCGGCCTCCTGGTCGGCATGTGCATCGCGCCCGCCCTGATCACCGGCTACACGCTGGTCGACGGCCTCGTGCCGGCCGGGGCCCGCACCGAGGCGTTCACCTGGCTGACCGGCGCGGTGGCGCTCGGCCAGGCGGCGGCGGTCACGGTCGCCGGTCAGCTGGAGGACCGGCTCCGCACGGGCGCCGGGTTCCTGGTGCCGCTGGGCGGCACGCTGCTGGCCCTCGCGGTCCTGCTGGCGCTGCGTTCACGGCTGGTGGTCAGCCCGCGCGAGCGTACCGTCGCACGTGGCGTGGGTCACCGCGTGCCGGTGACAGTGGACTGATCCCCGGGAATGCGTCACTATGGACCGTCGTTAGCACTCATCGAGTGAGAGTGCCAGGAGGAAGACAGTGCCGACCTACCAGTACCAGTGCACCGAGTGCGGCGAGGGCCTCGAGGCGGTGCAGAAGTTCACCGACGACGCCCTGACCGAGTGCCCCAGCTGCGGTGGCCGCCTCAAGAAGGTGTTCTCCGCCGTCGGCATCGTCTTCAAGGGCTCCGGCTTCTATCGCAACGACAGCCGCGGCTCCTCGTCGAGCAGCTCGCCGGCGTCGTCGAAGCCGTCGACGTCCTCGGACTCGTCTTCGTCCTCCTCGGCGTCCTCGGCGTCGACGTCCTCGGACTCGAAGTCGTCCGGCGCGAGCACGTCCGCCGGCACCTCCGCCGCCTGAGGACCCTCACAGTCCGCTCACAGGACCCTGTCGTCGTACGACACGACGACAGGGTCCTCGGCGTCCGCTGACACGGCGGGTCCGCTGACACGGCGGGCCCCCGGAGCGGGGACGGCCGGAGCGGGGACGGCCGGTGTTCGATTCCGGCTACTGTGCTGGTCATGGCGAACGCAGAGATCGGCGTGATCGGCGGTTCGGGTTTCTACTCGTTCCTGGACGACGTGACCGAGATTCAGGTGGACACCCCCTACGGGCCGCCCAGCGACTCCCTCTTCCTCGGCGAGATCGCCGGCCGACGGGTCGCGTTCCTGCCCCGGCACGGACGCGGCCACCATCTGCCGCCCCATCGGATCAACTACCGGGCGAACCTGTGGGCGCTGCGCTCGGTCGGCGCACGCCAGATCCTCGGGCCGTGCGCCGTGGGCGGTCTGCGCCCCGAGTACGGGCCCGGCACACTGCTCGTGCCGGACCAGCTGGTCGACCGCACGAAGTCCCGGGCGGGAACCTACTTCGACGGGTTGCCGCTGCCGGGCGGCACGGTGCCCAACGTGGTGCACGTGTCGCTGGCCGACCCCTACTGCCCCGCGGGACGCGCGGCGGCGCTGAAGGCCGCGCGCGGCCGCGAGTGGGAGCCGGTGGACGGCGGGACGCTGGTCGTGATCGAGGGACCGCGCTTCTCGACCCGCGCCGAATCGCTGTGGCACCAGGCGCAGGGCTGGTCGGTGGTGGGCATGACGGGCCATCCGGAGGCGGCGCTCGCCCGTGAACTGGAGCTGTGCTACACGTCGTTGAACCTGGTCACCGATCTGGACGCGGGCGCGGAGAGCGGCGAGGGGGTCTCGCACGAGGAGGTCCTCCAGGTGTTCGCGGCCAACGTGGACCGGCTGCGGGGCGTGCTGTTCGACGCGGTGGCGGCGCTGCCGGCCGACGGCGAGCGGGACTGTCTGTGCGCGACCGCGCTGGGCGGGATGGACCCGGGGTTCGAGCTGCCGTAAGAGGGCGCGGGAGTTCTCGCACAGGGGCGCGGAAGCGGAAGTCACCGTTCGGATGAGGGAGTTGTCCACAACCCCTCGGTCGTCCACGGGCTTCGGCGGGCGGCGGCGCGATGGCCGATCGTGGTCTCGCAGGCCGATTCCTCGTCGCTGGTGGTGATTCCGTGTTCTTCGCTCCTTCTCCCTCTTTGTCTGCGTCGGCATCTCCGTCCGCCCCGGGCGCGCTTCCGCCGGGGCCGGAGGCTCCCGCGCCGTGCGGGGTGCCGCAGTTCCCTCCCGTGCGGGTGCGCGGCGGGCGGTGTCACGCGCGTCGGCTGGTGCGCGGCCGCAGGCGGGCTTTGGCGCTGGGGCTGGCGGTCACCGCGGCCGCGCTGGTGGCGGCGGGGCCGGGGGACGCCGAGGGCGCCCGCGGCCATCCCGACGACAGCCCGAGCGCCGGCGCCCTCGCGCCCACCGGTGAGCCTGTGCGCCGTCCGCCTCCCGCCGAGACGGTGGCCGCACCGGTGCGGATCGCCGACGCGGCGACGGTGCGGCTGCTGCGGCCCGGCGACCGGGTCGACGTCATCGCCGCCGAGGAGACGGCGGGAGGCGGCCAGGCCCGGGTGGTGGCCCGCCGGGCACTGGTGACGAAGGTGCCGGAGATCCTGAAGGGGCCGGCCGACGACGGTGCGCTCGTGGTGCTGTCGGTGCCGCGGAACACGGCGGTGCGCCTGGCGGGCGCGGGCGCGACGGCGCGGCTGGCGGTGACTCTGTGGTGAAGCGTTCGGTGCGTTTTGTGTGCGGTTCGGTGTCGGAGCCCTCGTCGGCCACCCCGGGCTGGACAGGCCCGCCTCGCCCTGACGTAGGTTGCGGAGCTGTTCGTTCCACGACCTGTGCAGACGAGGAGTGTCCCCGAGGTGAGCGAGAACAAGAAGGAGCCGAGCGTCCTGCAGGGCTTCAAGGCCTTCCTGATGCGCGGGAACGTCGTCGATCTGGCTGTCGCGGTGGTGATCGGCGCGGCCTTCACGAACATCGTCAACGCGGTGGTGAAGGGCATCATCAACCCGCTGGTCGGCGCGATCGGCACCCAGAACCTCGACCACTACAGCTCATGCCTGAGCTCGAGCTGCAAGGGCGAGGAGGGCATCCAGATCCTGTGGGGCTCGGTCCTCGGCGCGACGCTCAGCTTTGTGATCACCGCGGCGGTGGTCTACTTCCTCATGGTCCTGCCCATGGCCAAGTACCTGGCGCGGATGGAGGCCCGCAAGAAGGCGAAGGAGAGCACCCACGAGGTCATCGAGGTGACCGAGCTGGAGGTCCTCAAGGAGATCCGCGACGCGCTGGTCGCCCAGCGGCAGCAAGGCGGGCAGCAGGGCCCCGGTTACGGCGGGCGCTGAACCGACGGGGCGGCGGCCCCGGGGGCGCGGCCGCGCACGTGGACGACGTCGCCTCGCGTCCGGCGAAGCCGGTGCGTGGTCAGATGTGGTGGGGCGGCTTCTCGTCGAGGAAGCGCCTGAGGTCGGCCGCGCTGTCGCCGCCGGCGCCCGGGCGCTCGCCCCACCCGCGGTCCGTGTCGTCCGAGGACTGCTGGTCCAGCGGGTCGTCGAAGATCAGCGCGGGCTTGGGCTGCTCGCGCGGCTCAGGGGCCGAGGGGGTGGTCATACGTCCAGGGTACGGCCCGGCACCGGACCGGCCGTGCCGTCATCGACCCGCCGGGGGGAGCCGAGGTCGGAGCCGCAGCGGGATCCGGAGCCGCGCCCAAAAGCCACCGCGGGAACTGGAGCAGCAGCCGCAGTCGGAGTGGCAACGGCATCCTCCTCCCAGCCGCACGCCACAGTCGCGGCGGCGGCGAGCGTACGACCGCAGGCCGAGGCGGACGCGCGAGACTGGCCCGTATGACAGTTGACGCTCTGACGGATGTCGCCGGTGTGCGGGTGGGCCATGCCACGCGGGCCGGCGGGGGTTGGCTCACCGGTGCGACGGTCGTCCTGGCGCCGGAGGGCGGGGCCGTGGCCGCCGTGGACGTGCGCGGCGGCGGTCCGGGCACGAAGGAGACCGACGCCCTGGATCCGCGCAACCTGGTGCAGCGGGTGGAGGCGGTCGTCCTGACCGGCGGCAGCGCCTACGGGCTCGACGCGGCGTCCGGGGTGATGGCCTGGCTGGAGGAGCGCGGACGGGGAGTCTCCGTCGGGCCGGAGCCCACCCACGTGGTGCCGGTGGTGCCCGCCGCCTGCGTCTTCGACCTGGGGCGCGGCGGCGACTTCCGGGCCCGTCCGGACGCGGCCACCGGCCGGGCGGCGGTCGAGGCGGCCGCGGCGACCGGGCCGGGCGAGCCGGTGCCGCAGGGCTGCGTGGGCGCGGGGACCGGCGCGGTGGTCGGACCGTTGAAGGGCGGGATCGGCAGCGCGAGCGTGGTTCTCGGCTCAGGGATCACGGTGGCCGCCCTGGTGGTGGCCAACGCGGTGGGTTCGGCCCTGGATCCGGAGACGGGGGTGTTGTACGGGGAGATGTTCCAGGGGCGGGTGGAGTATCCGGGGGACGGTGTGCGGGACGCGGCGCGCCGGCGTCTGGCCGAGTCGGCGGCGCGCAACGCTCCGCCTCCGCTGAACACGACGCTGGCCGTGGTCGCCACCGACGCGGACCTGACGAAGGCGCAGGGGCAGAAGCTCGCGGGAACGGCGCACGACGGCATCGCGCGGGCGGTGCGGCCGGTGCATCTGCTCAACGACGGGGACACGGTGTTTGCGCTGGCGACGGGCGCGCGTCCGCTCACCGCGGGTGGACCGTCCGCGGCCGGGAACCCGCTCGCGCTGAACGAGGTGCTCGCGGCGGGCGCGGACATGGTGACGCGGGCGATCGTGCGGGCGGTGCGGGCTGCCGAGCCGGTGGAAGGAGCGGGCGGGGCATGGCCGTCGTACACGGAGCTGTACGGCGGCGGCGACGGCCGCGACGGCTGACGGATCGGCTCAACACGCGCCGGGCGAAGGGCGATTGTCCCGGTTCTGTCACGCGACGGCGTCAACGGCGTCCGGCCCGGAACCCCGTCGGCCGCCGGGGTCCTCTTGTTCCGCGTAAGGGAACGGATCTCGCACATCGCATGAAGTTGGAGCAGCCCGTGACAACGCCGGACATAGCAGCGCGGCGCGTACTGGGGGCGTGTGCCGCCCTCGTGGTCGGCGCCCTGACCCTCACCGCATGCGGTGGCACCGCCAAGGCCGACAACGACGGCGCGGGGGGCAAGGGCGGCAAGGACTCCGCCAGGACGGCGACCGCGAGGATCGCCATCTCGGCCGCGGACGGCTCGACGGGCGCGTCGATCAACTCGACGGGGGTGACGGTGAGCGGCGGGGAACTCACCGCCGTGAAGATGACGGTGGCGGGGTCGGGGAAGGCGGTCGAGGGGTCTCTGGCGGCCGACGGCAGGAGCTGGAAGCCGAAGGAGCAGCTGGAGCGCGGGACGAAGTACGAGATAGCGGCGAGCGCGAAGGACGCGAACGGCAAGACGGTGACCGCCGGTTCGTCCTTCACCACGGTCACCGCGGCCGGCAGCTTCATCGGGTCGTACACGCCGGACGGCGGGACGACGGTCGGCGTGGGGATGCCGGTGTCGTTCACCTTCGACAAGACGATCACCGACAGGAAAGCCGTGCAGTCCCACATCACGGTGACCTCCAGCAGCGGGCAGAAGGTGGTCGGGCACTGGTTCGGGTCGCGGCGGCTCGACTTCCGGCCGCAGGAGTACTGGAAGGCCGGCTCCAAGGTCACGATGAAGATCGACCTGGACGGGGTGCAGGGCGCGAACGGCGTCCGTGGGGTGCAGAAGAAGACGGTCAGCTTCACCGTCGGACGTTCCCAGGTGTCCACGGTGGACGTGAACACGCAGATGATGACGGTCGTGCGGGACGGGAAGACGCTGAAGTCGGTGCCGGTCTCGACGGGCAGCGCGGAGTTCACCACCTACAACGGGCAGATGGTGATCTCGGAGAAGTCCACGCAGCTCCACATGGACAGCAGGACGGTCGACCTCGCCAACGCCTACGACATCCCGGACGTGCCGCACGCGATGCGGCTGACCACGTCGGGCACGTTCGTCCACGGGAACTATTGGTACAAGGGTGAGCCGCCGTTCGGCCGGGTGGGCACCAGCCACGGCTGCGTGGGGCTGCGGGACGTTCGGGGCGCGCAGGGCGACACGCCCGCCAAGTGGTTCTACGACAACTCGATCGTCGGGGACGTGCTGATCGTCGAGAACTCCCCCGACAAGCCGGTGGCCCCGGACAACGGGCTGAACGGCTGGAACATGGCGTGGAGCGAGTGGACGGCCGGCAGCGCGGTCTGACACGGCGGGGCGCCGCCGCCGTGCAGGACATGGCGGCAGCGCCGGACCGCGCGCACGCGGGCCGTGCGCCGGGCCGCGCGCCCGGACCGCCGGTCGGCGCGTGCCACCGTTCCGGTGGAACGGGGTCCTGACCGGCGGTTTCTGACGGATCGTCGGGCGGGGCGGGAACATCTCGCGTGGCCCCGACGTTTTCCCGACGGACGTTTTCTCGGTTCCTGGACATGATGTCCGGCCGAGGGGCTACGGTATGCACCCACAAGGTGACATGCAGCGACGCCGGGAGAGACCTTGAGCGTTCCGTACGAGACGGAAGCGCACGGACCAGCAGAGTCGCCCGAGACTCCGGAGGAGCATCTCGCGCGGCTCCTCGGCCGTGCCCTGAACTCGTTCGAGCTGCCCGACGACACGATCAGGCGGCTCGACTGCGCACTGGCGCATGACAGCTCGCTGCACTCCGCGCACCACAGCGCGGGGCTGCACCGCGAGACGTACCGGCACACCTGGCTACTGGCCGACGGCTGTGCGCTCACGCTGTGGGAGCTCGTGCACAACCCTCAGCCGGGCAGCGAGCCGCAGCACGAGGTGTATGTGGACGAGGAGGAGCTGCGCGCCGCCACCGCCCGGCTGCCGCTGCCGCCGGACACCCCGGACTTCGAGCTGCCGGTGCTGGTGCAACTGGCGCCGATCCCCGCGCCGCGGCATGTGTACGTGCCGGACGACTCGGCCGACCACGCACGCCGGTTGCTGCGCCGCGCGGAGAACGCCGACCGGCCCGGCCCGGACACGGCGACGCTGCTGACGACGGCGTTCGCGCACCAGATCACGCAGGCGTTCGGTCGCCCGTGCCGTGCCGGGCGCATCGGCCTGGGCTTCGCGTTGTACGAGCACGCGTTCCTGCTGCGCGACGGCCAGGAGATCTCCCTGTGGGAGGTCGAGCACACGGCGACGCCCGACGGGCGGCACATGTGCGAGGTGTATCCGTCGGAGGCGGCGGCACGTGAGGCAATGGAGCGGCGGGCGGCGCAGGTGTCCTGAGCGCCGCCCGGTGTGAGCCGTCCGCCCGGCGGCCGGCTCAGCCGTCGCCGTCGGTGAGCCGTCGTACCAGGTCCGTGAAGGCGGCCTGTTCGGCCCGGGTCAGTTCGACGGCCTCCAGGTGGGGGCGGCCCTGTCGCTGACGCGGCATGCCCGAGAGCGAGGGAAGGTCCTGCGGCGCGGCGGGATCAGCGGGGCGTGCGGCCGCGCCCCGGCGCCATCCGTCGGAGTTGAGGCGCAGACTGTCCGCCCTGGAGCTGCGCACGCGCCGGGTGCGCCCGTCGGGGCGGGCGGGACGCGCACGCTCCCCTGAGCGCCGTAGGCGTCGCCCTCCCGTCCCGCCGCCGCTCCGGCCCGTCGGGTCGCTTCCCGTCGTGCGTTCGCCCGTGCCCGCGCGGTCGCTCGCACCGGTGGGGTCGTCGCCGCCCGTGCGGTCGCTGCTCGCCCCGTCCGTCGCGGCGGAGGCTCGTGCGGCCGGGCCGGGGCGGCCTCGGCGCAGGAGGCGGAAGAGGACGAACAGCCAGGCGGCGAGGACGAGGGCCAGTGCGGCCACGCTCGCCGTCTGGTGGATCGAGAGGGCCTCAGGCATGCGCACAGTACACAGCAAGATCCGGGATTCGGTATCGAATCGTGATCTATCTCGCAGGCAGTGCGGTGGACGCCTCGAGCGCCCCGTTCGGCGGGCGCGTGGGCACACGGAAACGGCCGGTCGCGGCCCTCCCTCACGGGTCGGGGCCGCGACCGGCCGATCGTGTCAGCCGAGTGGCCGGTACCGCTCGCCGCGGCTCACGCCGCGACCGGCTGCTTCTCCTGCGCAGTCGGGGCGGCCGCGCCGGCGTCCTGACCGGCGGCGGAAGCGCCGGGGGCCGTCTTGCGCAGGCCCTTGAGGACGACGACCAGGGCGGTCGTGACGCACACGCCGGCGGCGATGGCGACCAGGTAGAGGACCGCGTTGCCGATCAGCGGGACCACGAAGATGCCGCCGTGCGGGGCGCGCAGCGTCGCGCCGAAGGCCATCGACAGGGCGCCGGTCACCGCGCCCCCCGCCATCGAGGCGGGGATGACGCGCAGCGGGTCGGCCGCGGCGAACGGGATGGCGCCCTCGGAGATGAAGGAGGCGCCGAGGACCCAGGCGGCCTTGCCGTTCTCGCGCTCGGTCTGGGTGAAGAGCTTGCCGCGCACGGTGGTGGCCAGGGCCATCGCCAGCGGCGGGACCATGCCGGCCGCCATGACCGCGGCCATGACCTTCATCGCCGAGTCGCTGGGGTTCTGGACGGCGATGCCGGCCGTGGCGAAGGCGTACGCGACCTTGTTGACGGGGCCGCCGAGGTCGAAGCACATCATCAGGCCGAGCAGGATGCCGAGCAGGATGGCGTTGGAGCCGGTCAGTCCCGCGAGCCAGTCCGTCATGGCCTTCTGGGCCTGGGCGATGGGCTTGCCGACCACGACGAACATCAGGAAGCCGACGATCATCGAGGAGATCAGCGGGATCACCACCACCGGCATGATGCCGCGCAGCACCGGCGGGATCTTGATCCGCTGGATGGCGAGGACCACGCCACCGGCCAGCAGACCGGCGACCAGGCCGCCGAGGAAGCCCGCGGCGATGGTGGAGGAGATCATTCCGCCGACGAAGCCGGGGACGAGACCGGGCCGGTCCGCCATGCCGTACGCGATGTATCCGGCGAGGACGGGGATGAGGAAGCCGAAGGCGACGCCGCCGATCTGGAACATCAGGGCGGCCCAGCTGTCGACCTGGGTCCAGGAGAAGTGCTCCGTGACCGCGGGCGCCTTGCTGATCTCCCAGCCGCCGATCGCGAACCCGAGGGCGATCAGCAGACCGCCCGCGGCGACGAACGGGACCATGTAGCTGACGCCCGTCATCAGCCACTTGCGCAGCTTGGTGCCGTAGCCGTCGCCGGACTCCCCGGCGCGTTCGACCGGCGTGCCGCCGCCTGCGGAGGCGCTGACCTCGCCGCGCTCGGCCTTGCCGCGGACCTCGGAGATCAGTTCGGCCGGGCGGTTGATGCCCGCCTTCACACCGACGTCCACGGTGGGCTTGCCGGCGAAACGGTCCTTCTCGCGGACGGGCACGTCGTGGGCGAAGATCACGCCGTCGGCGGCGGCGATGACGGCCGGGTCGAGCCGGGTGAAGCCGGCCGAGCCCTGCGTCTCGACGACCAGCTCGACGCCCGCCTCACGGCCGGCGTTCTCCAGCGACTCGGCCGCCATGTAGGTGTGCGCGATGCCGGTGGGACAGGAGGTGACGGCGACGACGCGGAAGGGGCGTTCGGCACCGGTCCCGCCGGGGGCGTCGCTCGGAGCCGGTGCGGGCGTGGTGCTGCCCGCCGTGGCGTCGGCGGAGGCCGCCGCCGACGCCACGGCGGCGTCCTGGGTGGGCTCACCGGCGGTGCCGGTGGTGCGGCCGGAGTCGGCCGCGGTGTCCGTGACCGACTCGCTGTCCGTGCCGGCCGCCGGCTCTTCGCCGCGGATCAGCGCGGCCGCGGCGCCCGCGTCCCGCACCGACCGCAGTGCGGAGGTGAAGTCGGCGTTCATCAGCTGACGGGCCAGGGAGGACAGGATCGTCAGATGGGCGTCGTCGGCGCCGGTCGGGGCGGCGATCAGGAAGATCAGGTCGGCGGGGCCGTCGGGCGCGCCGAAGTCGATGCCGTCGGCGGTGCGCCCGAAGGCGAGTGTCGGCTCGGTGACGTGGGCGCTGCGGCAGTGCGGGATGCCGATGCCGCCGTCGAGGCCGGTCGGCATCTGCGCCTCGCGGGCGGCGACGTCGGCGAGGAAGCCGTCCAGGTCGGTCACCCGGCCCTGGGCCACCATGCGCTCGGCGAGGGATCGCGCCGCCGCTTCCTTGGTATCGGCGGACAGGTCGAGGTCGACCAGGTCCGCGGTGATCATGTCACTCATCGCGGGCTCCTTCGCACGCGTATCGCCCGGAGCGTGGGGTGGGCGGGGGTGGGGACGGGGGCGGAGAGGGGGGAGACGGAGGGGAAGGGCGCGGTGGAGGCGGGGCGGGGGACCCCTCGCCTCCGCGGTGCGGCACAGCGGCTCAGGTCGCCTCGCGACCCGTTGCCCTGCTGCCCGCCCGGAGCGGCGAGTAACACATCCGCTCGCCATCCCCGCCCAGAGCTTGTTTCGAACCGGACGGCGACGGGGGCCTCGGTCGTGCCCTGCGGTGCGCTCATGACACCGGCTCCTTCAGTTCGCGGTCTGTCGGAAGTTCCGCCGTGACCGTCACCGCCGCCAGGTCCAGATCGGCCGGGGTCGGCATCACGCTGCCGGGGAGCTGGACCGCGGCCGCGCCGTGCGCGACGGCGGAGGCGAGGGCCTGCGGGCCGCTGCCGCCGGCGATGAGGAAGCCGGCGAGCGAGGAGTCGCCGGCGCCCACGTTGCTGCGGACGGCGTCCACCGGCGCGGAGGCGAACCAGGCGCCCCCGTCCTCGACCAGCAGCTGCCCGTCGGCGCCCAGGCTCGCGAGCACCGCGCGCGCCCCCATCTGCCGCAGTTCCTCAGCCGCCTTCACCGCATCGCCCACCGTCGCCAGCGGCCGCCCGACGGCCTCCGCGAGCTCCTCGGCGTTCGGCTTCACCACGTCGGGCCGCTCGCGCAGCGCCTCCAGGAGGGCGCGTCCCGAGGTGTCCAGCGCGATGCGCGCTCCCCCGGCGTGCGCCCGCGCGACGACATCGGCGTACCAGGACGGCGCGAGGCCCCGGGGCAGGCTGCCGCAGCAAGCGATCCAGTCGGCGTCGTGCGACTGCTCTCGCACCGTCTCCAGGAGCAGTTCCTGCTCGGCGGCGCTCAGCTCCGGGCCGGGCGCGTTGATCTTCGTGAGCACCCCGTCGGACTCGGCGAGCGCGATGTTGGAGCGGGTGGCCCCGGCGACCGGCACCGGTGCGACCTCGATGCCCTGCGCGTCGAGCAGATCGGCGACGAGCGCGCCCGGCGCGCCGCCGAGAGGCAGGACCGCGACCGTGCGCCGTCCGGCGGCGGTCACGGCGCGCGAGACGTTGACTCCCTTGCCGCCGGGGTCCATGCGTTCGCCGGTGGCGCGGATGACCTCGCCGCGCTCCAGCGACGGGACCTCGTACGTGCGGTCGAGGGACGGGTTGGGGGTGACGGTGAGGATCATGCGCGCACTACTTCCGTGCCGCCGCGCTCGATGGCGGCGGCGTCGTCGGGGCTCAGCCCGCTGTCGGTGATCAGCAGGTCCACGTCGCTCAGGTCGCCGAAGCGCGCGAAGTGCTCCTGGCCGTGCTTGGCGGAGTCGGCCAGCAGCACCACCCGGCGGGCCGCCGCCATCGCCGCGCTCTTGACGGCGGCCTCGGCCAGGTCGGGCGTGGTCAGACCGTGCTCGGCGGAGAAGCCGTTGGCGGCCACGAACAGGACGTCGGCGCGGATCTCGCCGTACGCGCGCAGCGCCCAGGCGTCGACGGCGGCGCGCGTACGGTGCCGTACGCGCCCCCCGACCAGGTGGAGCTGCATGCCCGGGTGATCCGCGAGGCGGGCCGCGATGGGCAGGGAGTGCGTGACGGCGATGAGCGAGGCCTCCAGGGGGAGCGCGGCGGCCAGGCGGGCGATCGTCGTACCGGCGTCGAGGATCATCGTGCCCTCGGACGGCAGTTCGGAGAGGGCCGCCTTGGCGATGCGGTCCTTCTCGTCGGCGGAGGTGCTCTCGCGCTCGGCGAGGTCCGGCTCGAAGTCGAGGCGTCCGACGGGTATGGCGCCGCCGTGGACGCGGCGGACGAGGCCGGCGCGGTCGAGGGCCTTCAGATCCCGGCGGATGGTCTCCGCCGTGACCTGGAACTCCTCGGCGAGCGACACGACGTCCACACGGCCGCCGTCACGGGCGAGCCTCAGGATCGCCTGCTGTCGCTCCGGTGCGTACATGTCCGCTTCGCCTCCGAGTCATGCCCGAACGTGTGGTTTCTACAGGGAGGCTACGCCCGGCTTTCAGGAAAGTAAACAGGTTCGGACTCGATTCGGGCATGAACGGACTTCGCGGCCACGTCGTCGCAGGGCCGCGCACACGCCGAAGGGCCCGGCGTCCCACGCCGGGCCCTTCCTCGGAGACCTCGTTCAGCCGACGAGTTCGGACGCCGCCTGCTGACCGGGCAGCTTCCCAGCGGCGGCAGGCTGCTCGGCGGCAGGCTGCCCGGCCGCCTCCTCGGCGCCCTCTCCCCCGGCCGCCGCGTCCGCGCCTTCCACGTGCTGCGCGGGCCGCTTCGGCAGGGCGAACATCAGCAGGAAGATCGCGCCCATCACCGCGGCCACCCAGCCCAGCGCGTAGCGGAAGGCGTCCGCGAACTCCGGGCCCACCTGGGCCGGGGTCAGCCGATCGCCGATCCGGCCGAAGAAGACCACCGCCACCAGGCCCAGACCGAGCGCGTTGCCCATCTGTTGCACGGTGTTGATCAGCCCGGACGCCGACCCGGCGTGCTCGCGCGGCACCCCGGACAGCACCGCGTCCGTCAGCGGCGCGACGATGAGACCCATGCCGACGCCCATCACGACCAGCGGCGGCGCCATCTGCCAGGACGTGATGCCGAGGCCGTAGCGCGCGGACTCCCAGATGTAGAGCAGGACGCCGAGGGCCAGGGTCAGCGCGCCCGCCTGGAGCACCTTGCGGCCGAAGCGCGGAACCAGCTTCTGCACGGACAGACCGGCGGCAGTCGAGACGGCGAGGGAGAACGGGACGCCGGTCAGTCCGGCGCGCAGCGGGGTCCAGCCGAGCCCCTCCTGCATGTACAGCGTCCACACCAGGAAGAAGATGCCGAGGGCGACGCCGAAGACGAGCTGGACCGCGATGCCGGCGGCGAAGCTCTTCACCCGGAAGAGGGAGAGCTCGATCAGCGGAGAGCCGTCCCGCGCGCCCTTGCGCCGCTCGTACGCGACCAGCGCCCCGAAGACGACGAGCGCGCCGGCCATCGAGACGTATCCCCACAGCGGCCAGCCCAGCTCACGCCCGCGGGTGAGCGGGTAGAGCAGCATCAGCAGACCCAGTGTCACCAGCGCGACGCCGACGAGGTCGAGCTTGAGCGCCCTCGGCGCGCGGGACTCGGTGATGAAGCGGCTGCCGAGGATCAGACCCGCGACGCCCACGGGCAGGTTGATGAGGAAGATGGGCCGCCAGCCCAGTCCGAACAGGTTCCACTCCGTCAAAAGCGCGCCCAGCAGCGGTCCGGAGACCGCGCCGAGACCCACGACCGCGCCGAAGAGCCCGAACACCTTGCCCCGCTCGTGCGCCGGGAAGGTCGCGTGCACGATCGACAGCACCTGCGGGACCATCAGCGCCGCCATGGCCCCCTGCAGTATGCGGGAGGCGACGAGCATCTCCGGGTTCGCGGCGAATCCGCACAGCGCGGAGGCGAGGGTGAAACCGCCGATGCCGACGAGGAAGAGCCGCTTGCGGCCGTGGATGTCGCCGAGACGACCGCCGGTGACGAGACCGGCGGCGAACGCGAGCGCGTAGCCGGCGGTGATCCACTGGATCTGGCTCCAGGACGCGCCAGCCTCCTGCCGGATGGACGGAATGGCGATGTTGACGATCGTGACGTCGACGAGGTCCATGAAGGCCGCGGTCATCACGATCGCGAGGGCGAACCAGCGGCGGCGGTCCCCGGCGCTCGGGGGTGTGGACGTCGGCGGTGTCTCGGTGGAAGTCATGTCCTGAAGACTAGGAGCCCACTAGGTCAGATCATGTCCTAGTGGTGCGGCATCCTCGAAGGCATGACGACGGACACTCCGGCACGGCTGCTGCAGCTCCTCTCCCTCCTCCAGACGCCCCGCGAATGGCCCGGCGGCGAGCTCGCCGGCCGGCTCGGGGTGTCCCGGCGCACGGTCCGGCGCGACATCGACCGGCTGCGCGAACTGGGCTACCCGGTCCAGGCCACGATGGGTTCGGACGGCGGGTACCGACTGGTCGCCGGCAAGGCCATGCCGCCGCTCGTCCTCGACGACGAGGAGGCGGTGGCGATAGCGGTCGGCCTGCGGGCCGGCGCCGGACACGCGCTGGAGGGCGTGGACGAGGCCTCGGTGCGGGCGCTGGCCAAACTGGAGCAGGTGCTGCCGGCCCGGCTGCGCCACCGCGTCTCCACCCTGCAGGCCGCGACCACCCCGCTGACCAGCGGCGACGGCGCGAGCATCGCCCCTGAGACGCTGACCGTGATGGCGTCCACGGTGGCCGGCCATGAGCGGCTGCGGTTCGCCTACCGGGCGAAGGACGGCACGCAGTCCCGCCGTCTGACCGAGCCGTACCGGCTGGTGTCGACCGGTCGGCGCTGGTACCTGGTGGCGTACGACCTCGAACGGGAGGACTGGCGGACCTTCCGCGTCGACCGGGTGCGCGACCCCTTCGCCACCGGCGCCCGCTTCACCCCCCGGGAACTGCCGGCGGGGGACGCGGCGGAGTACCTGCGCCGCTCGATCCACCGCCGCCCGGACACCCGTGAGTACACGTACGACGTCACGTTCGCGCAGTCGGCCGAGTTCGTCACGGCCCGGCTGCCCGCCTGGCTCGTCTCGGCCTCGGAAGTCGGCGACGATCCCGACGAGGGGGCGCCGGGCGGCTGTCGCCTCCGTGGGGTCACCAGTGACCCGGTGGAATGGGTGGCGATGCGCCTGGCCCTGGTCGGCTGCGAGTTCACGGTCCATGGACCGGGTGAACTCATCCAGTGCGTGCGGGAGTTGGGCGGGAGACTGGGCAGGGCGGGGACGGGTCCGCAAGGGTAGGGGCTTGGGGCGTGGGGAGCTGGGCGTGAACACCGCGGGTGGGGCGTCGAGTTCACCCGGCGACGGCGGTCAGTGACCCTCGCCCCAGCCGATGCCGCGCAGCTTCTCCAGGTTGCGCAGGGCCAGTTCGGCCGGGCCCTGCGGACCGGTCGGCGGGTGGTCGCCCCTGGACCAGCTCTCCACGGCCACCCTCACCGCGGCGTCGGCGATCGCAGCGGTGAACCGCTCGTCGGCGGTCAGGCCGGTGACGTCACCGGCCTGAGGGGCGCCCTCGCGCCGCTCCCGCAGGATCTGCGCGAGCGTCTCCTCCGAGGTGTGGCAGACCTCGGCCCAGACCTTGCCCAGGGCCGGGCTGCTCGCGGCGAGGCGGATCAGGGTGCGGGCCCATTCCCAGGACGCGGCCGAGACCCCCTCGCCGGGAGTGAGGGTGTGCCGCACCGCATGTTCCAGCGCCTGCGGCAGGGGCAGTTCGGGCGGGGCGTCACGCACCGCGTCCGCCCAGCGCCGGGCGCCCTCCGCGTAGAGGGGCGCGACGGCTTCCTCCTTGGTGGCGAAGTACCGGTAGAAGGTGCGGGGAGCGATGCCCGCCGCGCCGGCGATGTCCTCGGCCCGGGTGGCTTTGAGGCCGCGGCTCACGAAGAGGCGGGCGGCCGCCCGGGCGATCTCCATCCGTGTCGCCGCTTTGCGCCGCTCGGTCAGCGAGGTCGAGGCCGAGACCGGGGCGGGGGTGGAACTGGTCACAGTTGCAGGCTATGCCCCTGTGACACAATCTGCCATTCAGGCGGGCCACCCCGGGGTTCAGGTACGGGGTGACCCGCCCTTCGGCATGTCCAGGCGTGGGCGGGAGAGCCGAGCGCGCGTGACCGGGGTGAGAAGAAGGCCGGGCCCGGCGCCTTGGGGGGGGAAGGCGCCGAGGCCCGGCCTGGGGCAGTCCCGCCGCCGGGGGGGTGCGTCGGGACGTGGTCCGAAGGGTCCTTGCGTGTGGCATGCGAAGCAGACGCTCGGCGCGAACCGAGGTGCGGCGCAACCACGTGGTCGTCTCATGGCTTCGGGGTCCGGTGGATCCGAACTCCCGTGCCTTGAATTCTTGTTCCCCCGGTGTCACCGGTTAAGCGGCGTTGTATCGCCATGTTCGCGCGGGACTTCGGCCACAGTGCGCGCGAGGCGGCTCACAGCTCGTCCACGCGGCGGCGCGGCGCCGCCCGCGAGGAGCGGCGCACACCGTGTCCACGGTCTCCATCGCGCCTTGACGATGACCGCACCGGTCCGTTCGGCTACGCCGCCGCCTCGAACCCGGTGGACCGGGCCAGCTTCTTCAGCTCCAACAGGGCGTGCTTCTCGATCTGGCGGATGCGCTCACGGGTCAGGCCGTGCTGCTTGCCGACCTCCGTCAGGGTGCGCTCCCGGCCGTCCTCGATGCCGTAGCGCATCTTGATGATGGAGGCCGTGCGCGGGTCGAGGCGGTCGATCAGGCCGTCGAGCTCCTCGCTGCGCAGCAGCGTCAGAACGGACTGCTCCGGCGAGACCGCGGAGGTGTCCTCCAGCAGGTCGCCGAACTGGGTCTCTCCCTCGTCGTCCACCGCCATGTTCAGCGAGACCGGGTCACGGGCCCAGTCGAGCACGTCGATGACGCGCTCCGGCGTGGAGCCCAGCTCCTCGGCGATCTCCACGGGCTCCGGGTCACGGCCGTTCTCCCGGTTGAACTCACGCTGGACGCGACGGATGCGGCCCAGCTCCTCCACCAGGTGGACGGGCAGCCGGATCGTGCGCGACTGGTCCGCTATCGAGCGCGTGATCGCCTGGCGGATCCACCAGGTGGCGTACGTGGAGAACTTGAAGCCCTTGCGGTAGTCGAACTTCTCGACCGCGCGCACCAGTCCGGCGTTGCCCTCCTGGATCAGGTCGAGCAAGGGCAGGCCGCTGCGCGGGTAGCGGCGGGCGACCGCGACGACCAGGCGCAGGTTGGAACGGATGAAGACGTCCTTGGCTCGCTCCCCGTCGGCGACGAGGGCCTCGAGCTCCTCACGGGAGGCGTCCGCCTTGGACTCCTCGTATCCGTCGAGAACCTGTCGCGCGAACACACCCGCCTCGATGATCTGCGACAGCTCGACTTCCTTTGCGGCGTCGAGCAGTGGTGTGCGCGCGATCTCGTCGAGGTACATGCCGACCAGATCGCGGTCGGCGAGCTCCCCGCCGTGGACGCGAACACTGCTTGCCGCGCCGGTCTCGCCGGTGGCGGACTGACGACGGGCGACGGCACGGGTTGCCATGCGTGCTCCCTTGCGATGGTGGGTCAGCGGGTGGTCCGTAGACGCTCGGCACTCTTCTCGTGTGCCCGGCATCCGATGGAAACAACGACTGGAATCAGGACAGAATTCCCAACCCGCCCCACGAATTTTCTGATCATGCAGTACCCTGTCCGGCCACGCAGGGAGGCGAGAGGATGTCGGACCGTACAGAGGTGCAGGTCAGACCGGGAGTCGAGGCGGACCTCGAAGCCCTCACAGAGCTCTACAACCACTACGTACGTGAGACGCCCATCACATTCGACACGGTGGCCTTCACGGTGGAAGAGCGCCGCCCTTGGCTGCTCTCCCACCCTGAAGACGGGCCGTACCGCCTGATGGTTGCCGTGGACTCCGGTTCACAGGAGATTCTGGGGTACGCCACGTCCAGCCCCCACCGCCCGAAGGCCGCCTATTCGACGTCGGTGGAGGTGACGGTCTACGTCGCCGCGGGGGCCGGCCGTCGCGGTGTCGGCACCCTCCTCTACAAGGCGCTCTTCGAGGCGCTGGCCGGCGAGGATCTGCACCGCGCGTACGCGGGCATCGCACTGCCCAACGAGGCGTCCACCCGTCTGCACGAACGCTTCGGGTTCCGCTACATCGGCACCTACAAGGAGATCGGCCGCAAGTTCGGCAGGTACTGGGACGTGGCCTGGTACGAGAAGGAGCTGTGACGGCACGGGTCGGCGCGGCGCGGCACGTCGGGGCAGCGCTCCAGCCGGGGCGGCGGGGCGCGGCGCTTCCGGCAGCGCATCAGCTGGGGTGCGTAGCGCGGCGGCTCCGGGCGGCGCTCCAGCCGAGGCGGCGCGGCCCGGCGATCCCGGGCGACGCTCCATCCGAGGCGGCAGGGCGCGGCCGTTCCGGGCAGAGCATCAGCCGGGACTGCGCGGCGCGGCGATTCCGGACAGCGCCCTAGCGGCGCGACGGTTCCGGGCGGCGCCCCAGCCGAGGCGGCAGGGCGCGGCCGTTCCGGGCAGTGCATCAGCCGGGGCTGCGCGGCGCGGCGATTCCGGACAGCGCCCCAGCCGGCGCGGCACGGCCCAGCGATTCCGAGCAGCGCCCCAGCCGGCGCGGCGCGACGGTGTCGGGCAGCGCCCCAGCCGAGGCGGCGCGGCGCTTCAGGGCGGCGCTTACGCCAATGAGGCATGGCGCGGCGGTTCCGGGCGGTGTTCGGCCGGGCCGCGTGGCGCGGTGCCCCTCTGCGCACTCAGCCGAACTGCACCGACCGCTTGGCCAGGCCCAGCCAGAAGCCGTCGATCACCGACCGCTGCGACCCCAGCTCACCGACCGCGTCCGCGGCGCCCATGGTCACGAACAGGGGGGCGAAGTGCTCGGTGCGCGGATGGGCGAGCAGGCCCGCCGGGGACTTGCGGGTGAAGTCCAGGAGCGCGTCGACGTCCCCCGCGTCGAGCGCCCGCCGCCCCCAGTCGTCGAACTCGGTCGACCAGCCCGGCACGCCGCCGCCGGTGTGGCGCAGGGCGGCGAGGTTGTGGGTGAAGAAGCCGGAGCCGACGATCAGCACGCCCTCGTCCCGCAGGGGCGCGAGCCGGCGTCCGATCTCCATCAGCCGCACCGGATCGAGGGTCGGCATGGAGATCTGCAGCACGGGGATGTCCGCGGCCGGGAACATTTCGACGAGCGGGACATACGCGCCGTGGTCGAGACCGCGGTCGGGGATGTCCTGGACAGGCACACCGGGGGCGCGCAGCAGCTTGCGCACGCTCTCGGCGAGCTCGGGCGCGCCGGGGGCGCCGTAGGTCACCTGGTAGTAGTGCTCGGGGAAGCCCCAGAAGTCGTAGACCAGGGGGACGGTCTCCACAGCGCCGAGGGCGAGGGGGGCCTCCTCCCAGTGGGCGGAGACCATGAGGATCGCCTTGGGGCGGGGCAGGTCGGCGGACCAGGCGGCGAGCTCACCGGGCCAGACAGGGTCGTCCGCGAGGGGCGGGGCGCCGTGGCTTAGGTACAGGGCGGGCATGCGCTCCCGCTCCTGCGGGACGGCGCGTTCCTGGGCGGCGGGGGCGGACATGGCGGTGACTCCCTCCGAGGGCCGGGGCCCTCAACAGCTTTGCTTGAAGTCTAAACTTCATCTCCATCTCACTGTACGCACCACTTGTTTAAGTTTCAAGGACGAAGCCCGTACAGTGGAGTACATGAAGACGGCTGCCGCACCCGCTGAAGAGCCCCAGTGGCTCACCGCAGAGGAGCAGCGCATCTGGCGCTCCTACCTGCACGCCACGTACCTCCTCGAAGACCACATGGACCGCCAGCTCCAACGTGACGCGGGGATGCCGCACGTCTACTACGGGCTCCTCGTCAAACTCGCCGAGGCCCCCCGCCGACGGTTGCGCATGACCGAGCTGGCCATGCAGGCGAAGATCACCCGCTCCCGCCTCTCCCACGCCGTCGCCCGCCTGGAGAAGAACGGCTGGGTGCGCCGCGAGGACTGCCCCTCCGACAAGCGCGGCCAGTTCGCGGTGCTGACCGAGCAGGGACTGGAGATGCTGAAGAGCGCCGCGCCGGGCCATGTGAACGCCGTACGCAACGCGCTCTTCGACCGGCTCACCCCGGAACAGCAGAAGTCCCTCGGCGAGATCATGGAGATCATCGCCGAGGGACTGCAGCCCAATGAGGCGGGGGCGGACCTGCCCTGGCTGAGGTGAGGCTCAGCCGGGGCGCGGACGCCGGTCGCTGAGGACCCGCCCCTGTCGGCCGGGTGTCAGTGGGCGACCACCGGGACCGGCACCGCGTCGTCGGCGTCCTCGGCGTCGGAGCCGGTCACCGCACCCATGTCAGGCTTGCCGGCGTTGACGAGGGTCAGGGCGATCACCGCGGCGGTGACCAGGATGCCGACGGCGAACCAGATCGCGTTGGTGTAGCCGTGCACCATGCCCTCCAGCTGGACCAGCTGCCGCTGCGGGGCGGAGGTCGCCGAGGCCATGTGGTCCGTGATGTAGGACGTGGTCGCGGACGCGGCGACGGTGTTCAGCAGAGCGGTGCCGATCGCGCCGCCCACCTGCTGCGAGGTGTTGACCATCGCGGAGGCGACACCGGCGTCCCGAGCCTGGACGCCCTGCGTGGACAGGGACATGGCCGGCATGAAGGCCGAGCCCATGCCCAGGCCGAGCAGCAGCATCGCCGGCAGCAGCAGGGTCGCGTAGGAGGAGCCGATCTCCATGCGGGTCAGGAGCAGCATGCCGAGCGCGGCCACCAGGAAGCCGGGGCCCATCAGCAGCCGCGGCGGGACCCGGGTCATCAGCCGGGCGCCGATCTGGGTGGACCCGGTGATCATGCCCACGATCATCGGCAGGAAGGCGAAGCCGGTCTTCACCGGCGTGTAGCCCTTCACGACCTGCAGGTAGTAGGTGAGGAAGAGGAACAGGCCGAACATGGCGATGATGGCCAGGCCGAGCGAGAGGTAGACGCCGCCGCGGTTGCGCTCGGTGATCACGCGCAGGGGCAGCAGCGGGGCCTTGACCTTCGCCTCGACCAGCACGAACGTCAGGAGCAGCACACCGGACGCGACGAACATGCCGACGGTCAGGGAGTCGCTCCAGCCCTCGGACTCGGCGCGCGTGAAGCCGTACACCAGAGCGACCAGGCCCAGGGTGGACAGGACGACGCCGGGGATGTCGAGCGGCGAACGGTTGCGGCCGCCCTCCGGCTCACGGATGACGAAGTACGCGCCGGCCGCGGCGACGACGGCGAAGGGGATGTTCACGAAGAACGTCCAGCGCCAGTCCAGGTACTCGGTGAGGAAGCCGCCGAGGATCAGGCCGACGGCGCCGCCGCCGCCCGCGATCGCGCCGTAGATGCCGAACGCCTTGGCGCGCTCCTTGGCATCGGTGAACATCACGGCGAGCAGGGAGAGCGCGGCGGGCGCGAGCAGCGCGCCGAACACACCCTGGAGTGCGCGGGCGCCGAACATCATCGCCTCGTTGGTGGCCGCGCCGCCCAGCGCGGAGGCGGCGGCGAAGCCCGCCAGGCCGACGACGAAGGCCCGCTTGCGGCCCCACAGGTCGGCGATCCGGCCGCCGAAGAGGAGCAGACCGCCGAAGGCGAGGGCGTAGGCCGTGACGACCCACTGCCGGTTGCCGTCGGAGATGCCCAGGTCCTGCTGGGCGGAGGGCAGGGCGATGTTCACGATGGTGGCGTCGAGGACGACCATCAGCTGGGCCAACGCGATGAAGACGAGCGCTTTCCAGCGGCCCGGGTCCGCCTGGACGGCGCCGGGAGCCTTGCTGGCTGTTTCAGACATGGAGGTACCCACTTCGGGACTTCGTGACGGAAAAAAGGCGAGAAAAGCCACGGCGCGTCGACGGAAACGGCGACGGCCGGAATGTCTGCAGGCTGACGCGGGTCAGCTCGGGTCTGGCTGGGTGACGTAGGTCGAATGGGTGAGGTGACTCAGGTGGGTCAGGCCTGGCGGAGGTCCTCCATGGTCACGGCCGCGCCCGGCAGAACGGATCGGGCCGGGGCCCGCAGTCCGTCCAGGAACAGCTGAAGATGGCGGTGGACGAAACGGTCGGCGCTCAGGCAGGCGGTGCCGGCCGGCGGGCGGCTGAGCTGGGCCACGGCGACCAGCAGGTCACCGATGCCCACGTCGGCGCGGAGCTGCCCCGCCTGCCGGGCGCGCTCCATGACCTCGTCGATCAACTGCTCGGCGCGGAGCCGGGCGGCCACGAGGTCGGGGTGGTTCTCGTCGAACGTGCTGGCGACCATCGGGCACAGCGCGCCGATGCGCTCGTCGGCGGCCACGTGCACGAAGCGCTCCAGCGCGCCGAAGGCGTCGCCGGACTCCGCGAGCGCCTGCCGGGCCGCCTCGGCCGTCCGGTCCATGACGGAGCAGACGACCTCGCGGACCAGCGCGCCGCGGTCGGGGAAGTTGCGATACACCGTCGCGTTGCCGACACCGGCCCGGCGGGCGATGTCGTCGAGCGGCACATCGGGGCCGAGTTCGACGAACATCTCGCGGGCGGCGGTGACGATCCGCTCCCGGTTGCGCAGGGCGTCGGCGCGCGGCCGGGTCGCCTTGCGCGTCACGGGGTGAGCGGTCTGCACGGTGTGCTCCTTCGACTTGGTTGATCTGTAAACCGAACCGGGGAGGCGTTCCCCGTTTCGCTCGGACACTGACTAAACGGGGAAGCGCTCCCCGTTAATTCCGGCAGCCGAACCCTTTTCCTGTGACCTGAGTCACCTTTGATGCCTACCTATCGGTAACCCACGATCGGCCGCCCCAACGCGCGCGCCACCAGTCGGCGACGGAGGGTGATATCAAGGGTGCAGTCGGTGACCGGCGGCTGCCGGAGCGAAGGGTCCCCGCATGCAGCCGCAGCGCGAGCACCCCGAGACGAGCGCCGGGCCGGGGCGGCTGGGGGACGGCGCGCGTCCCATCGCGCCCGCCGCGGAAGCGGGGCATGGGTCCGCCGCGGAAGCGGGGCATACCCCCGCCACGGAAACGGGGCATTCACCCGCCACGGAAGCGGAGCATGGACTGCGCCCCACCGTCCCCGCCGCGGAGAGGCCCACGGTCGCTTTCGGGGACACCCCTCTGGCCACCCCTGGCGATGCGCCCCTTGCCCCCCTGTCCCGCGCGCCCCGCCGTCGGATACGCACCCGCCGGGCGGCCGCGCTCGCGTCCGTGACGGCTCTGACCCTGGCGGTGAGCACCTCCGCGGGTTCCGGACGGCTCCCCCCGAACCCGGCGACGGGCGGGGCCGGCCCGGTCTCCCCGGCCCGTACCGCCGCCCACGCCCCGTGCCTGATCTACGGCAGCCCCACCGTGCAGATGTCGGAGGGCGTGCCGACGCCCGGCGGCTACGCGCGCTCCACGGGCACGGTCCGCGCCCTCACGCTGATGATCGACTTCTCCGACGCGCCGGGCGCGGGCAACGCGCTGGACCGCTACAGCGAGTTCTTCCCGCAGACCCAGGAATGGTTCCGCACCGCGTCCTACGGCCGCCTCGACTACCGCGCCGACACCCCGATCCCCGGCTGGCTGCGCATGCCCAAGTCCTTCGAGGAGTACGGCATGGAGCGCGGCGCCCCCTTCGACCCCGGCTACCGGCGACTGATCCAGGACATCGTGGCCGCCGCCGACCCCAAGGTCGACTTTCGCTCGTACGACCTGATGAACGTGCTGGTCACTCCCAACGCCGGCCCCTCCGCGCTGGACACGGTCCTGTCGGTGACGTTCGCCGGCAACATCGAGGCCCCGGTGGCCGACGGCGTCCCCGTCGCCAACGCGTCCTTCGTCTACTCCCGCCAGGACGACGGCTCCGGCACCTACGACCGCACCGGCTACCGGGTCCTCCCCCACGAGAACGGCCACGTCTTCGGCCTGCCCGACCTGTACACCCAGGAAGGCGGGGGCGCGGTCGGCCACTGGGACATCATGAGCGAGGACTGGGGGTCCAACAACGACCTGCTCGGCTGGCACAAGTGGAAGCTGGGCTGGCTGGACACCGACCAGGTGCGCTGCGCGAGCGCGTCCGGCACCGCCGAGTACACCCTCACCCCGCTCTACCGCCCCGGCGGCCCCAAACTGATCGTCGTACCGATCGACCGTCGTACCAGCTACGCGTTCGAACTGCGCGCCCACGGCGGCAACGACGAGACGGTGTGCCGCCCCGGCGTCCTCGTCTACAAGATCGACGCGGAGGTGGACACCGGCATGGGCCCGGTGCGCGTCCATGACGCCCACCGCGACAGCGGCGGCTGCACCCGCAGCCCCAACGTCCACGCCGAGCTGTCGGACGCGCCGTTCGCGCCGGGTGAGACGTTCGAGGACCCGGAACGGGGCCTGCGCGTCGCGGTGACGGCGGCCGACCTGGAGGGGAACTACCGGGTGCGGGTGACACGGTCGTAGGCGAGGGCCGGACGGCCGCGCATTACGGTGGGGCCTGCCGCCACCGTCATGCGGTGCGGAGGTGATGCGGCGGGGCCGCCGTCACCGCCGTACCGCCGCATCACCGCCGCATCGGAGAACCGAAGCTCATGCCCGCGAACACGCCCACGCCGGCCGGGGAACCGCCGAGGCCGAACGGACCGCTGCGGTCCCCCGGGGGAGGACGCGGGACACCGGGGGCGGCTGTGCGGGAGGTGGCCGTCCCGGAAGTAGCCGTCCCTGAAGTGGCCGTCCCGCAGGAGGCCGTCGCCCCGTTGATCCGCGGGATCGCCGTGCTCCAGGAGCTGACGGCGGCGGGCGGCACGATGAGCCTGAGTGGCCTGGAGCGGGCCACGGGGCTGGCCCGCTCCACGGTCGACCGCATCACGGTGACACTGGCCCGCATGGGCCACGTCCGCCTGGACGGCAGGGACGCCGTACTCGCGCCGCCCGTGATGGAGTTGGGCAATTCCTACCTGGCGGCCCTCCGGCTCCCCGCCCTGCTCGGCGGCCGGGCGGACGAACTGGCGGACGAACTCGACGAGTCCGTCTCCCTCGCGGTCGCCGACCGGGACGGCATCCGCTTCATCCACCAGGCGACCCGCCGCCGCGCGATGTCCCTGAGCTTCCGCATCGGCGACCTGCTCCCCGCCGAACGCACCGCGCCAGGACCGCTGTTCGCCACGGAATGGACCGACGCCGACTGGACCCGCTGGCGCACCCGCCGCACGACGGACCCGGACGGCGGGGACTTCCCGGCGCTCCCCCCACGCGCCCCGGACGCGACGCTCGAACAGGACTTCGCCCGCCGGGCGGACCAGGCGGCGCGCGACGGCTGGGCGCTGGACGACCAGCTGATCGAACCGGGCCTGGTGGCGGTGTCGGTCCCGGTACGGCACCCCGGCACGTCCCGGATCGCCTGCGTGGCGAGCGTGGTGAGCCACACGAGCCGCCGTACGGCCGAGGACCTGCGAGCGGCGCTCCTGCCCCGCCTGCGTGAGGCGGCTGACGCGATGCAGCGAGCCCTGCACGAGAGCGCTCCCCCACAGCCCACGTCACCCCCCTCGCCCCTGGCTCTCTGGACGGGCGCTTCCAAGCAGGAACTGGGCCGCGAGTTCATCGAGTCCCTGGCCAGGGGCCTGACCGTGCTGACGGCGTTCGACGAGGGAAGATCCGAGCTGACCCTGACGGAGGCGGCGAGGGCGACGGGCCTGGCGAGGGCGACGACGCGCCGGGCCCTGATCACGTACGAACACCTGGGCCTGGTGACCCGGTCGCCGACGGGCGCTTTCTCCCTGACGCCCCGGGTGCTGGCCCTCGGCTTCCCGCCCCTCTCCCGCACCACGCTCCCCCGCATCGCGACGCCCCACCTGAAGGCCCTGACGGAGTTGATCCAGGAGTCGACGTCGCTGGCGGTCCTCACGCCCTCCGGCGACGAGATCCGCTGCACGGCCGGCGCGCAGTCCCGTCACGTCATGAGCGTGGCCATAGAACCCGGCACCCACCTGCCGGCCCCCGACACGGCGGCGGGCCGCCTGCTCCTGGAGGACTCCCCGCACACCCTGGTCGACGAGCAGTGGGAGGAGGGCCTGCGCGCCCTGGCCGTCCCCGTCCACGACCGCACCGGCCGCACGATCGCGGCCCTGACCATGACCACCCACGCGGCCCGCCGCACCCCGGAGGAATGCGAACGCGACCTCCTCCCCCACCTACGGACGACTGCGGCCCGAATCGAATCGGACCTCCACATGACATCCCGCTTCACCCGAGTCCCTTTGACCTGACCGACGGCGTGGCTGCCGGAAGGTCCCGGGAGGGATCCGGAAGGCCCCCGGGAGGGCCCTGCGGCCGGTGGATCACCAACCCGGGTAGCGGACCTGCCAGAGGGGGGATCGATCCCCAACCACTTACGTATTCGCCGCCACTGGGGGAGTCGGTGAGCTGGGCGACGAGATCGCGGGCCAAGGTGTCGAGAACCCAGGCCAGTTCATGGCGGCTGACCAGGTCTACGGGCAACGCCTCGGCACCGTGCGCGGCCCCGAGCAGCGCCCCGGCCACACAGGCCACCGAGTCGCCGTCGGGTGCCTGGGCGGCGAAGCGCAGAGCCGCGTCCACCTGGTAGCGGTCGGGGAACGAAGCCGCGACGTACAGACCGCCGAGCAGTGCCGAGGGCGCGGTGGCGTCGGGGGCGAGCTGCGCGAGCCGTGCCACGCCGAAGCCCTGAGCCAGACCCTGCGCGGTGTGGCGCTCTACGTCTTACTACGCGGTGAGCAGGTTCGCCGCGACCAGCTCGGCGACCTGGACAGCGTTGAGGGCCGCACCCTTTCGCAGGTTGTCGTTGCTGATGAAGAGGACGAGGCCACGCCCCTCCTCGACGCTCTGATCCTGGCGAATCCTGCCCACGAAACTGGCGTCCTGGCCGCACGCTTGGAGCGGGGTCGGAATGTCGGACAGCTGGACACCAGGGGCGTGCTCAAGCAACACGGATGCGCGTTCAGCGGAGACAGGACGGGCGAACTCCGCATGCACCGCGAGGGAATGGCCGGTAAAGACCGGGACCCGGACACAGGTCCCGGCGACACGCAGCGACGGCAGGCCAAGAATCTTCCTGCTCTCATTGCGCAGCTTCTGCTCCTCGTCAGTCTCGGCGGATCCGTCGGTCACAATCGAACCGGCCATCGGCACAGTGTTGAAGGCGATGGTTCTGGCGAATTTCACCGGAGGCGGGAAATCCACCGCCGCCCCGTCGATCGCCAAGCCGGCCGCTCGGTCGATCACTCCACTCACCTGAGACCTGAGCTCTTCCACTCCAGCGACCCCGCCGCCGGACACCGCTTGGTAGGTGCTCACAGTGAGCCGCACCAGACCAGCCTCGTCATGCAACGGCTTGATCACTGGCATCGCGGCCATCGTCGTGCAGTTGGGATTGGCTATGATGCCGCGTCGCGCCTCGGACACAGCTTCCGGGTTGACCTCACTGACCACCAGTGGCACATCGGGATCCATCCGAAACGCCGAGGAGTTGTCGATGACGACGGCTCCGGCCGCCGCGAACCGGGGTGCCAGTCGCAGTGCTGTTGCTCCTCCGGCGGAGAAGATGGCGATGTCCAGGCCGGACGGGTCTGCCGTTTCGGCGTGTTCCACCACGATGCTGTCGTCGCCCCACGGAAGCCGTAGACCCGCCGATTTCGCAGAGGCGAAGAAGCGCAGCTGTCCGATCGGGAAATCACGCTGCCGAAGGATGCTGCGGATCACTACTCCGACTTGTCCGGTCGCGCCCACTACGCCGACTCGGAGACCCTGAGCGGCCATGACTGCCCTACTTTCTTGTCTTGGGTTCGAACTGGTCACTCGTAAGATCAGCGGAACCCGGGGGCTCCGGGTACGGCTGTCATGGCGGCACCGTGAGAGGGGACATCGGCACGTTCTCCACAGCGGTCTTGGTTTACGTGGAACGCGGCGAAACAGTGGTGACGACCAGTGTCTGCTGGACGAACGTGATGGCACTCTCGAGCTCGGGGGAAGACGGAGCGGCCAGCACGATCTCGCCCGTCCGATGACCCGAACTCCGCACCGCCAGGACCGTGTCCCCGGGCTCGACCTCCACGCCCGCCTGGAGCACCAACGGGTGACTTCGCACTGCGTCCAGACCGCAGATGTCCTGCACCACACCCGGTTCCGAGATGGTGAAGATGCTGGCGGCATGCCGGAACGGGCCAACTGGCGGTTGGGGCAGCGGCATCCCCACCGCCATCCGGACCACCATCTCGTACCAGTCGATGCCGTACGTGGCACCAAGGAGATCCATCAGGTAGTCGCCTGGAGTTCGGACCGCAACCTCGATGGGAACCGGCCCAGCGGCGGAGAGGCGAAACTCCATGTGCACCAAGCCGGTCCGCATCCCCAACGCGCGCAGCACCCGGGCACCGGTATCGGCTACCTGCCTGGCACTCGGTTCCGGCAGGTGTACGCCAGTGCGATGACCCACCTCGACGAACTGGGGCGGTCCGGTGGTTTCCTTGGCGGTGACGTTGGCGAACCACACCTCGCCGTCGCGGACCAGTGCCTCCCAGCTGTACTCCGGGCCGTCGATCGCCTCCTCCACGATGACCCGCTCACCGGCGCGGGCCTGCGCCACGGCACGGAAGCTCTCGGCATCGGTCACCAGTTCCACACCGTCGCTGCCGGCGGAGGACAGCGGCTTGACGATCACCGGCCAGCGCTCGGCGGCCCAGGTCATTTCCTCGGCGAGGGAGTCGGTCACGATGTACGCCGGCTGAGCGATCCCGGCCGCGGTGAACAGCGCCCTTTGCAGCGCCTTGTTCCGAGAAGCCGTCGCGGCGTGCAAGGACGGCCCAGGGAGACCGAACCGATCCTGGATCATGGCCGCGACGATGACCTGGGGCTCGTTGAAGGCGATGACGCCGTCGAACGGGCCGTCTTGAAGGGCGAGGCAGGCGCCCTCCATCCAGTGCTCGTCGAGCTCGCCCCGGGCCTGCGCCACGCTCGCCGTACCCGTCACCTGATCGGCACGGGAGGCCGCCTCGACAGCATGGACGCTCACCCCGAGTCGACCTGCAGCGGCGACGTACGGCCGACCCATCTGGCCGACCCCGATAAGCATGAGCTTCTTCACAGGGCTCCCTCCAACACGGGCAGCGACGCGTCACGGTGAGATGACCAGGCGCTGTATTCGCCGCGGCGATACAACAGCGGGACGCGGGGAAAGACAGCGGTGCCTTCCACTCGGGCGGTGAAGAGCCAATGGTCGTCAGCACGCGTGGTGCTGACGATCCGGCACTCGGCGTAGCTCAGGGCGATATCCGTCAAGAGCGGTGCCCCTGCCGCGAGAGCGGAGGGCTCCCAATCCACGTGCGCGAACTTGTCGGCTGCCTTGCTCGCGAACAGCTCCGATGCCGCCTTGCCTTCCACCGCAAGGAAGTTCACCGCGAACGCCTGCGAGGCGACGAGCGCCGGCAGCGTCCGCGAGCCCGCACCCACCGAAATCAGTAGCGATGGCGTCGCTGCCGACACCGCGCACACCGCATTGCTGGTGAAGCCGAACGGGGTGCTGTCCGCACCCATCGCAGTCACGATTGCGACCGGGGTGGGAAAGGAACCGAAGAGTTCCCTGAAGCGGTCAGAACTTTCCATCATCGCCCTTCTCTCTGTTTGGCTGACCGTGGTCATAGCGATGGGCGACATGATTCAACATACGGTAAAGCTCGCTCGACCGGAGCTGCCCCATCGCATTCTGCCGCACCGATCCCCGGAATGGTAGATTCCCAATGTCGCCCCACTTGAGAGCACCCTGATCGTCCAGCACACACGTTGTTCTGTTCCGATTGTCGGCGTGCAGACAAAAGGGAATGTCGAGCAATCCCAAGGCGAAGGCACGGGTGAGGGCCGCGCCAACATCGGCGTCCAGATCGAGGACTCCTTCAATCAAGCATCGGGCTTCTTCCATTATTTCATCGAAGTATTCCTTTTCCTGCGGGCCGGCAGCTACCGGCGGCCCACCGGCGGCAGCGGATGCCACCCGCAGTGCGTCCAGGTTTTCTGCCACGCTCGGTATTTGCCACGCCTCGGACACCGTTTTCACGATGAGGCGTTCACAGTGCGTATCACGGGCCAGCCGCGCGCTGCTGCGAATCAGCTCCGTGGCACCATCAGGAGTACTCGGAAACAGCCCCATGTAGGTGTACAGGACGACATGCCACGTGACCGAAGGAAGATATTCCTGCGCCAATGCCCGCAGCACGCGCACAGCCGCTCTGTCCTGATCGTCGTGTGTCCCCTGGGCGTAGCTCAGCGACATGGACCGCACTCCGTGCTGTGCGAAGAACCGTCCTTCGAGCACCGTCATGGCGATCAGCAGCGATGGCGGGCACAACTGCCCCAGCAGGCACCCTCCGAAGCTCTCGATATGCCCGTGCTCCACCTCGCCGACGAGGTAGCGGCAACTCTCGGCCCACGCCGAGACCGCATGCTCAAGCGGGAGACGGCTGTACGGCAAGCAGTAGGAGACCGGCCCGCCTTCCGTCGTGTCCAGGCCGGCGAGCACCAAGCTCTCGATCACCCGCAACGGCAGGGCAGTGCCGTGCCGGACTTGAACGGGAAACCCGGGCCCGTACAATCCGGCGAGCATTTCTCGGGTTTTGTCCATCGGGTGGGAGACGATGGGGTACCCGTTGAGTTCCTCCCCCGCCCTCAGCCGCTCGATCGAGCTCACATGGTCGCCGACGCGGGTATAACTGTCGACGGTGATGGTTCCGACGACCGGGATATCGAGGTCATGTACGTCGCGCAGGCCCGCGCGCATCGTAGCGATGTTGCCGAACCCCATCCGGGGCTGCACCACCAGGGTTTCGCGTCGGCGGGCGTCGGCGATGAACCGATCCATGTAACCGGACATGCTATTGGGCCACGGACAGGCTGGCGACGCGCCCGTCCCACGGCGCGACCACCGGCATGCTGGGCTGCCAGGCAGCGAACCCGTAACGGACACCGAAAGCCAGGAAATCCCGGAAGCGATCGATGGCATTCTCACCCAGGAAGACGTCGGTGCAGCCCTGGGAGAGCAATTCCCGACGCACCCGATCATTGTCTGACGGTGCAGTGGTGAGTTTGCCGCCCGCGACACAAGGAACGTTGATGCCGGCTCGCCCGAGCTCCGTCAGCACGACGCTGGTGCCGTAGTAGCCATGACCGTTGATACTGGAAACCACAAGCAGATCCGGCTGAAAGTCGTTGACCTCCTTGACGACCAGATCCGCGGGCGTGCAGCCGCCTAGATTGCGAACCTCTCCGCCATTCTCAGCAATGAACTTCTCCAGATAGATGAGGTTCCAGAAATGGGAGTCGGATTCGACAGTGGTCAGCAGGCAGCGAAAGGCTCTGCCTTCCCCAATCCTCACGGACGGGCTCCCCCTTATGTGGAAAGTGCGAAACTGAGCGAACGCGTCGTCAGCAACGAATAGATTAGAGCCGGCCCCATCAAGCGCGACCGCGGAGATCCCGATCGATGGCTGCAGTCAACGGCTGGACGTTGTCTGACCGTTCAATGCGCGATGGAAGGAACGCATCGTCAGCGGGAGCAGCACGGCGGCAACTCCACTCAGCGCGATCGCGGAAATCGCGATAAGCGATTGCGGCCCGAGACTGGTGCCGAGGCCGGCCAGCAGCAGTCCACCGAGCGGTGCCGCCAGGAGATTGATCATGTAGAACGGCCCCATGACCTTGCCCAGATGCTCCGGCGCGATCACCCTGATCCGCTGGGTGCGGTTGTAGACATTGAAGTAGGTCACCCCGACCATCGACACGACGAAAGCCGGACCGTAGATCAGCAGCGACGGCGCGAAGCCGAGCACCACCAGACAGGCACACAGGATGGCGAGTCCGACCACCCCGATCACCCTGACGTCGAAGAAGCGCAGCAGGAACGGGATGGCCAGCAGGTTGACCAACCCGACCACGCCGATAGAGACATTCAGGAGAGCGAATGCCGATTCCGGGCCGTCGAACACGTCGGTCACCAACGCCGCATTGGCGCTGAGCGCCGTGCCGAAGACCAGGTTGATCGAGAAGTTCAGACCGGCCAGCAGGACCAACGGCTTGCTCCTGGCCAGAAGTTTCCAGCCCAGGCCGAGCTCGGCCATGGTTTCCCTCGCGGTGCCGGGCTTTGCGGCCCTCGGTCCGCGGGGTATCGGCAGCCAGCAGCAGGCAGCGGCCATGAACACTGCCGCGGCGACGCCGAGGAGCATGATCTTGTCAAAGAACATCACGCCCAGCAGCGCGAGCGCGGGGCCGACGGCCATCGCCGAAACTTCCATGCTCTGGACCAGCCCCTGCGTTTTCGGCAGGTCTTTGCCCGTGGCCACTTGTGGCACGACCTTCTCGATCGCCATGTGAACCGGCGCCAGGAGCAGGGCGAGGAGCGCTCCGCAGGACATCAGGATCGGAGTTTGCCAGTCCGACAGCAGCAGGCAGCCGGCCAGGGCGAGGATGAGAACGACCGACCGGCCGGCGGTGACGACCGAGAACAGCCGGGGACCCCCGTCCCGGTCGGCTATCAAGCCCGCGAAAGGATACGCCAGCAACGCCGGAAGCCATTCGATGGCATAGGCGAGGCCCAGGAGGGCAACATCGTTCGTCTTCTGGAAGATGAGCAGGGGAAGGGCGAAGAGCACGACCTGTTCTGCCACAGCGCCCAGCAAGACCCCGGTCAGGAAGAGGGGGCGTTGCCGGTTGGCGCGCTTCGCCACTGGCGGAATCGGCGTGACGGTCTTTACTGGCGACGACATCTCTCTCCCCTTCACGCCGGAAGCAGAATGGTCTCAATGCGGAAGTTTTCAATGATGTGCCGAATGTCCGCTTCGACTTGTGCTTCGTCCCCGACGAGGATGTACCGCCCGCTGTGGATGGAGTCATAACTGCCGTCCGGGTCCAGCACCTCCCCCGGGCTGGGCACGAGTTCGCGCCAGACCGTCGGGACCGAGGACCGCATCGAGGTCCGGTGGAGCACCTTGGCAGGAAGCTGCTCAGGCTTGGGAATGATCAGCCAGCCACCGGACGGGTCCGACGTCTTGGCCGGGAGGGAAACAGGCTCTCCGCAGATCGCCTGCAGCCAGACCCAGCTCAAGTTGACGCCGAAGAGCCGGTTGATGAGATGCGGCACCTCGGCACCGCCGACACGCCCGGCAATCTCCAGGAAGACGATCTCTTCGTCCTGGGTCACGAAGAGTTCCAGGTGAATCGCCATCGACCTCATGTCGAGCGCGGCGACACAGACCCGGGCGAACTCTTCGAGTCTTTCCCTCAGCGCGGATTCCTGCACAACCACCGAACCGAGTGGTTCTCCCGACGTCTCGAACGCAAGGCAGTCGTTGATGTAGCGGGACACCACCTGGAAGGGCACCCGCGCCTCGTGGTCGGCGAATCCGTCCACGTGGTAGACGGTCCCCTCGATCAATTCTTCGATCTGGTAGTCGGCACTGTCGACGCTCGCCAGCCACGACCGGAGCGACGCTTCGTCCGCCACGCGGTGTACGCCCTTGCTGGCCGCCCCGGCGACTGGTTTGAGGATCAGGGGATAGCCGATGTCACGGGCGATCCGTGTGGTCGTCTCCACATCCACGCAAGGGGCGAACCGAGGCACCCGTACACCCGAGTCGGCGAGGATCTGCTTCATGGTCAGCTTGTTTCGATAGGTACTGACCTCCGCCGGGCGCGGACCGGGGATCTCCAGTTCCTCGCGGACCTGGGCAGCCACTTCCAGCAGATACTCCGACAACGCCACCAGCTGATCGACCGGTCCGACGCGGTCGGCTATTCCCCGTACGGCGGCACACACCGCGGCGAGATCGGTCAGATCTTCCAGAACGACGAAATCCGCGATGTGCGAACGATCGGCAAGGACTCCGGTAGCCCCTTCTGCGTCGACCACATAGCTGATCTGGTGCCGGTCATGGTCGAGATCCTCGAATCGCTCAAGTTCGTTGTCCCAGCGCCGTTCTTCGGAGAACCTGGGCCAGCGGTTGAGAACCACGATGTGCATGGGATCCCTCTTTCAGTGAGTTGAGTTCAGCGGGCTTGAGCGAGCAGTCATGACTGCGGCTGCGCGTCACGCTCCAGCTCACGGATGAGGGGCACCACGTGGGTGAAGAAGGTCCTCATTTCCGGCCGGGTCGGCCAGCCGGAGAAGATGAACTCGCTGATACCGGCGAGCTTGTACTGGAAGAGGTAGCCGGCCACCTCTTCGTAGCTACCGACCAAGCACAGCGCCGGGCCTCCGCGATAGGGGACGGCGCCGGTGTAGATGTAGGGCGAGAGCCACTTCCCGGAAGCCTGATCGGCGAGCCGGAAGGAAGACTTCACCGCTTCGGAGTCGACGTTCTTGACGAATTCGCGGATCCACGCCTCGTGTTCGACGTCGGGATCGCCCATCAGCTCAGCGAGTTCGGCCAGCGCCTCCTCGCGAGTCTCCCGGGCGAGCACATGCATCCGGGTGCCGACCCTGCAGCCCCCCTCGATCAACGGCAGGCTTGCCTGCCGCATCCCTTCCGGGGTGTCGCCGTAACGCATCCAGCAATCGCCGTAGCTGAGGGCGGTCTGCTGCGCCACCTCCGAGGCACCGCTGATGTAGATCTCCGGACGCTTGCCGCCCTTGTAGCCGAGATGCAGTTCCGCGTCCTTGATCGAGTAGTGGTGCCCGTCAAAGGTCTGCGGGACCTCGCCCTCCCAGAATTCCCGGAGGATGTGGAGGAACTCACCCGATCTGGCGTACCGCTGGTCGTGGTCCAGGAAATCACCGTAGCCGGCCTGCTCGGCCACCGAGATCCCGGCGACCACATTGAGGGAGAGGCGGTCTTCGGACATCCAGGAAAGGGTGTTGACGATCTGCGTGAAGAGCGTCGGCGAAAGGAGCCCCGGGCGGTACGCGAGCATGAACTTGACCCGCTCCGTCTGCTGGGTGAGGGCCGCGATGATCGGCACGGGGTCCGGCAGGTAGTGCCCGATCCCGAACAGGAGGCTGTCAACGCCGAGTTCCTCGGCCTCTTTGACGAAGTCGGTGATCTCGCCCATGTCCAGGGCGCCCAGCTTGTACTTTTCCGTGGGCTTGGCCTGACCGCCCCCGTCAGTCGGTACGTCCCAATGCATGCGCAGCGGTTCCACTGTCGTTGTCCTCATTCCGGAAGGCTTACGGGTTGGTGTCCGGCGGAACCGATGAGCAGCCCGCTGTTGGCCGAGCGGGCCTTCGGTGCGAGGCGCGCCGGATCGGTGGAACCGGGCTGCTGATCCAGCCGGGCGTGTTCGCGCCGGACATGGGCGTCCACCTCGTCCAGTGGGACCAACCACCGCCGGGCGGTGCCGTCCGGTTCGACGACCGACATCAACCCGGTTCCGTGCACGGCCTCGGCCATCACCCCGGCGCCGACCAGGGCTTCGGCCACACCACGCTGGTCACCTGTGAACGCCAGGACGGGGCCGGCAGAGGGCACTGCCACGGCGACGAATCCCGTCTCCCGCATCAGCGTGGCGACCTGGTCGGGATCGACACCGGTAGCAAGCCGGAAGACCTGGGCCTTCCGGTCACCGACCACCGCGGTCGTGCCCACCCCTGGACCCACGACGGTTCCTCGGTCGTCGCCCAGGGACCGGCACGATATGGCAACGCCGTACCGCCTGGCCGCCGCCACCGACCCGCCGAACAGGACCTTGGCCCCGCTGTCCGACATCGCTTCGCACTGCGCATAGGACAGCTCCGGCATCAGCCGAGCCGCGGGTTCGGTGTAGGGGTCGGTGGTGTACACACCGGGGACATCGGAGTAGATCTCACACTCGGTGACGCCGAGTGCCCCGGCGACGGCGACCGCGGTGAGGTCCGAACTGTTGCGGCCGAGCATGGTGATGCGACCATCGGGCCGTACCGCCTGGCCACCGGCCAGCACGACGACCTGATGCTCGGTCAGCGCTTTGAGCACGGGCGCGGGATCGATCGTGACGATCTTCGATCGGGTGGCGGTGTCATCACCGACAATGCCCAGCTGGTGCGCCCAGAGATCGATTGCCGTACTCCCCTGTGCGTGCAGGGCGGCCCGGAGCAGAGTGGCGCTCAGCATTTCGGCGGTGGCCAGCGCCTGGTCCTGCACCTCCGGCTTCAGGTCCGGATCAACCGCCAACGCCGCATCGAGCAGACGTCCGGTGGAGCCGGACATCCCGCTCACCACGGCGATCACCCCGGTGCCGCCATCGTCGGTCATCTCGATCAGACGAGCAGCGACCCGGGCGTAGTCCGCCAGCTCCACGAAGGATGATCCACCGAACTTGACGACACGCAGGTGCTCGGAGTCACGCGGCATCGTTCACCATCCTCGACGACGAGTTCGCTGCCTGCGCGCCCTCGGACGTGCGCCTCTTCTCGCCACCGAGCCCCCATTCGGTGGGCTTCTCCTGGCTCAGAATCGTGAACACCCGGCCGATGGCATCGCCCATCCCCCAGACGTCGGTGTACGCGGGCCACTTGGGGTGTCCAGCGTCGATGTCGTGCTGACGGGCGTATGCCGCGCGCACCCACTCTCTGGTCGAGGGCCGCCGGTGGTGGAAGTCATGCTGAGCGAGATCGCCGGGTACGACGAGGACTCGAGCCGGGATGTGGTAGCAGACGAGGCGGGCACCCCATCGGAACCAGGCGCGGAACGCGGCGTACCGGCCAAGGCCCGACGGCGGCAGCGGATCACCGCAGAACCGTCCCCAGGAATGCGACACATGGAAGGCCCGGCCGCTCAGGCTGCCGTCCTTGGCCTTGAACCAGGCGTGCTCGCTGAGGAACTCCAACAGCGCGACAACCTGGTAGATCGGGACCATCGGGACGAGCACGGCGACGGTGAACTCCCACCACACCCCTTGCCAGGTCACCACGCCGAGAACGCCGGCCAGGTAGGCGAACCCCATGACTCGTCGGTACGGCGCACAGCGGACGAGGTTCTGGGCCAGCCGGGTGTACAGGAACTCGGCATGAAACCGCGGGGACACGATCATCAGGGCCAGCCGGCGCCTCAACGCCCGGGTGGACATCCCGGGCCGGAAACCGAGCATGAGCAGGTGCTGGATGGTGGGATCGGCGAGGGTCGCGAAGGTTTCCTTGCGATGGTGGAGATTGATGTGATCCTCGTAGTACTGATCCGCGTCGTCGGTGCATACGAGCGTGGACAGCACTTGATGGATCAGTCGGTCCTGCCGTATCCGACCGGTGAAACGGGTGTGGATGGCGTGGTGCGCGATCACCGTCGAGCACACTCTCGACGCGGACGCGGTGATGCACCAGGACAAGGGCAGCAGTACGAGCGTCCACAGCGGACCCCGTGCGACGATCCACCAGGCACTGCCGATACCGGCCGCGAGTGCGACGAGGTCGCAGAGCAGGTAGGTGACAGGGTTCAGGCGAACCAGTGGCTGCTGGCCGGGGAGCGCTTTACCAGTGATCCACGTCCAGCCGTGTTGCGTCCACCTGGGGAAGCGCTGATAGGAAGCTCTGATCTCTTCCGAACGTACTGAGGATGTTGCCGTCATGCGCGGATCCCTTCCTGCTCGTGACTACCGTCTTGGCGGCCGACGTGGGCACCGAGCGCTTCGGCGCTCACTTCGGCGAAGGCCGCGCCCAGGATGTTCAGGGCCTCCTGAGCTTCCCCGCGGCTGAGGTTCAGGGGCGGCAGGAACCGGGCGACACAGTCGTCCCGTCCTGCGAGTTCGAAGAGCAGCCCCCGGCGGAGCGCAGCCATCCGGACCCGGCCGGCGACTTCACTCGCAGTCCAGCTGCCGACCGGGTTCAGCTCGACACCGAGCATCAGCCCGCGCCCCCGGACCTCGCCGATCATGGGGCCGACGGCATGGTTCAGCTGCAGCGCATCCAGTCCCGCACGGAGGAACTCCCCGATCTCGAGCACATGCGCCAGCACCTCATCGCGCTCGACGATCCGCATGAGGGCGGCACCCGCAGCGAAGGCGAGCTGGTTGCCGCGGAAGGTTCCGGTGTGCGCGCCGGGCGCCCAGCCGTCCAGCCGCTCGTCGTAGATGATGACCGAAGCCGGGTGGCCGCCGCCCAGGGCCTTGGACGAGACGATGACGTCGGGTTCGATCCCGTACTGCTCGAAGGCGTACCACGTACCTGTCCGTCCGCAGCCGGTCTGCACTTCGTCGACCACCAGCGGGATGTTCCGCTCGCGCGTGATCCGGCGAAGCTCGGTGACGAACTCGGGTCGGGCCGGGACCACCCCGCCTTCGCCCTGAACCATCTCGAGCACCACAGCGGCCGGGAGGCGTACACCGCCGTTCGGATCAGCCAGCAGATTCTCCAGGTAGCGCACGCAGTTGACCTGGCAGCTGTCCGGGTTCAGAGCCAGCGGGCACTTGAAGCAGTACGAGTACGGGAAGAACGTCGTACCGGGCAGCAGATTGTGCAGGTGCTCCTTTGAGCCACGCAGCCCGGTGATCGCAAGCGTGCTCTGCGTGCTGCCGTGAAAGCCGCCGTGGAACGAGATCACATCCGCCCGCCCGGTCGCGGTCTTGCAGAGCTTCAGCGCAGCGTCAATTCCGTCCGCACCGGTCGGCCCGCAGAAGTGAATCTTCATTCGGTCCCGCATTGCCTCGGGCAGCATCCCGAGGAGCCGGGTGGAGAACTCCGACTTCGCTTCGGTGGGGAAGTCGAGCATGTGGGAAGCGACATTCAGCTGAGCCCGTGCGGCGGCGATCAGTTCGGGATTGCCGTGGCCGAGAGCAAGCACGCCGGCCCCGGTCAGAAAGTCGAGAAACTGGTTTCCGTCGACGTCGTGCAGATAGGAACCCTGTCCGCCGGCGACCGCGATCGGCGTGTGTCGCGGATAGGTACGGGCCGAGGACTCATCCCGCTCCTGCTGCTCCAGCAACCGCCGCGAAGCGGGCCCCGGGATACTCGTGACAACGGACGCACTCACGACGAATTCCTTTCGCCCCACTCAGGAGCCTGTTTCGACTGCTTGATGCCCTGGTCGAGAGGGGCGACGAATGCGAGGTGGAGCGGGTCGCGCGCAATCCCGATGAGCCGTTCCGCTCTGCTTTCCGCTATCACGGTTCGACGTTGAAGAGGTTCTGGCTGTGTGCCGCCGCCAGCTCCGCCACCCGCGCCTGGAATTCTTGGGAGTCACCAGGACCGCGCCCGTGCTCGAAGCACTCGATGACGCCCTCGCGCCCCAGGTAGGAGGTCGGCGGGCGGGAGTGGTCGCCGGGCTTCGCCGTCACATAGAGCGCGCGCTCGACCGGATCGAACCCATGCGGCTGGTGTACACCGGTGATCGTGCCGCCGGCGGCCTTGAGGAAGCTGGTCGCCGCGATCCCTTGTGGCGTGTCGGGGATCGGCGGCAGCTCTTCGATCGTCCGGCGGTACGCCGCGATGTGCAGGTCGTACGGGCTGAAGCCGTAGACCCGATCGACAAGGTCCATGATGCCGTCGCCGCCAGGACGGGCCCCGACCTCGACCACGCTCAACTCGTCCCCGTTGACCAGGATCTCGACGTGGGCGATGCCGCGGTCGATGTGGAGCGCCTCGCATGCCTTGAGCGCGAGCTCGCGCAGTGCGGCGTTGCCGGTCTCCCGGCTCGGCACCAGCTGGCCGGTCTCGGCGAAGTACGGGGGTGCGCTCTTGTTCTTGTCGGTGACGGCCAGCACCGCGCGGCTGCCCTCGTAGTTGATGACCTCGACAGAGACCTCGTGCGTCGAGACGAAGAACTCCTCCACCTGGAAGCGTCCGTCAGTGAGATCGAAGATCCCGGCGACCTCCATGAGCGAGGAACGGCAGTGCTCGAAGGCGTCGTCGAGTTCGTCAGCCGCGTTGACCCTGATGATCCCGACGCTCCCGGCGAAGTCCCTCGGCTTCAGCACCAGGGGGAACTCCAGCTCCGCGGCTATCGCTCGCAGCTCCTCAGCTGTGGAGAACAACCGGTGCCGGGCGCAGGGAACACCGGCTTCTTCGAACGCCACCTTCATCGTGTGCTTGTCCCGCGAGCGCCGAAGCGCTTCGTCGGAGAGCGCCGGCAACCCGTAGTGGTGGGCGATCGCCACCGAGGCGTGCAGGTTCATCTCGTAGATGGGGACCACCGCGTCCGGTTTCAGACCGGTCTGCCGCTCGAATTCCTCCACTGCCTTCAGCGCGGGCTTGGCTTGGTAGCTACTGGCCGGGAGGATGTGGTCGAAATACCGGTTCGCACCGGAAACGGGATCCTCCGTCATACCAATCACCGGGCCGGGATAAGCACGCAGGGCGGAAACGATGGCTCGCTCACGCAACATCAGATCGGCACCGAGCAGCAGAAGGTACCGGTCCCCGTTAGCGTGGGCACGCTGCAAACTGAACATGGACTTCCTTAGCGCGTCGTCACCATGGTGGGGCGAGGTTGTCAGTGGTGGTTCCCGATACGTTCCCCCTCCGGTACTCAGGGCTTCGGCGTAGTCGCGTGACGTCCGTTTTGTGATCGTGCGCGGCCGAGGAGGAGGACGAGGGGCCGGGTGGCGTCGCGGGCGTTGCTGCGGACGGCGGCGGCGATGTCGGTGACGCCGGCGAGTTTCAGGGTGCCGATGGCCGGATCGCGCCAGGTCGCCATCGCGCGCGGTGCGTTGCCGGTCCGCAGCTGGGAGGCGTCCTCGGCGAAGGCGGTGCCCTTACGTGGTGCAGGGCTTCGATGTGCCAGTGGCCGCGGATCAGTTCGCGAGGTGGACCGCGGTGGCCTGTTCGGCGGTCAGGCTCGTGACGGCGTGGACGGTCTTGAGAGGATGTCTCACGTGGTGATTCCGGCGAACATCTTGTAGCAGGTCAGCGCGGCCGCAAGTGCGAGGAGGGCCAGGAAGTGTCCGCCCTGCTGTTCGTAGCGGACGGTCAGACGGCGGTGGCCGAACAGCCGGGCGATCGAGCGCTCGACTTTCAACGGTGCCTGCGCAGTCGCTCCTTGGACTCCACGCCCGGCCGCGCGATGCGTGGCACGATGCCGCGCTCGCGGAGCCAGGCCAGGCAGGCTGTGGAGAAGTACGCCTTGTCGGCGCGGAGTTTTGCCGAACGTCGGCGGCGGGGTCCGCGCCGGGAGCGTATCGCCGGCAGGCCGAGGATCAGGGGTTGCAGGGCGTGGGTTTCGTGGACATTCGCAGCGGAGACACCTACGACGAGGGGGACGCCCTGCGCGTCGGACAGGACGTGCAGCTTGCTGCCTTCTTGCCGCGGTCGACGGGATTCCGCCCGGTCAGGGTGGTCCCTTTTTCGCCCGCATGCTCGCGGCGTCCACGATCACCGACGCCCAGTCGATCTCGCCCCGGGCGCCGAGTTCGTCCAGAACCTGCCGGTGCAACCGACGCCAGACCCCCGCCTCGGTCCAGACCGTGAACCGGCGATGCGCCGTCGCCCGCGACACCCCGAAAGAGTCCGGCAGATGCCGCCACGAACACCCACTGGTCAGCACGTACACCACCGCCGTGAACACCGCCCGCTCATCCACCGGAGCAGTTCCCCCACCCTGCGGACGCGAAGCGAACACCGGCAGCAACGGGGCCACCCGCACCCATAGCCCATCCGGCACCAAACGGCGCGAAAGATCCCCACTCACAGACGGCATCATGCACCATCAATCTGACGCCACGTGAGACAACCTCCAAAAGTGCTGTTGACCGGCGCGGCAAATGGCCTATGATCCCCAAACCAGGCCTTTGACCTTGGGTGTTCTGCATAGGCGATAGAGGATCGATGACAGTCGCAGGCTCGGGAAAGGGGTTTCCGTCCGCACAGAAACCCCGGTTCCATGTACTCGGCTCGCTTGAGGTATGGGCCGACGGCATACGAGTGCGTCTCGGCGGAACCATCCAAGAGCGAGTGCTGGCCACCCTGCTCCTCGAACCCGGGCGGGTAGTACCGATTGCCAGACTGGTTGAGGCCGTCTGGGAGGAGGACCCTCCTGCGACTGCGTCGCACCAGGTGCGCAAGGCTGTCGCCGATCTCCGCCGCCGCCTGCCGTCCGGTAGAGAGATGATCAGCACGGACGGCCCGGGCTACCGGGTGATCACGTCGGTCAGCCAACTTGATCTTCTCGATTTCAACGCACGGATCGAGACAGCGGAACAAGCCGTGGGCGTCGGGAGGCTGACCGATGCCTGCGCAGAGCTGCAGGGCGCTCTCGATCTGTGGCGGGGACCCGTCCTCGCGGGTGAGGGCGGCCCGGTGATCGGCCGCGCGGCAACCGCGCTGGAGGAGCGTCGTCTCGCCGCAGCCGAACAACTCCACGAACTGCGCCTCGAGCTCGGCGCAAGCAGCGAACTGGTCCCGAGTCTGCGGGCACTCGTCGATGCACACCCCTTGCGTGAGACTCTGCGCGGCCAACTCATGCTTGCCCTGTACCGCTCGGGACGACAGGCGGACGCCCTGGAGGAGTACGGGAAGGTACGCGAGTTGCTCGTCGACGAGCTCGGCATCGATCCGGGGTCTCGACTGGTCAAGCTGTACGAGGGCATCCTGCGGGAGAGTCCGGAGCTGACAGCCCCGCATGGTGGGCCGCCCGCCACTGCCTCCGGAATGCCGGCTGAGCAACGCGGTCCAGTTTCCACACTCCCGTATGCGCTGCCGGATTTCACGGGTCGGGACAAGGAGCTGGCAATCCTGCTCAGCCGGGTCCGGGCCGAGAGATTGCCAGATGAGCACAGCGCCCGGGTCGCAGCCATCGACGGGATGGGCGGCACGGGCAAGACCTCATTGGCCGTACGCGCCGCTCACCAGCTGACCGAGGAGTTCCCCGACGGGCAACTCTATGTGGACCTACGCGGGTTCACCCCCGGTGAGCAGCTCCCCATACCGGCATCGACAGCACTGGACATCCTGCTGCGCGCGATCGGTACGCCGAGCGAACACATACCCGAGGACCTGCCCGGCCGCACCGCCACATGGGGCTCTGCACTGGCGGGGCGCCGGATGCTACTACTACTCGACAACGCCTCCGACGCCGCTCAAGTCCAGCCGCTGTTGGCGGCTCCCCCCGGCTGCCTTGTGCTGATCACCAGCCGGGTGCGGTTGCTCGACCTCGACGGCATCGAGTGGATCTCCCTGGGGCTGATGCCACCCGAGGACAGTGCCACTCTGGTGGCACGGACGCTGGGCCCGGCCCGTGTGAAAGCCGAACCAGAGGCGGCCGCCGAGCTCGCCGAGCTGTGCGGCCATCTCCCCCTGGCGCTGCGCATCGCCACCGCACGGCTGCGCAACCGGCCCCGGTGGACCGTGCGGCATCTCGTCGAGCGACTGCGGGACGAGAGCCGCCGGATGGACGAGCTGAGCTCAGGCGAACGCAGCGTCGCAGTGACACTTCAGTTGTCATACCTGGCCATGGACAACAGGCACCGCGCCGCGTTCCGCGCCCTCGGGTTGCACCCTGGTGATGGCATCGACGCACACTCGGCGGCCGCGCTGCTCGACACCGATGTCCGGGACGCCGAGGACATACTGGAGCTTCTGCTCGACGTACATCTGCTCCAACAGCCCGGATTGGGCGAGTACACCTTCCACGACCTCGTACGCAGCTTCGCCCAGAGCCAGCACGGACCGATGACGGAACAGCCCGACGCGGACGCCGTCGAGCGGTTACTCAGCTACTACCTGACAGCCACCAACGTAGCCTGCGACGTACTGTTCCCAGGCCGTACCGCCCGCTCAACCGGGATCCCTCGGTATCAGGGAGAGCTCCCGGAACTGGCGGAGGAGAAGAGCGTCAGCCTCTGGTTCCGTCGCGAACATCAGCGACTGCTGGCGGTCGTGGACCTGGCCGCTCGGCTCGGCTACGACCGGCACACCGGCTGGCTGGTCCGCGACCTGGTCTTCCATCTGAATGCGGGTAGTTATTTCGAAGAGTTCCGAGCACTCGGTCGCCTCGCGGTCCAAGCCGCGCGCCGGCTCGACGATCCGGTCCTGCTGAGTATCAGCCTGTCCAGTCTTGGCGCCGCTTGCTGGAAACTCGGCTACTTCGAGGAGGGCATCAACGTCGCCCGCGAGGGACGCGAGATCGCGGTTCGCCTCGGCGACCGTGACGCCGAGGCGAACAGTGAGTCCACTCTCGGGCTGCTCATGTCGATGCTGGGGCGGTACAACGAGGCCCTTCCCCTGTTGGAGCACTCGGTCGAACTGGCCAGGGAACTCGGCACTGCTCGCACTGAAGCGGAGACTCAGACGATTCTCAGCTCGCTGTACGCACGATGGGGCCGCTATCCGGAGGCCGCAGCGTCCGCCCTCCGGGCCCTCGAGCTGGAGCGGGGCACCGCGAACTCGGTCAACGAGACCATGGCTCTGGCCGATCTGGCTTTCGCCCAGCTGGGCATGGGTCAGTACGTAGATGCCCAGGCGAGTCTGATACGGGCCCGCGAGTTGTGTGACGAGAGCGCGCCGCAGGGCGATGTCGCCCTGGTGCTGGCTCTGTCCGCCGAGGTAGCGCACCATCTCGGCGACAGTGACACGGCGTCTGAGCTCGCGGAACGTGCCCAGACCCTCGCACGGTCCGGTGGTACGCCGGTCCGCCAGGCGAAGGCCGAGAACATCCTCGGTCGGCTGCATACCGCACAAGGGCAGTACACATCGGCGACGGCGTTGCACGCCCACGCGCTTGAGGTCGCCTCGGCAATCCAATTCCGCTCTGAGCAGGCGTCCGCGTACCTGGGTCTGGCCCAAGCGGCCGAGGGACTCGGCGACGGCTCGACGGCTCGGAAGAACCAGCTGGTAGCAGCCGAGTTGTTCGACCTCATGGAGATTCCGGAGGCCGGCCGCAGTCATTGAGGAAGGTGGCGCGGGCCTCATGACTTGGTGGTTGCCGGCCCCTTGTTGTCCGCGAGGATCTGCTGCTCGGCTGACTGGCCGGTTGCGGCGGCCTGCACGGTCGCACTGAGCCCGAGCGCCAGGACGGCAGCCGCAATGATTCCAGTCAGTCTGATCAGCTTGGTGTGCATGGTTCGTCCCCCTGTGGTTATTCGAGCGGATAAGACGCCGTGTGGCGTGTATCCGTGGTCGACATCCGTAAAGGTCTCACAGGCCGATCCCGGAACGTTCCCGCCTGCATACCTTGGAGGAAACACCTGGTTATGGTTTCCCCGGGATGCGGAGGGGCCTCTCACACAAGTCCAGCACCGTTGCTGTGGCGCTGTGGGCGGCTGTTGAGGCCGACTACTCGCACCGCGACAAGCGTGTCCCCGCGTACGGAGCGCACGCAGCCCTCCTCGTCCACCTCGGCTTCGCCTGGATGATCAACTTCATCTCCCTCGCCACGGCGGCGAGCCCATCCGCCTGACCGGGCTGCGGCGACGTGGTCCCGCCGGCGGAGCTCGCTGCGGCCCCGGGCCTCACGGCCTCACCGCGCCGCCGCAAGATCACATCCCCCTGATCCGACAGCAACCTACGGTCCCCACCCGCTACACTGGCGGTGGTGCGCAGCCCTGGCCGTGCACCGCGCGAGATCCTGGGACGACGTGTCCGGCATCGCGGGGTTCACCCCGATTTCCTACACGTTTTCCCACAGATCCCCGCCTTCCTCGCCTTCGTAGCTCAGGGGATAGAGCACCGCTCTCCTAAAGCGGGTGTCGCAGGTTCGAATCCTGCCGGGGGCACAGCAAAAGGGCCAGCTCAGGAGGGTTTCCTCCCAGGCTGGCCCTTCGTCGTGTTCGAGGCCGTGCCACACGCGTGCCACTAGAGTCCGCGCGGAGTCCACATTCCCTAGCAGGTGGCCTCTCCCCACTCTCGCGGATCATGGCCCCAGCCGATCCACGGTGGCCCGGTCACGATCACTGGCAATGCTGATAGATCAGCGCGGCGCGCGAGCGGCTGTGGCCCAATGGAGACGCGACCCATGTCCGCCCAGGCGCACCCCCATTCCTCGCGATCCTTGTCCTGCTGGGCGCGACGCCGCTTGAGGGGCTTGACCGTGTCGGAGTCGAGCGCGATGGTCCGCGCGCTGGCGTCGGTCTTGAGATCGGCCTGCTACACCTCCCAGCCGCCCACGACGAGTTGCTTGGCGGCGGTGATGAGCCCAGCGTCCAGGCTGGTGTCGGTCCACTTCTACCCACACACCTCGCCCCGGTGCCGCCCGCAGAACGCAATCAGGTTGAACATCGCATACAAGCGGTCCTCCGCGACGTGGTCGAGGAAGAGGCCGACATACTCCTGCGTCCAAGCCATCACCGGGCGAGGGCTTCTCGCCAGTGCGCTTCCAGTGGAGGATGCGCTCCTCGGTCCATGCGCGGGCTTGGGGACTTCATCATCTTGCGGCGGTGCTCACGGCCCTTCTAGCGAACCTGGGCGAGGTGCTCGAACCCCTGGCGGCGGGCGGCGTTGCCGTCGGCAATCTCAAGGTTGGTCTCGGCGACGGCCTTGAACAACTACGAAAACGAGGAGCTGGCCCTTCTTCGCCCCAGGGGAACCTCGGCACTGTGGTGACAGGATGGCCCCATGGTGCTTCAGGTGGGGGTCAAAGCGCTCCAGAGGAGACGAGATCAACTGCGCGACTCAGCGGAGTCGGTTGACTCGAACAGCGCGCTTGGAGACGTGGCCACGGTCTGTCTCCTCCTGTTCTACGCCGCCGAATGCGGGCTCAAGGAGCGGCTGCTCGTCCGGCAGGGGCACCGCGACTCTGCGGCTCTGGAGGCCACTCACGACCTTCGCAAACTGGCCAAGGAACTGCGGCTGCCTCGGGTCATAGGTGCGCGCCTCGACCGGCTTCAGAGTTGCAAGATGCACCCGTCCACGCGTGGCTCCGTCACCCTGGCAAATCTACATCAGGCGTGGCGCTATGGTGCAAAGCTTGACTCGGCGGACGAGAAGGAAGCCCAGGATGCGCTTCGCGCTTTGATCAGCTGGTGCGAGCAGGACTAAGGGTAGGAGTACGTGGTCGTGGCCGAACTAACTGATCTGGAAGGGCTGGCTCCCCCCGAGCATCTCTTCACTTGGGTGGACGTGGAAGAGCACCTGGCTCTCCTGGCGGCAGCGGGCCGGTGGCCGCATTGGCTGCAAGCGGCGGATGGCTGGTGGGACGGCCTAGAGCTCGTTGTCTCACCTGGTACGGATGCCGAAGAAGTGAAGCAATGGTTGGACGAAGCTTTCGGAACGGGCTCGGCCGAATGGCACGACGCCACGCTGGTGCTGGCGCTCGATGACCCGAGGGCGACTGAGGTTGTTGGCCTGCCCGTCATGCTCACCCCCGAACCGGAGAACGTGAACCAGCCTCGACGTGTCCCGCTGCTGCGCGAGAAGCACATCACTCCGCACCTGGCGCACCCGCTGGAAAGGCCCGCCGACGAAACCTTTGCCGGCGACGTACAGCTAGTGGCGTTCCATTCATTCAAGGGCGGAGTCGGACGCACGGTCCACGCAGTTGCCATGGCTGATGCCGTGGCCCAACGCGGCGGGAGCGTCCTGCTGATCGACGCCGATCTTGAGGCCCCCGGAATCACGTGGATGCACAGAGCCCAAGGGGGGCAGCTCGACTTCTGTTATGAGGACCTGCTCGCCCTGTTGCAGGGAGCCGAGGACGGCAGCTGGTCGGCGGCCGTGGACATCGCCGCTGCTTACCTGCCGAATCAGCAGGTCGGACGGTATACCAGCGGGGGGCGCGTGACCGTGGTCCCGACCAGTCGGAGGCCACTGCTTGGCCCACCTCGGATCGACCCAGCGGATCTGCTCACACCGAGCCGCTCCCCGTACTTCCTGACCGAAGCACTCGTGGCGCTCGCCGCCCGTGTCGGCGCAGACACCATCATCATCGACCTGCGTGCGGGAGCAACCGAGTTGTCCGCCCCGGTGCTGCTTGACCCGCGGGTCCAGCGCGTGTTCGTCACCACCCTGAGCCACCAGTCACTCGCCGGAACCGAGAGACTGCTGCGGCAACTGGGACACCAGGCACCGACCCTCCAGGGTATTGATCCGGCAAGCTCTGTGATCATCACGCAGTATCGGCAGGATGTGCACGAGGACCAGGCGGACCGCGCACGTAATGAGCTGGGCAGCGCGCTATTCGCGTCGCTCAGGCGGCCAGCCACCGAACCAGGCACTGAACCTGACGACACCGGCGAAGTAGACACCGACCTCCTTTCCCAGCCACTACTAAGTCCGTTTCGAGAAGAGCTGCTCGCACTCCCCTCCGCCTGGGACGCTGTCATGCGAGTGCTGGAAAGCAGCAAAGTAGCTGAGGCCCTAGAGCCGATTATGCCCACTTTGGTCGCTCCATCTGCCACTGCCATGGAGGAACTGCCGGAGGCTGTCGACCACTCCACGCTGCGTAGCCGACTGGCGGATACCGCTCGACGGTTCATCTATGCCGAACGGGAAGGCATGTCGTCAGCCAGTGGCTTCCTAGTTACCGATCCGCTGCGCAGGTTGCTGGGAGATCACCGTACAGAGCCGCCAGTAGCGCTCGTAGTGGGTGCCAAAGGCGCAGGCAAGACCTTCATGTACGCGAAGGCATGCGCCGCCCGGTCGTGGGACATGTTCGCCGAGCAGTCCGGCATCGAGGGCGTTCGACTAACTGTGCCTGTGGTCCCAGTGCTTGAGTCGGACAACCTGGAGTATGACGACGTAACAACCCAGGACTTGCGTGATGCATTCGTGGCAGGACACAGCGGGGAGCCTGGCCAGGGTGCTACCTCTCAGGAAATCAAGGACCGGCTGAGGACGGGCCTCACAACGCTCGATGCGCAGGACGAGCTGCAATGGCGGCACTTGTGGCTTGAGTGCCTGGCTATCGCGGCAGGCGTACGGCCGCCTGACAGCAGCAGCGCGGAAGCCGCCCTGACCGAGCTCGGCAAGCGAGCGCGGGCTGTGTTCGTCATCGACGGGCTTGAGGACCTGCTGCAGTCGCTCGACAACGAGTCCAAGCGCACAGCACTGCGCGTGTTGCTGATCGACGTTCTCGCCTGGCTGCGCTCGCTGCGGGGGCGCCCTCTTGGGCTGGTGGTCTTCGTCCGTCAGGATCTGGTGACGCGGGCTGTGCGCCAGAACAGTGGGCAGCTCTTGGCCCGGCACGAGCCGTATGCGCTGCGTTGGGACAAGGAAGAGGCATTGCGGCTCGCTCTGTGGGTAACCGCTCACGCCGGCGCGCTGCCTACGCCTGTGGACGAGTCCCAGATCACTGAGCTGTCGTACGACGACCTCGTGGAGACCCTTATCCCAGTGTGGGGCTGGAAGATGGGGACAGAGAAGTCCAAGGAAGCACGTTCTCACCTCTGGGTGCCCGCTGCCCTCGGGGATTTCAATGACCAGGTGCAAGCCAGGGACGTGGTCGTGTTTTTGTCCGAGGCGGCACAGTTGTCGATTCCTCAGACAACATGGGAAGACCGCGTGCTGGTCCCCGGGGCCATGCGCAAGGCGCTGCTCGCCTGCAGCACGAACAAGATCGACTCGATTCAGCAGGAGAATCAGGAAGTCGGCGAGCTGTTGAGCCGACTACAGCAGGTACGCCAGCCAGTGACGGTGCCCTTCAAGTTGGAGGAAGTCGAGATCTCAGTTCAGGAAGCGGATTTCCTCGTGGACTCCGGAGTGTTCGCTCGAGGCAACGATGGCCGCTACTGGGTGGCCGAAATTTACCGACACGGTCTGGGGTACGGAAGCGAGCGCAGAGCCAAGGTGCTGTGGCGACGATGACAGCACTGAAAGCAACCGGCCGGTCGCTAAGACGTCGCGATACCCCAAGGTCCGCGACTGTAGGACACTCAGGCAGGCTGGTCTGCGGAACGGATGCAGCACACATGAGAATGGGAAACCCCACGAACACGTGAGAACTACGGAGGAGTGTTTCTTCAGGAGGGACGCCCTACAGCCAGCATTTCTGAAGGTCACAGCCCCGCCCCGAGAAAACTCCTTTAAGCGGGTGTCGCAGGTTCGAATCCTGCCGGGGGCACAATGCGTTACCGCTCTGACCTGGGGTTTCTCCTCCAGGGAGGGCTTCAGGCGGCCTCGGGCTTTCGTCCGGGGCCGTTTGCGTGAGCGGACGGGGAGTTGATCTCCCGAGTATGGCCGCCGGAACAGCATCATGCCGCACGGACTCGGGCCGGCCTTCTCCGCGCCATCAGGCTCGGACTCCGCTTCGGGAGCGGTGACCTCCTCGGAGGTGGCGCGGGCTCGCGGTACGAGCCGGGCTGCGGCCTCGGCGATTGCCAGGTCCGCCTCCGGGAGGAGGCTCGCGTACGTGGCGGCCGTGATGGTGATCGGGGAATGGTCGAGCATCGCCTGAATGGCCTTCAGGTCAGCCCCGGCCTCGTGGGCCGCGCCGTGGCGAAGGTCCTGGAGCCGACGAACGAAGGGCTCGAGGGGCGCCGACTCCCGGGGTGCCCATCGCGATGGTCTTCAAGCTCGTCGAGTCCGCCCAAGTCCGCCGCCTGGGCCGTGAAACACGCCTCCCCTCATCCGAACCGGGGGTCGCTTCGAGCGTGGCCCCGCATGGAACACTCCGAGGTCAACGCGGTCTGAACCCTCGCAACTGGCTTACAGGTATGGGTAATTACCCAACCGAACGGGTCTACATGTAGGACCGGATGGCCACCGTGACATCCATGTCGAAGGCGTTCGCCCCCGCCGCGGACGGCAGGCCCAGGGCGCGGTCGAGTGCGTGGCTCACGCGGCCGCAGCCGCTGGTGCCGGGGGCGGCGAACTCCGCGTCCTGGGCGCCGAAGGCGACGACCAGGGGATCTCTGGATATCACCCGGGTGGGATCGGTGTCCTTGAGCACCAGGTGGACCGCATCCTCATCGCTGCCCACCGAGCAGCCCGACGGCAGCAGGGCCGGCAGCCCGCCCGCCGAGCTTATGGCGAACTTGATGTCGAACTCGCCGCGCCGGGTGTCGTCGGACAGGAAGTCCGAGTAGCCGCCGTACTGCGGAGTCAGCGTCAACGGGGTGCCTCCCGCCCGGATCGGCGCAGCGGTCATCTCCCCGAAGACCTGGCGGAATTCACCGTCCACCCAGCCTTCCGCAAAGGTGATCTTCATAGGTTCGGTGAGCGGCTCGTCGACGGCACCCATGCGCAGATGCCCCGTGGCGTGCATCACCTCGCAGCGCCAGGTTCCGGGGTCCGCACCCGCGGGCAGCTCATCGACGGTCGGGCAGGCGGAGAAGTCGAACTCGGGCAGATCCGCGGCCAGCTCAGCTCCGGACGCGGGTGCGGTGCCCAGGGCGACTCCGACAAGTAGGGCCCCCGCGGCAGCACTTGCGAAGCGGCGGACTGCGCGATTCAAGGTCACTCGGTTCGGCGTCATGCGCCCAGCATTGCAGAGATTTCTCTGCAGAGAAAGGTCTGCAGAGAAACAGCTGCCGTCTGGATAGGCTGCCGCCATGACGAAAGAGCGGAGAGCGGAAGCCGCAGGACGGCGCACGGTCGACAGCCCCGAGGTACTCAAGGCCCTCTCGCACCCGTTGCGCCTGCGTATCCTGCGCCACCTCGGCGCGGTGGGCCCGGCCACCTCGACCACGCTGGCCGCCGCCCTCGGCGAGAACACCGGGACGCTCAGCTATCACTTGCGCATGCTGGAACGCAGTGGCCTCATCGAGGACATCCCCGACCGCTCCACCGGGAGGGAGCGCTGGTGGCGCGGGGTGCGCGGGCTCGACATCCGCAGACCGCCGCAGAGCGAGCTGACGGAGGCCGAGCGTGCCATGTCGGCCGAGCTGGACCGGATGAGGATGGAGGAGGACGTCGAGCTGGCGCGGCAGTTCACCGCCGGGCAGGCGGAGTCCGAAGGCTGGATGCGGGGTTCACGCAGCCTCATCCACCTCACGAAGGGTGAGCTGGACGCATTCCACGACGACTATCTGGCCCTGCTCGCTCGCTATGCTCGCGGGCCCGAGGAAGCCCCCGACGACGCACGACCCGTACTGCTCCGCTGGTTCGGCCTGCCCGCTGACTGACCGGACGGGTGAGTTGAAAGGAAGGGACAGGTCGGGCCGACGTCTTCACGAGCAGCCACGACCTCCTCATCAGGTTCGTGCCGCACGCGTGCCGGTCGTCCCAGACACGCCGCCCGCGATATCAGTCGCTGACGGCTGATCGCACGGGATATTCCAGCGGTGACCGTGGTGGCCAGGATCCACCCGACCGCAATCAGTCCACAGGCCGGCCACTGCCCGGGGCCCGGTGTGGACGCTCACGCTGCGCGGTGGCGCGCGTGTCGCGGTGGTCGCGGCGCAGTGGGGCGACGACGTTCGGCGTCGCACCCGCGGGCGGGTGTAGCTGGAGCTGCGCGACGGCGAGCCCGGGCCGTCGCACGGCGAGGGTGCGCGTCCCATGACAGTCCAAGTCAGCCGTTTGCGTGAGCGGAGGGACGTCCTCGTCGAGGTGTCGGCACGGTGCCGAGGTCGCGGTGGACCTGTCCAGGGCGGCGCGGCCCGGGTACGGCCGATGGTCCGCGCCGTGCCGTGCCGTACCGTGCCGTGCCGAACATCGTGCGCTGCTCGACGGCAGGGCGACCCGCGCAGACGACCACCATCCTGGTGCACCTCTGCTCCTCAGTTGCGTCCAGGCGGACTTCACAAGGGACGAGCGAGTATCGGGCCGGAGTCCCGCTCGGCCGACCCGAGTCCGACCGGCAGGCCGTACGCCTCGGTCCACCATGTATCCCGGCACGCTCAGGAGGAGGACCACGCCGCGAGGAGTTCCGCCGGTCCGTACGCGGCGTCGAGCCCCGCGCAGTCGGTCCCGCTGCGCGAGACAGCGATCACAGGCACAGGATCAGGCGTGAGCGCGGCGCGGTGTCGGTGCAGCGCCGCGAGATCATGCCGGTCGAACGGGGAGTTCTCCAGCCACTTCACCGAGCCCACGAACAGCAGGTCCTTGGCGATCGGCGCCCCGTCCGCTCCCACGATGTCGATCTCCACATCGTTGGTACGGGTCCAGTAACCGCCGATGGCGGGGGCAGCGGGGAGGTTCGCATCGGGCAGCAGCCGTGCCAGCGCCTCACGCACCAGAGGTTCAACGGCCCGGCCACGCCAACTGGTCCAGTTTTCACGGACGCGCCGCAGCGTCAGGTCACCCCGGCCCCGTTCGATCTCCTCCATCGCCGGCCCCAGGAGCTTCAGCCAGAAGCGGAGGTAAGGATCCGCGACCCGGTAGCGGCGGTCCTTCGAAGGCCGCGTGGACACCGGAAGCTCCGCCGCGATCACCCGCTTGTCCGCAAGGATCCCCAGCGACCGCTGCAGCGGGGTCGCCCCGATCCCGCCCGCGGCGCGGGCAATAGTGGAAAACGTCCGCTCACCGCTGCCGATCGCCGACAGGACGGTGCGCGCCTGCACCTGCTGGGGGAACTCCGCAGCAAGCGAGCGCTCCGCCGACACCAGCAAGGCCGAGACCGGATCGCTGAGCGCCTCCCGCAGAAACTCCCAGATGCCGGCACCGTACGCCCACTCTGCACAGATCAGAGGCAGCCCACCGGTGATCAAGGCCGCGTCGAAAGCCGAGGCAGGTTCGAGGCCGAGCATCTCGCCCACCTCCGCCGGGTTGAGCGGACCCAGCACCATCTCGCGTCCGCGCTGATGGAACGGGCGTCCGTAGCTGTTCAGCGCCTCCATCATCGACAGGTCGGAGCCGATGAGAACCAGCAGAACCGGCCGCTTCTCCAGCACTCGGTCCCAGGCTCGCTGCAGCGTGCCCTCGAAGGCGCCCTCCGCATCCATCAAATAGGGCACCTCGTCCATGACCACCACGCTGGCCCGGTCGTGCGGAAGTGTCGCTGCCAGGACGTCGAAGGCCGCATCCCAACTCGCCGGGCGGGCCGCGGACAGCAGATTCGCCAGCGGAAGGCTGGATGACTGCGCATCCTGGCCGAGCCGTTCCAGGTCCGCCCTCGGCGACGCCCCTGTGGCGGCATAGAAGAGGAACGGCGCACCGGACCTCTCGGCGAACCGCTCCACCAACCGCGACTTGCCCACTCGGCGGCGCCCTTGAAGTATCACGCATCGCCCGGGCCGCTCCCCACCGGCCCCGGCCGCCACCTTGCCCAGCTCTCGGTCCAGCGTCTCGAGCTCGTGACGCCTGCCCACGAAATCTGCCACGTCGCCGCCTTCTCGGGGTTACCCAAATCGCCACTGAGACTAACACGCAAGTTAGTAACATTAGTGTTAGTGACAGACTGCCGAGACAGGTCCGGCTTGTCCTGGTGCACCCACCGGAGGAAATCAGCCATCGTGCCCCGCAACATGCTCGCCCTTTGACGCCCCACGGTCGCCGGATGCGTGAGCGGCACGAGCGTACTGCGCGACAAGAGCCGTCCTGAGCCGGATGGGCCGGCCGTGCCGCGCAGCGCTGATCAGGCAAAAGAGCACCACGCGGCACAGCCAAGCACCGCCCACCAGAGATTCGATCCCACTCCTAAGCGGGTGTCGCAGGTTCCAATCCTGCCGAGGGCACAGCAAAAGGGCCGGCTCAGGAGGGTTTCCTCCCAGTCCGGCCTTCAGCCGTTTCCGGCACCGGGCCACGCGCTTGCCCTTACGCGTTCGCGGGGGGCCTCCTCGGAGAAGTCCGACGCCGCTCCCTCACCACCACAGATCATGGCACCGAGCCTGTCGGCGAGGCTCGGTGACGGCCGCTCGTCATGTGCTGATAGATGAGCGCGGCGCGCGAGCTGCTGTGGCCCATCCTCGTCATCAGCTCCCGCGTACTCGCCCCGGCCGTGAAGGCCACTGTGTTGCCATGACACAAATGCCACTGATCCTTCTCGGTGCGACTGCCATCCTTCTCGGTGCGACTGCCGGCAGACCGCAAGACCCGCGACAGCACATGGCCGTGCGTACGAGGGCGTGCGGGCAATGGCCATGTTCGAGGAACCTCGTCAGCAACTCGGGCCGGTCTCACGTGGTTCACGACCACACACGCATGACAACCAACTGCATCAGCGGGATCCCGGAGCGAAGTCGACTCCCTCGTCGTTCAGCTTGTGCCGGACCACGAACGCTTCCCTCCCGCCGGTCGGCCAGACCGACCCCTGCTGGCGAATCCCTTCCAAGTACTGCTGGTTCTGGGGTGCATCGGTCAAAATGATGTTCCGGTTCCCCTTCGCCGCCCACGGATCGTCCGACAGTCGCACCCGATGTTCGAGGTTCAGCGGTTCGAAGCGTTCCGCCCCATCGGCGCGACGGACCTTGATCTGGAGCGTGCCGGTCGGGTTGAGTCGGGCATCACCGGCGGCGACGAGCCGGCCTTCAATGGCCTGGAGGTCGGCATCGGCACGCAGCCGCCGCATCACCTTTTCCTGGAGGCTGCCGAAGTCCTTGCGGGCTAGGTCGCGAGCCTCGCGCAGGATGCCGGTGGCGCGGTTCCTCTGCTGCACGGTCAAGGAAGGGGCGTTGCCGACCTCCGCCCGCAGGGCGTCGAATTCGGTCCCGAGATGGCTCAAGCGGGTCCGCGCGGGCGTAGCCCGTTCCGCGGCCAGAGTCTGGTCAATCACAGCCGGAAGGCGCTCGTTGGCGATCCGCTCGTAGCGGGCAACCAGATTCGGGTTCGCGACCTGGACGTAGCGGGTCTGGGGAGTGATCGTCACCGGGGCGCGCGCCCCGGTCCGTGTGTCGTACGTCGTGGGCGGCCGGGGTTCATAGCGTCTGCCCTCAGGGGTCGGCTGCACCAGTCCCGCCGAAGCGGAACCTGTCCTCGTACCGCCCAATGCCCCGGTCATGTTGGATACAAAGGTTTCGCGAACGGCCTGTTGACCGGCCGCCTTCTCCGCGTCGACCTGGGACTGGCGGCCGGTCCGGGCCTCGGTGACAAAACGATTCTCTTGGTATGGGTGCTTGACGATGACTTCGTCGAGCACGACTGGTTCCTTGGTCTCCATTTTCCTGTGTGGCAATGTGCCGTTTTCTTCCAGCTCCCGCTCGAGCTCGCGCGGCGAAACCTTGCTCGGGTCGATCGGGCCTCGGCCGAGTCCCAGGACGAGCTGAGCGAAACCTTTCCCCGTCCGCTTCTCGAGTTCGCTGCGCACCTCGGCGTCGGTCCTCTCGTCGGCTTCTTGGCGTGCGACGACAGCCCGGCCGGAGGCGTCGTACTGGACGACGTGCGCCAGCTCGTGTGCCAAGAGGTGGCGACCCGCGTGGCCTTGCAGGGACTGCCCGTGGCCCAGGACAACATTCCGCCCGAAACTGTAAGCGCGTGCCCCGAGCCGGTCGGCCATGGCGGACGCCTCCGGCCCGCTATGCACCCGCACGCCGCTGAAGTCGTGCCGGAAGGCCCGCTCCCAATCCGTCCGCACCGGGGGGTCCAGCTGCTTACCCCCGCCCGCGGGGACGACTCCCACGTCCGGAGCGCTGTGCTCCGGACGTGGGCCGACCGGCGCCCTCATCGCTGTGACACCCGTGGCAGAGAACGCCGCTGTCCGGGCCTGCGCTGCCAGGGCGCGGTCGGCCAGCATGCCGGCCGCACGCTCCAAGGCGTCCCCAGGTTTGGTGAGGGGCGCATTGCTTGTGACGTGGGTGGCCCTGTCAGCGCCACTTGCTGCGGAGGCCGAGGACCGGTTGTCACGACTGAACGAGTGCATGGGATGCCTCCGCGGGTCACCTGCCGTGATCGTGATCACCAAGGCCTCTTGCCAGCATAGGACGGGTGATTTACGGCCGCATGCAGAGATCAGAGATCTGGCACGCGTATGCCGTCTGCGACCCCTGTCACCCCTCCCCAGGGTGGGTGTAGACGTCCGGTAGGCGATGCCGTGCCGCATCCGACCGCCGAACTCGCTCTGCCACGGCCGGGCGGCGAGATCCGCCAGGATGACCCGAGCGCCGAGTCATCGCATGGATGCTTCCGGGTGACGCGCCCTGAAGCTCGGCGAGGCGCAGGCGTGGCCCCATGCCGGGGCGGGTCATGCTTCCGGTCGTGCAGACCGGTTCCGGCAGTACGAAACGCGCGTAGGGGAGTCCCATGTCGAGCGAAGAGAACAAGAGGTTGGTTCGCCGTTTCTACGCGGAGATCGACAGGGGCAACGTGGAGGCCATGGACGAACTCGTGGCAGAGGACTACCAAGACCACTCCCCGCCTCCGTTCCCGGGGCTCGGGTCCGGTCGCGAAGGGCTCAAGCAAGCGTTCCGTCTCTTCTGGGAGGCCACTCCCGGAATCCATGAGATCGAGGACCAGATCGCGGAAGGCGACAAAGTGGTCACCCGGATGACGGCCCGAGGAGTGCACGAAAGGGACCTGCCCGGCATTCCGGCGACCGGAAATCAGCTGACGATGACGGCGACGGTGATTCACCGCGTCGAAAACGGCAGGCTCGCGGAGAAGTGGTCGGACAAGGACCTTCTCGGCTTCCTCCAGCAGCTCGGCGTCATGCCGACGCTCGGCGGTACGCCGACGTAGTCCGGACGGCGCCATTCCCCGTCAGGGCCCCGGGGAGAGTGGCCTTCGTCCGTTTTGATCACGGGATGCCATGGAGGGTGAGAGCGGTTTCGGGGGCGGTGTGGGCGCGGCGTCCGCTGGCGATGTTGGCCCATCCGGCACGGTGGAGGGCAGCGCGGGCCAGATCGCGCAGGGTGCTCATGACGGCGGGGATGCCGTGGCGGCGGACTTGGCTGGCGTCCTCGGCGAAGGTGACGTCTTTGGTCCAGTGGACAGTGTTCTCGATGATCCAGTGTCCGCGGGCCCATGCCGAGATTTCGGCCGGATCGGCCTGGTGGGCGGCGAGATCGGTGACCGCGTAGACGGTCTCGGTCTGCCACTTCCCAGCTCCGACGCGGCGGCGCTTGCGGTGGATGCGGACCACCTGGCGGGCGTGCGGGAACAGCAGTCCGTCGGCGCTGCAGACTTTGACCTCGCGGACCTCCTCCCTGCCGTGCCCGCGGTCCTTGGAGCGGTGCAGGACGGGCACGTCCTTCCAGGGAAGTTGCTCAACTGGCCTGAGAGCTTGGGCTAGTTGCTCTTGATCGACAGCAGGTAGTGGGCGTGGCGTTGTTCGATGAGGTAGCGGGCGTGGTCCTTCTGCGCGTGCAGGGCGTCCACGGTGACCACGGCGTCGGCCAGGCCGGTGTCGTCGATCTGGTCGAGGAGCGGGGCGAATTCGGGAATTTCGTCGGTCTTCGCTCCGATCTCCGGGCCGCGGTCAGGGTGTCGTCGTTGACGCACGGCGGTCGGTATGAACAGGCGGCTGCCGTCGGCGCGTACTGCGCCGCGCAGACACTTTCCATCTACCGCGAACGCCCGTCGCGACGGCCGAACGTCGCCTTGTTGCGGTGCGGCGGTCCGATGCGCACGCCGTTGTTCCCGCTCACGGACACCGTCCGGTGCCAGGGCGCAGGGGGATGAGGGCGTCAGGGCCGTCAGTCGGGCGAAGCCGGCCTGCGTGAGCGCGGCGGCGTCCACCTTGCCGAAAACGTCCCGCAAGGTCCGCTCGCCGGGAGCTGTGAAGCGCTCAGTGCCTTCACCAGCCCCGCAGGCACGAGCGTCCCCGGCGGAGAGGAGGGCAGGGGCGCCGCGTGCGGACGATGGGGGTGAGCGATGATGAAACAGCGAGCACGGCAACCTTGCAGATCGTGCAGCGTAGAGAACTCCATGATCACAAGGGGCCATGCTCGCCTTGCACCTACGGCTGACATAGCGTCACCTACTCAACCGGGTGAACGTGACTCTCCCCTGGGTCCTGCAGTTGACCCGCAACGATCGAGGCTAGAAGGCGGCAGCAGCCACCGCCTCGGCTTCCGGCAGCAGGTCCTTGCTCTCCTGGATCACCCTCTCGTAGGTGCGCTCGTGGTCCCCGCTTTCGAGAGCGAACCGCAGGAGCGAGCCGGACCAGTTGTCGAAGAGCGAGAACGTGCGGTCCACAACCCGCTTGGCTTCCTCGCGCTGTGCGTCGTCGAGGGACGGCAGGCTTTTCTCTTCTACCTCGGGCGACTTTATGCTGTGCGACGCCTCCGCCATATAGTGCTTGGTGCCGAAAAACTCACATTCGCGACCGTCCCGCAGGGCGATTCCCCGGCAGTGGGTGAAGATCGTGATGGAGACAGCCTCGATGGACTCGACCATCGCGAAAACAGCGTACGTGGGGGCGCCCGCGGCGAGCGCGGCCAGCTCCAGGCAGAGACGTCGAGAATGGCTGAAGTCCGCACTCCACAGGACCCGCGTGGCGTCCGACAGGGGCATGCTGCTGTCGGCCCCCAGCTTCTCCAGGTCGGTCAGCATCCACTGCCAGTGGAAGTCCTCTTCGTACGTGTGCGCGTTCAGAAGGGCCTGCAGCTGATCGGGCCGGGCATTGCCTTCGTCTTTGCGGAAGACGTATTTGTTCAGGTCGGAATAGCCCATGATGAAGGGAACCACGCTGGGCCCCCACGCCAGACGCCTTTCTCCGGGGAGCGACTCGTCGGTGAGCAGGCGAGTGAAGAATGCATGGTTCTCGTACGTTTTCCGATGTTCTTCGATGTAGTCGATGACCTTCTGCATGAAAAACTCCGTTTTCGATGTGTCGACATCTCCGCAGCGACAGGCGGAGAAGGCATCATCGCATAGGCCTGTTCAACTCATCATGTTTTACGAAGCGTTGACATGGGTCTGCCCTTCTTTCCTTTCAGGATTACCCTTCCTTCTGGAGCGCACGGCCGCACCGTGACCGGCCCGTGATCGATCCCGTCGGCCGAGGACGCCAGCCAGGTTCAGAGCGACCGCACCCCCACCGTCATGACCGTCCTGCGTGACCCGGCACACGCCACTTTCCACGGCGTCGGCTGGGCCAATACCGCCAGCGCCCGACGCGCGAGCACGGTCAACCCGAGGCCGTCCTGACCCTCCACGGCATCCCGTGATCAACCGGGCGAACGTGACTCTCCCCGGGGCCCTGCATTCCCCATCCAGCGCTCTGACGGCGCCGATCGCGTCGGCCAGGCATTCGACCGGCGGTCGGGCCGGATGCGCGGTGATGGTACTCAGGAGCAGTCCGCTCAACGCGGGCGCAGGGCTGCCCACGGGAAGCCGCAGTTGGCCCGATCGGCGGGAGGGCGGCCCTGAGGACCTGAGGTGACCACCGGTTCGGGGCGCATCGAGATGAACGGCGTCTCCGGCACGGTCGAGGTGAGGAGCTCCACCGGCAGGATCACCGGGAAAAGCTCAAGGGCACGCGGATCACTATCGGGGTGACGGCGGACACGAACAACGGCGACAAGAGCGTCGGCGTCTCGGACAACCCGTCGGGTAGGTATGGACTGGGACTGAAGACCGGCAACGGGGACATCACCGTCCACAACTCCTGACAGCGTGGTCGTGAGTCGGCATCCGTTTCACATCCCCCCTCGCCCCCGCCCCGTCACCCCCGTCTCGTAGGCGACGATCACGAGTTGGGCTCTGTCTCGGGCGTGGAGTTTCGTGAGCAGGCGGCCTATGTGGGTTTTGACGGTGGCCGGGCTCAGGTGGAGGTGTTCGGCGATCTCCGTGTTGGACAGGCCCCGGGCGATCAGGCCGAGTACTTCGAGTTCGCGGTCGGTGATCGCGTCCAGGGAGCGGCTGGGTGGGCGGGCCGGTTCCGGGCGGCGGGCGAACTCCGCTATCAGGCGGCGGGTCACCGAGGGGGCGAGCAGTGCCTCACCCGCGGCGACGACGCCGATGGCGGTGAGGACCTCCGTCGGCGGGGTGTCCTTCAGCAGGAAGCCCGCGGCGCCGGCGCGCAGGGCGGCGTAGACGTACTCGTCGAGGTCGAACGTGGTGAGGATGAGGACGCGGACGCCGGACAGGGCCGGGTCGGCGCTGATCCGCCGGGTCGCCTCGATGCCGTCGACGTCCGGCATGCGTACGTCCATCAGGACGACGTCCGGCCTTTCGCGGCGGGCGAGTTCGACGGCCTCCGCGCCGTTCGCGGCCTCGCCCACGGCCGTCATGCCGGGGGTATGGTCGACCAGGACGCGGAAGCTGCCGCGCACCATCGCCTGGTCGTCGGCGATCAGCACCCGGACGGGGCTCACGTCGGTCACGGTCATCGGTTCCCTTCGGCGGGCAGACGGACGGACACCGCGAAACCGCCCTCCGGCCGGGGGCCCGCCTCGAAGCTGCCGCCGTACATCATCGCGCGCTCCCGCATCCCCAAGAGGCCGTGTCCGCCGGGCAGTTCGGGAGCGGTCCGGCTGGGTGCGGGCGACGGTCCCTCGTCCACTATGTCGATGCGCACCTCTCGCGCGTCCGCCTCGACCGTCACCCGGCAGCGGGTCGGGGCGGCGTGCCGGACCACGTTGGTGACGGCCTCCTGGACGATCCGGTAGACGGTCAGCTGTGTCCCCTCGGCCAGGCCGTCCACGACCCGCACCGTCAGGTCGACCTCCACACCGGCCCGGTGCGCCTCCGCGGCGAGCCGGTCGAGCCGGTCGAGATCCGGCACCGGTCCGAGGGGCGCGCCCTCGGTGCGCAGTACGCCGAGCGTGCGCCGCATCTCGGCGAGCGCGGCACGGCTCGTCTCCTCGATGACCTTGAGGGCGGCCCGCGCCTCTGTCGGGTCGGCCTCGGCCACATGCCCGGCGACGCCCGCCTTGACGGCGATCAGGCTGAGGTTGTGCGAGACGATGTCGTGCAGCTCCCGGGCGATCCGCAGGCGCTCCTCGATCAGCGCCCGCTCCGACCGACGCCGCTGTTCCCGGGCGGCCCCGGCCCGGCGGCCGCGCAGGACGACCCCCGCCCCCCACGCCCCGCCGATCACCAGGAGCACGACCGAGGCCACCCCGACGGCGCCCCGCCAGTTTTCGCTGGGGGTGACCACCGCTTCCCCGGCGTAGACGGCGCCGCACGCCACCGGCAGCGCCACCGCGAGGGCGGGCACGGACCGGCGGGCGGGCTCGGCCAGTCCGACGAGGTAGGCCGCGAGCCCGGCGGCGGCGTAGGGCTCGCGGGGGATGTCGAGGAGCGACGCCGTGGCCAGGGCGGCCAGTACGGCCGTCAGCACCGCGACGGGCCACCGGCGGCGCCCGGCGATGGGCAGGCCGACCATGGCCGCGATCAGCAGGCCGAGCCAGGGCGGCCCTGTGTAGACGGGCTGGCCGTCGTCGGAGGTCAGCCGGGCGAATCCCGCGTACACGGCGGTCAGGGCCAGTGCCGCGATGAGGTCGAGGGCGTGGACGTGGCGCTGCCCGTCGGGCTTCATGGCCCGACCGTACCTGTGCGCGTCCACTCAACCGACCTGTCCCAGCAGTGCCATCAGCGCGAGCGTCACCAGGGCCAGCGGCACCCAGCGCAGCACCGCCGTCCGGCTGGGCCGGGGCGCTCGGCGCAGCAGTGCCAGCCCCAGGGGTACGAAGGCGACGCACAGTCCGGCCAGGGCCACCAGCGACAGAGGGGTCGTTCCCTTCAGCACCCCCAGGGGCAGCGCCGCGGTGAGGCCGAGTGCGGCGGCACGGACCGGGCCGAGGACCTGTGTGCGCCAGGCGCCGAGGGCGAGGACCACCCACCCGGCGAGGACGGCGAGGTTCAGCGTGGAGAAGACGTGGAACGCGCCGTAGCCGGCGGCGACCGTCTCGGTGGCGGGCCCGGCCCCTCGGGAACGCACCAGTTGGAAGGCCAGATGGTCGACGCCCGCGTGGAAGGTGCGGGCGAAGAGCCCGGACATCACCAGGACGCCTCCCCACAGGCCCCAGCCGGCGCTCCGCGCGCCGATCCGCGCGGCCGTCACCGCCACGGCGGGCCAGAGCAGCAGGCTGCCCGCGGCGAAGAGGCCGTACGCGGTGGCCATCTGCGTGGGGTGCCGTTCGTACGCGGCGAGTTGGTCGGGGAAGAAGAAGTGGAAGCGGGCTCTCAGTAACGCGCCGGCCAGCATCAGGAGCGGGCCGAGCACCATGGCCGTGCCGCCCACCCAGCGTCCGGGAAAGCCGGTGGCCTCCAGGCGCTCCACGGGCAGCGCGCTGTGGAGGCGGGCGCCGGTGGTGGTGGCCGGGGCGGGCATGGACGTCGTCGGGTTCGTCATGCCGACGACGATGCCTGTGCCTCCCCCTACGGGGCGTCGGACCGGGAACTGAACCTCGGGGTCAGACCTGGGTATGACCCGCTGACTCCCGGCAGGGGTCAGGCCGCGTTCGTCCACGCGTCCGGGCGGGGCGCCAGTATCGCGGAGACGACCGTGGTGGACGACGCCATGACGTCGGCGACGAACCGCAGGCGGCCGACGGCGAGCCGGCGCAGTGCCGGGCCGTGGTCGGCGGCGACGACGAGGGAGACCGCGAGCAGGAGGAGCCGCCACGCGGCCATCACCGGGCGGCGCGTCGCGCGGGGCAGTTCCGCCAGGGAGGCGTGCAGCCGCTCGCAGTGGAACGGGACGTGCCGCTGCTCGTCGGACAGGATCCGCGCGGCCACCTCCGAGGTGAGCGAGTCGTCCGTGCCGTCGCGCAGGGCGCGGTAGTAACGCAGGGCCACCACTTCCGCGATCATCAGCACCAGCAGTTCCATGCGCAGGCCCATCAGGCGCCGTAGCCGTACGAAGACCGTGTCGCTCCAGTGGCCGGCCAGCGTCTTGCGGCCGCCCGCGGCCAGCAGCAGGGCCAGGAGGCGGGCGTGGTTCTGTTCCTCGGCGACGAAGAGTCTGACCGCCTGGGCGTAGTCGGCGTCGCCGGCCTGGTCGGCTTTGGCGACGAGGTTGGCGCCGTCGCCGTCCTCACCGACCTGGAAGCGCTGGATGCCGGCCCACACCGCCGGGGGCAGCGTCGCGCCTCGCGTCCAGTCCGGGTCGCCCTGGGCGCTTCTGCGCTCGCGTTCGTCCTCGAACTGCCGTGTCCACTTGGCGAAGCCGCTCGCACTCACCCGGTTCCCCTTTCCGGACACGGACGCCGTGCCCCGGAAAGGGGGGACGCCCGCGGAGGCCGAACCGTTCCCTTCGGCGTCCCGCGGCGGCGCTCAGGCCGGCTCGGGTTGCGGTTCCGGGCGTCGGGCCGGGGCGAGGACCGGTTCCCAGAGTCTGGTGGTGCGCCGGTAGCCGTAGATCACCGAGACCATCGCCAGGATGAGGAGGGGGCCGGACACCGCCGGGTACGCGGCCAGTTCCATCGGCAGGAAGCGGTACGACACCAGGAGCGCGGCGAAGACCGCGGTGCCGTGGAGGACGAGTTGGACTCCCGCCCGGTCCCAGCCTCGGTCGAACGAGCGCAGGCCTGCCTCGATCGTGAGCGCGAACACCACGCCGGCGAGGAGGTCCACGCCGTAGTGGTAGCCGAATCCCAGGGTCGCCGTGAGCGTGGCGACCAGCCAGAAGGTGCCCGCGAACCGCAGCAGGCGGGGCGCCTTGCGGGTGTGGATGAAGATCGCGACGGACCATGCCGTGTGCAGGCTGGGCATGCAGTTGCGGGGGGTGAGCCCGTCGTACGACACCGGCTGGGGGACGGTGATCGGTGGGGGCGTGTTCGGCCAGAGATTGGCCACCGCCCACTGCACACCACCGGTGCCGGAGGCGCCCGGGCCGTAGGCGAAGACCGGACCGACGACCGGGAAGACCATGTAGATGGCGGGCCCGAGGAGGCCGATCACCAGGAACGTGCGGACCAGGTGATGGCGCGGGAAGCGTCTTGCGGACGCCACGTCGCGCAGTTGGTGGAGCGCGACGACGACCGCGGCGACCGCGAGCTGCGCGTAGACCCACTGGAGGAGGTGGGAGCTGATCGGGCTGGTGGCCTCGACCATCCGGCCCACCAGCCACGACGGGTTGCCCAGCGCCTGATCGGCGGTCGCCACGTAGGGGTCGAGCACCTCGGTGCGGGTCTTCGCCGTGATGAACAGCCAGGTGTCGCCGATCTTGCGGCCGGCCACCAGCAGCAGGGCCAGACCGACGCCCTTCAGCAGCAGGACGCGTTCGGGGCCGGTGCGGCGCGTGACAGCGAAGACCGCGGTGCCCAGCATCACCCACAACGCGCCGTTTCCGACGGAGTGATCCTCGGGTATGTGGGCGTCTGCCGCCCACCGCACCGACATGAACACGACGTCGATGCCGATCGCCGCGCCGGCCGCGATGAACCGCTGCCGCCAGGTGAGCACCACCATCATCAACGCCAGACCGCCGTACAGCGGCCCCGGTTTCGGGGCGAAGACCAGGGCTTCCACCTGGGTGGTGACGGGGCCCGGTTCGCCGTAGCGGCGTGCGGCGATCTCCAGTGCGACGAGGAGTACGAGAGCCACCGCCCCCGCCGTCCCCCACAGCATCGCGCGTCCATGCCGCCGCGCGACCGGCGAGATCCTGCCGCTTGTCCGCGAGAACACCCGCGATGCTCTAGTTATCAATCGTCTGGCCGATTTTGTCGAGTGGTCGATGAAGGAAAAGCGACAGGGGTGACCATCGCGAGATCGAACATACTATCGGAGGGGGTGCGAAGTCGGACTTCGGTGCGGAACAGGGCACCTCCGAGGCCGCGCGGAACTCCTGAGTCTTCTCCACCCCGGCTGTCTATCACCGTGCTCCGCCGACCGGAAGGTCGGTCGTCACAGTGACGCCGGGATCATCCGCCGGCTCGCTCCCGCAGCCGCCGGGAGAGAGCACGGCCCCATCTCTGCGGCGGGGTCTCGACATAGCGGTGGGCCAGCCAGGACAAGGGGAGGAGGACGGCGACGAAGGCCGCCTCCAGGACGAGGTCGTCGCGGGCGGAGCGGCCGATCGTGGCGTCCGTCACGGCCAGCATCACCGGGTGGAGCAAGTAGACGGAGTAACTGATCGCCCCCAGGACCGTCAGGCAGCGAGGGGTTCGCCGGTGACGGAGGGCCCAGCCGGCGGCGAAGGTGAGGACTGCCAGCAGGAACGCCGTGAGCCAGCCGCGTTCCGTGAACTGGCGGGCGTCGCCGTGGCCGTGGGCACTGGCCACGGCGCACATCAGTACCGCGGCGGTCGCGCAGGCGGCGGCGCGCCACGTCACCTGACCGTGCTCCGCGCGGTGGATCGCCGTGCCCAGGAACATCACGGCGAGGATCATCAGCCCCTCCCAGACGGGGACCGTGCCGTTCGCCGTCACCAGCAGCAGGGCCAGCAGTCCGCCCAGCACGCCCCCGGCCGTGCGCAGTACGGGCCGCCCGGCGCAGGCGCAGCAGACGGCGGTCGCCATGACGACCGAGGCGATCGCCACCAGCGGGCCGGCGCCCAGGGCGTGGGAGAGGGCCGAGGGCGGCAGCGTGACTCCCGCCGCGACGCCGGCGGCCGCCAGTACGGCCAGGGTGACCGCCACCGTCGCCGAACGGTGGTGCCGGCCGACCGTGAAAAGGGCGACGGTGAGGAGGTAGAAGGCCATCTCGTAGGAGAGCGTCCACAGGACCAGCAGGAGGTTGGGTGTGCCCAACAGCTCCTGGAACATGGTCAGATGCGCGGCGGCCACGGTGGCCGGGGGCTGGTGCGCCAGGTCGGGGCGGATCAGGGCCAGGTCCAGTGCGTGCAGTGCCAGCAGCGCCGTGACGGCCACCGCCCACAGCGGGTACACGCGGAACAGTCGTCCGATCCAGAACGTCCGCACGGAGCCGCCGCGTTCGAGCGACGCGGGAATGATGTAGCCGCTCACCAGGAAGAACACCATGATGCCGTAACGGCTGGTGTTGAACTCGGGCATCAACTCCTGCCTGAACTGCGGCAGGAACGCGTACGAGGAGTGATCGAAGACGACGACCAGGGCGGCGATGCCTCTGAGGGCGTCCAGCCAGCCGACCCGGGGTCTCTCCCGCAGCGGCGTCACTCGGGGTGAGAGCGATGGATCGGTGCGTAATCGGCCGGTGCGTGGGGGTACTTGGGAGGGGGTCATGGACAGCCGCCGTTCTGTGAGGGGAGATCCGTCGTGGTGTCGGGTGGTGGCCCGTAGGGGTTTGCCGTGATCCGTGATGGTCGCCGGGCGCTACTTCTTCGTCTTCAGGCCGTCCGGCAGGGCGAGTTTCACGGGGACGCAGGGTTCCGCCACCGTCCCGGCGTCGTAGTGCTCGACCGCGCGGGCCCTGCGGCCGCCCGCCGTGTTCTCGAAGGTGAGCAGATCGCCTCGGCCCAGGGTGAAGTCCCAGCTCGACTTGAGGGGTACTACGGGTATGGGGTCGCCGTGCTCGTCCAGGGCCACCGGCGTGGGAGCGGGGGCGCTGCGCTCGCACACGTACCCCGGTGGCAGTACGTCGATCGTCACGTGGATCTCCCAGGGACGCAGCGCCCTCGCCAGGGCCTCCTGGGCCTCCACGCTGATGAACTGCTCCTCGACCGTGAGCCTCACCTTGCCGTCGCCGCGCCCCTGCACCGCGTACGCGACCGGCTGGGCCGGTGCTTCGGAGGCGAGCACGGTGCCGAGTCCGAGCAGCGGGGCGAGCCCGAGCAGCGCGCAGGGCAGCGCCACGACGGCGAGGCGTCGAGGGGTGATCAGGCGGCGCGGCGGGGTCGCGGGGGGCGGCTGCTCGCGGGTGTCGATGTCCCGTTTCAGCTCGGCCAGCAGACGGTCCTCGAACGTCGGCCTCGTGCTCACGCCTCTCCCCCCGCGACGTACATCAGAGGTCCGTCCGGTGTCCGTGCCGCTTTCGGGCGTCCCCGGGTCACGGGCGCGGCCGACGCCATGGGCGTGGTCAACGCCGTGGGCGTGGTCGACGCCGTGGTCGCGGTGGACGCCGTGGTCGCGGTGGACGCCGTGGTCGCGGCCGCCTCGGCGCGCAGCGCCCTGCGCGCGCGGTGCAGGCGCACCCTCGCGGTGACCTGGCGAATGCCCAGCGCGGCCGCCGCCTCGGTGACCGTCAACTGGTCCACGGCGATCAGCTCCATGACCGCCCGCTCCCCCTCGGGCAGTCTCGCCAGCGCGGCCAGGGCGCGCCGCCCCGGACTCTCCGCGTCGAGCTTGTCCTCCAGGCGGACGACGTCGTCGGCGTCCAGCAGCCGTCTCCCGGACAGGCGCAGATCCCGTGCGGTCTCACGGGCGATCCGGCGGCGCTCCGACGACACGACGTTGCGCGCGACGCCGTACAGCCAGGCCGTCTCGCTGCCGAGGCCGGGACGGTAGGAGGCGGCCGAGTCGAGGACGGCGAGGAAGATCTCGGCCGTCAGGTCCGCCGCGGTGTGCGGGTCGTCCACCCGCCGGGCCACGAAGCGCAGGACGGCGTCCACATGGCGTCGGTAGAAGTCCTCGAAGAGGCGCGGGTCCCGTAACGCCGCCTCCGGCTCACCCCGTTCAGCGCCGTCCACGGGCGGCCTCCTTCTCGTCGTCGGGCAACGTCGTCGTCTGTTCTTGGCCCGAAGCGCGAAAAGCGTTACACAGGGGGCGGGCGTGACGCGTGTGCCGTCGGCTGCTCGCTGCCCGAGACTGGCCCTGTGAGAGTGAGCGATCTGCACCGCCGTCTGCTGGCCGACCTCCTCGACCTGGGCACGCCCTACTCCCTGGCGCTGACCGGTGGTCACGCCGCCCAGGCGCACGGGCTCGTGGAACGCGTCGTACGGCATGTGGCCGTCGCGACCGAGAGCCCGGCCGGGATGGAGGACATCGCCGGCGTGCTCCGGGCGGGGCTGGAGGAGCGCGGGTGGCTCGTGTCGAGTCCCCCGGAGACGGATCCCCTCTCCGCCCGGCTGGTCGTCGTCGAACCGGTCACCGGCGAGGAGTGCCAGGTCGACGTCCTCAAGGAGGTGCTGTGGCGGCCGCTCGTGCCTACCGAGCTGGGTCTCGCCCTCTCCCTGGAGGACGTGGTCGGCACGAAGGTCCGGGCGCTGGCCGACCGGGGGCTGGCCCGCGACCTCGTCGACGTCCACGCCGCCGCCGGCCGCTGGAGCCACCCCGATCTGGAGGAACTGGGCCGTCGCCACGCCCGCGACGCCTTCGACCTCGCCGACCTCCAGGCCCGTCTGACCGGCGCGGAGATGATCGACGACGTCGAGTTCACCGCATACGGCCTCGACGGTCCCGCCGTGGCCGCGCTGCGCCGGTGGGCGCAGGAGTGGGCGGACGACATCGCGGAACGCCTTCTGGAGTCGTCGCCTCCGGAGGAGGAGTGAGGGTCCCGTCGCCCGGACTCCTGGCTCTCAAGGGTCAGGGGGCCTACGGGTGAGGGGGCACGTCGATCCACGGGGCCAGGGGGAGGGGTAGGGGTAGTAGGGGCCCGGGTCTCAGCCGGTGTCGAGGCCGTCGATCAGGCGGTTGAGGAAGCGGGTGAACGTGGCTTCGGGGGTGACGGGGCGTGCGGGGGCGGCGAGGGCTTCGGCGAGTTCGGGGTGGCGGCCAGCCTCGACGACCTTCGCCAGGTAGCGAGCCTCGGCCGCGGCCCGGTCGGGGGCCTGGGCGGCCGCTGTCTGGGTGAGCTCGTGGGCCACGTGTCCCGCGACGAACGCGGTGAGCTGGGCGAAGATCTCCAGTCTGGTCGCGCCGTCCAGTCCGGTGGGGCGCAGGGCCGCGAGCGCGTGTTCCAGGAAGGCGAGGGTGCGGGGACCGAGGCTGCGGCGGGTGGTCAGGGCGGCCGGCAGCCAGGGGTGACGCAGCATGAGGGCGCGCTGGAGGCGGGCGACGGTCTTGAGGTCGGCGCGCCAGTCGCCGGTGAGGTCGCCGTCGGCGGGGAGTTCGCCGCTGACGTGGTCGACCATCAGTTCCAGCAACGTGTCCTTGTCGGCGGCGTAGCTGTAGAGCGACATGACGCCGGCCCCGACCTCCGCGGCGACGCGTCGCATGGTGACCGCGTCGATGCCTTCGGCGTCCGCCAGCGCGACGGCGGCCGCCGTGATCGCCTCGCGGCTGAAGGCGGGCCTGCGGCCCCTGCGGGGTCGGTCGGGGTTCAGCCAGAGCTGTTCGGGGTCGACGCCCGGGGTGCGGGCGTCGCCGTCGCGCGTCACCGTCTCGGTGCTCCTTCTCGATTCCGCCGCCGCGGGTCGCGGCGTCCCTGACGGACGTGTCGTCCGGTCTTCGCCGTCGTCCGTGTGTTCCAGCATCCCAGCATCCTCTATTCTCGTACACAGTACGAGAATGAAACCGCGGGAGGGGACCATGGCGACACGCACCCACGACAACGGCACCACGGAGGGGCCGAGGCGGGGCTTCGACCCCGCGCCGTTCCCGAAGCCGCCGCTCTCCTCGCGGCTGATGCGGGCGACCTGGCGCGGCCTTCCGGCCAGGCGGTACGACGTCGGGTGGGAGCCGGGCCTCACGGTGCCGGCCGCCGACGGCAGCCCGCTCATCACGGACCACTACTTCCCACGCGCCGACGGCGACTTCCCCACCCTCCTCGTGCGCTCGCCCTACGGCAGGGGACTGCCCTGGTCCCCCATGTACGGGGTGCTCTTCGCCGAACAGGGCTTCCACGTCGTCCTGCAGAGCTGCCGCGGCACCGGCGGGTCGGGCGGCGCGTTCCACCTGTGGCGCAACGAGACCGCCGACGGGCTGGCGACGGCGTCCTGGCTGCGCGAACAGCCCTGGTTCGACGGAAGGTTGAGCACGGTCGGCCCGAGTTACCTGGGCTATGTGCAGTGGGCGCTCGCCGCGGAACCGCCGCCGGAACTGAGGGCGATGGTGGTGCAGGTGGGCCTGTCGGACCCGTACGCCCTGTTCTACCGCGACGGCGCGCTCCTCCTGGAGAACGCCCTCCTCGTCGGCATGGGCATCACGCACCAGCATCGCGGGCTCGGCCCGTTCGTGCGGGCGGCGGCTCGAATGCAGCGGCGGATGCGCGGGGTCGTCACAGCGTGGCCGTTGCGCCGGGCGTACGCGTCCGCACTCGGGGAGGAAGTGCCATGGCTGGACGGAGTGCTGACCCATCCGGACGCCGAGGACCCGTTCTGGGACGGCGCGTCGCAGGCGCGGGCGGCCGAGGCGGCGAGCGTGCCCACGGCCCTGATCACCGGCTGGCACGACGCGCTCGTCGACCAGACCTTCGAGCAGTACGGCAGGCTGCGGCGGGCCGGGTGCGAGAGCGCGCTGCTCGTGGGGCCGTGGACGCACGCCTCCGCGTTGCAGCGGGGCTGGCCGGAGGTGTTCGCAGAGAGCCTCGCCTGGCTGCGCGCGCACCTGTGCGACGACCCCTCCGGGCTGCGCCCTACGGGTGTACGGGTGCACGTCGGCGGCGAGGCCGGCTGGCGGGACCTGGACGCGTGGCCGCCCGCCCCGGCGGCGACGGCATGGTTCGCCACGCCGGACGGGCGCCTCACCCCGCAGCCCCCTACGGGTCGCGGACCGCTGACGTCCTTTTGCTACGACCCGGACGACCCCACGCCGTCCCTCGGCGGCCCCCTGCTCTCCCGCACCGCCGGCCCCCGCGACAACGGCGCCCTGGAGGCCCGTGCGGACGTCGTGACCTTCACCGGGCCCGCGCTGACCGAACCGGTGGACGTCCTCGGCCCGGTCTCGGCGCGGCTGAGCGTCGCCACGGACACCGGGTACGCCGACGTCTTCGTCCGCCTGTGCGACGTGGACCCGCGGGGCCGCTCCACCGATGTCTGCGACGGGCTCGCACAGGTGCGGACGACGGGAGACTCCCCCTCCCGCGTCACGGTGCCGATGAGTTCCACCGCCCACCGCTTCCTCCCCGGCCACCGCCTCCGCTGGCAGCTCAGCGGAGGCGCCCACCCCCGCTACGCCCGCAACCCCGGCACCGGCGAGCCCCCGGCGACCGCCACCGCCCACACCCCGACCCGCATCACCCTCCACACGGACTGCGCTCTGAGCCTCCCCGTCGCCGAACCGGCGCCGGCGCGGGGCCGGGCCGGTTCAACGGGGGCCGAGGACCCGGGTGATCAGTTCGGTCAGTAGACGGGTGCGGGGGAGCATGTGGGGGATCTTCACGTGCTCGGTGTCCGCGTGGGGGCCCTCGCCCACCGCGCCCAGGCCGTCCAGGGTGGGACAGCCCGTCGCCGCCGTGTAGTTGGCGTCGGAGGACCCCCCTACGGCTCTCCCCGTCAGGGGCGCCTGGCCCAGGTCCGCGGCGGTGCGGACGGCGAGGTCGAACAGGTCGGCGGAGGCGTGCGGCGGCATCGGCGGGCGTTGCGCGCCGCCCACGACCTCCAGGCGCGCACCGGGCGTCACGGGAGCGAGGCCGCGTACGAGGGCGTCGACGCGGTGCTGCGCCGTCGCCGTCGGCACGCGGACGTCCACCCACAGGCTCGCCCGCGCGGGCACCGTGTTGCGGACGCTCCCCGACGACAGCAGCGTCGGCGTCACGGTCGCCGCGCCCAGCACGGGGTGGGCCGCGTCGGCGGGCAGCGCGGCCTCGATGCCGGCGACGGCCAGGACCTGGTGGGCCGCCTCGACGGAGGCGTTGATCCCCTCGTGCGGCTCCACCCCGGCGTGCGCGGCCCGGCCGTGCACCACGATCTCGTACCGCGAGGTGCCCTTGCGGGCGGTCTTCACCGCGCCCCGTGCGTCGGCGGCCGCCTCCAGCACGAAGGCGGCCGCGCAGCGCCTCGCGGTCTGCTCCACGAGCGCGCGCGAGGTCGGGGAGCCGACCTCCTCGTCCCCGGTGACCAGCACGCACACCCCGTCCGGCGAGGGCAGCGAGGCCAGCGCGTGGAACATCTGCACCAGGCCCGCCTTCATGTCCAGGACGCCCGGACCGCGGGCGATCCCGTCCTCGGCCGACCAGGGGTGGGAGCGGAGCGAGCCGAGGGGCCACACCGTGTCGTGGTGGCCCAGCAGCAGGACGCGCGGTCCGCCGAACGTCCACCGCAGGTGGGTCACCCCGTCGATCACGATCGTCTCCGGCGCGGCTCCCAGCAGCCGTGCGCCGAGCGCGCCGACCGTCCGGGCGCTGCGCGCCACTGCGGCGTGGTCGGCGGAGAAGGACTCGCACCGCACGAGTTCCTCCAGGTCGGCCAGCATCGCCCCCAGGCCGGCCGGCATCGCCGGCGACTCCGCCCGCCGTCCTGGCATGGCCCGTCTCCTTCCGCAGGGAGCGCCGTCGCCGTATCCACGACGGTAGGGCGGGTCGGGACATGCCACCAGCGGCGGGGCCGCGAGGGCTTGCCCGGTCGGTCAGAGCAGGCCCAGGTCGTCCAGCTCCTTGTGGAGGTCCGCGCGGGGGTGGTCGGCGGGCGTCGACGGCGCGGAGCGGCGCTTGGAGGTGCGGGCGGCGGCAGCGGTCGCGAGGGCCGGGGCGGCCTCGGGGCGGGGGGCGCGGTCCCGGAAGAGCCAGGCTCCCACGAGACCGCCGACCAGCCCGCCCAGGTGGCCGAGCCAGCTCACGCCGGGGGTGCCGGGGACGGCGGTGGTGAGCAGGTAGGCGAAGGAGGCCGCCATGACCAGGCCGATCAGCGTGTCGATCAGGTGCCGGTCGAAGAGCCCGCGGACGACGACGTAGGCGAAGTACCCGTAGACCAGGCCACTCGCGCCGACCGTCACCGCGTCGCCCTGCTCCAGGAGCCACACCGCCGTACCGCTGGTGAGGGCGACCAGCAGGCTGAGCCCGAGGAAGCGGGCGACGCCGCGGTACGCGGCGAGGAAGCCGAAGACGAACAGCGGGCCGGAGTTGCTCTCGATGTGGGCCCAACTCCAGTGCAGGAACGGCGCGGACAGCACGTGGGGCAGCGATCCGACGTCGCCGGAGGTCACGCCGTAGTCGCGGGCCGGCCCGTAGTCCTGTGCCGCGTTGGCCAGTTGGACCAGCCAGACGATGGCCAGGAACGCGAACATCGTGAAGAACGCCTTGCGCGCCTCCGCGATCACCTGTTCCGAACTGACCGGCGTCCCTTCCGTCTTGCTCATCGCGCTTCCCCTCCCTGGCGGACCCCGTCCCCCTCGCCTCGCACTCTACGGAGTGCGGCGGCTCGTGGGGATGCCGCTCGCGCCAGCGTCAGGGTCACGACGACCGACGCGAGCGCCATCGCCGTCATCGCCGTCGCCGGCGAGGTGAGCTGGGCTGCCGCGCCGGCGAGGGCGGCGCTCACGCCCTGGAGGGTGAGCATCCCGGCGGAGTGCAGGCCGAGGGCGTGTCCGCCGAGTTCGGGCGGGGTGAGGGCCATCAGACGTTCCTGCTGGACGAGGCTCGCGCCGAAACCGACGGAGGCCACGGCGACGGCGACCGCGGCGACGGGCAGCGGCGGGCGCAGGACGAAGACGGCGTACGGGGCGGCCAGGAGCAGCAGGAGCGGGGTGGCGAGGCGGGTGCGCACCGCGGGTGCCAGGAAGCGGCCGACGGCGAGGTCGCCGGCCAGCATGCCCAGCGCCGCGCACGCGAACAGGGTGCCCGCGGCATCGGTGTCGTAGGACACGAAGAGGGCTTCGCAGCCGACGATCAGACCGTTGGGCAGCCACAGGCCGAGGTAGAGCAGCCGGCGCGGACGGGAGGACCACAGGCGGGCGTTGGTGCGCCACGTCTGCGCGGCCGAGGGGCGGCCCACGGCACGGGGCGCGCGGATGGTCAGTCCGAGGCGGGCGACGAGAGCGGCGCTCGCGTGGAGGAGGACGGCGAGGAGGAGGACGGGGCGCGGGGAGAGGACGGCGACGAGGACGCCGCCGGTGGCGTACCCGGTGATCTGCAGCAGCCCGTGCGTCATGTTGAAGACGGACCGCGCGGTGAGGTAGCCGCCTTCGGGGGCGATCTCGTTGAGCAGCCCCCAGCGGACCCCGCCGCCGAGCGCCGCGACCAGCCCCTGCGCGAGGACGGCGACGAAGACGGCCCCGGTCGGCAGCCCCGGCAGGGCGAGTACGGCCGTGAGGGCGGCGAAGGCCAGGGAGAGGCCGGCCAGGACACGTCTCGGGGGGAGGCGGTCGGCCCCGGAGAGGAGGAGCGTCGCGCCGAGAACCTGGGCGAGGGATGGACCGAACATGCTCACCGCCGAGAGGAACGGGGAGCCGGTGGCGCGGTGGACGAGGGTGCCCAGGGCGAGTCCCGCGATCGTCTGGGCGGCGGTGTGGGCGGCGGAGGAGAGGAGGAGGGGAGTGAACTCCGGGGTGCGGAAGAGGCGTCGGTAGCCGGTCGGGCTGAGCGTCATGCGGGGAGTCTCGGGCGGGGTTGGAGGGGGTCGTTATCGTTTCGCGGTGGTGCGAAACGTCGAGCCACGGCTCTGAGCGTGGGCCGCGATGGCCGGGCTGCCGTGTGGCACAGGCGAGGGGGTGGAGCCGGTGGGGTGGTGGCAGGTGAACGCCGACACGCTCGCCGGGAGCCGGTTTCTGATCTCGCCGCTCGCCGAGACCTTCGCGAGTCTGAAGCTGCTGCACTCCGGGGCGGGCGCTCATCCCGGGGAGACGGCCTGGCTGCGGGCGCATCTGCCCGGTTACCGGGCGCGGCTCGCCGCCGATCCGGTGACCGCGCGGCTGGTGCGGGCGGGGCTCGGGCGGCACTGGCTCGCCGACTTCCTGACGCCCACCCCGAGGGAGGGGGAAAGCTTCGAGGAGGGCCTCGGGCGGGTGCGGTCGGCGCGGGCGGCGGACGCCCGCGCGCATCTGCGGGTGTCCCTCGCGGGGCCGCTGCCGGACGTTCTGGAGCGGGACGATCTGCCCGAGCGGGCGGCGGTGCTGCTGGAGTACGTGTGGGACGCGGCCGTACTGCCCTACTGGGAGCGGCGGCGCAGAGTCCTCGAAGCGGATGTCGCGGTGCGGACGGCGCAGGTCAGTCGCGGTGGGTGGGCCTCGGTGCTGGACTCGTTGCGGCCGGGGACGCGGTGGCTCGGGGAAAGCCGGCTGCAGGTGAACCTGCACGAATACCCCCCTCGGGAGATCTCCGGCGCGGAGCTGCTGTTCGTGCCGGTGACTCCGCGCGCGGGGTGGGTGTCGTGGGAGGAGGCCGAGGGGCGGGAAGGGTGGGGGCGGTATGCCGTCGTCTACCCATGCGTCGGGGCTCTCGCCGGGGACCACGGCGGCGGAGCGGCGACGCCGGCGTTGAGCGCGTTGCTGGGGGCCGGGCGGGCGGCGGTCCTGGTGCTGCTCGGGGAGGGGGCGCTGAGCACGACGCAGTTGGTCGCACTGACCGGGCAGGGGTTGGGGTCGGTGGGCCGGCACCTGCGGGTGCTGCTGGACGCGGGGTTGGTGGAACGGCGGAGGGTGGGGCGGTCGGTGCTGTACTCCCGGACGGGGGTGGGGGATGCGGTGGCGTCGGCGGGGGGTGGGGGTTAGCTGTCGTGCGGGTCGGCTGCGGCCGGGGGGCGTGTCGTGCGGGTCGGCTGCCGCCGGGGGGCGTGTCGTGCGGGTC
>NZ_JBIWPF010000011.1:178775-295520 GCF_044768125.1 Streptomyces sp. NPDC101166
GGCTGCCGCCGGGGGCGCGTTGTGCGGGTCGGCTGCCGCCGGGGGCGCGTTGTGCGGGTCGGCTGCCGCCGGGGGCGCGTTGTGCGGGTCGGCTGCCGCCGGGGGCGCGTTGTGCGGGTCGGCTGAGGCTCGGGGGTGGGTCGCGCAGCCCGGCGCTGCCGGGGTGCCGCCGCGCCCACCCGTGCCGCCCCAGCGGCACGACTGCCCGCGGCTGGGGGGGCGGCGCGCGGCAGCTCGCGGCTGGGTGGGCGTGCGGTGGTCTGCGGCTGGGGGGTGCTGGGTGGACACCGGGGTCGGCAGTGCCGGGTAGGGGCGCGGGGAACTGCGCGACCGGCCACGACGGCGCGGCGGCGAGCCGACAACGCATCGCGGCAGTCCGCTCGGCACGGACACGACCACGGCGAGGGCCGGGAAGCGGCCCGGTGCCGGCAGATGCTGGAGCCAGGCAGCCGGGGCGACAGCCCAGCAGCCGGGGGTGGCCAGGCAGCCAGGGTGGACGTCGAGTGGAGGGCTCGACCAGCGGAGCGTCTAGGCTCGCGCTCATGACTACTGATGCTGTTGGTTCGCCCCTCGACGTGGAGATCGGTGCGCTCAAGGGAGGCGGCGCTGAGCTCTCGCGGTACGCCGGGCAGGTCGTGCTGGTGGTGAACGTCGCTTCCAAGTGCGGCCTGACGCCGCAGTACACGGGGCTGGAGCGGCTCCAGGAACGGTACGCCGAGCAGAACTTCACCGTGCTCGGGGTGCCCTGCAACCAGTTCCTCGGGCAGGAGCCGGGCTCCGCGGAGGAGATCGCCGAGTTCTGCTCGGCCACGTACGGCGTGACCTTCCCGCTGACCGAGAAGGTCGAGGTGAACGGGGACGGCCGGCACGCCCTCTACGAGCGGCTCGTGGGCTTCGCCGACGCCGAGGGCCACTCCGGTGACATCCGGTGGAACTTCGAGAAGTTCCTCATCGGGCGGGACGGCACCGTCGTAGCCCGTTTCTCGCCGCAGACCGAGCCGGAGTCCGCCGAGGTCGTCGCCGCCGTCGAGAAGCACCTGGGCTGAGAAGAGTCCCCGGGCCGGGAACCCCCGAGCGCCGAAGGCGCAAGCCGAGCCCCCTCGGCAAGGACGGCGAGCTCGTCGAGAGGGCTTGGCCGGTCGCGGCACGGGGCGAGGAGTTCAGGACCTGTCCTCCCCCTGAGCCGTGACCGGAGACTACGCCTTGACCGAGGCGACGAAGACGTTCCACGCGGTGGCGGGGAAGTCCAGCACGGGCCCGTTCTCGACCTTGGAGTCCCGCACGGCCATGGCCGCGACGACCGGCGACTTGATCTCGACGCACGCGCCGTTGCCGGTGGAGTAGGAGGACTTGGTCCACGTGTCCGTGGCACCCTGACGAATTGCCATTTTTGCTCCGGATTGCCGGTGTGATGAGTTGCTGTGTCGCCGCCCCCGGGCAGGAACGCGAGCCCAGGAACGGTTTGCGCCAACGGCGTTGCCCGATGGCGTGATCGACGCTACTCGCCGACATCGACGTACGAAGCGACTATTCACTCGACCGGATGGCATATTCCAGATGAGACTTCCATCCCGGTCGGGTGGGGTGTACTCTGCGGGACCTTCCCCACCCGGCGGCCCTTCAGCGGCCGCCAACAGCCCTACTGCGCGTACTCCTTCGCGATCCGCGAGATGAACTGCCGCGACTGCTCCACGTTCAGCGCCTGCGCCCGCAGATGCTCGTACATCACGCTGTACTTCTGGACGTCGTTCGGCTTCTCCAGGTACAGATCGCTGGTGACGCCTTCGATGTAGACGACGCTGGAGTCGGACGCGTCGGGGAACTCGAGGATCGCGTACTGGCCGTTCAGGCCCGGGTGCGCGCCCATGTCGAAGGGGATCACCTGCACGGTGACGTGCGGCAGTTGGGACTGCTCGACGAGATGCTCCAGCTGATCCCGCATCAGGGACCTGCCGCCCACGACACGGCGCAGCGCCGCCTCGTCCATCACCGTCCACAGCCGCAGCGGGTTCTCCTCGGCGCTGATCCGTTCCTGACGGCGCATCCGCACCTGCACCCGCTTGTCGATCTCGGCCGGCGCGGTCTCCGGCAGCGCGCCGGCGATCAGCGTCTCGGCGTACTGGCGGGTCTGCAGCAGGCCGGGCACCACCTGCGGGTCGTACACGCGCAGACTCGCCGCGTCGGTCTCCAGGCCGATGTAGACGCTGTAGGGGACATCCCCGAAGGCGTGCCACCAGCCCTGCTGGCGGGAGTCCTTGGCCATCTCCATCAGCGAGTCGACCATCCGCTGGTCCTCGACCTCGTACACCCCGCACAGGTCGCGGACGTCACGCTGGCTGATGCTGCGCCGGCCGTTCTCCAGACGGCTGATCTTCGACTGCGACACGAGCAGGCGGTCGGCGACCTGTTCCGCCGTCATGCCCTTGTCCTCGCGGAGTTTGCGCAACTCCTGCCCCAGCCGGCGCCGCCGGACGGTGGGATTGACATTCGACGCCACGGGACGTGCACCTCCGGCTGCATGCCTGTATCTGACACTTTGCGTATCTGCTGTTGAGCAGACTGCCACCAAGGCGCTTTCCACCGCTGGAAAACGGTGGATATGCGATCGACTGCCCCGGACATGCGTCCGCGCGGGGCGGCGACGCCGAAGGGACGTCCCACAAGGACGTACGGCGTCACCGCCCCGCGCGGGCCGCGGCGGCTCCCGAACGGGTCTCACGGGTACTACGGGTCTTGCAGCCCTGCTACCGGTACTACGGGGGTACTACGGGTCTCACGGGGATGAAGGGGATCCCCGCGACCGTCCCTCACGGGTGTGCTCAGTGGGCCACGACGCGTGCCATGGCGCTTCGATGGGGCTGCGCCGGAACGCCACGGGCGGGCTCCGGGGCCGTCCTCGCTCCCGGTCCGGCCGGACGGCCGGCCTGGGCCGGGCTCCGGCGCGGCTGGGCCGCCGCACCGTTCTGAACGTCCATCACGGCGTGCGCCACGAGGCCGCCCATGGGGTCGTGCCTGATCAGGTCCCGCAGCCGGGAGCGGGACGAACGTCCCTCGTTGCCCGGGTACAGGTGCTTGCCGAGACCGACCGCGTGCGCCAGCGCGGCGAGCGCCGCGGTCCGCGGGTCCGGCGGCACGCCGGTGCGGATCGCGGAGTCCAGCCGGGCCCTGATCTCCCGGCTGATCGCCGTGTCGGTCGCCTGGTAGCGAGTCGTCGGCAGCACCCCGCACATCTGACCCGCAACGGCATGCACCATGCCGCACCGCTCCAGATGCGAGAGGTAGGTCTGACGGAGCCCCAGCCGGGGTCCGCCGATCCAGTGGACGGCCCGTACGGGAGCGCCGCGCCTTCGCAGCAACTCCAACGCGCAGTCCAGAGTCGGATCTCCAGTCGGCCGTGGGGACACCACGGCGATACGATCCCCGTCTGGGGCTATCCGTCCGGCCAGCGCCAGCTCCACTAGCTGTGCTCCGGCCAGACCAAGGTCGAGCGACTGCGGCTGCGCAGTGGTACCCGTGGTCGGGTCCAATGCCAGCAGCAGAAGCTCCTCCGGAAGTGTTCTGCGGCTCCTGCCCATCCATGCCTCCCCGCGTGGATGAATGACAGGGTGACCCCTCTCACATTCATCTGTCGAGAGTGCGTGACCGGTTCGTAGTGGAACCAGTAGGTATGTCGTTCTCGTCTACCGCAGGAGCCAAGGCCTCTACCCAGGACACTGGTAGATGGTTCGGACAGTGCGTACAGCACTGTCCCGGGCGGCGGTTCACGGTTCGGCAGGCGCGCGCGGTGGGCGTGCGGCACATGAGGAGGCATCGGTGGCGGGCGAGTCCCCCGACAAGTCGAAGTCGAAGCAGCGCGAGTCGTCGGCAGAACCGACGTCGGGGAGCGCCGGCGCGGTTCCCGAGGCGCGGGATCCCAGGGTCGCGGCGGCGCGTGACGGCGAGGCGTCGAGTTCGTCGAGTGCGGCACGCGGGGGGGTGGACACGGCGACAAGGGTGTTCTCCGTCCGCGAGCTGAAGACCGACGAGGACGGGCAGGAAGAGCGGGGAGAGGCCGGGGAGACCGCTGAGGACGCCTCGGAGGCGGCCGAGGGCTCCACGGAGAAGGCCGGCGCCTCCGACGGCGCCTCCGGCGGCTCCGGGAGCGGCGACGAGCGTCTGCGGGCCGCGGTGGCCCAGTGGGTGGCCTCCGCGGACGAGGAGACGGCCGAGAAAGCCCCTGAGAGCGCGGAGGACGCGCAGGACGCGGACGAAGCGGACGAGACCGAGGAGTCGCCCGCGGCCCTGAAGGAGTCCGAGGCCGGGGAGGAGTCCGAGAAGGACTCCGAGGCGAAGCCCGTCGCCAAGGCCGCGCCCAAGTGGGCCGCGAAGAACGAGGCGAAGGCCGAGGACGAGGCCGCTCCGAAGGACGAGGCGGACGACGCCCACGAGGACGAGGCCCCCAAGGGCGGCGAGACCTCCGAGGACGAGGCCTCCAAGGACGAGACCTCCGAGGGCGACGAGCCCGAGGCCGCCAAGACCGACGACGCCCCCGAGGCCGCCGAGAACGACACGGACGCCAAGGACGCCAAGGACGCCAAGTCCCCCAAGGCCGGCGAAGACGGTGCGGACGCCGACGCCCCCGTCGACCAGCCCACCGCCATCTTCAAGATGCCGTCCGCCAAGCCCGCCGTGGACCAGCCCACCACGATGCTGAAGCTGGGCGGCGACGCCACCGAGCCCGCGTCCGAGGCGAAGCAGGACGCCGAGAAGCCGGCCACCGACAAGCCGAAGGCCGAAGCCGGGAAGCCGAAGGCCGACGAGAAGCCGAAGGCCGACGCCGACAAGCCGAAGCCCGGCGAGGCGAAGTCCGACGCCGACGCCGCCCCCGAGCGCGCCAGCAAGTTCGTCGCGCTCAAGCCCCTCGACGACCCCTCCACCCGCAAGCCGCCGGCCACCGCCCCGGCCGAGCCCACGCCCGAACGGGCCAAGCCGGCCGCCAAGCCCGACGCCAAGCCGGCCGCCCAGCCGTCCCCCCGGCCGACCGCCGAGCCCGCGAAGCCCGCCGCCGACGCCACCGCCGTCGTGCCGCAGATCGGCCCCGAGCGCACCACCCAGCAGCCGCTGCCGCCCAAGCCGCCGCTGGACCTGCTGGCCGAGCTGACCAACACCCCGCCGCCCCCGCCCACCCCGCTGCGCACGCTGGGCCGCCGGGTCAAGATCTGGACGCCGCTGCTCGTGCTGCTGGTGATCGTGTTTGCGATCGCGCAGGCCGTGCGGCCGCTTCCGGCACCCGCGCTGGCTCTCACCGCGAAGGAGACGTACACCTTCGAAGGCGGCAAGCTGGCGCTGCCGTGGCCCGGGGAGGGCCAGGGCTCGATGGACGTCACAGGCATCGGCACCATGAGCGGCTTCGGCGACCAGAAGCCCGTGGCCATCGGCTCGGTGGCGAAGGCGATGACGGCGTACGTCGTGCTCAAGGACCACACGCTGAAGTCGGGCGAGGAGGGGCCGGCCATCACCGTCGACCCCACCGCCGAGAAGGAGGGCGGCTACGACGTCAGCGGCGGCGAGTCCACCCTCAACACCGTCAAGGCGGGCGACAAGCTCACCCTGCGTCAGGCCCTGTCGGCCGTGATGATCCCCTCGGCGAACAACATCGCCCGGCTGCTGGCCCGTTGGGACGCGGGCAACGAGGCGGCCTTCATCGCCAAGATGAACGCCACCGCCAAGCAGCTGGGGATGACGAACACGACGTACACCGACGCCTCGGGGCTGAAGGAGACCACCGTCTCCACCGCCGCGGACCAGGTGAAGCTGGGCAACGAACTGGTGAAGATCCCCGCCCTGGTGGAGATCACCAAACTGCCGAAGTGGTTCGACCCGACCGGCAAGGAGTGGCGCAACTACAACACGCTCGTGCCGTACAACAGCGCCATCGGCCTGAAGACCGGGTCCACCAGCAAGGCCGGCGGCAACCTGCTGTTCGCCGCGACCAAGGAGGTGGGCGGGAAGACCGTCACCCTGGTGGGCGCGGTCCTCGGCCAGCACACCTCGCCGATCATCGACACGGTCAACGCGGTCAGCAAGACCGCGCTGCTCGCCGCCCAGGACGCGATGACCTCGTCGAAGATCCTCAAGAAGGGCGACGTCGTCGGGTACGTGGACGACAAGATGGGGCACCACACGCCCGTCGTGGCGACCGAGGACGTCTCGGCGGTCGGCTGGGCCGGGCTGACGGTGAAGCTGTCGTTCGCCCCCGGCGAGCTTCCGCACACGGCCGAGGCGGGCACCCAGGTGGGCACGCTCACCGTCGGCGACGGCGTCAGCGGGGCCGTCAAGGTCCCGGTCGCGCTCCGGTCGGAACTGAGCGAGCCGGGCTTCCTGGACAAGCTGACGCGCGTCAGCTGAGCCCCGCACCGCTCACACCCCCCTCTCGCACCCCGTCGGGCAGCCGCCCGGCGGGGTGCGTGCTAGCGTCCCGAACCGGGACAGGTCGGCGGTCGTGGCGACGCGGCCGTGCAGCGGGCGCGAACGCGACGCCGCCGAGGACGGGAAGACGGGACACGGGGAGTGCCTTCAGGTGGCCACTGCGGAGCCGAGACGCGCCGACGACACACGGGTGCGCCTGCCCGCGCCGCAGGCGGGCGACCACGACCGTGACACCGGCCCAGCCCCCGACGCCCCCGACGACGACCCCGCCTCCGGTGATTCCGTGAAACCCGACGCCGGGCCTGCCGCCCCGCAGAAGACCGCCCCCGAGCCCGCCGCTTCCCCGAGCGGCGCCGCCGAGCGGGCGCGCGCGTGGTGCCGGCGGCATCTCGTGCTGTCCGTGACCCTGCTGTCCGGCCTCCTCCACGTCATCTGGTTCTTCACGTTCGCGAACAGCGGCGGGGACCTGGCGGCGCAGGACGCGTGGGCCGAGTTCGTCGGCCGGCACCCCGACTCCGCGTACAACCTCGCCTGGTACGGCGGGATGCACCCGGTGTCGTACAGCGTGGTGTCGCCGTACCTGATGTCCGTGCTCGGCGTCCGTACGACGATGATGATCGCCGGGACGATCTCGGCGGGGCTGCTGACGCTGATCCTGCTGCGCTGCCGGCCGGTGCGGGACCCCCTGCCGCCTGCGCTGGCGGGCGTGTTCGGGCTGCTGTGCAACGCGATCTCGGGGCGGGTCACCTTCGGGCTCGGCACCATGTTCGCGCTCGGCGCGGTCGCCGTCGTGTTCTGCTGGCCGCACCGCTGGCGCTACAAGCGGTGGGCGAAGGCGCTGTGCGCGGCGCCGCTGGCCGCGCTCGCCACCATGGGCTCGCCGGTGGCGGGACTGTTCGTGGGGCTGGTCGCCGTCGCGATGTTCCTGCAGAAGCGGCGGCCGGGCGCGTGGGCGCTGGGCCTCGCCCCGGCGGTGATCGTGGCGCTGTCCGCCTGGCTGTTCCCGTTCTCCGGCACCCAGCCGATGTCGTTCGGCTCGACCGTGCTGCCGATCCTGTTCTCGGTGGTGGTCTACACCGCCGTCCCGCAGGACTGGGCGACCGTACGGATCACGGCGGCGGTGTACGGGACCGCGGTGCTCATGGTGTGGATCGTGAGCTCGCAGATCGGCTCGAACATCACGCGGCTGGCGATGCTGTTCGCGGGGGTGGTGCTGATGGCGGCGCTGCCGTTCGCGGCCCCGAAGACCCGCAAGTGGTACGCGGTCGTGCTGACCTCGGCCGTGTTCGTCGGCTTCGTCGGCTACAAGACGGTCGACGACATCATCCACACGACGCCGAGGGCGTCCTGGGCGCGGGAGCTGGCGCCGCTCGTCAACGAACTCCAGGAGGTCGGCGCCGAGCGGGGCCGGGTGGAGGTCGTCCCGGCCCGCTCGCACCGCGAGGCGTCCGCGCTCGCGCCGTACGTCAACCTGGCCCGCGGCTGGAACCGCCAGGCCGACATGAAGCGCAACCCGCTCTTCTACGACGACACCCTCAACTCCGCGAACTACCACCAGTGGCTCCAGCGGTGGGCCGTGCACTTCGTGGTCCTGCCGAAGGACGAGCCCGACGGGGACGGCGGGCAGCGGGAACGGGCGCTGCTGCAGCGCGGGCTGCCGTTCCTGGAACAGATCTGGGGCGACGCCAACTGGCAGCTGTTCCGGGTGAAGGACCCGGCGTCCCTCGCCGAGCCGAACGCGGTCGTGCAGCGGGCGGCGCAGGGTGAGCTGACGGTCGACGTGCAGAAGGCGGGGCGGGTGCTGATCAAGATCCCTTACTCGCCGTGGCTGAGCATCGTCGACTCGGAGGGCGAGAAGCTGGAGCCTCCGCAGGAGACCCAGGCGTCCAAGGACCGCTCCGAGGGCGAGGCCAAGACGTACGACAACCTCAACGGGTGCCTCTTCGAGACCGAGGAGGACAGGGAGGGCGACAAGTGGACGATGCTGGTCGCTCCGCGGGCGGGGACGTACCGGCTCGCCGCGCCGTACGAGCTGCCCCGGGGGACGCCTTGCCCGGACGAGATGCGGTGACGTTTCTCTTCCGGTGACCGTCGGGCGGAGCGGGCGTCGCCGCCCGGGGCCGGTCAGCGCAGGTCCGCCACATGGGCGTCCGTTCCCGGGACCGTCGGGATGAACGGCGCCAGCAGTTCCAGCCGCCCGAGGCCCGACTCCCCCACCGCCGTCTCCAGGTCCGCGAAGTGAGCGTCCCAGCAGTCCCTGGGGTCGCTCTGCAGGAACCACAGCAGGGTCAGACGGGTGCCGACGCCCTCGACCTGCTTGACGTAGGTCATGCGGTCGCCGGGGAGGGGGGTCGGGCGGAAGACCGTCACCATCGCCGTCGGTGAGGCGGCGAGACGCCGTGGGAGCAGGCGGGTGCTCAGCCAGTCCAGGAGGGCGGGGCGCTGCTCGGGGGTGTCGGCGTCGACGACCTGGAGGACCAGTCCGGTGTAGGGGTGGTCCAGGGCGTGGAAGTCGCGGGGGCCCGCCGCGCCGTCGCGGTAGACGGTCCTCTCGTGGTCCTGGAACGCGGTGAAGACGTGGGTGCGGTCCCGGTAGACGCGGGCGTCCCGGTTGAGGCGCTTGTTGATGGCGACCGTCCAGCGCATGTGGTCGTCGTAGCGGCCGTCGGTGATCCAGTAGGTGGAGAGGTAGCAGCCGGCGGTGACGGGCTGGGCGACCGCCGACTTCTCGGGGAGGCGCAGGAGTTGGAGGTCGCGGGTGGCGACCCAGCGTCGGCCCGCGTACATCCAGGGCATGGCCATCGCGCCGGCGTAGTAGTGGTCGTCCTCGTACCAGCGGTTGTAGGCGTACTCATGGCCGGGGTGGGGTTCGACCATGGTGATCAGGGCGTGGCCGGGGTGGACCCCGTAGGGGCCGACGGCGGCCAGTTCGGCGTAGGTCTCGCTGCGGGTCTCCTCGCTCATGGCGTTCCCCTTCCGTCCTCTTCCGTCCTCCTGCGGTCGCCCATACTCTGACGCCCCGTCAGATGATGCGCCAGACCCGGGAGGTCCCGATGTCCCTGCTCACCGGCAAGACCGTCGTCGTCTCGGGAGTCGGCGCCGGGCTCGGTCACCAGGTCGCCGCCGCGGTCGTACGGGACGGCGGCGACGCGGTGCTCGGGGCGCGGACCGAGGCGAACCTCGCCAAGAGCGCGGCGGAGATCGACCCGGACGGGACGCACACCGCGTACCGGGCGACCGACGTCACCGACGAGGAGCAGTGCGCGGCGCTGGCGGGGCTGGCGCTGGAGCGGTTCGGCGGGATCGACGCCGTGGTGCACGTGGCGGCCTGGGACTCCTATTTCGGCGGGCTTCAGGACGCGGACTTCGCGACCTGGCAGTCGGTCATCGACGTGAATCTGCTGGGGTCGCTGCGGATGACGCGGGCCTGCCTGGACGGGCTGCGGGCGCGGGGCGGTTCGGTGGTGTTCATCGGGACGCAGTCGGCGGTGGCCGCGCCCTCTCAGGTGCGCCAGGCGGCGTACGCGGCGTCGAAGGGGGCGCTGACCAGCGCGATGTACTCGCTGGCGCGGGAGCTCGGGCCGTCCCGGATCCGGGTCAACACCGTGCTGCCGGGCTGGATGTGGGGGCCGCCGGTGCGGGCGTACGTCGAGTTCACGGCGGCGACGGAGGGTGTGGCCGAGGAGGTGGTGCTCGGGCGGCTGGCGGAACGGATGGCGCTGCCGGAGCTGGCCACGGACGCGGACGTGGCGGACGCGGCGGTGTTCCTGGCGTCGGACCGGGCTCGGGCGATCACCGGGCAGTCGCTGCTGGTCAACGCGGGGGAGCTGATGCGGTGACCCCTCACTGCTAGTTCATGTGAGTGAACACCGGACACCATGACGAATACCTTTACCTCCCTTTGACCCTACGCTTACTTGTCGTGTCCACGCGACAGCGCCCACGATGAGCGCCGGGCTGATCCCTGGGAGGGCGCACATGAACGGTCTCGACTGGGCCGTGCTCATCGGCTACTTCGGCGTGATGGTCGCCATCGGCGTCTGGTCCCACAAACGCGTGGACGACGTCAGCGACTTCTTCACCGCCGGCGGCAGGATGCCCTGGTGGCTGTCGGGCATCTCGCACCACATGTCGGGCTACAGCGCGGTCATGTTCACCGGGTACGCCGGGATCGCCTACACCTACGGCGTCACCTCCTTCGTCACCTGGTCCTTCCCCATCGCGCTCGGCATCGCCGTCGGGTCCAAGCTCTTCGCGCCCCGCATCAACCGGCTGCGCTCGCGTCTCCATGTCGCTTCCCCGTTGGAGTACCTGAAGAACCGCTACGACCTGAAGACGCAGCAGGCGCTGGCCTGGTCCGGGATGCTGCTGAAGATCGTGGACGTGGGCGCCAAGTGGGCGGCGATCGCCACCTTGTTGTCCGTCTTCACCGGCATCTCCCTCAACCAGGGCATCCTGATCACCGGCGGCATCACGGCGGTGTACTGCACGATCGGCGGACTGTGGGCGGACGCGCTCACCGAGTTGGGGCAGTTCGTCATCCAACTCCTCGCGGGTGTGGCGATGTTCGTCGCGGTTCTGGCGGAACTCGACGACAAGGGCCTCGGCCCGGTCAGCGCATGGGACGAGCCGGCCATGAAGGGCCACGGGGAGCCGCTGGTCGGCGACTACGGCGTGGTCTTCCTGCTGGCGTTCCTGTTCATCAAGCTCTTCGAGTACAACGGCGGCATGCTCAACCAGGCCCAGCGGTACATGGCCACGGCCACCCCGCAGGAGGCCGCCCGCTCCGCGCGGCTGTCGGCGGTGCTGTGGCTGGTGTGGCCGCTGGTGCTGTTCTTCCCCATGTGGATGTCGCCGCTGCTGGTGAGGTCGCAGAAGCCGGGCGGCTCCGACTCCTACGCCCTGATGACCGAACAGCTGCTGCCGCACGGCCTGTTGGGTCTCGTCATCGTCGGCTTCTTCTCCCACACGATGGCCATGTGCTCCTCCGACGCCAACGCCATCGCCGCCGTCTTCACCCGGGACTGCGCGCCGGTGGTGTGGCGCAGGGCGCGGACCTGGAGCGAGGGTCAGGGCCTGCGGGTGGCCCGGATCGCCACGGTCGTCTTCCTCGGGCTGTCGATGGCGGCCGCGACCCAGGTCAACTCCCCCACGTTCAAGGACATCATCACTGTGGTGATCAAGTGGGTGGCCGGGCTGATGGGTCCGATGGCGATCCCGATGATGCTCGGTCTGCTGCGCCCGTTCCGCCGCTCCGGCCCGACGGCGGCCCTGACGAGCTGGTCGATGGGCCTGCTCGCCTTCTGGCTGGTCAACTACCCGATCAACTGGAACGTCGAGGGCGGGGTGCCCCTCCAGTACCAGGTCTCGGTACCGCTGGCGGTCTCCCTGGTCCTCTACATCCTGATCGGCTACCTGAAGCCGGAGGACACCCCGGAACGCCTGGCGATCATCGACCGCGTCAACGGCGACGGGAGCGACACGGGCACGACGGCGGCAGAACGCGAGCTGGACGCATCGAGCCCCGCCGGGGGAGCCTGAGGACGCGGCCCGTCCAGGGCCGAAGCGGGGCCCGGGGGCGGCAGCCCCCGGGCGGCGACGCCGACAGGGCTCAGTCCACCCCACCCCGGGGGTACCGCGCCAGCCAAGCGGCAGACGCCCCCGCAGGGCTGTGCAGGGCCGGCCCCTGCGTCATCTCCATCGCGAAGTCGTCGCACAGTTCCAGCATCGTCGGACGGCCCTCCAGCTCGGCCACCCAGGCCGGCGGGAGGGCCGTCTCGCCGTGCAGCGCGCCGAGCAGCCCGCCGGTCAGCGCTCCGGCCGGGGCCGAGCGGGCGCCGTGGTTCACCGCGAGACGCAGACCGTGCCGGACGTCCTCCGCGACGAGGGCGCAGTACACGGCCGCCGACAGCGCTCCCGCCGCCGTCCCCTCCCCCGCCAGCTCCGCCACCCGCGCCGGGCCGGGCATCCCCTGCCGCACCGCGCCGAGCGCGTGCTGCAGCGCCTCCGACACCGGCTCGTGCCCGGGGCGGGCGGCCAGCACGGCGAGCGCCCGCTGCACCGCGCCGTCGAGGCTGTCGCCGCGGGCGAGGGCGTGCACGGTCACGGCGTACGCGCCCGCGGCGAGGTACGCGACGGGGTGACCGTGGGTCTGGGCCGCGCATTCGACGGCGAGCTGGGCGACGAGCTGCGGCTCCCAGCCGACCAGCAGCCCGAAGGGGGCCGACCGGGCGGCGGCCTCGGGGCCGGTCTCGTCGGGGCTCTTGGGCGCCTCCAGGGTGCCCATCACCTCGTCGCCGAGTCCGAGGAGCAGCGCGCGGGGCGGGTCCCGGCGAACGTACAGCCACTCCTCGTGGGCCAGCCAGCCGTCGTCCTTGCGGCGCAGGTCGGGGCCCCAGTCCCGCTGGGTGGCCGCCCATCTGAGGTAGGCCCGGTGCAGGTCGGTCGGCGGGTGCCAGGCGCCGGTGTCCCGGCGGACCTGGGCGCGGATCAGGCCGTCCACGGTGAAGAGGCTGAGCTGGGTGAGGTGGGTGACGGCGCCGCGGCGGCCGTGGGCGGGGGCGAGGTCGACGAGGCCCTCGGGGCCGTGGGCCTGCCGGATCTCCTCCAGGCCGAGCCGGTCGACGGACGCGCCGAGGGCGTCTCCCACGGCGGCGCCCAGCAGCGTGCCGCGCACCCGGCTGCGGAAGTCCTGCTGTTCGGTACGGCCCCAGACCGGGCCGGCTGTCGCACCCACCAAGTCCTCCCGGCACCGTCCGTACGTACGACGTTCGCCACTGTAATCGAACGAGGCCGGAGCGGCAGAGGAGGAGGGTCGGCACAGCGGAGGCCTGCCCGCTCACTAACGGGCACGGTCACCGAGGCGCTCAGTTGACGACGCGCACCTTCGTGCCCGTCGCGCCGAACGCCCACAGGGCCGAGCCGTCGGCCTTGGCCATGCGGATGCCGCCGGTCTGGGCGCCGGCGGCCGGGTTCGGGGACGCGCCGTCGACGGCGTTGGAGAAGGCGATGTTCACGCCGGACTTCACGGTGAAGTACACGATGTGCTCGATCTCGACGCCGTCGGAGCCGGTGGTGGCTTCCTTGCGCAGGGAGATCGTGTAGTTGCCGGGATCGGGGTCCACGGTGCCCGGCCAGACGAGGAAGGTGCGGCGGGCCGCGTCGTCGGCGTCGACCAGCCAGACGCGGCGCTGCTGGAGGGAGTAGACGACACGGCGGCCCGTGCCGGAGTCCTCGGGCACGGCGGCCTTCGCCGGGGCGGACGGCGCGGACGCCGGGGGCCGGGCGCTCGCGGAGGCCGACGCGGAGGGCTTGGCCGCCGTCACCGCCGGCCGCTCCCCCTTGTCGGCCTGCAGCGTCAGCGCGCCGACGGCGACGATCGCGCCGGCCGTGAGACCGGTGACCCAGGCCCACGAGGGAAGCCGTCGGGCAGCCACGGGCACATCTCCTCAGGTACGGGGCCCCGTCCTCCGGGGCCCGATCATCGTACTGTGCGGTTCCCGCCCCCCGGTTCCCGTCCCCCGGCCCGCACCCGACGCCGGAACCTCGGCCGGCCCGGCGTCGGATCGCGCGGTCCGCGGGGGACTCTCAGTCCAACACCGGCAGCAGTTCCGGCAGATGGCCGTCGGAGGCGGTGGCCGCGCGCCGCCGTTCCTCGGGGACCTCGCCGTACAGGGTGGTGCGGGGGCGGGAGGGGCGGCCGGCCGCGTCGGCGACGGCGATCAGGTCCTTGACCGACTTGTAGGAGCCGTAGGAGGAGCCCGCCATCCGGGAGATGGTCTCCTCCATCAGCGTGCCGCCGAGGTCGTTCGCCCCGGAGCGGAGCATCTCCGCCGCGCCCTCCGTGCCCAGCTTGACCCAGCTGGTCTGGATGTTGGGGATCCAGGGGTGCAGCAGGAGGCGGGCCATCGCGGTGACCGCCCGGTTGTCCCGTGTCGTCGGGCCGGGGCGGGCGATGCCCGCGAGGTAGACCGGGGCGTTGGTGTGGATGAAGGGGAGGGTCACGAACTCCGTGAATCCGCCGGTGCGTTGCTGGATGCCGGCCAGGGTGCGCAGATGGCCGAGCCAGTGCCGCGGCTGGTCGACGTGGCCGTACATCATCGTCGAGGAGGAGCGGATGCCCAGTTCGTGGGCGGTGGTGATGACCTCGATCCAGGTGGCCGTGGGCAGCTTGCCCTTGGTCAGGATCCAGCGGACCTCGTCGTCGAGGATCTCGGCGGCCGTGCCGGGCACGGAGTCGAGGCCGGCCTCCTTCGCCGCCGTCAGCCACTCGCGGATCGACATGCCGGTGCGGGTCGCGCCGTTGACGACCTCCATCGGCGAGAAGGCGTGCACGTGCATGCCGGGGACGCGTTCCTTGACCGCCCTGGCGATGTCGAAGTAGGCGGTGCCGGGCAGGTCGGGGTGGATGCCGCCCTGCATGCAGACCTCCACCGCGCCCACGTCCCAGGCCTGCCGGGCGCGGTCGGCGACCTGCTCCAGGGAGAGGGTGTAGGCGTCGGCGTCGGTGCGGCGCTGCGCGAAGGCGCAGAAACGGCAGCCGGTGTAGCAGACGTTGGTGAAGTTGATGTTGCGGGTGACGATGTAGGTGACGTCGTCGCCGACCGCCGACTTGCGTACGTCGTCGGCGACTCGGCACAGGGCGTCCAGGGCGGGCCCGTCCGCGTGCAGGAGGGCGAGGGCCTCCTCGTCGGTGAGCCGGGTCGGGTCGTCGGCCGCCGTCGCCAGCGCCTGCCGTACGTCGGTGTCGATGCGCTGCGGGACCATGCCGGGGGCGGCGGCCTCGCGCAGGGCGGCCCAGTCGCCGTAGACCTCGTCGAAGTCGTCACGCCGGTCAAAGGTGCGGCCGTCGGTGTCGATGGTGCGGTGCAGGTCGGTGCGGCCGGACGCCTCGAAGGCCTCCTCGGGCTCCTGCCAGGGGAGTCCCTCGACGACGGCGTCCGGACGCGCGAGCCCGGTCGCGGGGTCGGCCAGCGCCCGTACGTGCGGCCGCAGCCGCGGGTCCAGCCAGGGCTCGCCGCGCTGGACGAACTCCGGGTACACGCACAGCCGTTCGCGCAGGGTGAAGCCGGCGGCCTCCGACTTCGCGGCGAGCTCCTCGATCTGCGGCCAGGGGCGTTCGGGGTTGACGTGGTCGATGGTGAGGGGCGAGACGCCGCCCCAGTCGTCGATGCCGGCGCCGATGAGGCGTTCGTACTCGGAGTCGACGAGGTTGGGCGGCGCCTGGAGGCAGGCGCTCGGGCCCATGATGTGCCGGGCGACGGCCACCGTGGCGACCAGTTCGTCGAGTTCCGCGTCCGGCATGCCGCGCATCGCGGTGTCCGGCTTGGCGCGGAAGTTCTGGATGATCAGTTCCTGTATCCCGTGGTAGGCGCGCGAGACCTTGCGCAGCGCGAACAGCGACTCGGCGCGCTCCTCGTAGGTCTCGCCGATCCCGATGAGGACGCCGGAGGTGAACGGCACGGAGGAGCGGCCGGCGTCCTCCAGGACGCGCAGCCGTACGGCGGGCTCCTTGTCCGGGGAGCCGTGGTGGGGGCCGCCGGGCTCCGACCACAGGCGGGTCGCGGTCGTCTCCAGCATCATGCCCATGCTGGGCGCGACGGGCTTGAGCCGCTGGAAGTCGGTCCAGGACATCACGCCCGGGTTGAGGTGGGGCAGCAGCCCCGTCTCCTCCAGGATGCGGATGGAGACGGCGCGGACGTAGGCGATGGTGTCGTCGTAGCCGTGCGCGTCGAGCCACTCGCGGGCCTCGGGCCAGCGGTCCTCCGGCTTGTCGCCGAGGGTGATCAGGGCTTCCTTGCAGCCGAGGGCCGCGCCCTTGCGGGCGATGTCGAGGACCTCGTCCGGGGACATGAACATGCCGTGCCCGGCGCGGCGGAGCTTGCCGGGGACGGTGACGAAGGTGCAGTAGTGGCACTTGTCCCGGCACAGCCGGGTGAGGGGGATGAAGACGCTCTTGGAGTAGGTGATGACGCCGGGGCGGCCGGCCGCCTCCAGGCCCGCGTCACGGACGCGGGCGGCGGACGCGGCCAGGTCCTCCAGGTGCGCGCCGCGGGCCTGGAGCAGGACCGCGGCCTCGGAGACGTCGAGGGCGACGCCGTCCCGGGCACGTTTGAGGGCGCGACGCAGGGAGTTCTCGGTGGGTCCTGCGCCGCCGGGGCGGTCGGCGGGTCCGGTTCCGGAGGTCGCGGAATTCGTCATCTCTTGAGCATACGTTCGCGCTGATCAGGGCCGAGGGGGACGCCCGCTTACGCCCTCACCGTCCGGCCTCACGCGGTGGCGCCGGCGGCGGGGAGGTACCGGGCGCAGTCGTCGAGCAGCTTGAGGACGTCCGACTCGCCCGCCGGGGGCAGCTGCAGCACGACCTCCTCGATGCCCAGGTCGGCGTAGTACGCGAGCTTGCCCGGGGACGGCTGGACGGCGTACGGGACGACCTGGAGCGCGGACGGATCGCGGCCGACGTCGGCCCAGGCGGCGCGCAGCACGGGCAGCGACCCGGACAGGCCGCGCCCGCCGATCGGCAGCCAGCCGTCGGCGTACTCGCTGATGTGGGCGAACAGCTTGGGTCCCGCCGCCCCGCCGATCAGGGTGCGGGGGCCGACGACCGGGCCGCGCGGCTGCTGAACGGGCTTGGGGTGGGCCTCGCTGGCGCGGACGGAGGCGTAGGGGCCCTCGTGGGCGGTGGGCCGCGCCGACCACAGGGCGCGCATCAACGCCATCCGGTCCCGGACGAGTTCACGGCGAGTGCGCCACTCCACTCCGTGGTCGGCGGCCTCCTCGACGTTCCACCCGTAGCCGAGGCCGAGGGTGAACCGTCCGCCGGACAGGTGGTCCAGGGTCGCGATCTGCTTGGCGAGGTCGATCGGGTCGTGCTGGGCGACGAGCGTGATGCCGGTGCCCAGGCCGAGGTCCTGCGTCACGGCCGCCGCCTGGCCGAGGGCGACGAAGGGGTCCAGGGTGCGGCCGTACTCGCGGGGCAGGTCGCCGCCGGCGGGGTAGGGCGTGCTCCGCTCCACCGGGATGTGCGTGTGCTCGGGCAGATAGAGGCCGGCGAACCCGCGTTGCTCCAGCTCACGGGCGAGGCGGGTGGGGGTGATCGTCTCATCGGTGAGGAAGATGGTGACGGCGATGCGCATGAGGGGCCTTTCGTCTCGTCCGACGCGGCGATGCGGGAGTCCCCCTCATCTGTACCGCCGGAAGGGATGACTGTCCATACCGACCGGTCGGCATCACGGCTGCTCAAGGCGGGGAGTGCTCACGTGACGACGGCCGCCGTAGGCTCTCAAGAGTGGGCTTCTCCCCGGCCGGCGGCGGTCATGAGCGGGTGACGAGGACCGTGCGGGGCACATTGCCCGCCGGCGCCCCCGACTATGTGTACGTCCCCGTCGAAGTCCCCGCGGGGGTGGCGGAGTTCAGGGTGGCGTACACCTACGACCGCCCGTCCGTCCCGCCGGGCACGCCCGGCAACGCTCTCGACGTCGGCGTCTTCGACGAGCGGGGCGCCGAGCTCGGCGGGAAGGGCTTCCGGGGCTGGTCGGGAGGCGCCCGCACGGAGTTCTTCCTCCGCGCGGACGAGGCGACGCCCGGATATGTCGCCGGTCCCGTGCGCGAGGGGACGTGGCAGGTGGCGCTGGGCCCCTGCACGGTGGCCCCGCCGGGCCTGTCGTACGAGCTGACGGTCACGCTGACCTTCGGCGAGCGGGGGGAGACCCCCCGGCCGGTGTACCCGCCGGAGCGGGCGCGGGGCCGGGGCCGGGCGTGGTACCGGGGCGACTGCCATCTGCACTCCTGGCACTCCGACGGCCGCCGTACACCCGGTGAGATCGCCGCCCTGGCCCGTGCGGCGGGCCTGGACTTCGTCAACACCTCGGAGCACAACACCCATGCGGGGCACGGCGCCTGGGCGGACGCGGCCGGCGACGACCTGCTGGTCCTGCTGGGTGAGGAGGTCACCACGCGCAACGGCCACGCCCTGGCCGTGGGCACGGACCCCGGCACCTTCGTCGACTGGCGGCACCGGGCCCGCGACGACCGCTTCGGCCGGTTCGCCCGGCAGATCCGCGAGGCGGGCGGCCTGGTCGTCCCGGCCCACCCGTACGCCCCGTGCGTCGGCTGCGGCTGGCGGTTCGGCTACGCCGAGGCGGACGCGGTGGAGGTGTGGAACGGGCCGTACACACCGGACGACGAGACGGCACTGGCGGACTGGGACGCGAGGCTGGTGTCGGGGACGGGCCGGCGGGAGTGGCTCCCGGCGATGGGCGGCAGCGACGCGCACCGCGCCCCGGACGCGGTGGGACGGCCGCAGACGGTGGTCCTGGCCGACGACCTGACCCGGCGGGCCGTCCTGGCAGGCCTCCGGGCCGGCCGGTCGTACGTGGCCGAGTCGGGCAGGCTGTCGCTGACCTTCACGGCGGCCGACGCGCGGGGCACGACGGCGGGCATCGGGGAGCGACTCCAGGGGGACCGGGACACCCCGGTGACCGTCCGCCTGGAAGTGGCGGGCGCCCCCCGCTGCACGGTCCGCTTCGTGACCGACCAGGGGGTGCTGTTCACCGGCGGCCCGCTGCCGGTGTCGGGCAGGGATGTCGTGGAGTGGCGCACGACGCCCTCGCACGCGGCGTACGTGCGTGCCGAGGTGCGGCACGAGACGGCGGCGGGGCCGGTGCCGGGAGTGATGGCCGCGCTGACGAATCCGGTGTTCCTGGGGTGGAAGTGAAGCACCCCTTCGACGGGAAAAGCTCTTGACATCACCCTTCCGGCAAGCGGAACAAGAACCTCGTATTCCACTTTTCTGTTTTCAGTGAAAACCATTGATGCCCCTGGGTTTTGTTTTCCTTTGGCGTGTGCACGATCACTCAAGCGACTCGCTCAAGTGACTCTCAAGTGACAGCACTCCGAAGGGACTTGTGTGCCCGTTCTCGACAGGAAAAGCAGACGTCGCCGCCCGGCGCTGATATTCGCCGGAATAGTCACCACGCTCGCGGTGGGCGTCTCCGCCGGAATCGCGTGGGCCGCGGTCACCGACAACATGCACCCGACGGCGAACAACAACCTCGCCTGCTTCAACGACCCCGAGGGCGGGGACGGCAGGCTGAGCTGCCGCACGGACAACGCCACCGTCACCTATTACATGGACAGCAACGGTCCGGTGTGCGAGCTGGAGTCCGAGGACAAGAACGCGGTGACCACGACCATGGGCAGCGACTACTCGCCCACCGATCTCACCATCAGCTACGACTCGTCGCCCACGTTCGAGGGCAGTGCCGAGACGGACATCGTCTACCAGGAGTGCGACGCGGGCGTCCCCTCCACCGCCGACGGTGTCACCTGGTGCAACGACGCTGTGGACAACGCGGAGTTCGAGTGCGACCAGCAGTACGTCCGCCTGCGCGGCCCCGGCTCGTACACCCGTGGGCTGACCTGTCACGAGACCGGCCACGCCATCGGGCTCACCCACGGCAAGCAGGCCGACCCCATCCTGTCCAACACCGACAGCCGGCTCGGCTGCCTGGTCACGCCGGTCGGGTCCAACGTCGGGCTGGGAGCCAACAACCGTGACAACATCAACGGCCAGTTCTAGGGAGGCCCTGTGAGACGCCTGGCACGTATCGCCGCCGCCGTCACCGGCGCGGCCCTCACGGCCGTCGTCACGGCCGCCGTCGTCAGCCCCTCCGGCGGGTCGTCGGCCGCGGCCGGGGACCACCGCGGACAGGCCCTCGGCGACGGGGTGATCGTGGGCCACGCCTCCGATCGCCTTCCCAGCACGACGGCCCAGGACTGGGTGACGTACGCCGACCACGTCGTCGTGGTCTCGGCCGTGTCCGAACGGGAGCTCGCGCCGAGCCGCGGCGAGACCGAACGCGGTGAGGGGATCGTCGGCAGGCAGGTGAGACTGCGGGTGGACAAGGTGCTGTGGTCGCGTGCCGCCGCCCCGCAGAAGGCGCCGCAGACCTGGGAGTACAACGCCGCCGGCTGGCAGTTCAGCGACGGCGACACCGACAAGCGGCGCAAGATGGTGCTGGAGGAGCGTCCGCGTGTGGAGACCGGCCACTCCTACGTGATGGCGATCGTCTGGCAGGGCCCGCGCTGCGCCGAGGGCGACGGCCGGACGCCCGGCAAGTGGCTCGGGCTGGGCGAGGGGTCCGAGATCCCCTTCGACGAGGGGATCCTCGGCAACGGGGAGGAAGCGGGACGCGTGGTGCGTCAGCAGGGCGGTTCGCCCGCGGCCGCCGCCTCCGCCTCGGACGACACCCCGGACTTCGGTCTCGAGGAGCAGCTGGCCGGCGGATCGGCGAGCGCGCTGGTGAGCGAGCTCAAGGCGGCCGCTCCTGCGGCGCCGCAGGAGTTCGGGTCCGCGTCGAGGACGGCCGGCGGCAGCGCCGCCTGCGACTGAGGCACGCGGCCGCCCCGGGGTGAACGTTCCCCGGGGCGGCCGCGTCACAGTCGTACGAGGCGAGGGAGGAACGTCGACATGCGCAAGCCGCCCCTGTCGGAGCAGCAGCGCGAACGCGCCACGCGCCCGCGCCGGACACGGCCCGCCCTGGCGGCCGCCGTCGGCCTGGCCGCCGTGGCCGCCCTCTGCGCGGCCCTGCTGACCACGTGGTCCCAGGACCGGCCGGCCGACGACACCACCACGCAGGACGCGGGCGGTCAGGGCCAGACCTACGCCGAGGGCATCGCCTGCGCACGCCTGATCGCCGAGGGTGACGTGCTCGACGTCCGCCCGGCTTCCCGGCCGGGCCGGGTGCTGCTGAGGTTCGCCGTGAACCACTGGATCAAGCCCGATCGGGGCGCTGACACGGTCGAACTCGACCTCGTCGACCCCTCCGTCGCCCAGGTGGAAGAGCCGTTCGCCAAGGGGCGACACCTGCTGCTCGTCGTCCCGGCCCGCGAGGACCTGGAGGCGGACGCGTCCAGCGGGGCGGAGCTGACCCGTATGCGCGAGGTCGTCGACGCCAACCGGGCGAAGGCGGCCACGACGAAGTGCCCGCGCTACTGGCGTGAGACACCCGGCTGAGACGGCCGCGAGGGGGTGCCCAAGCCACGTCTGGCGCCCCGGCGCTACGGAAAGTCAGCCGGCCCAGGGCCGAACCGCGTCAGACCTTGATCACACGGACGCCCGGACCGCCCAGCACCAGCACCAGCACCAGCACCAGCACCAGCACCAGCACCAGCACCAGCACCAGCAGGCCCTCGGGGTCCGAGGTCAGGATGGTCACGGGCGGGGGTGACGTGATCGAGGTGGCCACGACGATGGCCTCGAGGGCATGTCTGTGGCCGTGGAGCCCGGCTGTGGCAAGGAGCTTACCGGCGTGGCGTGCGATGGCTTCGGTGGGCGGGACGATGTCGACGCGCGAGACGGCGTGGTCGAACCGGGCGTGATTGAGTGCTTGCGCGGCTCGCCGCTTGCCGGCTGAGGCCGTCGCCGCCCTCCTCGCCCCCGTCAGCAGCCGTCGACCCCGTCCGCCGCCAGGTCGGCGAGGACCCCCGCGTGGTCCGAGGGCCACACGCCGTCCACCGGACCGTGGCCGACGCGGCGGACGTCGCGGACGTGGCCCTCGCCGGAGGGTCCCGGCGGGCCGACGTGGATGTAGTCGATGCGGGCGGGCGGCTCCAGAAGCCGTGCCGCGTGAGGGTTTTCGGGGGTCCAGGTCGCAGAGGGAGCCGTGGGGTCGGCGTACTCCCAGGCGTCGTACAGGACTTGGCCGGGCACGGCGGGCTCGGTCTTGTAGCCGCCGAACAGGCGCACCGCGTCGGAGTCGGGGAAGGAGTTGAAGTCCCCGGTGACGACGGGCGGGAAGAGGGTGTCGCCTCGGTGCCGGGCGACGAACCCGGCGAGCGCCAAGACCTGTTGACGGCGTACCGCGGCGGCCGCCGGGGCCGAGGAGAGGTGGGCGGTGAAGAACGGGACGTCAAGGGCGGGGGCGGCGAGGCGGGCGTACAGGGCGGTGCGGCCGTCGGCCAGGTCGGCCGGCGCGGGCAGTTCGAGCACCTCCCGCTCGATCACGGGCCAGCGGCTCAGCACCGCGTTGCCGACGTCGACGGACGCGTCCCCGATCCGGCGCCGCCACCGCTCGGGGGACGGCGACGGTCCCCAGGCCCAGTGCAGGCCGAGCTCGCCGGCGAGCCACTCCGCCTGGTTCTCACCGCCGGCGGCCCACACCTCCTGCAGTCCGACCACGTCGGGGCGCAGGTCGCGCAGCACGGACAAGATCGCCTTCTGCCGCGCCTCCCACGGCCCGAAGCGCCACCACAGATTCCATGTCACGACCCTCATCGACAGCCTCCGCCCCACGGCACATGAGCATCGTATGATGCCTGCATGACGATTAACATGACGATGAGCCTGCCGGACGATGTGGCGGCCTTCGTGAAGGCCAAGGGCAACGCCTCCGCCTACACGGCGCGCATACTGCGTCAGCAGATGCTCGCCGAGGAACTGCAGAGGTCGGCGCGGGTGCGCGCCGAAGCCGACATCACGGCCACGGTCGCGGAGCCCGGCGAGAATGAAGAGGCCACGCTGGAGCGGTGGGGCCGGATGGCGGGGCGATGAGGCGCGGGCACGTCTACGAACTGCGCTTCGCCGGTGGTCCGGCGCACGTCCTGGTGGTCTCCTCGGACGTCCTCAACGACCAGCACAAGTCGGCGACCTGCGTGTTGATCTACCCACAGCAGGTGCGCGAGGCCACACTGGTGGACATCCCCGTGAGCTCCCCCTCCTCCGGCACCGTCGTGCTGGGTGAGTTCCGGACGCTGGCCGCCACCCGCTTCACCCACGATCTGGGCCCTGTGGAGGAGCGGGTGATGGAGGCGGTAGAGATCGGGCTTCGCGCCGTTCTCGATCTGTGACCGCCGGCAGCGGTTCTCAGCCCGGCCAGACGATCGCCTGCACCTCGCTGTACGCGTGCAGGGCGTAGGAGCCGACGTCGCGGCCCACGCCGCTCTTCTTGAAGCCGCCGAAGGGGGCTTCCATGTTGCGGGCGACCGTGTTGACTCCCACGCCGCCGGCGCGGAGGCGGCGGGCGACGCGGAAGGCCCTCGCCACGTCGGCGGACCAGACGTAGTCGATCAGGCCGTAGTCGCTGTCGTTGGCCAGGGCCACCCCCTCCTCCTCGTCGTCGAAGGGGATCACCACGACCACCGGGCCGAAGATCTCCTCCCGGGCGACCCGCATGTCGTTCGTGCAGTCGGCCAGGAGAGTCGGGGCCACGTAGAACCCGCGCTCCAGCGGCGGACGTTCGCCGCCGGAGACGACCACCGCGCCCTCCTTGCGGCCCAGTTCGACGTACGACTCCACACGGTCGCGGTGAGCGGCGGAGATCAACGGGCCGACGACGGTGTCCGGTTCGCTCGGGTCGCCCACCTTCAGCCGGCCCGCGTACGCCGCCAGACCCTCCACCAGCCGGTCGTACACGCCCCGTTGGGCCAGGACGCGGGTCGGGGCGGTGCAGATCTGGCCGCTGTAGAAGGAGAACGTGGTGCCGATACCGGCCACCGCCGACCTCACGTCCGCGTCGTCGAGGACGACCGCCGCGCCCTTGCCGCCCAGCTCCATCAACTGCCGCTTCATGGAGCGCCCGCACTCCTCGGCGATGCGCTGCCCGACCGCCGTGGAACCGGTGAAGCTCACCATGTCGACGTCCGGCGAGGACACCGCCGTCTCACCGACCTCCACCGCGCGGCCGGAGACGACGTTCACCACGCCCCTCGGCGCCCCCGCCGCCTCCAGCGCCTCCGCCATGCGGTAGACGGACAGCGGGTCCTGCGGGGCCGGCTTCACCACCACCGTGTTGCCCATGGCCAGCGCCGGGGCCACCTTGCCCGCCGGGTTCGCCCACGGATTGTTGTACGAGGTGACGCAGGTGACGACGCCGACCGGCTGGCGTACGGCCAGCGCGCCCGTCACGCCGGCCTTCCCCATCGGGCCGGCCTCGTTGATCTGCGGCGGTATGGCCCACTCGGCGGGCTCCACGCGCGCGTACCGGCGGAAGCGGGCCGCCCCGACGCCCACCTGCATCGCCCGCGCGGTCCCTGTCGTCGCGCCCGTCTCGGCGCGGGCCAGTTCGGTGTACGGCACGAGGTGGCCGCGGATGACGTCCGCGGCCCTGGCCAGCACCGCCGCCCGCTCCTCGGGGGCCGTCCGCGACCAGGGACCGAAGGCCTCGCGGGCCGCGGCGCAGGCCTCGAGCACCTGCTCCCGTGAGGCCTCCGGAGCCCAGCCGACCCTCTCCTCGGTCGCGGGGTCGGTCACCGCGTAGTGGCCGCCGTCCGGTTCGACCCACGCACCGCCGACGAACAGCCGCTGCCCCTCGCTCACTCGGCCGTCGCCCGCGGACGGCCCGGATCCCCGACTCACTTCGTCGCCACCGTCCGTGTGTCGCGGCCCGAGCGCAGCACCCTGCCCGGCACCGCCCCGGTCACCACGTCGTCGCGGATCGCGGCGACCCCGTTGACCCACACCGCCCGCACGCCCAGCGCCTTGGAGTCCAGCCGCGGACTGTCTCCCGGCAGGTCGTGCACCAGGGTGGCCGTGCCCGCGTCGATCCGCTCCGGGTCGAACAGGACCAGGTCGGCATGGAAGCCCTCCTCGATCCGGCCCCTCTCCCGCAGGCCGAACAGCCGCGCGGGGTCGTCGGTGAGCATCTTCACCGCCTGTTCCAGAGCGACGAGCCGGCGCCCGCGCAGACAGTCGCCGAGGAACCGGGTCGTGTACGGCGCTCCGCACATGCGGTCCAGGTGCGCGCCCGCGTCCGAGCCGCCCAGCAGCACGTCCTCGTGCTGCCAGGTCTCCGCTCTGAGCGCCCACGACGCCGGGTCGTTGTCCGTCGGCATCGGCCACAGCACCGTCCGCAGTCCGTCGGCGGCGCAGATCTCGACCAGGCACGCGAACGGGTCCAGCCCTCGTTCCGCCGCGATGTCGCGCACCACCCGGCCGCTCAGCCCCCGGTTCGCCTCGCTGTAGGTGTCGCCGATGACGTACCGCCCGAAGTCGGCCAGCCGCCGGAAGACGCCCGCCTCCTTGGATTCGGCGCGCCGCAGCATCTCCGCCCGGACAGACGGATCCCGCAGCTTCTCGATCCGCTCCGGGACCGGCAGCGCGAGGACCTGCCCCCAGCCGGGGATGAGGTTGAGGGCGCAGAACGTGCCCAGGGACATGTTCATCGGGGTGAGGATCGGCATGGTCAGGGCCACCACCCGGCCGCCGGCCTTCCGCGCCCGCTCGCTCGCCGCCAGCTGGCGGGGCACCCGCTCCGGCACGGCCGCGTCGACGGTGAGGACGTTCCAGTTCAGGGGGCGTCCGGCCGTCGCGCTCATCTCCACGAACAGGTCGATCTCGGCGTCGCTGAACTGGTCGAGGCAGCCCGCGACGATCGCCTCGATCTGCGTGCCCTCGTGCTCCCCGACGGCGCGGGCCAGCGCGAGCAGTTCCCGGGGGCGGGCGTGCCGGGAGGCGACCGGCTGTCCGTCGCCGTCGGAGTGGGTCGAGGACTGGGTGGTGGAGACGCCCCACGCTCCGGCGTCCATGGCCTCGTGCAACAGCTGGACGATCCGGTCGAGTTGTTCCTCGCTGGGCTGCCCGCCGACCGCGTCCGGCCCCATCACGTACCGCCGCAGCGCGCAATGCCCCACCATGAAGCCGGCGTTGACGGCGATCCGCCCCTCCAGCGCGTCCAGGTACTCCCCGAAGCTGTGCCAGCTCCAGGGCGCGCCCTCCTCCAGCGCGACCAGCGACATGCCCTCGACCTTGGACATCATGCGGCGCGTGTAGTCGGCGTCGGCGGGCCGCTCCGGGTTGAGCGGCGCGAGCGTGAACCCGCAGTTCCCGGCGGCGACCGTGGTGACCCCGTGGTTCAACGAGGGCGTGGCGTAGGGGTCCCAGAACAGCTGGGCGTCGTAGTGGGTGTGCGGGTCGACGAAACCGGGGGCGAGGACGAGCCCGGTGGCGTCCTCGACGGACCTCGCCTCCTCGGTGACGTCGCCGACGACCGCGATCCGCCCGTCCCGTATCCCGACGTCGGCGACCCGGGCGGGGCCGCCCGTCCCGTCGACGACGGTCGCGCCCCTGATGACGTGATCGAGCATGGAGGCTTCCTCCTCAACTCCGTTGCGTACTACGCCGTGAAGGGGTGCGGGGAACTGCGCGACCAGCGCCGTGCGGCCCGCGGCCGCCGGACGACCCGCAGCACCTCGGCGATCAGGCGCTCTGCCGGAACCGCGAAGTCCGGTGCACCGGATCCGTGTCGATCTTCGGGATCACGTGCTCCCCGATCAGCCGGATCGTCTGCAGCGTCTCCTCCTTCGGCACCCCGACAGGCAGTCCGAAACTGAGCTGGTCGGCCCCGGCCTGCTCCCACCGCTTGCACTGCCGCAGCACCTCGTCCGGGTCCCCGCAGATCAGCAGCTCCTCCTCCACCAGCAGCTCCACGAACTCCGGGGTGTACTCGGGCAGCGTCTGCGGCCACTCCGGGAAGCCCTCGGGCCGAGGGAAGGTGTCGTGGTAGCGGAAGACCAACGAGGGCAGGTAGTGCAGCCCGCCGGAGGCGGCGATCCGGATCGCCTCGTCGTGGGTGGGCGCGCAGATCGCGGTCGTCGTCACCATCACGTTGTCGTTGACGAAGTCCCCGACGGGCTCCGCGTTCACGATCGCCGTCTTGTACTGCTCCAGCACCCACTCCATGTCGGAGACCTTCTGGATGCTGAAGCCCAGCACGCCGAGGCCCTTGCGTGCGGCCATCGCGTACGAGGGCGGGGAGCCGGCCGCGTACCACATCGCCGGGTGGGACGAGCCGTACGGCTTGGGCAGGACCTTCCTGGGCGGGAGCTGCCAGTGCTTGCCCTGGAATCCGGCGTACTCGTCCTGGAGCCACATCTTGGGGAACTCGGCGATGGTCTCTTCCCAGATCTCCTTGGTGTAGTTCATGTCGGTCACGCCGGGGATGAACCCGAGGATCTCGTGGGAGCCCGCCCCGCGACCGCTGCCGAACTCGAAGCGGCCCTCGGAGAGGTGGTCGAGCATGGCCACCTTCTCGGCCACCTTGACGGGGTGGTTGACCTGGGCCAGCGGGTTGAAGATGCCTGAACCCAGATGGATGCGGTCCGTCGCGTGGGCGAGGTAGCCGAGGAAGACGTCGTTGGCGGAGAGGTGTGAGTACTCCTCCAGGAAGTGGTGCTCGGACGCCCAGGCGTACTTGAAGCCGGACTTGTCCGCCTGGATGACGTACTCGGTCTCCTCCATCAGCGCCTTGTGCTCGGCGAGCGGGTCGGTCTCCGCGCGCTTGCCGACGTATCCCTGTACAAAGAGCCCGAATTCCAAGGAGGTTCACCGTCCCCAGGTCACCGATTCCCTTTTCTGACGATGCGTCAGATCAGCTTGCCGCCGACTGTGGCACCGCCCCCTCGCACCGTCAATAGCCGCACCCTCATGACCTGACTGATCGTCAGATAATGCTGACTCCGGCCAGCCATCCCCCGTCGATCACGAAGGGCTGCCCGGTGATGTAGGAGGAGTCGTCCGAGGTGAGGAACAGCGCCAGCCGGGCCACCTCCTCCGGGCGGCCGATCCGGCCCAGCGGCACGAGCTTGCGGTACAGCCCGTCGAGCGCCTTGGCGGTCTCCTCGGCGTCCGCGGCCGGGTCCAGGGCGGCCGGGTTCGACATCGGCGTGTCGATGGCCCCGGGGCACATCGCGTTGACGCGGATGCCGCGCGGTGCCAGTTCCAGGGCGGCGACCCGGGTGAGCCCGACGATCGCGTGCTTGGTCGCCGCGTACGCGCCCACGGCCGCCATCCCGGTCAGCCCGGCGTAGGAGGCCGTGTTCACGATGGTGCCGCCGTCGGCCATGGCCGGGGCCACCGTCCGCACGCCCAGGAAGCAGCCGGCCTGGTTGACCCGGACCACCTCCATGAACTCGTCGAGGGGCGTGTCGGTGAGGGCGTTGAACCGCAGGATGCCGGCGTTGTTGACGAGGCCGTCGACCCGGCCGTACGCCCGCTGCGCGGTGTCGAGCGTGTGCCGCCAGCTGTCCTCCTCGCGGACGTCGAGGTGGGCGTACAGTGCCCCGATCTCGTCGGCCAGCGCCTGCCCCTGCTCGTCGAGGACGTCGGCGACGACGACCCGCGCGCCCTCCGCCGCGAACAACCGCGCCTCCTGCTCCCCCTGCCCGCGCGCGCCGCCGGTGACGAGCACGACACGTCCGTCCAGCTTGCCCATGGTGTCTCCTCAGGGGTGTGCGGCGATGCCGGGTCGGGGGCCGGCGTCGAGGTGCGGGGCCACGTCGGCTCCGAACGCCTCGATCTGGTCGGTGAGTTCGGTGCGGGAACGGCAGCGGAAGCGGACCTGGATCTGGTCCACGCCCATGGCGCGGTACTCCCGCAGGGAGGCGGCGAGCGCCTGCGGCGGGCCGGTGAGGGTGCGGCGGCCCACGTCCCAGGCGGGCGTGCCGACGTAGAGGGGCTCGGTGATGGCCCCCACGGTGAACGGGGCGTCGAGGCCCGCGCTCGCCCGCAGGCCCCGGATGCGCTCGATCTGCGCGATCAGCCGGTCGCGCGGGTCCCCCTGCGGCAGCCAGCCGTCGCCCCTGAGGGCGGCGCGGCGTACGGCGGCCGGGGAGGAGCCGCCGACCCAGAGGGGCACGCGCGGCTGGGCGGGCCGGGGACGCTGGCCGAGCCCTTCGAAGTCGTACGCCTTTCCGTGGTGTACGGGGTACTCCTCGGGGCCGAGCGCCGCCCTGAGCGCGTCGACGCACTCGTCGAGGACGGCTCCCCGGCTCGTGAAGTCGACGCCGAGCGCCTCGAACTCCTCCGGTACGTGCCCCGCGCCGACACCGAGGATCAGCCGACCGCCGCTGAGGTGATCGAGGGTGGCGTACTGCTTGGCGATGACCAGCGGGTGCCGCAGGCCGACGATCGCGACATGGCTGAGCAGGCGGACCCGTTCGGTGACGGCGGCGAGGTGGGCGAGGGTGGCCACGGGGTCGTACCAGATCGTGCCCATCGCGGACGCGAGCCGGCGCGGGACGGCGACATGGTCGCAGCAGGCGACGTAGGAGAAGCCGGCGCGGTCCGCGGCGCGGGCGACGGCGACCAGGTCGGCGGGGCCGGCGTCGGCCTCCCAGCGCTCGGCGTACAGGGCGGACTGGGACTGGACGGGGAGCTGGATGCCGTAGGCGAGGCTCACCGGGCGCCGCCCGGCCACAGACCGTCCCGCGTCAGCCCCAGCAGGTCGATCGCGTTGCCCCGGACGATCCGTTCGACGACGTGGGGGTCCAGGTGGCCCATCTGCGCCTCGCCGACCTCGCGCGACTTCGGCCAGGTGGAGTCGGAGTGCGGGTAGTCGGTCTCGTACAGCACGTTCCGGACGCCGATCGCGTCCAGGTTCCGCAGGCCGAACGCGTCGTCGAAGAAGCAGCCGTACACGTGCTCGGCGAACAGCTCCGACGGCGGGCGGTGGACCTTGTCGGCCACGCCTCCCCAGCCGCGGTTCTCCTCCCAGACGACGTCGGCGCGCTCCAGGATGTAGGGGATCCAGCCGATCTGCCCCTCCGCGTACATCACCTTCAGGCCGGGGAAGCGTTCGAACTTGCCGCTCATCAGCCAGTCGACCATCGAGAAGCAGCAATTGGCGAAGGTGATGGTGGAGCCGACGGCGGGCGGGGCGTCGGCGGAGGTGGAGGGCATACGACTGGAGGAGCCGATGTGCATGGCGACGACGGCGCCGGTCTCGTCGCAGGCGGCGAGGAAGGGGTCCCAGTCGTCGGTGTGGACGGAGGGCAGGCCGAGGTGCGGGGGTATCTCGGAGAAGGCGACCGCGCGGACCCCGCGCGCGGCGTTGCGGCGGACCTCGGCGGCGGCCAGCTCGGCGTCCCACAGGGGGATGAGGGTGAGCGGGATCAGCCGGCCGCGCGCCTGCGGGCCGCACCACTCCTCCACCATCCAGTCGTTGTAGGCGCGCACGCACAGCAGGCCGAGCTCGCGGTCGGCGGCCTCGGTGAAGGTCTGGCCGCAGAAGCGGGGGAAGGTGGGGAAGCAGACGGCGGACTGGACGTGGTTGACGTCCATGTCGGCGAGACGGGAGGGGACGTCGTAGGAGCCGGGGCGCATCTGCTCGTAGGTGATGACCTCCAGCTTGATCTCGTCCCGGCTGAAGCCGACGGCGGTGTCGAGGCGGGTGAGGGGGCGGTGCAGGTCCTCGTAGACCCACCAGTCGCCGACGGGGCCCTCGTCGCCGGGCGCGCCCATGACGGGCTTGAAGCGGCCGCCGAGGAAGGTCATCTCCTTCAGCGGGGCGCGGACGACGCGGGGTCCGGTGTCCAGGTACCTCTTGGGGAGGCGGTCCTGCCAGACGGTGGGGGGTTCGACGGTGTGGTCGTCGACGGAGATGATCCGCGGGAAGCTCTCGCCGGTCTCCAAGGTCTCCAATGTCTCCATGGGGGCACGGTAGCGCCGATCTGACGGCCCGTCAGCAATGGTGTGCGGCACGGTTTCGCACACGATCGCGGGCGATGGCCGCGCGGGGGCGGAGCCGGTTCGCGGGCGTTCACGTGCGGAGGATGTGTCACGGGTGTGTCGCTTCCGTGTGCCGGTCCGTGATCGGCGTCGCCCCCGGCTGACGGTTCCGGCACGGACAGGGCAAACTGACCTGGTCGGTCATGATGCCTAGGGGGACCCCGATGAACGAGGGTGTACCGCGCGCACCGGAGCCAAGACGCCCCGGCTCCTCCGAGGAGCCCGCGGCGTTGCGCTTCGACGTGCTGGGTCCGGTGCGGGCCTGGCGCGGCGATCAGTCGCTGGCGACCGGATCTCCTCAGCAACGCGCGCTTCTCGCCGCCCTGTTGCTGCGCGAGGGACGTACGGCGACGGCCGCCGAGCTGATCGACGCGCTATGGGGCGAGGAACCGCCGTCGCAGGCGCTGGCGGCGGTGCGGACGTACGCCTCCCGGCTGCGCAAGGCGCTGGACCCCGGTGTTCTGGTGAGCGAGTCGGGCGGGTACGCGGTGCGCACCCCGGCCGACGGTTCGCTGGATCTGACGGCAGCTCAGGAGCTGTCCGCCGAGGCCGAGAAGGCGCGCGGGGCCGGGGATCTCCGGCAGGCGCGGGAGACGCTGAACCGGGCGCTGGCGCTGTGGGACGGCGAGGCGCTGGCCGGGGTGCCGGGCCCGTATGCGGAGGCGCAGCGCGTCCGCCTGGAGGAGTGGCGGCTCCAACTCCTCGAAACCCGGCTGGACATGGACCTGGAGCAGGGTTGCCACGCCGAGGCGGTCTCGGAGCTGACCGCGCTGACAGCGGCGCATCCGCTGCGCGAGCGCTTCCGTGAGCTGCTGATGCTGGCGCTGTACCGCAGCGGCCGGCAGGCGGAGGCGCTCGCGGTGTACGCGGACACGCGGCGGCTGCTCGCCGAGGAGCTGGGTGTGGATCCGCGCCCCGGCCTGCGTGAGCTGCAGCGCCGTATCCTCCAGGCCGATCCGGAGCTGGCGGAGCCGGCGGCCGTCACGGAGGCGGCGGTGGTGCGGGTGCGGCCCGCGCAACTCCCTGCGAATGTCCCGGACTTCACGGGCCGGGCGGCCTTCGTGACGGAGCTGAGCGAGGCGCTGGCGGGGGCGTCGGGGCCGCAGGGCGGCGGTGAGGGCCGGGTGATGGCCGTGTCGGCGCTGGCGGGCATCGGCGGCGTCGGCAAGACGACGCTGGCCGTGCACGTCGCCCACCAGGCGCGGTCCGCCTTCCCCGACGGCCAGTTGTACGTCGATCTCCAGGGCGCCGGCGCGCGGGCGGCCGAGCCGGTGACGGTCCTCGGCGCCTTCCTGCGTGCCCTCGGCACGGCGGACTCGGCGGTGCCCGACTCCCTGGAGGAGCGGGCGGCGTTGTACCGGTCGGCGCTGGACGGGCGACGGGTGCTGGTCCTGCTGGACAACGCCAAGGACGCGGCGCAGGTGCGTCCGCTGCTGCCGGGCACCGAGGGGTGCGCGGCCCTGGTGACCTCCCGGGTGCGGATGGTGGGACTCGCGGGCGCTCATCTGGTCGACCTGGACGTGATGTCGCCCGACGAGGCGCTGTCGCTGTTCACGAAGATCGTGGGCGAGGAGCGGGTGACGGCGGAGCGGGAGGCCGCGCTGGACGTCGTCGCGGCGTGCGGTTTCCTGCCGTTGGCGATCCGTATCGCCGCGTCGCGGCTGGCCGCCCGCCGCACGTGGACGGTGTCCGTCCTCGCGGTGAAGCTCGCCGACGAGCGGCGGCGTCTGGACGAGCTCCAGGCCGGCGACCTCGCGGTCAAGGCGACCTTCGAACTCGGCTACGGTCAGCTGGAGCCGGCCCAGGCCCGCGCCTTCCGCCTCCTCGGTCTGGCGGACGGCCCCGACATCTCCCTGACGGCTGCGGCGGCCGTCCTCGACCTGACGCCGGAGGACACGGAGGACCTGCTCGAGTCCCTCGTCGACACCTCCCTGCTGGAGTCGGCGGCTCCGGGACGCTACCGCTTCCACGATCTGGTCCGCCTCTACGCGCGTGCGTGCGCGGAGCGGGACGAACAGCCGCCCGGCGAGCGGAAGGCGGCGATGTCGCGTCTGCTGGACTTCTACCTGGCGACGGCGGCGGGGGTCTACGCCATCGAGCGGCCCGGCGACCGGCTGGTGGACCATCTGGCGGGGACGGAGTACCCGGGGCTGCACTTCGCCGAGGCCGCCGCCGCGCTGGACTGGCTGTACACGGAAGCGGACTGCCTGCTCGCCTGCGTGCGCCAGTCGCTCGGCGACGAACGGCTGCGGCGGGCCACGGACCTGCTGTGGGCCGCCAAGGACCTCGCGGAGTCGGGGGCCAACGCCCGTGACTACGAGGTGTCGGCGGCCGCCGCACGCGAGGCCGCGCGGGCCGTGGGCGATCCGCGCACGGAAGGCCGGGCCCGGATGGCCATCACCAACGTGCACATCGTCGCCGGCCGTTTCACGCAGGCCGACGAAGAGGCCGCCCAGGTCATGGAGTTGACGCGCGTCACCCAGGATCCGCTGCCGAGCGGCTGCACCCCGAACGACCGCGGGATCATCGCCCTCTACCAGGGCCGCCACGGTGACGGCGAGGCCCATCTGAACGAGGCCATCGCCAACTACCGGGCCGACGGCAACCGGCCGGGCGAGGCCAGCGCGCTGTGCAACATGTCGAGAATCCTGCTGGCCACCGGCCGCACCTCGGGCGCCGTGGCGCTGGCCCGGGAGGGCGTCGCCATCTACGACAGGCTGGGGCACTCCCTGCGGGGCGCGAACGCCCGCTACGCGCTGGGCCTCGCCTTGACGCAGGCCGCTCAGCTGGAGGAGGCCGTCAGCTGTCTCGACGACGCGCTGGACGTCTTCCGGGAGTGCCGCCAGCGGCTCTGGGAGGGCATGACCATCTTCCGCATGGCCGAGGTCCATCTCGCCGCGCACCGGTCCGCGCAGGCGGCGGCCATGGCCGAGCACTCCCTCTCCGTGCTGCGGGGCATCGGGGGCGAGTGGCGGCGCGCCAACGTGCTGACGGTGCTCGGGCGCAGCCTGCGGGGTCTCGGGCAGTCGGACCGGGCGCGGGCCTGCTGGCAGGAGGCGCTCGCCGTCTTCGAGCAACTGGGCTCGCCGGAGACCGACGGGGTCAGGGCGCTGCTGACCCCCGCCGCGGCGGCCTGAAAAGGTCCTGGTCCGGCGCATTCATCGTTCGTTTATCGCCGTCCGGCAGGCTCGTCGCACGTCGATCCGGCGCGTCGGGGGGCAGGCGGGTCGATGTCGGTCCCCACCACTAGGGTGGGCGCCCCGAACGCCCGTCCAGCGACCCGCGGGGGAGTCGCTGGACGGGCGTCACGGACCCGGTCCCGTCCCTGAGGAGTCACATCATGAGTGAGCAGCAGAAGAGCGCGGCGCAGCCCGTCGCCACGCCGGCGGAGAACCACGCCACGGGCGAGAAGCCGGCCGTCACGACGCTGGAGAACCACGCCACGGGCGGCGTCGCCGACGTCCGCACGATGGAGAACCACGCGACCGGCGGCGTCGCCGACGTCCGCACGATGGAGAACCACGCCACCGGTGGTGTCGCCGACGTCCGCACGATGGAGAACCACGCCACCACTGAGCGCGCCGAGTAGGCACCTCGACGGGGGAGTTCGGCCGCGGTGGCGAGGAGGGGGCGCCACCGCGGCCGACGTGTGCCCGTCAGAGCGCGACCACTCGGACGCCCTGCGAGCGGTGAAGTACCGCTCGGTCACTCGATGCGGACGGGGGTCCGAGCGCCCTCCCGCAGCTCACCCTTGACCACCTTCCCGCTCGCGTTGCGTGGCAGTTCCCGTACGAACTCGACCGCTCGGGGCACCTTGTAGTTCGCCATCTCCCTGCGGGACCAGGCGATCAGGTCGTCGGCGGTCAGCGGTGCGCCGGGACGGCGGACCACGTAGGCCTTGCCCACCTCGCCGAGGCGGGCGTCCGGGACGCCGATCACCGCGACGTCGGCCACATCGGGGTGCAGGCCGAGGAGTTGCTCGATCTCCGCCGGATAGGCGTTGAAACCGCCGACGATGAACATGTCCTTGATGCGGTCGGTGATGCGGAGGTTGCCCTCGGCGTCCAGGACGCCCACGTCGCCGGTGCGCAGCCAGCCGTCCTCGTCCAGCACCTCCGCCGTGGCCGCCTCGTCCTCGTAGTAGCCGCGCATGACGTTGAAGCCCCGGACCAGGACCTCCCCGGGGACCCCGGGGCCGAGCACCGCGCCCCCGGCGGAAACCACCCGCACCTCCGCGCCGGGGATCGCCCGGCCGGACGTCGAGGCGATCACCGCCGGCTCGTCGCCCCGGCGGCACATCGTGACGATGCCGCTCGCCTCGGACAGGCCGTACGCCGTGAGCACGGTGGCCACGCCCAGCTCGCCCCGCAGCCGTTCCACCAGCCGCAGCGGCACCACCGCCGCACCGGTCACCACCAGCCGCAGCGCGGAGAGGTCGTAGGCGTCCCGGGACGGGTGGTCCAGGAGGGACTGGTGGAGGGTCGGCGGGCCCGGCAGCACCGACACCCGCTCCGACGCGACGTTCGCCAGCACCGTCTCCACGTTGAACACCGGCTGCGGGATCATCGTCGCGCCCCGCGTCAGACAGGCGATGACGCCCGCCTTGTAGCCGAAGGTGTGGAAGAAGGGGTTCACGACGAGGTAGCGGTCGCCCCGGCGCAGTCCGGCCAGCTCGGACCAGATGTCGTACGCCCGCAGCGTCTGCGCGTGGGTGATCACCGCACCCTTGGGGCGGCCGGTCGTGCCGGAGGTGAAGACGATGTCCGAGGGCCAGTGACCGGCCACCGCCTCCGCCCTCGACCGGACCTCGGCCGCACCCACCCCCTCCCCGCCCGCGAGGAAGTCCTTCCAGGTGCGGAAGCCGACGGGCGCGTCCTGGGACAGCACCACCACCTCGCGCAGCGCGGGCAGCCCGGGCAGCGGCCCCTCCCCCGGCCCCTCACCGGCCGCCCGCCGCAGCGACGCCACGTACGAGGTCCCGAGGAACGTGCCGGTCACGAACAGCAGCCGCGCGCCGCTGCGCCTGAGCACATCGGCCGCCTCGCCGCCCTTGAAGCGTGTGTTCAGCGGGACGAGGACCGCGCCCGCCGACACCGCTCCGAGCGCCGCGACCATCCAGTCGAGGGAGTTGGGCGCCCAGATCGCCACCCGGTCGCCGGGCTCCACCCCCGTCGCGAGGCAGGCCGCAGCCGAACGCTCCACGCGGGCGCCCAACTCGGCGTAGGAGACGCGCGTACGGCCCTCCACCACCGCCTCGGCGTCCGCGTACCGCCCGGCAGCCCACCGGACCAGCTCCGGGATCGTCTCCCACTCCACGTCACGGCCCATGACGCCTCCCCGGCACAGTAGCTGACTGACCGTCAGATTAGCTGTAACCTGACGGTCTGTCAGCTCGATCCGTCCTCCGCGGAGGTGTGCGCGCATGCCCGGAGCACCAGGACTCAAGGACGCCACCGCCGTCGTCGGCATCGGCCAGACGCCCTTCGCCAAGCGCCTGCCCGAGGACGAGAAGACGCTCGCCTGCCGCGCCGTCCTCACCGCGCTCGACGACGCCGGGATCGCCCCCGGCGAGGTGGACGCGCTCGCCTCCTACACCATGGAGGAGACCGACGAGGTCGAGCTCGCGAAGGCCGTCGGCTTCGGGGACCTCACCTACTTCTCCCGCGTCCCCTACGGCGGCGGCGGCTCCTGCGCGACCGTCGCCCACCTCGCCGCCGCGATCGCCTCCGGACAGGCGTCGGTCGGGGTCGCGTGGCGCTCGCGGAAGAGGGGCAGCGGGCCCCGGCCGTGGACCAACACCGCCGTGCAGCTCCCCACGCCCGCCCAATGGACGCGGCCCTACGGTCTGCTGCGGCCCGTCGACGAGATCGCCATGCTCGCCCGCCGTTACATGCACGAGTACGGCGCGACCCGCGACCACCTCTTCAACGTCGCCCTCGCCTGCCGCAACCGCGCCAACCAGAACCCCGCCGCGATCATGTACGAGCGGCCCCTCACCCGGGAGTCGTACATGACCGCCCGCTGGATCAGCGAACCCCTGTGCCTCTACGACAACTGCCTGGAGACGGACGGGGCGTTGGCGTGCGTGGTGGTGAGCCGTGAGCGCGCCCTGGACTGCCGGCAGCGACCCGTGTACGTGCACTCCGCCGCCCAGGGTCTGCCCGCCCAGCACCACGGCATGGTCAACTACTGGAACGACGACCCGCTCACCGGCCCCGCCTGGGCCGCCGCCCGGCACCTGTGGAAACACGCCGACTTCACCCCGCAGGACGTCGATGTCGCCCAGATCTACGACGCGTTCACCCCGCTCGTGCCGCTGTCCCTGGAGGGGTACGGCTTCTGCGGGCGGGGCGAGGGCGGCGCGTTCACCGAGGGCGGCGCGCTGGAGACGGGCGGGCGGCTGCCCGTCAACACCGGCGGGGGTGGGCTGTCGGAGGCGTACGTCCACGGCTTCAACCTCATCAACGAGGGCGTCAAGCAGCTCCGCGGGACCAGCACCGCCCAGGTCCCCGGCGCATCCACCTGCCTCGTCACCGCGGGCGAGGGAGTCCCGACCTCCGCGCTGCTGCTCAGGAACTGAGGAGTCCGAGATGCTCGAACCGGTCGTCGACGCCGACGGCGCCCCCTTCTGGGCTCACGCCGCCCGGGGCGAACTCCGCGTCCAGGCCTGCGCCGACTGCGGCGAGCCCCGTTTCCCGCCCCGCCCCTGCTGCCCGCACTGCCAGTCCTTCGCGAGCCGGTGGCGGCGCACCGACGGGCGCGGGCGCCTGTGGTCGTTCGTCGTCCCGCACCCGCCGCTGCTGCCCGACTACGCCGCCCACGCCCCGTACAACGTCGTCGTGGTGGAGCTGGCCGAGGCGCCGAGAATCCGGCTGGTCGGCAACCTGGTGACCGAACCCGGGGCGCCCCTGGACTCGCTCGACCCCGCCCGGCTGCGCATCGGCGCCCGGGTGCGGGCCGTCTTCCCCGAGGGCGGCCTGCCCCAGTGGGTCCTGGAGCGGCCGTGAGCGTGCTGCTGTCCCGCGACGAGGACACCGGCGTCGCCGTCGTCACCCTCGACCGGCCGGACCGGCTCAACGCCATCGACCTCGACATGTGCGAGCGGCTGCGGGAGGTGTGGCGGGAGCTGCGGTTCGACGACTCGGTGCGCGCGGTCGTCCTCACCGGCGCGGGCCGGAGGGCGTTCTGCACCGGCATCGACCGGGACGTCGTCGTGCCCCAGCCCACCTCGCCGTACATGCAGGACGATCCGCTCCTCACCGTCGGCCCGAAGGCGAACGACCTGTGGAAGCCGGTCCTCGGCGCGGTGGAGGGCATGGCCTGCGGCGGCGCGTTCTACCTGCTGGGCGAGTGCGAGTTCCTCGTCGCCGGCGCCGACGCGGTCTTCTTCGACCCGCACACCACGTACGGGATGGTCAGCGCCTACGAGTCGGCGCTGATGGCGCAGCGGATGCCCTACGGGGAGGTCGCCCGGATGACGCTCATGGGCGCCGCCGAACGCCTCTCCGCGCGCCGCGCCCACGACATCGGCCTGGTCTCCGAACTCACCGAACCCGGCGAGGCGTTGCCCACGGCCCTGACCCACGCCGCCACGCTCGCCGGCCTGCCGCCCACCGCCGTCCAGGGCACGGTGAGGGCCCTCTGGGCGACCCGGTCCCCTTCCCGTGCCGCGGCCTTCGCCGAGGCCCCCCACCTCGTCACCCTGGGCAACCTGCCCCCGGAGCGTCAGGCGGACCTGTTCAGGGACCGCCGGGCCGGGGGGTACCGGGTGCGGTGAGCGGGCCCGGTCAGGTCGTCCTCGACGTGCCCGTGCCCTTCTCCGCGTCCAGGGCGTAGACGCAGCGGTCCTTGCTGCAGGCGTAGACGACTCCGTCGCGGACGACCGGGGAGCCGGTGATCTCGCCGCCGGTGGCGAGTTTCCAGCGGAGGCGGCCGTCGTCGGCCTTGAGGGTGTACAGGAGGTGGTCGGTGGAGCCGAAGTGGATGCGGCCCTCGGCGACCGCGGGGGCGCCCACGATGTCGCCGCCCGCCTGGAAGCGCCACTTGGGCGTGCCCGTGACCGCGTCGAGGGTGTAGAGGCCCTTGCCGCTGCCGACGTGGACGTGACCGCCGGCGACCAGCACCGGGTCGATGGAGGAGCGGGCCTCGGTGGCGATGCGCCAGCGGTCGCGGCCGTCGGCGGCGTCGAGGGCGTAGACCGTGCCGAGGTAGTCGGCGAGGTACACGCCGCCGCCGGTCACCGCCGGGCCGGGCACGAACGCGGGCGGGGAGAGGAAGACCGCCGGGGCCTCGAAGTGCCAGCGCACCATCCCGCTCGCCACGTCGACGGCGAGGACGCGGGTGCCGGCGGAGAGGTAGACATGGCCGTCGGGGGCGGCCGTGACGCGGACGGGGACGCCGCCGCAGGACGCCATGTCGCCGATGGGGTACGACCAGCGCTCGTCGCCCGTTCGGGCGTCCAGGGCGCGCAGCCGGGCGTCCTGCCAGATGTAGACGGTGCCGTCGTGCAGGGCGGGGCCGGCCTCCGGGGACTCGAAGTCGGTCTGGCAGCCGGTCACCTCCCACAGCTTCTGGCCGGTGGAGGCCTCCCAGGCCTGGACGCCGCCGCCGCGGGTGCCGGTGACGACGGTGCCCCGCTCGGCCTTGAGGCAGTACACCCAGCCGTCGGTCGGCAGCCGCCACAGGTCGGTGCCCTCACGGGCGTCGAGGGCGAACAGGGTGGGGCCGTCGGAGGCGTGGACGCGGCCGTCGGCGACCGCCGTCGACCAGGCCACGTCCCGGGTCTTGAAGCGCCGTCGCCCGGTCGCCACGTCCAGCGCGTGCACCTCGAAGGAGGTGACGTAGACGAGGTCGCCGGCGACGGACGGGGTGCCCCACACATCGTTCGACATGCGGAAACGCCAGGGGCGCCAGCCGGCCGGGGTCTCCGCGGGCGCGGGCGGGGCGGCCGGCAGGGCTGCCGGGTCGGCGCCGTTGACGCCGGGGCGGGGCCGGGCCCAGGAGGCGACCAGGCCGGGCTCGGGCAGGGGCGCCTTGACGGCGGCGGTGGCGCGGACGTCGGCGACGCGCGGCCCGGGGCCGATCGGCACGGCGGCGCCCGGCAGCCGGACCGGGCCGGTGCCGGGGGCGGCGGTCGCGGGGCGGGAGAGGACCACCGGGTCGTGCGAGGGCGGCGGCGGGGGCGGCAGGGCCGGCCGGGCGGGGCTGGGCACCGGTTTCGCCGGGCGGCCGCCGCGCCGTGTCTCGATGAGGGCGACCGCCTTCTCGGGCAGCCACGCCGACGCCGTGCCGCTGTCGTCGGAGCCGGAGCCGAAGAGGTGCGGGGCCAGCTGGGCCTGGAGGTCGGCCGGGTTGGGGCGGCCCGTCGCGTCCATCTGCATGCAGGAGTCGATCAGCGGACGCAGCTCGTCCGGGAGCCCGTCGAAGTCGGGCTCCTCGCGCAGCAGCATGAAGACCGTCTCGACGGGGTTCGCGCCGTGGAACGGCGGGTGACCGGTGGCCGCGAAGACCAGCATGGAGCCGAGCGAGAACACATCGCTCGCGCCGGTGACGCTGCGCGAGTCCTTCGCCTGCTCGGGGGACATGTACGCGGGCGTGCCGACCGCCACGTTCGTCATCGTCAAACGCGTGTTCGACACTCCGGAGGCGATACCGAAGTCGATCACCCGGGGGCCGTCCTCGACGACGAGGACGTTGGACGGCTTCAGGTCCCGGTGGACGAGCCCTGCGCCGTGGATGGACTGGAGCGCCTCGGCCACGCCCGCCGCCAGCCACCGCACCGCCTGGGCCGGCAGCGGCCCGCACTCGTTCACTATCTCCTCGAGGGAGGGCGCGGGCACGTAGGCGGTGGCCAGCCAGGGCACGGCCGCGCGGGGATCGGCGTCGACGACGGCGGCCGTGTAGAAGCCGGAGACCGCACGCGCCGCCTCCACCTCGCGGGTGAAACGCACGCGGAAGAGCTGGTCCTCGGCGAGCTCGGTCCGGACCGTCTTGATCGCCACGCGCCGGCCCGAGGCCGACCGCGCGAGATAGACCAGCCCCATGCCGCCGGCCCCCAGCCGTCCCAGCACCTCGAACGGCCCGATCCGCCGCGGATCGTGCTGCGTCAGCTGATCCACCACTTGCCTGCCACCTCCCCGTGCGAGCCACGCCACCCGTGTGTGTACGCGACCCCGTGCAGCCCATTTGTGTACGCGGCCCCGTGCAGCGTCTCACCACCGCACCGCCGTGGCGGCACGCACCCCGATTCTTCCTGGCCCGGCCACCGGTTGCGAACCCGGCGACAAACGGGGTGTCCAACGCCATTCCCGGGCAAAAGCTACAGCTCAGCGCTCCAGAACCGCGAACGACGCCCCTTGATTGTCGGTGACGACGGCCACCGTTCCGTACGACGCGGTGAACGGCCCCGCCTGCACCCGGCCGCCGAGCCGGGTCACCGTGCCGAGAGCCGCCTCGCAGTCCTCCACACCGAAGTGGACGAGGAAGTGCGGCGGCATCATCTCGGAGAAGACGTCGGTCACCGGCGCCCGCCCGAAGTCGGGTTCCGCGCCGGGCCCGAACAACGCCTCGTGGAAGAGATGCCCGTAGAAGGCGTTGGCCGTCTCGGTGTCCCGGGCGTACAGCTGCGCCCAGGCGAACGCGCCGGGCCGGTGCCGGACGCCGAACCCGCGGTGGACGCCGGGCTGCCACAGGCCGAAGACGGCGCCCTCCGGGTCGGCGGCGAGGGCGGCCCGGCCCAGGTCGTCGACCGGGTAGGGCGCCATGATCACCTGCCCGCCGGCCGCCTGCACCCGGCGGACGGTGGCCCCGGCGTCCGGCGTCGCGAAGTACACCGTCCACACGGTGGGCATACGGCCGTCCGTCTTGTGCGCGAGGCCGGCGACGGGCTCGCCGTCCAGCCGGGCCCACACGGTGGCGCCGTACGCCGTCCCGGGCTCCTGGAACGCCCACCCGAAGAGCTCGCCGTAGAACCGCTTGCCCGCGCCCACGTCGGGAAGCTGCGCGTCCACCCAGCAGGGGACGCCCTCCGTGACGCCCGCCGCGTACACCGATGCCCTGTTTTCGGCCATGCTGCCAAACTAACCGCGCCGTCCGCAGGCCGCAGACCAGGCACACCCGCCTCCGCACCCCCTCGCACCCCATTTGCAGTCGGCCGAATAGCGCTCCGATCACCCCTCGGTAAGCTGACGGCATGACAGGACAAGTGCGTACCGTCGACGGCCGCGTGGCCGGTCGGCGCGGGCAGGCGACGCGGCAGAAGCTGCTCGACTGCCTCAGCGAGATGCTCAGCTCCTCCCCCTACCGGGACGTCAAGGTCATCGACGTCGCCCGGAGGGCGGGCACTTCGCCCGCGACGTTCTACCAGTACTTCCCCGACGTCGAGGGCGCCGTCCTCGAGATCGCCGAGCAAATGGCCGCCGAGGGAGCCGGGTTGACCGAGCTGCTCGAAGGGCGGTCCTGGGTCGGCAAGGCCGGCTGGCAGACGGCCCAGGAACTCGTCGACGGCTTCCTGGAGTTCTGGCGGAGGAACGACGCGATCCTGCGCGTCGTCGACCTCGGCGCGGCCGAAGGCGACAAACGCTTCTACAAACTCCGTATGAAGATCCTCAACTCGGTGAACAACTCCCTTTCGGACGCCGTCGCCGAGTTGCAGGCCAAGGGCCGGGTCGACAAGGACGTGAACCCGGCCGCGATCGCGGGGTCGATCGTCGCGATGCTCGCGGCGGTCGCCTCGCACCAGAAGGGTTTCCAGACCTGGGGCGTCAAGCAGGCCGAACTCAAGCCGAACCTGGCGCTGTTGGTGCACCTGGGCATCACCGGCAAGAAGCCCACGAAGTAGCGCCCTTGTAGCACTCCCGCATCGATGCCCCAAGTCCTGTCACGCAGGCGGTGGTCCACCCCGGGTGGGCCACCGCCTGCGGCCGTGTGAGGGGGATGTTCGGTCCTGTGCGGTCCTCATCGGGTGTGTGACGTGCGTCTGCGCGGATGTGCGATTGTGCGCGGGTGGACGCGTGGTCAGGCCGGCAACGGGCGGTCCTGCACGACGTGCTTCATCACGAGCGTGGACGTCAGCCGCTGCACCCCCGGCAGGGTCGCCAGCCGCTCGTCGTAGAGCCTCTGGAAGGCCCCGAGATCGGCGGTGGCCACCCGGAGCAGATAGTCCGGCTCGCCGAACAGCCGCTGCGCGTCCAGGACGTGCTCCACCTCGCCGACGGCCCGCTCGAACTCGGCGACGGTGTCCCGGTCCTCCTGCCGCATCGAGACGAAGACCAGCGCCTCGAAGCTCAGTCCCACCGCGGCCGGATCCACGACAGCGCGGTACCGGCTGATCGCGCCCGACCGTTCCAGCTCCCGCAGCCGCCGGTGGCAGGGCGAGACGCTCAGCCGCACCCGCGCGGCCAGCTCCGTCACGGTCAGCCGCCCGTCCTGCTGCAGCTCGGCAAGAATCTTCCGGTCCACGTCGTCCATGGCGCAGATCTTTCTTCAAGCACGCGCTTTCTGGGAAAACTCCGGGAACACCTTCGCCCGTATCGACACTAATGTCCCCTTCATGGACTCGGGAACCCTGCTCTCCTTCCTCCTCGTCGACCTGCTGCTGGTGTGCGTGCCGGGCGCCGACTGGGCGTACGTGATCGCCGCCGGACTGCGCGGCCGCTCGGTCGCCGCCGCCGTGGGCGGCCTGGTCGGCGGCTACGCCCTGCACACCGCCCTGGCCGCGGCGGGTCTGGCGGTGCTGGTGGCCGGCTCGCCCGCGCTGCTCACCGCGCTGACGGTCGCGGGCGCGGGGTACCTGGTGTGGCTGGGATGGAGCGTGCTGCGCCGGCCCGCGGTGCCGGAGGCGGGGGAAGCGCCCGCGAGCGAGGGCGGACGGCGCGTCTTCCTGCGCGGGGCGGCGATCAGCGGCCTGAACCCCAAGGGCCTGCTGCTCTACCTGTCGGTGCTGCCCCAGTTCCTCGTCACCCGGGACGCGTCCCTGCCGGTCCCGGCGCAGACCGCCGCGCTCGGCATCCTGCACATGGCGTGCTGCGCCGCCGTCTACCTGACGGTGGGCGTCCTGGCCCGCACACTGCTCGGCGCGCGCCCGGCCGCCGCCCGCGCGGTCACCCGCACCTCGGGGGCGGCGATGCTGGGGATCGGGGCGTTCCTGCTGCTCCAGCACGCCTTCTGAGCGTCCTCTACACAGCGTCCGGGCCGTCCCTGAGAGTGATCCGGAACAGGCGGATCTCGCGTTCCACCCGCGCCTGGTACGTCGCGTACGGCGGCCAGAACGCCAGCGCCGCCTGCCAGGCCGCCGCCCGCTCCCGCCCCGTCAGCAGCCGGGCCGTCACGGGGAGGTCGGCGCCCTTGAAGCTGATCTCGGCGTCGGGGTGGGCGAGGAGGTTGGCGGTCCAGGCGGGGTGGCCGGGGCGGCCGAAGTTGGAGCCGACCAGCAGCCAGCTCCGTCCGCCCTCCTCGGGCATGCAGGCGAGGGGCGTCCGACGGGGCCGCCCGCTGCGCGCGCCGGTGGCGGTGAGGACGACCCCGGGCAGCATCTGCGCGCTGAGCAGCACCTTCCCCCGGGTGAGCCGGTGGACGGCACGGTCCAGGGCGGGGATGACATGCGGCGCGACCTTGGCGAACGCCGGGGCCGAGGACATCTTCTGCACGAGCCGTACGCCGATCACGCCGTCTCCTCCGTCCGCCCGAAGACGCGGGCCTCGTCGGCGGCGCGGGCGCGCAGCCGGTGCGCCGGCCCGAAGAGCAGGTCGTCGCCCGCGGCCCGCTTGAAGTACAGGTGGGCGTCGTGCTCCCAGGTGAAACCGATGCCGCCGTGCAGCTGGACGGCCTCCGCGGCGGCGATGCGCTGGGCCTTGAGGGCCTGGGCGAGGGCGAGCCCGCCGACCCGCTCGCCCCGGGGCGTCGCCCAGGCGGCGTAGTAGGCGGCGGAGCGGGCGGCCTGGACCTGCACATGGACGTCGGCCAGGCGGTGCTGGACGGCCTGGAAGGAGCCGACGGCCCGGCCGAACTGCTCGCGCTGCCCGACGTACTCGACGGTGCGCTCCAGCACGCGGCCCGCCGCCCCGACGGCCTCGCAGGCGAGGACGGCGGCGGCATGGTCGCCGAGCCGCAGGAGGGCCGGCGGCACCTGCTCGCCGTCCTCGTCCCCCAGCAGCGCCGCTTCCACGTCGCGCAGTTGCACGCGCCCCTGCGGCCGGGTCGCGTCCAGCGCGGTCTGCCGGGTGCGGACGAGACCGGGGGCGTCCCCCGGGACGAGGAAGAGGAGGGTGCGGGAGCGGACGTATCCGCCCGTGCGGGCGGCGACGAGCAGCAGACCGGCGCTGTGCCCGTCGAGGACCTGCGCCGCCTCCCCGTACAGCCGCCAGCCTCCACCGCCGTCCCGCTCACCGTCGTCTCCCCCGCCGCCCGACCCGCGGGCCTGGACGCCGCCCGACCGGCGGGCCTGGACGCCGCCCGCGCGTCCGCCGCCCGCCCAGTCGCCGTCGTTGCCGCCGGTCAGCCCGAGGGCGGTGGCCAGGGCGGGGCCGGGGACGGCGAGGGCGGCGGTGAGGTCGCCGGAGGCGAGACGCGGAAGGAGGGCGGCCCGCTGGGCGTCGTCGCCGAGGGCGAGGATCAGCGGGGCGGTGAGGACGGAGGTGGCGAGGAGCGGGGAGGGGGCGAGGGCGCGGCCGGTCTCCTCGCAGGCGAGCGCGAGGTCGGTGACCGGGCAGCCGACGCCGCCGTACTCCTCCGGGAGGGCGAGGCCGGGCAGACCGAGCTGGTCGGCGAGCGCGGTCCACAGGGCGGGGTCGTGGCCGGCGGGGGTGTCGAGGGCGGCCCGCAGCTCGTGGGGGCCGCAGCGCTTGCAGAGCAGTTCCCGCAGGGTGCGGCGGATCTCGTCCTGTTCGGCGGTGAAGCTGGGGTCCATGGACGGCACTCCCCTCCGGACGCCCCCTCCGGACGCCCTGTCCGGACAGCTCCGAATCTGACGGTGCGTCATGTTAGGACGGGCAGCCGGGGATGCCCAGAGCGACGACGCCTGCCCTGGTCCACGTTTCTGATGTACCGTCAGATTTATGGTGACCGTCAGCTCTCGCAGGGTCGCCGTGGTCGGCGCGGCCCTCTCCGACTGCGGCCGGGTGGACGACGCGACCCCGTACGCCCTGCACGCCCAGGCGGCCCGCCGCGCGCTCGCGGACGCGGGACTGGACCGCGCCCGCGTCGACGGGTTCGCCTCCGCGGGCCTCGGCGCCCTCGCGCCCGTGGAGGTGGCCGACTACCTGGGCCTGCGGCCCACTTGGGTCGACTCCACCTCCGTCGGCGGGTCCACGTGGGAGGTCATGGCGGCCCACGCCGCCGACGCGATCGCGGCCGGGCACGCGAACGCCGTCCTGCTCGCCTACGGCTCCACCGCCCGCGCCGACATCCGGGCGGGCCGGCGGACCGGCACGTTCGCGTTCGGCGCCCGCGGCCCGCTCCAGTTCGAAGTCCCCTACGGCCACACCCTGATCGCCAAGTACGCGATGGCCGCGCGCCGCCATATGCTCGAACACGGCACGACGATCGAGCAGTTGGCCGAGGTCGCCGTCCAGGCCCGCGCCAACGCGGCCCTCAACCCCGACGCGATGTTCCGCACCCCGGTCACTGTGGACGACGTCCTGTCCGGCCCGATGATCGCCGACCCGTTCACCAAGCTGCACTGCTGTCTGCGCTCCGACGGCGGCGCGGCGGTCCTGCTGGCCGCCGAGGAGTACGTACGGGACTGCCGCACCGCCCCCGTCTGGATCCTCGGGGCCGGCGAGCACGTCTCGCACGCGAGCATGACGGAGTGGGACGACTTCACCGTCTCCCCGGCGGCGGTCAGCGGGCGCCTGGCCTTCGAGCGGGCCGGGGTGGGTCCGGCGGAGATGGACTTCGCGCAGATCTACGACGCGTTCACCTACATGACGCTGGTGACCCTGGAGGACCTCGGCTTCTGCGGGAAGGGCGAGGGCGGGGCGTTCGTGGAGAAGGGCCGGCTCAGGGTCGAGGGCGGGGAGCTGCCGGTCAACACCGACGGCGGCGGCCTGTCGGCCCAGCACCCCGGGATGCGCGGCCTGTTCCTGCTGGTGGAGGCGGTACGGCAGCTGCGCGGCGAGGCGGGGGCGCGGCAGGTGCGCGGGCGGGACGGCGGCCCTCCCCGCCTGGGCGTGGCCTCGGGCACCGGCGGATGGTTCTGCTCCTCGGGAACGGTGGTCCTCGGCCGGGAGTGAGAGCCGCCCGGCCCGGACGCGGGCCCCTTCGGGAGCGCGCGGGCGATACTCGCGGCATGGCAACGGATCTTCACGAACTGCTGAGGTCGCTGCGGGTGTGGGACCCGGCGGTGACCGAGCTGCCGGCCTTCGACCCGGGGGTGGCGCCCGCCGATCCGCTCACGCTGTTCACGGCGTGGTTCGGCGAGGTGGTCGCGGCGGGCGAGCGGGAACCGCACACGATGACCCTCTCGACCGCCGACGAGGAGGGGCTGCCGGACGCCCGGATCGTCATGCTGCACGGCGCCGACGCCGACGGCTGGTCCTTCGCGAGTCACGCGACCAGCACGAAGGGCCGCTCCCTCGCCGTCCGCCCCTACGCGGCGCTCACCTTCTACTGGCCCGTCCTGGGACGCCAGGTCCGGCTGCGCGGTCCGGTCGAGGCGTCGCCGTCCGCCGAGTCCCAGGCGGATCTGCACGCCCGCTCGACCGGCGCGCTGGCCGCCGCGCTGACGGGCCGGCAGAGCGAGGTCCTGGCGTCGCCCGAGGAACTGGCGAGGGAGTCGGAGGCGGCCTGGGAGCGCGCCCGCCGGGAGCCGGCCGCCCCCTCGCCGACCTGGACGCTGTACCGGCTGCGGCCGGAGGAGGCGGAGTTCTTCCAGGGGGACGCGGGGCGGCGGCATCTGCGCCTCAGGTACCGGCGGGAAGGCGCGGCCCCGGGGGGCGGCACGGCCCGCGAGGACGCGTCCTGGGTCAGGGAACTGCTGTGGCCTTGACCACAAGAGACGATCAATGTCCGTGGATGTTCTAGTTTGTCTGATCACGGTCAGATAAAAACCACTCCCCCCTCATAGCGGTCTCACTGACGACGCGTAAAGATTCACTTCTGGCTGTCGTCCGCCGCGTGGGAGCGGTGACACCGCCGGGGGGGCTCACGTAGGTCGTCCTGTCCGGGCTCATCGCGCCCGACCCCAGTGAACCGACTCTTCACGCTTTCGCCGTGCCCGCGTGCGCGCAGTTCCGCGCCCGCACGTCCGCACGGACGCGCCCCTTCCGCGGTCTCACCCACCCGCGCCCTGACCGGGCGACAGGGACCGCGAGAAGGAGTGTGCATGGGCCGAACCGCCCGTGAGAAGGCGTTCAGGTGGAGTGCGGCGACCGTCGCCGCCCTGGCCGTGACCGCGACCATGACCCCGTTGTCGTACGCGACCACGAACAACGAGCCGGCCCCCCAGCGGGTCGGTTCCGCGCCGAAGATTCCGCAGGGCGCCGTTCGCGCGGCCGACCCGGCGGCCGGAAAGTCGCTCGACCTGAGCGTCGTCCTGGAGCCCCGTGACCCGGCGGCGCTGAGCCGTTTCGTCGCCGAGGTGTCCGACCCCAAGTCGCCGAACTACCGCCGGTACCTCGGCACGGGCGAGTTCGCGAAGGTCTTCGGCGCGCTGCCGCAGACCGTCCGGAAGGTCCGCGCCGAGCTGGAGGACAAGGGCCTCACGGTCGGCGAGCTGGGCTCCGACGGGCTCACCCTGCCGGTGCGCACGACGGTCGCCGAAGCGTCGAAGGCCTTCTCCACCGAGTTCGACGGCTACAAGCTGAAGGACGGCGACACCGGCCTCACCAACACCCGCGCCCCGCAGTTCGACGGCACGGTCGCGGACGACGTCCGCGGTGTGGTCGGCCTGAGCACGCTCGCCTCGTACGAGCCGCGCAACACCGGTGCGAAGAGCGCGGCCCGCGCGCAGCGGACCGCCGTGACGAGCGACGGCGCGCGTCAGTCCCGGCTGACCGGCACCACGCCGACGATGTGCAAGTCCATCAGCGACCTGTACGCGTCCTCCGACGGCGGCTCCCAGCCGGCCTACGACAAGCAGGACTACTGGAGCGCCAAGTCGCTGGCCTCGGCCTACAACATGGCGGACCAGCCCAACGTGCAGACGGGCACCACCATCGCCGTCTACTCGCTGGAGAACTACGACCTGCGGGACATCAACAGCTACCAGGCGTGCCACGGCACGAAGGTCCCGGTCAGCTCGGTGCGGGTGGGCAGCGGTCCTCAGGAGCCGGCCGACCTCTACACCGGTGTAGGCCTGGAGACCGCGCTGGACGTCGAGACCATCGTCGGCCTCGCCCCGCAGTCGAAGATCCTCGTCTACCAAGGCGAGAACACCTGGGACCAGGGCACCGAGACCTTCCGCCGGATCGTCAACGAGAACCGCGCGAAGGTCGTCTCGGTCAGCTGGGGCAGCTGTGAGCTGAACACCCCGAACGAGGTCCTCGACGCCGAGAACCTGATCTTCCAGCAGGCGGCCGCCCAGGGCCAGACCGTCGTCGCCGCCTCCGGCGACAGCGGCTCCAGCGGCTGCTACAGCCCCGAATACGACGCGCCCAACGCGAACCAGCTGGTCACCGACAACCCGGCCAGCTCGCCGTACGTCCTCGGCGTCGGCGGCACCACCATGCGGACCGCGGTCACCAACCAGACCACCTGGAACGGCTCGGGCGGCGGTGTCTCCCGGCGCATCCAGCTGGCGAGCGACGGCTTCCAGAACCGCACCGGCGCCGGCTACAGCAACCTCTGCGCCGCCGCGTCCGGCAAGGTCTGCCGCCAGGTGCCGGACGTCTCCGGCGTCGGCGACCCGGCCACCGGCTACCCGGTCGCCTTCGGTCACGACAGCGACGGCACCCAGTACTGGAACATCATCGGCGGCACCAGCGGCGCCGCCCCGGTGTGGGCCGCGCTCATGGCGCAGGCCGACCAGGACCTCGCCTGCCAGGCCAACGGCTCGGTCGGCTACGTCCACTCCGCGCTGTACCAGCTCCCGGGCACCGCGTTCCGTGACGTCACCACCGGCAACAACAACGTGACGGCCTCCGGCAACGTCAGCGGCTCCTACCAGGCCGGCACCGGCTACGACCTCGCGACCGGCCTCGGCACCCCGAACGGCCGCGAGATCGTCAAGGGTCTGTGCCAGGCCGTCCCGGCCTCCCCGGCCAGCACGTTCAACGCGCTGACCCCGGCCCGTGTCCTCGACACCCGCTACGGCATCGGCCGCGCCGGCACCAACCCGGTCGCCGCGAACGGCACCGTCAAGCTGAAGGTGGCGGGCGTCGGCGGCGTCCCGGCGACCGGCGTCACCGCCGTCGTCGTCAACGTCACGGCCGTCTCGCCGACCGCGTCCGGTTTCCTGATCGCCTACCCGAGCGGCACCACCCGCCCGTCCTCGTCCAACATGAACTGGCTGAAGGGCCAGATCGTCCCGAACCTGGTGACCGTCCCGGTCGGCAAGGACGGCTCGATCGACCTCTTCAACGCCGGCGCCGGCACCACGCACTTCATCGCCGACGTGTCCGGTTACTACTCCACCGAGGCCGGCGGCAGCACCTACCTGGCCAAGGGCCCGGCCCGGATCCTCGACACCCGCAACGCCATCGGCGTCCCGGGCAAGACCCCGGTCGCCGGCAAGGGCACGGTGTCCCTCCAGGTCGCGGGCGCCGGCGGCGTGCCGGCTTCGGGCGCCACCGCCGTGGTCCTCAACGTCACGGCGACCGCGCCGACCTCGACCGGTCACCTGATCTCGTACCCGAGCGGTGCGACCCAGCCGACCGCGTCGAACATCAACTGGCTCACGGGCCAGACCCGTCCGAACATGGTCGTCCTGCCCATCGGTCCCGACGGCAAGGTGAACCTGTACAACGCCGGCACCGGCACCGTGCACTTCATCGCGGACGTCTTCGGCTACTTCTCGTCCACGTCGGAGGGCTCGTCCTTCCACACCGCGGGCCCGAGCCGACTGCTCGACACCCGGTACGCCCTCGGCACGGCCCGCAACACGCCGGTGCCCGGCGGCACCAACCTGGTGCTGAACATCAACGACGGCCACACCCTGGCGAACGCCAAGGCCGTGGTCCTCAACGTGACCGTCACCGCCCCGACGACCAACGGCTTCCTGACCGTCTGGCCCGACGGAACCACCCTGCCGAACGCGTCCAACCTCAACTGGACCGCCGGCCAGACCGTGGCCAACCTGGTGACCGTGCCGGTCGTCAACGGAAAGATCGACTTCCGTCCGAACGCCGGCAGCGCACACGTGATCGCGGACCTGTTCGGGTACTACCTCTGACCGACCCCGCGTGACACGCTCACCGAAGGGCCCCGCCCCCACCGCTTCCGAGCGGCGGGGGCGGGGCCTTTTGTGTGACGGGCGGGGCGCCTGCGCGCTGCTCGACCGACCGGGTCGGCTCAGGCCGCACGTTCTTCGAACACCACCGTGTTGCGCCCCTCGGAGACGACGTGAAGGCCGACCGAGACGTCTAGGGCGGCCGCGAGCCTGACCAGCAGGTCTGCGGTGAGGGGAGGCATTCCGCCGAGCTCCACGCTCTCCACCTCGTCCTCGGTCATCCCAAGACGCCGGCCCAACGCGGACTGCGTCAGCCCGAGGGCCACCCGGCGGTCGTGCACCAGTTGCCCCAACGCATACGCAAGCCGGATCTGCTCCCGCTCCGCGACCACGTCCGGGGGCTCGGCACGGCTCGCGCCGGCTTCCCGTTCCCGCGACGACTTCCAGCGTGTGTGGCTCACAGGTCCTCCCGAAACCCGCGAGCGTCAAGCCCGCCAGCCACGCCTGCACCTCAGGCTCCGACTCGATCACGTAGGGCTGGATCACTCCGCGAACATTTGAAGTCACGCAAGGCGATGCCTCCCGTTGGCCGTTGCCGTCACTCTTACGTGAACGGTCGAGGAGAGTGCGGCAGCATCGATCTTCTGTAGCGGGTACGTCACGTGGTGACGCAGTCTCGGATGACCTTTCTTGCCAACCGGCTTCCCGGGGCGGACAGTTCCTCGGCGATCGCGTCGGCCAGGGGGGTGTCGAGCATGATCGTGGCGGGCTGGGCGTCGGTGCGGGTGAGCCGGGCGAGGCGCTGGGAGTCGGGTACGAGGGCGCAGTCCTCGACCTGGTGGCGTGTGGGCTGCTCGGGGTCGGCGTGGAGGGTGCCCTCGGGGCCGTCTCCCGTGCGGTGGGGCAGTGCATGGGCGTGCGCCGCGACCCGGTCCCAGAACTCCCGCTCGGTGCTCGCGGCCGTACTCCGGTGGCCGAACGTGCGGGCCCTCACCGCCAGCCGGTGCACTTCGGAGCCGACGGCGTGGGCCAGCCGACGGTCGCGCAGGACGGATTCCACCGCCTGGGTGGACGCTATCCGGGCGGCGACCTCGTCGGCCCGGAACTCGACGTGCAGCGAGCCGGACCGGGTGAGCCTGGCCAGCAGCCGCGTCGTGCCCCGCACCAGCAGGCCGGGCAACCACATGATCCAGTTCCGGCTTCCACGGGCGGTGAAACGGCTCGCCGCGACAGTCGTCTCGTCCGCGCGCCGCGAGGTGGCGGACACCTTGAAAACCGGCTCCGACAGTGCCTGGAATCGTGTCAGTTCAGCCCCACCCCTCAAGGCGCCGAAGGCTGTGCCGACCAGGGTGCCGCGCCGGATGTCGCCTGCCGCGAAGTGCCCCACCTCGTGGGCGACGGCGGCGACGCGCTGTTGCGGGGTGAACGTCTGCCACAGCGGCAGGCCCAACTCCAGGCACCGTCTGCGCCGGATGCCCGTGAGGGAGAGCCGTACGGAGAAGTCCCCGCTGAGCTGGACGATGTCGATGCGCCGCACCCGGGCGGCGTCAGCGATCGAGTCCAGCAGGGCGAACAGCGACGGCGCGTCGTTTCGTCCGAGCGTGGGCAGGTCGGGTCCGGGGCCGCCGAAGCGGGGCCGCATCTGGGCGGCGAGCCCGATCATCAACAAGCCGATCAACGGCTGCACCACAGTGCTCCAACCGAGAACGACGAGCAGCAGGCCGCCGACCAGCAGACCAGCCGTTCCGACGTGCACCAGAGTGGCCAGACAGCAAGCGGCCGCAGCCGACCACCTGATCCGACCGAAAGCAACCGCCTGCGGAAACACGGGCACTTCAGGCTCACCCATCGCGCTCTCCCCCCTGATCACAACGCGTCGATCAGAGAGTGCCCCGCTCAACATCAGGAATCCATAAAGGACTTACTCCCGGTCCGTCGACAGGCGGCCGTGGCGGTGAACGTCCCGCCAGGCGTCCCTGCGACCCGCCTCCCACATCGCCCCGCGCAGGGTCCCCTCGTACGGGAAGCCGCACCGCTCGGCGACCCGGCAGGACGCCTCGTGCCCCACGGCATGACCCAACTCCATTCGGTGCAGACCGAGTTCATCGAACGCCCAGCTCGCCGTCAGCCGCAGGGAGCGGGTGGCCACCTGGCGGCCCCGCGCCTCGGGCAGCACCCAGTAGCCGACGTTGGCGACGCTCTGCACGGTGTCGAGGGAGTTCAGCCCGATCTGGCCGAGGACCGTCCCGTCACCGGCGTCCGTGACACAGAAGGCGGCGCCGGTGCCGGCCACCGCCTGCGCGGCCTTCGACCGCAGTGCCTCCCGGGCGTCCCCGGCGTCGGTGATGTCCCGCAGCGGCGTGTTCCAGCGCAGGAACTCGGGGTCCTGGTGGCCGCGCAGCCAGGCGTCCACGTCGGCCTCGGCGTCCGGGTCCCAGGCGCGCAGGAGAAGGCCGTGACCGTGCAGGCCGGATGCGGGCAGGACGGAGTGCGGCACGCGTATCTCGGTCATCCGGTCATTGAACACCGGGAGTGTCCGCGCGGCGGAACACCGGCACGCCCTCCCTGAAGGTCACCTTGAGCTCCGCCCCCGCGGACAGCTCCCCCGGGCCGACGATCTCCGTGGCCATCCGCGGCCCCTCCGCCAGATCGACCACCGCCGCGACGTACGGCGTCCGCTCCCCGAAGGGCGGCAGATCGTTGCGGTGGACGACGGACCAGGTGTAGAGGGTCGCCCGGCCGCTCGCGTCCTCCCAACTCACGTCGTCGCTCCAGCAGTACGGGCAGAACTCCCGCGGGTAGTGGTGAGCCCGCGCGCAGGCCGCACAGCGGCGGATCAGCAGCCGGCCCCGCGCCGCCGCGTCCCAGTACACGCGCGTGAAGGCGTCGGCGTCGGGGACGTCGTACCGGCCCTCGGCCGCCGCGCCCATCTCAGAACCACCCCAGCGCGCTGTCCAGCGACCACGTCTGCCACGCCATCGCGAACAGCGCCACCGCGGAGATCAGCGCCATCATCGCGTTCTGCCCCTGCTCGGCCCAGTCGTGGATCATGAGGGTGAAGTAGAGGAGGTTGAGCAGCAGCCCGCCCACCAGCGCGATCGGGGTCAGGAAACCCGCGACCAGCCCTAGTCCGAGCGCCAGTTCGGCGTGGACGACCACGTGCGCCATCACTCGCGGTCTCGGGGCCACCACCTTCTCGAAGCCCGACCGTACGGCGTTCCAGCGATGCCGGGCCGCCACGTCCGCCGCCCACGCGATGCCCGTACCGCGCTCGAACCAGCCCTTCCTGTCCTTGTGCCGCCAGCTCTCCAGCCACCACAGGCCGAGCCCGATCCGCAGCACGGCCAGCCATTGCGCACCGGTGAGCCAGATCGTGTCCATGAATCTGACGGTACGTCAGATCAGGGGGGTGGGGAAGGCCGCGGAAACGCCCGCGTCACCGCATCACGTCCACGAACGGACGGCTGACGGCACACGCTTCACGCAGACCTTCCCCAAGCGTGATCGATCCGCAACCAATTCCGGTCTTGACCGAGACCCATCAACGATTTGCGTGATTACGCTCCCGCTCATGGCCGACTCCGCACCACCCGAGCACACCACCGCACACGCTTCCGGCAGCGAATCCGGGAACCACGCCGACCGCCCCGTCTACGTCATCGGCGGCGGCCCCGGCGGCCTCGCCGCCGCGTACGCGCTGCGCGAGCGGGGGATACGCGCGGTCGTCGTGGAGAAGGCGGACCGGGTCGGCACGTCCTGGCGCCGGCACTACGACCGGCTGCATCTGCACACCACCCGGCGGCTGTCGGCGCTGCCGGGCCTCGCGCTGCCGCGCCGCTTCGGGCGGTGGGTCGCCCGGGACGACGTGGTGCGCTACCTGGAGAAGTACGCCGAGCACCACGACCTGGAGCTCGTCACCGGCGTCGAGGTCTCCCGCGTCGAGCGTTCCCCCGACGGGACCGGCTGGCTGCTGCGCGCCTCCGGCGGGCGGGAGCTGACCGGAGCGGCGGTCGTCGTCGCCACCGGCTACAACCACACCCCTTCCCTGCCCGACTGGCCGGGCCTGGCGGACTACCCCGGCGAGCTCGTGCACGCGTCCGACTACCGCGACGGCGCTCCGTACGCCGGCCGGGACGTCCTCGTCGTCGGCGTCGGCAACACGGGTGCCGAGATCGCCGTTGACCTGGTGGAGCGCGGCGCGGCACGGGTCCGGCTGGCGGTGCGGACCGTCCCGCACATCGTGCGCCGGTCCACCGCCGGCTGGGCCGCCCAGTACAGCGGCATCCTCGTGCGCCGGCTGCCGGTGGGGCTGGTGGACCGGCTCTCCCGGGTGATGGCGAAGGCGAGCGTCCCCGACCTGTCGGCGCACGGGCTGCCGCGTCCCGACACCGGGCTCTACACCCGGGCCAGGCAGGGGGCGATCCCGGTGCAGGACGTCGGCCTCATCGACGCGGTGCGCGCCGGGAAGGTGGAGATCGTGGCCGCCGTGGAAGGCTTCGAGGACGGCAAGGTCGTCCTCGTCGACGGCTCCCGCGTCGAGGCGGACGCCGTCATCGCCGCGACCGGGTACGAGCGGGCGCTGGAGGATCTCGTAGGGCACCTCGGCGTGCTCGACGAGCGGGGCCGGCCACTCGCCCACGGCGGCCGTGCCCCGAAGGACGCGCCGGGCCTGTACTTCACCGGCTTCACCACCCCGATCAGCGGCACCCTGCGCGAGGTCGGCCTGGACGCGGAACGGATAGCGAAGGCGGTCCGCCGCCATCTGGGCTGACCCCGCCACCGGGGTCGACCGTCAACCTCGGCCGACCCCGCCGCCCCAGCCGATTGCACCCTCGCCCTCAACCTCAACTCCATTGCCATAGCTGCCCGTTACAGATGACTTCGATGTGACGGGAGCGTTGTCCCGTGCCTCCGTGCGGAGCCAGAATGTGAGCCCTGTTCACCTTTCCGGGCACCACCCCCTCGACGGAGGACGCACGTGGCAAGTGAAAGACAGCTCTCCCCCGGTTCCGGCGCAGCCCTCTCCCGCCGCTCCCTGCTCGGCCGCACCGCCGCCGTGGCCGCGGGAGCCACCGCCGGCGCTACCGCTCTCACCGCGGCCGCCGCCGGCACGGCGACCGCGGCCGCGCGGGACGTGGACGTCGCGATCGTCGGCGCAGGTCTCGCCGGCCTCACCGCGGCCCGCGATCTCGTGGCGGCGGGGAAGAAGGTCGTCGTCCTGGAGGCCCGCGACCGCGTCGGCGGCCGGGTGATGGGCCTGCCGCTGGCCGGCGGCGGAGTCACCGAGGGCGGCGGTGAGTTCATCGGCCCGACCCAGGACCGCGTGAAGGCGCTCGCCGACTCCCTCGGCGTGGCCACCTTCGCCACCTACAACAGCGGCAAGAACCTCCTCTACAAGGACGGCAAGAGGACCCCGTACGCCACCGACGGACTGCTCGGCTCGGTCCCGCCGATCGACGCGGCCGGGCTCGCCAACGCCGCGATCGTGCAGGCCAGCCTGGACGACCTGGCCAAGCAGGTGCCGGTCGACGCGCCCTGGACCGCCGCGAAGGCCGCGGAGTGGGACCGGCAGACCTTCGAGACCTGGCTGCGCGCCAACGCGGTGGTCCCCTCGGCGAAGTTCCTCCTCGACGTGGCCTGCACGTCGATCTTCTCGGCCGAGCCCCGCGAACTGTCCTTCCTGTTCGTCCTCTTCTACATCGCGGCCGCCGGCAACCCCTCCACCCCGGGCACTCTGGAACGCCTCACCGAGACCGCGAACGGCGCCCAGGAGCTGCGCTTCGTCGGCGGCTCCCAGCTGCTGCCGGTCAAGCTCGCCGCCACACTCGGCGACCGGGTGGTGCTGAACAGCCCGGTGCGCTCCATCTCCCGCTCCGGCAACCGGTACGTGGTGAGCGCCGACGGCACGACGGTCACCGCCGACCGCGTCGTCGTCGCCCTGCCCCCGCCCCTCGCGGCCCGTATCTCCTACGACCCCCTTCTGCCGGCCGCCCGCGACCAGCTCACCCAGCGCATGCCGATGGCCTCCGTCGGCAAGGCCATCGCGATCTACGACACCCCCTTCTGGCGGGCCGACGGCCTCAACGGCCAGGTCGTCAGCGACACCGGCGTGATCAGCTCCACCTTCGACAACTCCCCGCCCGACGCCTCCTACGGCGCGCTGATGGGCTTCATCGAGGCCGACAAGGCGCGGGCCCTGGACGCGGCGAGCGAGGCGGAGGTCAGGGCGGCGGTGCTGAAGGACTACACGACGTACTTCGGCGAGAAGGCCGCCAACCCGACCTCCTTCGTGCTCCAGCGCTGGAACAACGAGGGCTACACCCGAGGCGGCCCGGTCTCCATCGCCCCGCCCGGCGTGCTCACCCAGTACGGCCCGGCCCTGCGCGCCCCCGTGGGCGGCATCCACTGGGCCGGAACCGAGACGTCCACGCACTGGATGGGCTTCATGGACGGAGCGGTGCGCTCGGGCGAGCGGGTGGCCCGGGAGGTACTGGCGGCGCGGTGACGCCCGGGGCCGCGACACCGCCGGTTTCGCGGCCCGCCGCGAAGGGGGCATCTCCTCCGTGCAAGCCCATTCCTGACAGACCGTCAGTTCTGTAACCTGACAGTTCGTCAGTTACTTGGCAGTCACACAGGAGCGGGCGGGCCCATGCTTGGATCAACCCACGGCACCCTCACCACCGACTCCCGCCGGGCCCGGGTCCTCGCCTGCGAGGAACGCCCCGGGCCCGCCGTCCACGGCCGGTCCGCCGACGCGGACGACCTCGATGTCAGCGGACGCCCGCTGTACCAGGCCGTTCCCGATCTGGACCGGTTCTTCCGCCCCGAGTCCGTCGCGGTGATCGGGGCCTCGGACGCCGAAGGCCGGCCGAACACCGGCATCACCCGGCAACTGGCCGCCTGGGCGGAGCGGGTGGGGGCCCGGCTGCATCCGGTGCACCCCACCCGCGCGAGTGTCTTCGGCATCCCCTGCGTGCCGTCCGTCGCCGACCTGCCCGAGCAGGTCGACCTGGCGGTGCTGCTGGTCGCCGACCCGCTGCCGGTGATCGAGGAACTCGCCGAGACGAAGGTGAAGTTCGCGGTGGTCTTCGCCTCCGGGTTCGCGGAGACGGGCGCGGAGGGCGCTCAGGCGCAGGACCGGCTCGCGGCGGCCGTGGCCCGCTCCGGGATGCGCTTGCTGGGCCCCAACACCAACCTCAACGCCTTCGAACGGTTCCGGGACGACCTCGCCGGTCCGGCCATCGCGCTGATCACCCAGTCCGGCCACCAGGGCCGCCCCGTCTTCGCGCTCCAGGAGCTCGGCGTCCGCCTCTCCCACTGGGCGCCGACCGGCAACGAGGCCGATCTGGAGACCGCCGACTTCCTCTCCTACTTCGCCGAGCAGCCCGAGGTCGGAGCGATCGCCTGCTACGTCGAGGGCCTCAAGGACGGCCGTGCCTTTCTGCTCGCCGCCGACCGGGCCGCCCGGCGCGGGGTCCCGGTCGTCGCGGTCAAGGTCGGCCGCACCGAGGTGGGCGCGCGCACCGCCGCCACCCACACCGGCAAGCTGACCGGCGCGGACGACGTCGTGGACGCGGCGATGCGCCAGTACGGTGTGATCCGCGTCGACGGGCTGGACGAACTCCAGGACACCGCGGCCCTGCTGGCCCGGGCGAAGCCCCCGCGCGCGGACGGCGTGGCGGTGTACGCCATCTCCGGCGGCACCGGCGCGCACACGGCCGACCTGGCGACGGCGGCCGGCCTGCGGCTGCCCGAGCTGTCCGCCGCCAAGCAGGCCGAGCTGCACCAGTGGATACCGGAGTACCTGAACGTCTCCAACCCGGTCGACAACGGCGGGCACCCGGTCGGCGACGAACGGGGCCGCGAGATCATCGACGCGATCCTCGCCGATCCTGGGATCGGCGTGCTGATCTGTCCCATCACCGGCCCCTTCCCGCCGCTCAGCGACCGGCTGGTGCGGGACCTGGTCGACGCGGCCGAGACCACGGACAAGCTGGTCTGCGTGGTGTGGGGCTCGCCGGTCGGTACCGAGTCCGCCTACCGGGACGTCCTGCTCGGCTCCTCCCGGGTGGCGACCTTCCGCACGGTCTCGGGCTGCCTCACCGCCGTCCGCGCCCATCTGGACCACCACCGCTTCGTACGGGACTACCGCTCCCCCTTCGACCAGGCGCCACGCACCCCCTCCCCGTCCTTCCGCAAGACGCGGATGCTGATGCGGCCGGGGCAGCAGCTGAGCGAGCACGCGGCGAAGCAGCTCCTTCGCGCGTACGGCATACGCGTACCGCGCGAGCAGCTGGTGACCAGCGCCGCGGCGGCGGTGCGGGCGGCGGGGCCGGTCGGCTACCCGGTGGTGATGAAGGCGTCCGGCGCGCAGATCGCCCACAAGACCGAGCTGGGCCTGGTGAAGATCGGCCTCACCTCGGCCAGCCAGGTCCGCGACGCCTACCGCGAGCTGACCGACATCGCCCGCTACGAGGGCGTCGCCCTGGACGGCGTCCTGGTCTGCCAGATGGTCGAGCGGGGCGTGGAGATGGTCGTCGGCGTCACTCAGGACGACCTGTTCGGGCCGACAGTGACGGTCGGGCTGGGCGGCGTCCTGGTGGAGGTGCTGCGGGACGCGGCCGTCCGTGTGCCGCCCTTCGGCGAGGACCAGGCCCGCGCCATGCTCGGCGAACTGCGCGGGCGGGCCCTGCTGGACGGCGTCCGGGGCCGCCCGCCCGCGGACCTGGACGCGCTCGTCGAAGTCGTCCTGCGGGTGCAGCACATGGCTCTCGAACTGGGCGACGACCTGGCCGAACTGGACATCAACCCGCTGATGGTGCTGCCCCGCGGGCAGGGCGCGGTGGCGCTGGACGCGTTGGCGGTGTGTCGCTGAGATGGGCATGGACAATTCCCCCGATGAATCCACTTGGACGGACAAGCCGGAAAGATCCGCTGACTCATTGGTACTGCACGCCACTGACAACCACGTCTCGACCCTCACCCTCAACCGCCCCGAGGCGCTCAACGCCGTCACCCCTGACCAGCGCGAACGCCTGATCCAGCACCTCGCGGACGCCTCCGCCGACCCGGAGGTCCGGGCGGTCGTCCTCACCGGGACCGGACGGGGCTTCTGCGCGGGCGCGGACCTGCGGGGCGGGGGCGGGACGGCGGCCGGGGAGCGAATCCCCGGCGACGTGACCCGGACCCTCCGGCTCGGCGCGCAGCGTCTCATCGCCGCCGTGCTGGACTGCGAGAAGCCGGTGATCGCGGCGGTGAACGGCACCGCGGCCGGCCTCGGCGCGCACCTCGCCCTCGCCTGCGACCTGGTCCTGGCGGCGGAGTCGGCGCGCTTCATCGAGGTGTTCGTCCGCCGCGGCCTCGTCCCCGACGCCGGCGGCGCCTACCTCCTGCCCCGGCTCGTCGGCCCTCACCGCGCCAAGGAACTGATGTTCTTCGGCGACGCCGTCACCGCGGCCGACGCCGAACGCCTCGGCCTGGTCAACCGGGTCGTGCCGGACGCCGAGCTGGACAAGACGGCCCGCGCCTGGGCGGAGCGTCTGGCCGGCGGCCCCACCCGCGCCCTCGCTCTGACCAAGCAGCTCGTCAACGCGTCCCTGGACACCGACCGCGCCACCGCCTTCGCGGCGGAAGCGGCCGCCCAGGAGATCAACATGACGACGGCGGACGCCCAGGAAGGCGTGGCGAGCTTCGCGCAGCGGCGCCAGGCGCGGTTCCGGGGGCGTTGAGGCTCAGGTATCCCGCCTCAGGATCCGCGGACTGCTCGAGTCCGGATCCCCGAAGAACACGAACAGCTCCGGCGACCGCTCCGTCCCCCCGGAAGACCAGACCGTCTCCTCACGACAGCCGTCCTCCCCCTCGCCCGCCCCGTCGACGGCGAGGCGGACGACCACGCTGTCCCGTACGCGACCCGGCTCCAGCCGCCAGCTCCCGGCGCCGTCGCACACCGCGAAGTCCGCGGTCGTCCGGAAGCTCGGCTCGCCCGGCATACGCGTCAACTCCGCCCGGCCGCCCGGAAGCAGCTCCAGCACGGCCCCGTCCTCGCCGCGCCAGACCCCGGCGACCCGTTCGACGGACAGCGCGGGTGGCTCGTACTCCTCGATGAGGCCCACCGCCGTGGCCACGGGCCCGCCGACGAGGGCGAGGACGAACAGCACGACGGAGGCGCCCGCGGCCCGCCACCACAGGCCCCAGTCGCTCTTCGGCCGCACGCGCGCGTACTCCATCGCGAGCACCGGCACCACACCGAGGGCGGCGAGGCAGGCGACCGTGACCGGGAAGGACAACCCCGCCCACACGGCCCCCCCGCCGGCCCACACCGCGCCGGCGAGCGTCACGCCCAGCAGACGGCGCGCCCACCGGGGCCAGGGGACGCGGCGCAGCACGACGTCGGCGACGACGGCCCCCGGCAGGATCTGCGCCCACGCGTGCAGCAGGCCCAGCACCGGCAGCAGCACCGGCGCGAAGAGGAACAGACAGAGCAGCCCGAACGCCGGGCCGAGGCCCGCGCCGTAGGGATCGGTGGCCAGCGCCTGCCAGAACAGCAGCGCGAACACCGCCGGAAGCTGCGCCGCCCCCGCTGCCACGGCCGCGGTCGATTCGGGCCCCGCCCACCCTGAACCCGCCCCGCGCCGCACACTCGCCCACCCCATGCGAGCAGCGTAGAAGTCACCGCCGGACCTCCCCGCAGCGCCCTTCCCATCTGATGGCCCGTCAGCTTCAATGGCGACATGATGGGACACGCAGGCATGGCGGCCGCCGCAGTCCGCCACCTCGGGAGCCGGCCGGTGGAGGCGCACCCCCGGCCCGAGTTGCGCTGCGTCCGCGAGGACGAACGGGCGCCGGTGGACCAGGGCGAGTTCCGGCGCGTGCTGGGCACGTTCGCGACGGGCGTCACGATCATCACGGCGCCGGCCGGCGCCGACGAGGACGCGCCCGCCGGCTTCGCCTGCCAGTCGTTCGCGTCCCTCTCCCTCGACCCGCCACTCGTCGCGTTCATGGTCGGCCGCACGTCCACGACCTGGCCGCGGATCGCTCGCGCGGGCGTGTTCTGCGTGAACGTGCTGAGCGCGGACCAGGCCGGCCTGTGCCGGGCCTTCGCGGTGAGCGGCGCCGACAAGTTCGCGGGCGTCGCCCACGACCCCGCCCCCACCACCGGCTCACCCCGTCTCACCGGCGCCGCCGCCTGGATCGACTGCACGATCCACGCGGTCCACACCGGAGGCGATCACCTGATCGTCGTGGGCAGGGTGAACGCCCTGGGCACCTCAGGGTCGGACGAACCGCCGCTGCTGTTCCACCGGGGCCGCTTCCTCTGACCACCCGCCCCTGCTGTCGCCCCCTTCAGGCGGGAAACGGGACGGACAGGGCACTGGACAGGACCTCCGAGCGGCGGACACGATCGTGCTCATGACACCTGAGGACGCCATCGTCGCCACTGCCGACCGGATCGCGGCGCTGCTGCAGGCGGGGGCCGACCCACAAACGCCGTTGCCAGGCGCGGAGTGGACGGTGGGGGAGGCGGCGGCGCACCTCGCGCTGGCGGGAAGGCTGATGGCGGACATCGGGGCCGGCGAGGACCGTCCCTACGGCGACGGGACGGCGAGCGGTCTCGCGGCGGCCAACCGTGCCGCTCTGGCCGTCCACCCGCAGCGGGACCCGGCGGTCCTCGGCGCGGAGATCGCGGACAGGGCCCGGGACTTCGTCGCGGCCGCGGCCGGCCGCGGTCCGCGGGAGGCGGTGCTGACGCCGATGGGGCCGATGGACATGGCCACCCTGGGCTCGTACCTGCTCACACACCTGCTCGGGCACGGATACGACATCGCGGTCGCGCTGCGCGGGCCGCACATGGTCGACCGGGAAGTGGTCGCGTTCACGCTGCCCTTCATGCGACTGGCCATGCCGCGTGTCGTGAACGCCGGCGCGGCCGGCCACCGTGCGTGCTACCTGTTGCGGATCGGCCCCGACCGCTTCGCCGTCACCTTCGCGGACGGCGTGCCCACGGTCACCGACACCCCGCCCCGGCGCCCCGACTGCACGATCGCCATCGACCCCGTCGCCTTCCTCCTCCTCGCCCTGGGCCGCTGGAGCGCCCCCACCGTCATGACCCGCGGCAAAGTCGTCGCCTGGGGCCGCAGACCGTGGCTCGGCCTGCGCTTCCCGATGCTCTTCACAGCGCCGTAGACGAGCGAGCGGCTCACCCGCGCGCTGCTCGCGCCCCCGCCTCCGGCCTCCTACGGATCACCAGGGCCATCAGGGCGGCCGCCGCGCACAGTGCGCCGGACGCGTACCAGACCATGTCGTAGGTGCCGAAGACGTCTCGGGCGACGCCGCCGAGGAAGGCGATCAGGGCCGCGCCGACCTGGTGGGCGGCGAGGACCCAGCCGAAGACGATGGCGCTGTCGTCGCCGTACTGCTCGCGGCACAGGGCCAGGGTGGGCGGGACGGTGGCGACCCAGTCGAGGCCGTAGAAGACGATGAAGAAGACCATCGGCAGGTGGACGGACGGCGCGAGCAGCATGGGCAGGAAGAGCAGGGAGAGGCCGCGCAGCGCGTAGTACACCGCCAGCAGGCGGCGGGAGTCGAAGCGGTCGGTGAACCAGCCGGAGGCGATCGTGCCGACGACGTCGAAGACGCCGATGACCGCGAGGAGCGAGGCGGCGGCCGTGACGGGCATGCCGTGGTCGTGGGCGGCGGGCACGAAGTGGGTCTGCACCAGGCCGTTGGTCGAGGCCCCGCAGATCGCGAAGGTGCCGGCCAGCAGCCAGAAGGGGCCGGTGCGCACGGCGGAGAGGAGGACGGAGACCGCCCTGCGCGCGGCGCCCGTCACCGGCGCGGGCTTCGGGACGAACTCCCGCGCGCCGTAGGGCTTCAGGCCCACGTCGGCCGGATGGTCGCGCAGCAGGAGCCAGACGAAGGGCACGACCACGAGGGCCGCCAGGGCGACCGTCAGCGCCGCCGGACGCCAGTCGTAGTGTGTGACCAGCCAGGACAGCAGCGGCAGGAAGATCAGCTGGCCGGAGGCGGAGGCCGCGGTGAGGATGCCGCTGACCAGGCCCCGCCGCTCGGTGAACCAGCGATCGGTGACCGTCGCGGCGAAGGCCAGCGCCATCGCCCCCGAGCCGGCCCCCACCAACAGGCCCCAGCACAGCAGCAGTTGCCAGGCCGAGGTCATGAACACCGTCAGTCCGGAGCCGGCCGCGATCACCGTCAGGGCGACGGCCACCACCCGGCGGATGCCGAAGCGGTCCATCAGCGCCGCCGCGAACGGCGCGGTGAGCCCGTACAGCGCGAGGTTGACCGAGACGGCAGCGCCGATCGTGCCGTGCGACCAGCCGTACTCCTCGTGCAGCGGGTCGATGAGCAGCCCCGGGACCGAGCGGAAGGCCGCCGCCCCGATGATCGTCACGAACGTGACGGCGGCGACGAACCAGGCACGGTGGACACGCCCGCGGGTGGGCTTCAGGTCTTCTGCGGCGGCGAGCACTTCGATTGTCCGGGTCACGCCATAGAGCTTCGGGTACGGCGTCGCGCACATCGAGTGGCCCGAAAGACAGCATTCGTTAGGATCGGGCCATGGAAACGGCCTCGGGCTTCCGCCCCCACCGCGTCGTCGTCCTCGCCCTGGACGGCCTGCTCCCCTTCGAGCTGGGCATCCCGCACCGCATCTTCGGCCGCCCCAAGGACGCCGCGGGCCGGCATCTGTACGAGGTCCTCACCTGCTCGATCCGCCCGCCCGGACCGGTCGAGACCGACGCCGACTTCGCGATCCATGTCGAGCACGGACCGCATGCGCTCGCCACCGCCGACACGGTGATCGTGCCGGCCTCCTACGAGCTGGGCCCCGTCTTCGAGGAGGGCGTGCTGACGGAGGACCTGGCCGCCGCACTCGGCCACATCCGCCCCGGCACGCGTCTCGCCTCCATCTGCACCGGCGTCTACGTCCTCGCCGCCGCCGGCCGCCTCGACGGCCGCCCGGCGACCACGCACTGGGCCGACGCCGACCGCCTCCAGCGCCTCTTCCCGCGGATCAAGGTCGACCCGGACGTCCTGTTCATCGACGACGGCGACGTCCTCACCTCCGCCGGGGTCGCCGCCGGGATCGACCTGTGCCTGCACATGGTGCGCCGCGACCACGGCACCGCCGTCGCCAACGAGGTCGCCCGCCGCACGGTCGTCCCGCCGCACCGCGACGGCGGACAGGCGCAGTACATCGAGCGGCCCATGCCCGACCCCCAGCAGGCGACCACGACCGGCGCCCGCGCCTGGGCCCTCGGCCGCCTCCACGAGCCGCTCCAGCTGCGGGACATGGCCGCTCAGGAGTCCATGTCGGTACGCACCTTCACCCGCCGCTTCCGCGAGGAGGTCGGCGTCAGCCCCGGCCAGTGGCTCACCCGGCAGCGTGTGGAACGGGCCCGGCACCTGCTGGAGTCCACCGACCTCTCCGTCGACCAGGTGGCCCACGACGCCGGCTTCGGCACCGCCCAGTCGATGCGCCAGCACCTCCAGACGGCGCTCGGCGTCACCCCGACCGCCTACCGGCGGACGTTCCGGACCGGCGCCGCCCTCAGAACGTGAGCACCGCCCTCGCCACCCGCCCCGCCTCCGCGTCCGTCGCCGCCTTCTCGAAGTCCTCGACCGGGTAGGTCCGGGTCACGAGTTCGTCCAGCAGCAGCCGCCCCTCGCGGTACAGCGCGGCGTACAGCGCGATGTCCCGCTGGGGGCGGGAGGAGCCGTAGCGGCAGCCCAGGATCGACTTGTCCAGGTAGAGCGACGAGACGAGGAAGGACGCCTCGGCGGTCGCCGGCGGCACGCCGAGCAGCACCGCCTGGCCGTGGCGGTCGAGCAGGTCGATCGCCTGCCGGATCAGCTCCACCCGCCCCACGCACTCGAACACATGGTCCGCCCCGGTCGGCAGCAGGTCCCGCACGCCCTCAGCCGAAGCCAGGAAGTCGGTGGCCCCGAACCGCCGCGCCACCGCCTCCTTCGCCGGGTTGGCGTCCACGGCGACGATCCGCCCCGCGCCCGCGATCCGCGCGCCCTGCAGCACATTGAGTCCTATGCCGCCCGTCCCGATCACGACGACGGACTCCCCGCGGTCCACACGCGCGCGGTTGAGGACGGCCCCCACGCCGGTCAGCACCCCGCAGCCGATCAGCGCGGCGGACGTCAGGGGGACGTCCTGCGGTATCCGCACCGCCTGCACGGCCTTCACCACTGTCCGCTCGGCGAAGGCGGAGTTCGACGCGAACTGGAACACCGGCCGCCCCGCGCGCGTGAACGGCCGCCCCGGCCGCCCGATGGCCCGCCGGCACATCGTCGGCCGCCCCCGGTCGCAGTCGGCGCACGTCCCGCAGTTGGCGAGCGTGGACAGGGCCACATGGTCCCCGGGAGCCACATGGGCGACCCCGGCGCCGACCGCTTCCACCACCCCGGCGCCCTCGTGCCCCAGCACCGCCGGCGCCGGGAAGGGGATCGTCCCGTCGACCACCGACAGGTCGCTGTGGCACAGCCCGGCCGCCGACACCGCCACGAGCACCTCCCCGGGGCCGGGATCGCGGACCACGAGATCGTCGACGACCTCCGCCCGCTTCCCGTCGAACACCACGCCACGCATCAGACGACTCCCTTGGGTTCTCTGGGAAGGCCGAGCACCCGCTCGGCGATGATCGTGCGCTGGATCTGGTCGGAGCCGCCGTAGATCGTGTCGGCCCGGGAGAACAGGAACAAGTGCTGTGACTCGTCGAGTTCGTACGGCGCGGCGGGCGACCAGTCGGCCGGACCCACCCCCGCGGCCGCGCCCCGCACCTCCACCGCGAGCTCCCCGAGCCGCTGGTGCCAGCCCGCCCACAGCAGCTTGGCCACACTGGGCGCGCCCGGCCCGCCCGAGCCGCCGAGCGTGCGCAGCGCGTTCCACCGCATCGCCCGCAGCTCGGCCCACAGCTCCACGATCCGGGCGCGGACGACGGGATCGTCGGCGGCGCCCGTATCCACAGCCGTGCGCACCACGCGCCCCAACTCCTCGGCGAACCCGATCTGCTGGGCCAGCGTCGAGACCCCCCGCTCGAAACCGAGCAGTCCCATGGCGACCCGCCAGCCGTCGCCGGCGCCGCCCACCACGTGCTCCGCGCGGGCGTGCGCCCCGTCGAAGAAGACCTCGTTGAACTCGCTCGTGCCGGTCATCTGCCGGATGGGCCGCACCTCGATCCGCCCGGGCTGGTCCATGGGCACGAGAAGGAAGGTCAGCCCGTGATGGCGGGTGGACTCCGGGTCGCTGCGGGCCAGCACGAAGCACCAGTCGGCCTCGTGGGCGAGGGATGTCCAGATCTTCTGCCCGGTGACGCGGTAGTCGCCGTCGGCCGTCCGCTCGGCACGCGTGCGCACACCCGCGAGGTCCGAGCCCGCGCCCGGCTCGCTGTACCCCTGGCACCACAGTTCCTCCCCGGCGGCGATCGCCGGCAGGAAGCGGCGCTTCTGGCCGGCGCTGCCGTGCGCGACGAGGGTCGGCGCGAGCAGGTTCTCCCCGATGTGCCCGGACCGGGGCGGGGCGCCCGACCGCGCGTACTCCTCGGCCCACGCGACCTGTTGGGTGAGGGTGGCGGTCCGGTTGCCGTATCCCCCTTCCGCCCAGCCGAGCCCGATCCAGCCGGCGCTCCCGAGGGTCCGTTCCCAGCCGCGCCGGTCGGCCTGTCCGCCGACGTGCGCGGCCAGCCACGCCCGCGCACTCTCCCGGAACTCGTCATCAGCCGCGGCAAACCCGAAGTCCACGCTGCCTCCTCCAGCCGGGGGGCCACACGGCCCCGCTCACGCATGTCGATGTGCGGTGCGTCGTGCGGGCGCGACCACCGCCGCCCAGAGGCGCGCCAGGGCCGCGTCGGCGTCGTCGCCTTCACTTCGCTCGCACGGATGGCCGAGCAGGTCGTCGATCACGGCGTCCAGCCGATCGCCGGGTGCCGGCCGAGGGGATCGGACGACGGCACTTCGCCGGCGGTCGGCCGTGAGCCGGAGGGGGAGCCGGTGAGCACCGACCCGTTCCGCATGACGGTGAGGGACGGCTCGCCGCCGGCTTTCCTCGAGGCCACCCCCTCACCCGCCCGCAGCTCCCCGCTCATGCGTTGGGCCGCGCTCCCTCCGCCGCTGCACGGGCCATTTCCTGCAGGCGTTCCAGCATCGGCATGGGGTCCGACCCCACCGCTCCTGCCAGCGCCTGGCCGATCCGCTCCGGCGTCCAGCCGTCCGAGGCGTAGGCCGAGCGGAGTTCGCGGGGCTGCGCCCACACCGCGATCTTCTCACCGGCGACCGTGTAGACCTGGCCGGTTATCCCCAGGCCGCGTGCGCGGTCCGACAAGAGGAAAGTCACCATGGCGGCGACGTCCTCCGGCTCGCCGATCTCCGCGAGTTCCGTCGGCACTCCCGCCGACATCCGGGTACGGGCCACGGGAGCCACCGCGTTGGCGGTCACCCCGTACTTGTGCAGGCCCAGCGCCGCGCTGCGCACCAGCGAGATGACGCCGCCCTTGGCCGCGCTGTAGTTGGCCTGCGAGACGGAGCCCTGGTGGTTGCCGCTGGTGAAGCCGATGAGCGTGCCGGACCGCTGGGCCCGCATGACCGCCGAGGCCGCCCGGAACACGGTGAACGTGCCCTTGAGGTGGGTGGCGACGACCGGGTCCCACTCCTCCTCGGTCATGTTGAACAGCATCCGCTCCCGCAGGATGCCGGCGACGCAGACGACCCCGTCGAGCCGCCCGTAGGACTCCGTGGCCGTGTCCACGACGCGTTGTCCGCCCGCCATCGTGGAGATGTCGTCGGCGACGGCGACGGCCTCCCCGCCGGCCGCCTCGATCTCCTTGACGACGGCTTCGGCGATCTCGCTGGTGGGTGAGGCGCCGGCCACCGAGACGCCGTAGTCGTTGACGACGACCCGCGCCCCCTCGGCCGCCGCCGCGAGCGCCACCGCCCGTCCGATGCCTCGTCCCGCGCCGGTGACGGCGACGACCTTGCCGCTCAAGAAGTTCCCCACGCCGGGCCCCTTCCCGCAGTTTCTGACGGACCGTTAGATTTTAGGGCCCGTCACTCAGTCGGGGACAAGCCCCGGGGAGGCACGAATGGCACTGCCCTCGCTCCATCCGGCGTTCCAGGACATCGCCAAGCGCGTCAACAACTGGGGGCGCTGGGGGGACGACGACGAGATCGGCACTCTGAACCTGATCACCGACGAGGTCGTGCGGGCGGCGGCGGCCGAGGTCCGCACGGGCCGCCGGGTCCCGCTCGCCCTCCCCCTGCGGGAGGACGGCGTGCAGACGGGGATGATCCCGGGGCGGGTCAACCCGCTGCACACCATGGTGCAGATCAACCAGGAGATCTTCGGGCCGGGCTCGGTGGCGTGCAGCGACGACGCCGTGACGATGGGCCTCCAGGCGGCCACCCACTGGGACGCGCTGACCCATGTCTCGCACTCCGGCAAGCTCTACAACGGCCGCCCGGCCGGCACCATCACCCCGCACGGCGGCGCGGAGTTCAGCGGCATCGACAAGGCGCGGCACGTCGTCTCGCGCGGAGTGCTGCTGGACGTGGCACGCGCGCGTGGCGTCGACCGGCTGGCCGGCGGTCACGCGGTCACGCCCGAGGACCTGGAGGCGGCCGAGGAGCTGGCGGGGACGCGGGTGCGGGCCGGAGACATCGTCCTGGTGCGGACCGGGCAGATGCGGCTCTACCTGGCCGGGGACAAGCACGGGTACGCGCATCCCTCGCCGGGGCTGTCGCTGCGCACTCCCGAGTGGTTCCACGCGCGCGATGTGGCCGCCGTGGCCGACGACACCCTCACGTTCGAGATCTTCCCGCCGGAGATCGACGACCTGTGGCTGCCCGTGCACGCCCTCGATCTGGTGGAGATGGGGATGCTCCAGGGGCAGAACTGGAATCTCGAGGAGTTGTCCACAGCCTGTGGAGAAGAGGCGCGCTATGCGTTCCTGCTGTCGGCAATGCCCGAGCCGTTCGTCGGCGGGACCGGAACCCCGGTGGCGCCGGTGGCGATCCTCTAGGGCGGCCCGGGAGGTTCGACGGATGGTGGCGCGCCGCTGCCCGCCCCGAGCACGGCACCGCGCGCCACCATCCGACTCGGCGTACCCTCCCCTCGGTTCCCCTCGGCCCTGAGGGCTCCGACGCCGAATCGGCGATCCGCACTCGTCGAGGGCCTCCGTCACCGATGCCCTCGTCGTCCCCTCACGGCGAATCGCTGACCACAAGCGTGATCAAACGGACACGTGACGTCAACACCCGATCGGCGATTTGTTACTTGCACCCCATTTGTGGTGGGCGCGCACGGAAGCACGCCCGGGCGCACCGAAGCCCGACGGGGACGCACGCGCCACATCCTCTGACACCGCGCACCGGCCGTACGGGGCTCCGCACCCCGCGGGTCACACGGCTTCGTACGCGATCCCCCCGTACGACGGTTTCTGACAGACCGTCGCCGTCCCGCCCGTCGGACCCGCGTCCGGCCCCGGCGCCGCGCAGCGGTCGAGTTCGCACCAGATGCGCTTGCCGGGACCCTCGACGCTCCAGCCCCAGCGGTCCGCGAGGCAGTCCACGAGGGCCAGTCCGCGGCCGCCCGTGGCGTCGTCGCCCACGCAGCGGGGGACGGGGGCGCGGTCGCTGCTGTCGGCCACCTCCAGGCGTACGACGCCCTCCCACGGCCCGTCGGCGCCCTCCGGGGCCCCGACCGCCGCGCCCGGCAGCGAGAGCCTCAGGACGGCCGGACAGCCCGTGTGGACCACGGCGTTGGTGACCAGCTCGGAGACGAGGAGGATCAGCGTCTCGGCGAGCGGCTCGTCGGCCTCTATCCCGGACCCGGCGAGGCGCGTACGGGCCCACCTGCGGGCGCGACCCACCTCAGTGGGGTCGGGCCGGATCTCCAGCTGCACTTGAAGCACCTGCACCGCTCACACCATCCGAACCGGCGGACACATGGCCGCGCGCCACGTGAGCCACGCAAGCCACGCGAGGACCATGACGACGAGGGCCACGATCGTAGCCATTTTCTGCATGACCAGAACAACAGTCAGGGGCAGAGTGACGGAACGTGAATCCCTTGAGAGACAGCTTGGTTGACGTACAGTCACCTCAACAAGCGCTTCGGGCATATTCCAGCGCGAAGGAGTACCCGTGCGGCATACTGTGCGACGCTCATCGCGGGGAGTCGAACGGACAGGGCCGTGACGGCCGTCCGCCCTGCGAGCAGCGGTGCGCACCCCCGTCCCCGGCGTCGCCCCAGGGGCTCGGCCGGCACGATCCGCGCTCACGGCAACTCGCATCTCACAGAAGGTACCGGAGCGACCACCCGACTCCGGGCCGTGACGGGTCACCGATCGGACACAACCGAATCTCACATTCCGTGACGATGACTTGCCACGATCAGTGACACACACCGCGCGATGCACCCCGCGCCTGCATATCACCGCAGGCAGGAGGCCTGCGGCGGCTAGCGCCCCGGCGTCGCCAGCAGGTCCTCGGCGAGGGCTTCCTCACTCTCCGTACCGCCCCCCGTACGTCTCGTGCGCACCCAGGAGCGCTTCAGCAGCAGATGAACCTCCGCCTCCCAGGTGAATCCCATCCCGCCGAACACCTGGAGGCAGTCGCGAGCTCCGCGCACGGCTGCCTCGTCGGCGAGCAGCCGGGCCGCCGCGACATCGGCCGGTCCGGCGGTGACGGCGGCCGCGTACACCGCGGCCCGGGCCACCTCCACGCGCACCAGCAGATCCGCGCAGAGGTGTTTGACGGCCTGGAAGGCGCCCACGGGCCGCCCGAACTGCTCGCGCGTCCGCGCGTGTCGCACGGCGAGCTCGCACGCGCGCGTGGCCGTGCCGAGCTGCTCGGCGGCGGTGAGGAGGACGGCGACGGGATCGGGGGCCGGGCGGCGGCCTCCCGGCGTCCGGTGCAGAGGGGTCAGCGGGTCCACCGACCGCAGGGGTTCCGCGCCCTCAGCGTCGCCCATGACGACGTCCGCCTCGGCCAGCCACTCCACCAGGCCGCCGTCGACCGCGGTGACCACCCTCTCGCCGGTCGCCGCGCCGGGCACCTCACCCGCCGCGAGAAAGGTGGCCGCCAGCGGGCCGGGCAGCAGGGCGCGGCCGGCCTCCTCGAAGGCCAGCACCGCTTCGGGCAGGCCCAGTCCGACGCCGCCGTCCGCCTCGGGCAGCCGGAGCGCGAAGAAGCCGGCCGCCCCGAGGTCCCGCCACAGCCGGCGGTCCAGCCCGGGCCGGGACACCGCCGCGCGCAGCTCCTCGGGGCCGAAGCGTCGCGCCAGCAGCTCCCGTACGCCGCCTCGCAGGTCCCGCTGGTCCCGCGTCAGCAGGAAACGCACGTCAGCCTCCCTTCGGCAGGCCGAGGATCCGCTCGCCCACGATGTTGCGCTGGATCTGCGAGGTCCCGGCGGCGATGGTGTACGAGAGGGAGGAGAGCCGGTCCAGGACCCAGGGCCGCTCCAGGTCGAGGGCGTCGTCGCCGAGGACGTCGGCCGCCGCGTCGTAGAGCTCCTGGCGCGTGTGCGAGTAGCCGAGCTTGAAGACCGAGCCGCCCGTGCCGGGCGCCCCGCCGCCCGAGGCCTCCGCCTCGCTCACGTTCCACTGGGTGAGCCGCCACAGCGCCCGCAGCTCGGCGTGGAGCCTGCCGAGCCGTCTTCTAAGGGCGGGGTCGTCCCAGCGGCCGTTGCGGCGCGCCTCGCGGGCGAGTTCGCCGAGGGTGCGCCGGCAGGCCACCACCTCTCCCGCGAACGCCGTACCGCGTTCGAAGGACAGCGTCACCATCGTCACCCGCCAGCCGTCGTTCTCCTCCCCCACCCGGTTGGCGACGGGCACGCGCACGTCGTCGAGGAACACCTCCGCGAACTCGGCGGATCCGGCGAGCGTCCGCAGCGGCCGTACGGTGACGCCGGGGGCGTCCATCGGCAGCGCGAGCCAGGTGATGCCCCGGTGCCGGGGAGCCGCCGGGTCGGTGCGCACCAGCAGTTCGCACCAGTCGGCGACCTCGGCGTGCGAGGTCCAGATCTTGGAGCCGTTCACCACGTAGACGTCGCCGTCGCGTCGCGCGCGTGTGCGCAGTGCCGCCAGGTCGGAGCCGGCGTCGGGTTCGCTGAAGCCCTGGCACCAGACCTCCTCGCCGCGCAGGATCGGCGCCAGCCAGCGCTCCCGCTGGGCCGCGGTGCCCTCGGCGGCGATGGTCGGCCCGGCGTGCAGCAGTCCGACGAAGCCCGCGCCGACGTAGGGCGCGCCCGCCTCCTCCGTCTCCTCCAGGAAGATCAGCCGTACGGTGGGGGAGGCGTCCCAGTGCACGTGCGCGTACCCGGCGTCGTACAGCATGCGCTGCCAGCCGAGGTCGTAGGCCCTGCGGGCCGGCCAGTCGTCCGGGGAGGGCTTGGGGGGCAGCGTAGGGAGCGCCTTGGCCAGCCATTCCCGCAGCCGGGCCCGGAACTCGGCCTCCTGCGGGGTGTCCGCGAGGTCCATCGGCGTCACCCCGAGCGGTCGGGACGGCGGTCGCGGTCGAGGTCCAGGCCGAGCATGCGGATGGCGTTGCCCCGCATCAGCTTGTAGACGGTCTCGTCGTCCAGGCCCTTCACATGGTCGAGGGCGACGTCCTTGGTGTGCGGGAAGGTCGAGTCGACGTGCGGGTAGTCCGTCTCGAAGGTGGCGTTGTCCCGTCCGACGACGTCCAGGGACGCCACGCCGTGCTTGTCACGGAAGAAGCAGCAGAAGATCTGCCGGTAGTAGTACGTCGACGGCGGCTCGGGGACGATGTCGCGGACCCCGCCCCAGGCGCGGTGCTCCGCCCAGACGTCGTCGGCGCGCTCCAGGGCGTAGGGAATCCAGCCCATCTGGCCTTCGGAGTAGGCGAGTTTGAGGGCCGGGAACTTCACCAGCACGCCGCTGAAGAGGAAGTCCATCATCGAGGCCATGGCGTTGTTGAAGCTCAGCGAGGCCTGGACGGCGGGCGGCGCGTCCGGTGAGGCGGCGGGCATCTGGCTGCTGGAGCCGATGTGCATGTTGACGACCGTGCCTGTCTCCTGGCACACCGCGAAGAACGGGTCCCAGTAGCCGGAGTGAATGGAGGGCAGGCCCAGGTAGGTGGGGATCTCCGAGAAGGTCACCGCGCGCACGCCGCGCCCGGCGTTGCGCCGGATCTCCGCCACGGCCAGCTCGACGTCCCACAGCGGGATCAGGCACAGCGGGATCAGCCGGCCGCCGCTGTCCCCGCACCACTCCTCGACCATCCAGTCGTTGTAGGCGCGCACGCAGGCGAGCGCGACCTCCTTGTCGTGCGCCTCGGCGAAGGTCTGGCCGCAAAAACGCGGGAAGGTCGGGAAGCAGAGGCTGCCCTCGACGTGGTTGAGGTCCATGTCCGCGAGCCGCGCCCCGGGGTCCCAGCAGCCGCGTCGCATCTCCGCGCGCGTGATGCCCTCCAGCGTCATCTCGTCGCGGTCGAAGCCGACGGCGGCGATGTTGCGCTTGTACGGGAACTGGAGGTCCTCGTAAATCCACCAGTCGGTGGGCGGACCGTCGGGGTCCATCGTGATCCGGTACTTGCCGCCCACGTACGCCAGCTCCCCGATCCCGGCCGTGAGGGGCTTCGGGCCGCGGTCGTGGTACTTGCGCGGCAGCCAGGTCTCGAAGAGGTGCGCGGGCTCGATCACGTGGTCGTCGACGCTGATGATGCGGGGCAGTTCGGTCATGGTCCCCTCCGCCTGGCGGACGCGTGCTGAAAGGCCGCAGGTGCCACGGCCGGGTCCGCGGGCCGTGGTCCGACGGGCGTGGTCCGGCGGGCACGTCATCTGATGGCCCGTCAGATCTGTTCTGCCCAGCAGGCTAGTCCGCGACCCCTGGACCGACAAGGCGACGAGCCCTACGCTCTGCCCACAATCTGACTGTCCGTCAGTTCTTGAGGGGGCCGCCGTGACCGATACCGCCCACGCCCTGAGCGCGTCCCGCACTCTCTGGGACCTGCTCGACCGCCGCGCCGCCCTCACCCCCGACCGCCCGGTCCTCCTCCAGGGCGACCGCGCCCTGACCTTCGGCGGGCTGCGCGAGCGCGCCGAGCGCACCGCGGCCGGCCTGTACGGCATGGGCGTACGCCCTGGCACGGTCGTCGCCTGGCAGCTCCCCACCCGCCTCGAGACGGCCGTGCTGACCTTCGCGCTGGCCCGGCTGGGCGCCGTGCAGAGCCCGGTCATCCCGTTCTACCGGGACCGCGAGGTCGGCTTCGCGCTGCGCGAGTCCAAAGCGGAGTACTTCGCCGTGCCCGGCGTGTGGCGGGGTTTCGACCACGGCGAGATGGCGCGCCGCCTGGGCGCGAAGGGCGTCTTCGAGGCCTACGACGACCTGCCCGAGGGCGACCCGGCCGTGCTGCCCGCCCCACCCTCCGACGGCACGTCCGTACGCTGGATCTACTGGACCTCGGGGACCACCTCCGACCCCAAGGGCGTGCTGCACACCGACCGTTCGCTGATCGCGGGCGGCTCCTGCCTCGCCCACGCGCTGCGCCTCACCGCAGGCGACGTCGGCTCGATGGCCTTCCCGTACGCGCACATCGCCGGCCCCGACTACACGGTCATGCTGCTGCTGTACGGCTTCCCGGCGGTGATGTTCGAGCAGTTCGCGATGCCGGACGCGCTGGCGGAGTACCGGCGGCACCGGGTGACGGTGGCGGGCGGTTCCACGGCGTTCTACTCGATGTTCCTGGCCGAGCAGCGCAAGCGTCCCGGCGCCCCCGTGATCCCCTCGCTGCGGCTGCTCGCGGGCGGGGGCGCGCCCAAGCCTCCGGAGCTGTACCACGCCGTGGTGCGCGAGATGGGCGTCCAGCTCACCCACGGGTACGGGATGACCGAGGTGCCGATGATCACCATGGGCTCGCCCGACGACACCCCGGAGAACCTGGCGACGACGGAGGGACGGCCGCCGCGGGGCATGGAGATACGGGTCGCGCCCGACGGGGAGGTGCGGCTGCGCGGGGAGGCGGTCTGCCGGGGCTACCTCGACCCCGCGCAGACAGCCGAGGCCTTCGACGAGGAGGGCTTCCTGCGCACCGGGGACCTGGGCCGGGTGACCGGCAGCGGCCATCTCGTGCTCACCGGCCGGCTGAAGGACGTGATCATCCGCAAGGGGGAGAACGTGTCGGCCAAGGAGATCGAGGACCTGCTGCACACCCACCCGGCGGTGGGCGACGTGGCGGTGATCGGACTGCCGGACCCCGAACGCGGGGAGCGGGTGTGCGCGGTGGTCGAACCGGCGGCGGACCGTGCGGCGGACGCGGGCGCGCTGACCCTGGACGCGGTGACGGCCCACCTGCGCGCGGAAGGGCTGTCGCCGCACAAGCTGCCCGAGCAGCTGGAGGTGGTGGACGCCCTGCCTCGCAACGAGACGCTGCGCAAGGTGCTGAAGTACAAGCTGCGGGAGCGGTTCTCGGCCGCACCGCGCACGCCGTGAAGAGGGCGGCCGGCGTCCGGGGCTACTCGGGGACCGTGAAGTAGCGGGCGAAGGCCGGGACGACGTCCGTCTCCAGGACCCGGCCGTCGGTGTCCGCGTCCAGGGCGGCGGCGACGGCACGCGCGGCCTGTCCGGGCACGCCCAGGCAGGTCAGCACCCGCACGGTGTCCTCCACAGCGGCCGCTCCGTCGGCGTCGGCACCGGCCACGGCCAGGGCCGCGTGCAGGAACGGGCGGGCGATCTCGCCGAACCGTTCGGGGTTGTCGCGCAGTCGCTTGACCGCGCCGCCGACGAACTCCTCGCGCGTGATGCGCTGGTCGCCGTCACGGTCCGCCATCCCCGCCATGCCCTGCCAGAACGCCTCGGCGCCGGTGTACAGGGCCTGCCCCTTGTCGGAGCGGGCCGGGGTGTCGAACTCGGTGAGCAGCGCCTTGGCCGCCGCCGCGAAGTCCTCGCGGCTGATGTAGCCGTTGCCGTCCTGGTCGAAGGTGGCGAACCGGCCGGCGATCCTGCGCTCGTACTCGCTGCTGACCATGTCTTCTCGGGCCGCCTTACGTCGTCGCGTGCGGGTGCTTGTCGGCAGGGAGCGTACGACGCCGGTGACGCCCCGGGTACGGGAAGGCGGCGGTTGTGCCTGAACCGGGGTGAATTCGGGACAAACGTGTGGCAGCGCCGTGAGGTGACTCACCGTCGGGCGCGAGGACCCCTCAGGCGCGCGCGTCAGGCGGACAGGGGCTCGGTTCCGTCGTCCACGGCCGCCTGGACGTCGCCGTACACGTCGAAGAGGCGGCGCACTCCCAGCGCGCCGAGCACCCGGTTGACGTGGGAGTGCTCCTCGGCGCCGCGCGCCGGCAGGATCAGGCGCAGCCTGCCCCGGCAGGAGCGGATGAGGCGGCGGGAGGCGATCAGGACTCCGACGCCGCTCGAATCGCAGAAGTGCACCTCGGAGAGGTCGAGGACGAGGCTGTGCCGGCCCTCGGCCACTTCGTCGTGCACCCGCTGACGCAGCACCGGTGACGTCACCAGATCCAGTTCGCCGGAGACATGGAGCACGGCCCATCCGCCGCGCTCGACGCCGCTCACTTTGAAAGCCACCACCACGCCCTTCAGTCGCCGAAACGGAAGCTGTCCCTTCGCTTCCTCGCAGCGCGGCTGCCCAGCGGCCCGTTCCCCGAAACTCCGCACAGAAAACTGCCCATAAAGAAGAGAGGCCGGATTCAGTCGCTTTGGGTCCCGTTCGAACGTACTGCAGCAGGTGTGGTCGAACTCGATCAGAGGCGGGAGGGACCGACCCGAGCCGCTGACGCCCCTTTACCACCCCCGGCGCGACAGGGGGCGCACATTGCGACAAAGGGGCGTGCGTCGGCCGGTGTGCCGACTACATTCGGGCTGACGGGGGACGCACGCTGGACAAGAACATCTCGGCAAGGACGCCGAACGGAGCACGGGCGAGGGGGTCGCAGGGTGGAGAAGGACACACTGCCCCGCTGGGACCGCACGATGCAGCAGCGACTTGCGCACGGAGAGGCCGCCGCCCTCGGTGAGCTTTATGACCGGTTCGCTTCGCTCGTGCACGGACTCGCCCACCGCGTGCTCGGAGACGAGCGGGCCGCCGACGGCATCACCCGCGAGGTCTTCGCCCACGTCTGGGAGCATCCCGAGGCCTACGACCCTCAGCAGGGCCCGTTGCGCACCTGGGTGGCCTCCCTGACCCACCGCCTCGCCGTGCGACGGCTGCGCGCCACCGAGACAGAAGCCCTCGGCGACGGCGGCCCCGGCACCACCGAGCAGCGGGAGGACGTGGAGAACAAGGTCCGTCACGCCTCCGTCGCCGCCCGCGCCGACTACATCGTCCAGTCCATGCCGGCCCCGCTGCGCGCCGCCCTGGAACTGGCCTACTTCCAGCGCCGTGACTACCACCAGACCGCCGCCGACCTCGGCGTCACCGAGGACGAGGCCCGCCGCCGCCTCCGCCTCGGCCTGCAGCTGCTGTCCACCGCGCACGACGCCACCACCCCGGACGTCACCGCCCCCGGCGCGCCGCCCGGATACGGGGGCGCGGCATGACCGGCCCGCACGACGCCCCGCGCGTCGGCACGCGCCCCGGCCCGGACGGCCGGGCGTCGCCGCCCCCGCCGCCGCTGGAGCACCCGGTGCTGAAGTCGATGCTGGGCGCCTGGGCGCTGGCGGCCTGCTCGGCGGAGGAGACCGCGGCCGTCGAGGAGCACCTCGGCGAGTGCGGGCCCTGCGCCGACGAGGCACTGCGGCTGCGCGAGGCGGTCGGCCTGCTCCAGCGCCCCGAGAGCCTCGACCTCGACCCCGCCCTGCGCACCCGCGTCCTCGACGCCTGCCTGGACCGGCGGCCGCCCCGCGTCCCGGTGCCGGTCTGGGCGTCGTCGTACGACGCGGAGACCGCGCGCCTGGACGCGCTGCTCCAGGACTTCGGGGACGCCGAGTGGCACGCGCCCGTGCGGCTGCGCTGGTTCCGCGGCGAGGGCGCGACCAGCCGCCGCACGACCGTGGCCGGGGTCATCGCCCACCTGATCGCCGTGGACGGACTGGTCGCCGCCGCGCTCGGCCTTCAGGACCCGCTGCGCTCGGGCGGCGGCCCGGACCACGACCGCAGGACGGCGGCCGCGAGGGCCGACTCGGGCGCCGACCGCGCCCGGGTGGCCGTCCGCACCCCGGCCGCGCGGACCGAGGCCTTCTGGGAGGCCTCGCACTTCCCGCCGACGCGTTCGGTGCGCGGCCCATGGCGGGAGCAGACCCACGCCGTCGTGCGCACCGTCTCCTTCACCGGACCGACCCCCGGTGCGCTGCCGGTGTCGTACGGCCACTTCGAACTGCCCATCCGGGACGCGCTGCTCGACCGGGCCTTCGAGTGCTGGGTGCACGCGGAGGACATCGCCGACGCCGTCGACTACCCGTACGCCCCGCCCGCGCCGCGCCATCTGCACGGCATGATCGACCTCGCGGCGCGGATGCTGCCGAAGGCCCTCGCCGCGCGCCGCCGGGCGGGGCTGTCGGCCCCCGGCGCCCGACGGCACCTGGTGGCCGCCGGCCGTCCCGGCCGCAGCCTCCGCCTGGAGATCGAGGGCGAGGGCGGCGGGCAGTGGCTGATCCCGCTGGACTCCCCCGCGGCGGTGGGCTCCGCCGACCACGAGGTGGCCCACGTGGCGCTGGACGACGTGGAGTTCTGCCGGCTGGCGGCGGGCCATGTGCCGCCGGAGGAGGCGGCGGCGGGGCAGCTGGGGGACCGCTCGGCGATCAGGGAGCTGCTGTTCGCCGCGGCGAGCCTGAGCCGGATGTAGGACGGGCCGCCCACCGGCCGCACCGGCCGAAGACCGGAGGCCGGAGGCCGGTCGGTGGGCGGGGTGTCAGGCGAACACCACCGTGCGGCGGCCGTTGAGGAGGATCCGCCGCTCCGCGTGCCACTTCACGGCCCGCGCCAGCGCCTGGCACTCCACGTCCCGCCCCACCGCGACCAGCTGGTCCGGGGTGACGTCGTGGCCGACCCGCTCGACCTCCTGCTCGATGATCGGCCCCTCGTCGAGGTCGGCCGTCACATAGTGCGCCGTCGCGCCGATGAGCTTCACGCCCCGGGCGTGCGCCTGGTGGTACGGCTTCGCGCCCTTGAAGCTCGGCAGGAAGGAGTGGTGGATGTTGATGATCCGCCCGCTCAGCTGCTTGCACAGGTCGTCCGACAGCACCTGCATGTACCGGGCGAGGACGACCAGCTCGACGTTCTCCCCGCGGACGATCTCCAGAAGCTGGGCCTCCGCCTCGGACTTGTTCTCCCGCGTCACCGCGATGTGGTGGAAGGGAATGTCGTACGAGGCCACCAGCTCGGCGTAGTCGGTGTGGTTGGACACCACCGCCGCGATCTCCACCGGCAGCGCGCCGATCCGCGCGCGGAACAGCAGGTCGTTCAGGCAGTGCCCGAACTTGCTGACCATCAGGACGATGCGCATCTTCTCGTCGGCCCGGTTGATCTTCCAGTCCATGTGGAAGGAGTCGCCGATCGCCGCGAAGCTCGCCCGGAGCTTGTCCACGGTCACCGGCGCCTCCGCCGAGAAGTGGACGCGCATGAAGAACAGTCCCGTGTCGTGGTCGCCGAACTGCTGGCTGTCCTCGATGTTGCAGCCGGTCATGAAGAGGTAGCTCGACACGGCGTGCACGATGCCCTGCTTGTCCGGGCAGGACAGGGTGAGGACGTACTGGTCGGCAAGGCTCGCCGAGGCTCGGGTGGACTGCTCATTCATGCAGCACAGGGTCTCACGAGGGCCTGGAAGGCCCGGCATCCGTCCGCAGGACGAGCAGGAGGGGCGGGACGGACCGGACGAACCAGACGGTCCGGGCGAACCGTGGGGGGACCGGGCGAAGCCGCGGGTGGACCGGGCGAAGCCGACGGGCAGGGCGGAGCCGACGGGCAGGGCGGAGCTACGCCGACCTGGTCATGATGCGCAGCACCTCGAGCGTGCGCGGGGGCGCGTCCGCGTCCTCGCCGTCCGCCGCCGCCATCCGGACGTGCGCGTCGCGTGCCGCCCGCACCGCCTCCGGCCAGCCGGGGTGCTCCACGTACGCGGAGACCGGCGCGTCCGGCCCGACCTGGTGCATGATCCGCAGCACGCGCAGCACCGCGGTGTCGACGAGCGCCGCCTCCTGGGAGTCACGGAAGATCGTGCCGACGTACTTCTCGGCGGACCAGTTGTCGAGCCAGGTGTCCTCGACCAGGCGGTACACGGCGTCGGTGACGTCACCGTAGCCGTCCACCCCGGCCAGCCAGACGTCCCGCTGGAACACCGGGTCGGAGAGCATGTGCAGCGCGGAGCGCACATTGCTGCGCCAGCGCCACCACGGCATGTCGTTCAGTGGCATGCCGCCCATGGTGGAGGAGCGACGGCCGCGACGGGAAGAGTTCTCCGAACCTTGTTGCACGGTCGTCGATCGTACGTTCTCCGTCCTCCGCGCTTCTCGGGCCCCTGTAATTCACCTCCGCGTCACCAGACGTCGACCAAGGGTCACTCCGGGGTTGGCCGTGTGACGGAATCGTGCGGAGCCATGACCGGCAGGCGACGCACGCGAAGCACCTTCCTCCCCAGGCTCCCCCGCTTCACCGGCTCCACCAGGGCCGCCGTCCTCGCGGCGGGCGCCCTGGCGGGCTGTGCGTCGCTCCTCGCCGGCTGCGGGGTGGTCCCCGGAACCACGGGGGGTTCCGGGGACGGCCCGATCGTCGTCATGACCTGGGCGCCCGAGGGCACCGGCGCGACCAACAAGCCCGGGATGCCCGCCTTCGCCCTCGCTTACGCCCGTTGGGTCAACGCGAACGGCGGCATCGGCGGCCGCAAGCTCACCGTCCTGACCTGCAACGACCACAACACCGCCGTGGACGCGGCGAAGTGCGCCCGGCGGGCCGTGAAGGAGGAGGCGGTGGCCGTCGTCGGCTCCTACAGCCAGCGCTCCGACTCCTTCTTCCCGCATCTGGAAGGCGCCGGCATCCCCTACATCGGCGGCTACGGCGTCACGAACGCCGAGTTCACCAGCCCTCTGTCCTATCCGGTCAACGGAGGCCAGCCCGCGCTGCTCGCCGGGCTCGGCAAGGAACTCGCCGGGAACTGCGGTCCGGTCGCGCTGGTCCGCCCCGACACCATCGCGGGCGACGCCCTGCCGCCCATGCTCGACGCCGGCCTGACCACGGGCGGACACGACTCGGCCGAGGACCAGCGGGCCCCCGAGGACTCCGCCGAGTACTCCGCCCAGGCCGAGAAGGCGCTGAAGGAGGCGACCGGCGGCAAGGAGGAGAAGGGCTGTGTGATCCCCGCCCTCGGCGACCGCACCGCCACCTTCATGGACTCCTTCCGCCGCACCCGCGACGACTACGCCGCCGTGCGCACCGCCACCGTGCTCGGCAGCGTCGACCAGACGGTCGTCAACTCCACCGGCGGCGCGTCCAGCGCGTTCGAGGGGGCCTACGTCACCGGCTGGTACCCGGCGGCGAGCGATCCCCGCTGGGACGGCATGAAGAAGGTGATCAGCGAGAGCGCCTTCTCCGACACCCGGATCGACGCGGCGGACACCGGCGTGCAGACCACCTGGATCGCCTACGCGGTGCTGCGCGCGGTCGTGGAGTCGCTCGGCGACGGCGAGGTGAGCGCCTCCACCGTACGGGGCGCCCTGGACGACGGGCTGAGGATCGACACCGGCGAGCTCACGCCGACGCTGCGGTGGCAGTTCAGTGACAAGCTCGCCTCGATCGGCCTTCCGCGCCTGGTCAACGCCCATGTGACCCTGCAGACGGTGCGGCGGGGCCGGCTGGTCGCGGCGAAGCCCGGCTTCGTCGACGTGACGACGACCATGGAGAAGGCCGAGGTGGACTGAGGGGCGCCTGCCCCATGAGCCCGTCGGCCCCGACAGGGGCATGGCTCCCGCCGGCGTCGCGACCGTCGAGCCGTCAGGGCCGTCGAGCCGTCAGGGCCGTCAGGGCCCTCAGAGCTGGACGGGCTGGCGCTCCGTCAGGCCGTACTTCCGCGCGATCTCGTTCCACACCTTCGCGGCCCGCGTCTTCTGGGTGCTGGCGGTGCCGCTCGCCCGGTTGCCGGCCTGCGTCTGGGGCGTGCTGCGGGCCTGCCCCTTCTTGCAGTTCCGCTTCTTGTCGCCGGCGACCTGGTCGGCCCAGGCCGCGTAGTGGTCGTCGGCGGACGCCGACGCCTGCCACGCCTTGGTCAGGGCGTCGGTCAGCGCGGCGTGGTTCGGCAGCTGGTCCACACTCAGGGCGGACAGCTTTGTCACCAGCTGGTTGCGCTGCTGCGCCGCGCCCCGCAGATCCGTGGCCGCCTGCGCGAGATCGGTGCACGCCTTGACGTCGGCCACCGCGCTGATCACGGTGGCCCGGCTGCTGCCGCTGTCCGCGAGCAGCTTGTCCAGCGCGATGGCCTGCTGTTCGGCCCCGTCGGCGGATGCCGAGGCGGAGCCCTCGGTGGCGGGCGCGGACGCGGCGACGGTCTTGTTGTCGTCGCCCTTGTCGCCGCCGCCGTCGCCGCCGGCCCCGAGCAGCGCGCCCGCGCCGACCCCGAGGACGGCGATGCCCACGCCGATCGCCGCGATCATCGGCAGCCGCGAGCCGGTACGGCTGCTACGTCCACGCCCGTGGTCCTCGTCGCGCCCGCCGCGTCGGCCGCCGGAGCCGTCGCCGGGCGGGGTGTAGGAGGGCTGCGGGGCGGCGGGGTAGCCGTGCCCGGCGCCCTCCGGCTCGGAGATGCGGGGCATCTGCTGTGTGGAGCCGCCGACCGGGTCGTCGCCGGCGGGGCCGTTCCGGAAGAGGTTCTCGAACCCGGCGGGCGGCTGCTGCCGGTCCGCGCCGCCGGCGCCGCCGCCGTACGGCCCCTGGCCGGTGACGGGCGGAATGTACTGAGTGGCCTCGGCGTCCGGGGAGGCGCTCGCGCGGCCCAGGTAGTGGGTGGACTCCGACGGTGTCTCGGGCGGCATGGCGCCCGGGCGGACCGGCGGGATGTACTGCGTCGCCCCCTCGTCGGCGGAGCCGGACGGGACGGGCGGTATGTACTGGGTCGCGCCCTCTTCGGCCGCGGCGGGCTGCGGGTAGGAGGTGCGGTGATCGCCGCCCGGGACCGGAGGCATGTACTGCGTCGCCCCCTCGTCCGCCGAGGCGGGCGGCGGGAAGGATGCGCTGTGGCCGCCCGGGACCGGCGGTATGTACTGCGTCGCGCCTTCTTCGGCGGAAGCCGGCGGCGGGTAGGAGGCTCGGTGATCACCGCCCGGGACCGGAGGCATGTACTGCGTCGCGCCCTCGTCGGCGGAGGCGGGCGGCAGCGGGGCGCCGGGCATGCCGTGCCCGTAGGACGGGGCCGGGGCGCCCTCCGGGGGCAGGGGACCCGCGCCGGCCGGGCGGGACGCGCCGGCGCCGTCGGTGGACTGCTGCGTCCACGCGTCGGGGCCGGCGCCCTGCGGCGCGCCCCACTGCTGCTGGTCCGCCGGGAGCGGCCAGCCCTGCCCCGCCTGCTGCTGCTCCGGGCCCCAGGGCTGGCCCCAGGTCTGACCGCCGCCCGGGGCGGACGCCGAAGGCTGCTGCTGCTCGTGCGGGCGGGGTCTGGAATAGGAAGCGTTCGTCATTCCCGGCAGCAGGGGCTCCCCGCCGTCGGAGGGCAGCACGATGCCTTCGTGCGCGGGCCGCGCCGAGGGCTCCTCGCCCTGTCCACTCTGCGTCACCGGGACTCCTACGAATGGGGGACCTTCGTCAATCGTCGGCTCACGCTACCGGGTTCCCGGAATCCCGTGCCACGCAGCTCAGAACGTGATGTGCCTCCCAGTGACGTCGGTAACAGAACCGGAGCGCCGTGCGCTGCGTCCGCCGCGCCCCGCGCGACGAAGGGCCGCTTCCCCTTTCGGCGAGGACCCGTTCACGCCACGGCGCCCCGTCCGTTCAGGCGGCGGTCTGCAGGTCCAGACGTGCTCCGAACTCCCTGACCACCGCCTCCTCCCGGAACGGCTCCAGCCGCTGCTGGAGGTCCTCCAGGTACTCCGCGCCCCGGTTGGAGCGGAGCGTCTCGAGCAGTTCCACCGCCTTCAGGCCGGTCGCGCAGGCCTCCTCGACCTCCCGCTTGAGCACCTGCGCCGTGGCCAACAGCACATAGCCGATGGCCCGGCGGCGGGCCCGGCTCTCCGGATGCCCGGCCAGGGACTGTTCCGCGCAGCGCGCCGCCGCCTCGGCCTGGCCGAGGTCCCGGTGGCAGTGGGCCAGTTCGTCGGCGAGGTAGGCCTGATCGAAGTGGGCGATCCACGGCGGATCGTCCCCCGACCCCGGATCGGCCGCCTCCAGCGCCGACACCGCCCGCGCGGACGCCGTCTGGGCCGCCCGCACGTCGCCCATCAGCGCGTGCCCGCGGGCCTCGGCGGCGTGGAACATCGACTCCGCGCGCGGGGTGGCCCGCCCGCGTGCGCCCTCCTGCGCCGCCCGTGCCAACTGCGCGATCTCCCGCGGGTTCCCGAGCTGCGCGGCGAGGTGGCTCATGGAGGCGGCGAGCACGTACCCGCCGTAGCCGCGGTCGCCGGCGGCCTGCGCGAGACGCAGGGCCTGGATGTAGTAGCGCTGGGCGAGGCCGGGTTGACCGGTGTCGACGGCCATGTAGCCGGCCAGCTCCGTCAACCGGGCGACCGACGCGAAGAGTTCACGCCCGACGGCCTCCCGGTAGGAACCGGCGAGGAGCCCCGAGACGACGCTGTTGAGGTAGTGCACGACGACCGGGCGCACATGCCCGCTGCCGTACTGGTGGTCGAGGTCGACGAGCGCCTGGGTCATCGCCCGCACCGCCCCCACGTCGGACAGGCCCACCCGCGGGCCCGCCGTACGCGCCACCTGGGCGTCGGCGGACGAGATCAGCCAGTCCCGGCTGGGCTCGACGAGCGCCGAGGCGGCCACGGACGCGCCGGACAGGAAGTCCCGGCGCCCCACGTCGCTTCGCCACAGTTCGCAGACCTGCTCGATGGCGCCCAGCACCGTGGGGGAGAACTGGAGGCCGACGCCGGACGCGAGATTCTTGCCGTTGGCCATCCCGATCTCGTCGATCGTGACCGTACGGCCGAGTTTGCGGCCGAGCGCCTCGGCGATGATCGCGGGGGCGCGGCCACGCGGTTGCTGCCCGCGCAGCCAACGCGCCACGGACGTCTTGTCGTAGCGCAGGTCGAGGCCGTGTTCCGCACCGCACATGTTGACGCGGCGGGCGAGTCCGGCGTTCGAGCACCCCGCCTCCTGGATGAGCGCCTGCAGCCGTTCGTTCGGCTGCCGTGCGACGAGAGGCCTTGCGGCCATGGGCACTACCCCCTGTGTCTTGGCGGCTCGCGTGCGGCGGCTGCGCCTTACCGCGCTCCGAGTTGACGTCTCTTCCACCGGATGTTTCCGGCCGTGAAGATCGATGCCCCGCTCGCACGGCGAAAATGCGAGGCATGTGAGGATTGCCGGGTGCGGGGCCCTTTCGGACGGAAGCCGACCCCCGAACGTCACTACCCGCTTCCGCGCCCGTTCCTGCCGCGCGCCCCCGCACATGCACCTGTGCGCCCCGAACGGGGGGCCGGTGCTCCTCCCCCGCGCACGCGGGCGGGCGTAACCCCTGGTGACGCCCGGAGTTGTGCTCGTCGTGGAAGAGACCATCGCGGGCGCCGAAGCCACCCAGATCCCGAAGCAGCGCGGAGAATCGCTGCTGGAGACCGCAGTTCGCTACGTCGAGGAGCGTCACTGGGACGTGGCCCCCGGCACCTGGCTGGAAGCCGTCGACGGGGTGCAGCGCTGTTCCTGCGCCGACACCGCGTGTCCGGCACCCGGCGCGCACCCCGCGCGCCCCGACTGGGCGGCCCAGGCGACGGGCAGCGCGACCGTCGCCCGGCGCATGTGGCAGCAGCAGCCGGCGGCGTCGATCCTGCTGCCCACGGGGCGGACCTTCGACGCGATCTCCGTGCCGGAGACGGCCGGGTTCCTGGCGCTGGCGCGCATGGAGCGGATGGGGTCGACGCTGGGGCCGGTGACGCTGACGCCCGACCGGCGGATGCAGTTCTTCGTCCTGCCGGGTACATCGGCGAAGGTGCCGGGGCTGGTCCGCGCGCTGGGCTGGTCCCTGACCTCGCTCGATCTCCTCGCGTGGGGCGAGGGGACGTACGTGGCCGCGCCGCCCACCCGGTTCGGGTCCCGCGGGGCCGTGCAGTGGGCCTGCCGTCCGACGCCGGCGAACCGATGGCTGCCGGACGCGGAGGAGTTGATCTCGCCGCTGGCCTACGCGTGCGGGCGGGAGCGCTGAGGGCGCGGCCTTCCGGTCCGCTGAAGTCGGCTGTCACAGCCTAGAGTTCTGGCATGACCTCCGATGCAGTCGTCGCCGGCGCCGCTGTCCGTGTGCGCGGACTCTGGAAGCGCTTCGGGCAGCAGGTCGCCGTGGCCGGGATCGATCTCGATCTGCCCGCCGGGAAGTTCATCGGACTGGTCGGTCCCAACGGAGCCGGGAAGACCACCACGCTCTCCATGGTCACCGGGCTGCTGCGGCCCGACCAGGGAAGCGTCGAGGTCGTCGGACACGACGTGTGGCGCGATCCGGTCGAGGTGAAGGCCAGGATCGGTGTGCTGCCCGAGGGACTGCGGCTGTTCGAGCGGCTGTCCGGGAGCGAACTGCTCGGCTACAGCGGCCGGTTGCGTGGCCTGCCGGGCGCCGAGGTGGACAAGCGGGCCGGTCAGCTGCTCGACGTCCTCGACCTCGCCGGGGCCCGGCACAAGCTCGTCGTGGACTACTCGACGGGCATGCGGAAGAAGATCGGGCTCGCGGCGGCGCTGCTGCACAACCCCGAAGTGCTCTTCCTGGACGAGCCGTTCGAAGGCGTGGACCCGGTGTCCGCGCAGACCATCCGGCGTGTGCTGGAGCGCTACACCGCCTCCGGCGCGACCGTGGTGTTCTCCTCCCATGTCATGGAACTGGTCGAGTCGCTGTGCGACTGGGTGGCCGTGATGGCGGCGGGACGGATCCGCGCCCACGGCCCGCTGGAGGAGGTGCGCGGTTGCGCCCCCTCGCTCCAGCAGGCGTTCCTCGAACTCGTCGGCGCACACGGCCGGGACGCCGCCGCCGACCTCGACTGGCTGGGCGGCGGCGCACGGTGACCGACGTGACCGCCGTCGTCGTACGGCTGAAGCTGTCGCTGTTGCGCAACGGGCTGCGGCAGTCCGGGGGCCGGCGGGCCGCGTACGTCGCCTCCGCGGTCGTCGTGCTGCTGTTCGCCGTGCTCCAGTTCGTCGGACTGATCGCGCTGCGGGGGCACGCGCACGCGGCGTCGCTCGGAGTGTCGCTGGTGGCCGTGCTGGGACTCGGCTGGGCCGTGATGCCGCTGTTCTTCCCCAGCGGCGACGAGACGCTCGACCCGACCCGGCTGGTGATGCTGCCGCTGCGGCCGCGCCCACTGGTGCGGGCGCTGCTCGCGGCCTCCCTGGTGGGCATCGGGCCGCTGTTCACGGCGCTGACGCTGCTGGGCTCGGCGATCGCCGTGGCGCACGGGGCGGTGGCGTACGGGACGGCCGTGCTCGGCGTCGGACTGGGGCTGCTGGTGTGCGTGGCGCTGGCGCGGGCCGTCGCCGCGGCGAACATCCGCCTGCTGACCAGCCGCAAGGGCCGCGATCTGGCGGTGCTGAGCGGCCTGGTGATCGCGGTCGGGGCGCAGGTCGTCAACTTCGGCGCACAACGGCTCGGCACGGCCGGGCTCGGGCCGCTCGATCCGGTGGCGCGGGTGCTGGCCTGGGCGCCGCCCGCCTCCGCGATCGGCGCGGTGGACGCGGCGAGCGAGGGCTCGTACGGCGTCGCGGCGGCGCGGCTCGTGGTGACCGCGGGCGCGCTGGCGGCTCTGGTGACGCTGTGGTCGCGGAGCCTGACCCGGCTGATGACCGCGCCCGACGGCTCCACCCTCCAGGCCGCCGAGCCGTCCGCCGGGGGCCGGCGGGCCGGGCGGGACCCGAGGGCGGGCCGGGTGCTGCCGGACGGGCGTACCGGCGCGGTCGTGGAGCGCAGCCTGCGCTACGTCTGGCGCGACCCCAAGACGAAGGCGGCGTGGGTGTCCTCGCTGGCCATCGGGCTGATCGTGCCCGTCTTCAACGCGGTCCAGGGCACCGGCTCGATCTACTTCGCCTGCTTCGCCGCCGGGATGCTCGGCATCCAGATGTACAACCAGTTCGGGCAGGACACGTCCGCGTTCTGGATGGTCGCGATGACCGTGTCCTCGGCCCGGGACGCGTACGTCGAGCTGCGCGGGCGTGCCCTCGCGCTGCTGGTGATCACCCTGCCGTACGCGACGGGCGTGACCGCCCTGACGACGGCGCTGCTCGGCGACTGGGCGAAGCTGCCCGAGGCGCTGGGGCTGTCGTTCGCGCTGCTCGGCGCGATGCTGGCGACCGGGGCGTGGACCTCCGCCCGCTTCCCCTACTCCATCCCCCAGGAGGGCTACAAGAACGTGGCCCCCGGGCAGACGGGCCTGGCCTGGATCGCCGTCTTCGGCGGCATGGTCGCCGCCGCGCTGCTGTGCGCCCCGGTCATCGCGGCGACGATCTGGCTGAACGTCAGCGCCGGCGGCGACGCGTGGACCTGGGCGCTGCTGCCGGCAGGCGCGGCCTACGGAACGGCGCTCACCCTGCTGGGCCTGCGCCTGGCAGCCCCCCACACGGCGGCCCGCCTGCCGGAGATCCTCACGGCGGTGAGCAAGGGCTGAAACCGGGAACTGGAAGTCGCCCTGTACTCGGGCTCACTTCCGACAAGGGCCAAGCCCAGCCAACCCAAGGGCGCGGGAAACCACGCGACCCCACCCCCACAACCCGCACCCGCCCACCGCACGTGGGACCACTCCCGACAAAGGGCAAGCCCAACCGCCCAAGGGGCGCGGGGAACCGCGCGACCAGCCCCCACGACCCGAACCGCACCCGCCCACGAGAAGGCCCCCGTTCGCTACCGAGTGAGCACCCCTTCCAGGAACGGCTCGATCGCCGTCCGCCAGGACGCCGGCTGGTCGTAGTGGACGAGATGACCCGCGTCGGCGACCTCGGCGTACTCCCCGCGCGGCAGCACCCGCACCATCTCCTGCGCCTCCGCCCGCCCCAGCTCACCGTCGAGCCCGCGCACCACGAGGGCCGGGCACCGCACCTGTGTGAGCTCCTCCCAGTGCGCGTCGAAGACCCACGTCTCACGGGACTTCAGCATCTGCTCGGGATCGAACACGGGCTCCCAGCCGTCGGCGGACTCGTGCATCACCTCGGCGTAGAACTCGCCCCGCGCCGGGTTGGGGCGCTCCACCCAGGGATCGTCCTCGCCGAACCACTTGCGGACGTCGGCGAGGGTGGCGAAGGGGACGGGCCAGGACTTGAACCAGTCGGCCCACTCCCGCTGCGAGGCCGCGCCGAGCGCGGAAGCCCGCATGTCGCAGATGACCACGCCGGCGACGAGATCGGGCCGCTTGGCGGCGAGCTGCCAGGCGGTCAGCGCCCCCATGGCGTGGCCGATGAGGACCGCGGGGGCGAGGCCGAGCTGTTCGAGAGCGGCCTCGGCGTCCTCGACGTACGCCTCACGGGTGTAGGCGGCGGCCTGCGGGGGCTTCTCGCTCCGGCCGTGACCGCGCTGGTCGAGGGCGATGGCCCGATGCCGTTCGGCCAGCCAGCGGGCGGTGGACGCCCAGTGCGAGGCACGGCCCATCAGGCCGTGCAGTAACAGGACCCCGGAGCCCGCCCCCGGCCCCGGCCCCTTGCCCACACCTGTCGCGGCCGGCGACTGGGCCGGAATCATGAGTTCCGGTACATGGTCCGGGGGGTCGCCCTTGGGCGGGTCACCGAACTCCCAGGCGGACAGGCGTACGCCGTCCGCTCCGGTCACGTCGATGCGTCGCGCCATACGTTCTGGCACCCCCCTAGCTCCGCTGTGCTGCCGCTACCGCTGCCTACCCTCACGCATCACCCTGCGCGCCGTCATTCACTCCGTCACCCGCACATTATCGAATGCTTATTCGAGAATTGGTTCTTCCGCGAGCAACACCCCTCGTTCGAGTGACCTCGCTCAAGGATTGATCGCCCTGACCGAGGGGAGATCTTCAGCGGGGGGGCGGACCGCTCGGGGAAAACGGTCCGCGGGGAATGACCCTGAGAGCTCGGGGCTCCGGGTCAGAACAGGGGAGGACAGGCCCCGGCGCCACACGGCGCCGGGGCCCTCCTGTCGACTGCGGCACACCATCCCGCCCCCTCAGGTCATGCCTCACGCGACAGGGTGGCACGCGCGGCGTCGGCGCGCTGCGATTCGACACAGGCGATCCCCGATCCGGCGACATCCACTCGCGCCTCAACGGCCCCTGTGACACCAGAAATTGACCAAGGCTCAGCACTCGCCGACGGCCCGCGCCGACAGTGCCTCAGCGCTTGGCGACGAACACGTGGGAGGCGACGTCCGACGCCAGCTCGGCCGCCTCGCCGCCGCTGCCCACGAGCACACCGCCGGCCGACCCCGTCACGCTCACCACCGAGCCGGGCTGCACACCGGCGCGGCGCAGCGTGTACATCAGCTGCGCGTCCGTCTGGATGGGCTCACCGATCCGGCGCACGACGACGGTCTTGCCCTCCGTGCCCGGGTCGAGGTCGGCGAGGGACACCATCCCCTCGTCCAGGAACGGGTCGGCGCCGTCCTTCTCGCCCAGCTCCTCGAGCCCCGGGATGGGGTTGCCGTAGGGCGACTCGGTGGGGTGCCGGAGCAGTTCGAGCACACGGCGCTCGACGGCCTCGCTCATCACGTGCTCCCAGCGGCAGGCCTCGGCGTGGACCTGCTCCCACTCCAGGCCGATCACGTCGACGAGGAGGCACTCGGCGAGGCGGTGCTTGCGCATCACGCGCGTGGCCAGCCGACGGCCCTCGTCGGTCAGCTCCAGATGCCGGTCGCTGGCCACGGAGACCAGGCCGTCGCGCTCCATGCGCGCCACCGTCTGGCTGACCGTCGGCCCGCTCTGGTCGAGCCGCTCGGCGATCCGGGCGCGCATGGGGACCACACCTTCCTCCTCCAGCTCGAGGATGGTGCGGAGATACATCTCCGTGGTGTCGATCAGTCCGGACATACGTGCCCCTCGATTGACTCTGCCGAAGGCTGGACGGCTCCGGCGCGTGCGCTGGCCCTGACTTCAATTCTGCCGGATACCACCGACAACCGTGCCGCCCAGCCCGAAACGAGAACCCCGCGTCCGCCTTCCCCGCGTCGTATTGACACCGCACTGGTCCAGACCGCACCGTGATCCGCGACACTGCGGGCGGGCGCCGACCTCCGTCCACCGCGCCTCGCACCCCACGCATCGCCATGCACCACCACGCACCACTCGATACGGCAAAAGGGACCCTCGGATGAGCGACCGCACGCCCGCCGCACAGTTCTTCGACGCGGCGATCGCGCTGCTGCGCCGCGTCCGCGACGAGAACGCGGCGAACATCGAGGCCGCCGGCGCTCTCCTCGCCGACACCGTCGTCTCCGGCGGCCGCCTCTTCGCCTTCGGCGCGGGCCACTCCTCCCTGGCCGCCCAGGACGTCGTCTACCGTGCCGGCGGCCTCGCCCTGATGAACCTGCTCGCCGTCCCCGGCACCGTGAGCGTCGACGTCACCCCGGCCACGCTCGGCTCGGCCCTGGAGCGCGTCGACGGCCTCGCGGCCGCCGTGCTCGACACCTCGCCCGTCCGCGCGGGCGACGCCCTGGTGATCATCTCCCTGTCCGGCCGCAACGCCCTGCCCGTGGAGATGGCCCTCAACGCGCGCGCCCTGGGCGTGAAGGTCATCGGCGTCACCTCTTTGGCGTACACCGAGGAGACGAAGTCCCGGCACGCCTCGGGGACGTTCCTGAAGGACCACTGCGACCTCGTCCTGGACTCCAAGATCGCGGTCGGGGACGCCGAGCTGACCCACGACAGCGTCCCGGCGCCCTTCGCGCCCGCCTCCACGGTCGTGACCACGGCCCTGCTGCAGGCCGTCATGGCCACGGCGGCCGCGGCCCTCGCCGACCGCGGTGTCGAGCCCCCGCTGCTGCGCTCCGGGAACGTGGACGGCGGCCACGAGTGGAACAGCCGGGTGATGGAGCAGTATCGCGACCGGATCTTCTACCGCCGCTGAGCCCGCCCGCGCCCCTGACCGCCTTCACGCGGTCGGCCGGGCTCGGACCTGCGGCTGTTGTTGCTGCGCGGTTCGCACAGGCCGGTCGTTCCTGACCGCGCGTGGCCGGCCTCGTCAGGCGATCCCGTCCTCGACGCCCCCCACCGCTCCCCCGGCGCCCGCGCCCGTCGCCCCCGCGAGGTCCAGCGACGCCGCTATCCGCACGGCCACGTCCTCCGCGTACGTCGCGTCCGAGCGTTCGAAGGGGCTGCGGCCCGCGCCCCGCAGGAACGTCACGACGCCCAGGGTGCGCCCCCTGCTGCGCAGCACCGCGCACAGGGCGTGGACGGTGTCCTCGGGCCACTGACGCGTGCGTGCCCACTCGTGCGCCTCGTCCGCCGCCACCGTCCCCGCCGACGCCCGCACCGAGCCGGCCCGCGCCACGCACTGGAGGGCCGGGTGGCCGGCGGCATAGCGCACGGGCAGCCCCGCGTGGTCGGTGAGCGCGCTGGGTCCGGGCCCGCCCGAGGGGGTGGCCGCGACCCGCACCAGTCGCAGAGCCCCGCTACCGCTCCCGCCGCCGCTCGACTCGCCGTCGGCCGCGGGCGGCCCCTCGACGCGGTCGATCACGGCGTGGTCGGCGAACCCGGCGAGCGCGAAGTCGAGGTGCACGGTGGCCGCCTCCGCCGGGTCCTCGCACTCGGCGGCCGCGCGGGCCGCCCGGTGCGACTGGTTGGAGCGGAACCGCAGCAGCGCCGCCTCCTGCTCGCCCAGCTTGGCGTCGGTGACGTCCTGGAACAGCCAGCCCACCCCGAGCGGCACCGGCTCCTCCGCGAGCGGTGACGCCAGCCGCAGGAAGCCGCTCCGCCAGCAGCGCCGTTTCTCGCCCTCCGGTGAGCGCACCCCCACCCACATCTCGGCGGGGGCGGGCGGGGCGCCCTCGGCGAGGACGTGCGTCAGCGCGTTCTCCAGCTCCTCCACGCCCCGCGTGAGCAGGTCGCCCAGCGGGCGGCCCAGGACGGTCGTACGGCCCGTGCCGAGCGCGCGGGCGGCGTGCGCGTTGACGACGGCGGGACGCAGATCGGCGTCGACGAGGACGACGCCCCAGGACGCGTCCTCGAGCAGCGCCTCGCTGAGCGCGATGGAACGCTCCAGGTCGATCTGCGCGTGCACCTCGCTGAACGCGCAGTACAGGCCGGCCGGCTTGCCGTCGGGGCCGTGGACGGCGGCGGACTGGGTGCGGACGAGGACCCGGCCGCCGTCCTTGGTCAGCAGCGCGAACTCGTGCACCTGGCGGCCCGGCGCGTGCATCGCGGACGTCAGACGGCTCTCGACCTCCGCGGCGTCCGCCTCCCGGACCGCCCAGCCGGCGAAGCCGCGACGGCCCACGGCCTCACGCGCGCTCCAGCCGAGGATGCGCTCGGCCTCGCGGTTCCAGTGGGTGACGACCCCGTCGGCGTCGAAGGCGCACAGGGCCGCGTCCATCCCGTCGAGGAGGGCGGCGAGCAGGTCGGAGCCGTCCGGGCCGGGCCGCTCGGGCTCGTCCGGTCCCAACTCGTCGGTGGTCCCACTACGCCGGGAAGCACTCACCTGAACCCCCTGCAGGTTCGCTCACGTGCCCTCATTCAACTTGAACGTGACGCAGCGCACATATGGTTCCCGCAAGTTCGCGGAGGAATCGCCGCCTGCGTCAGGACCCCGCCACACCAGCGTCCCGCGCTACCCGGCCAGCCTCAGGTCGACCCATACGTCGCTCTCGCCGTCGAGCGTGTACCGCTCGGTCTCGGCGAACCCGCGCGCCAGCGCGAACCGCAGACCGTCCTCGTTGGCGGCCAGCACACATGTCTCGACCGTCCGGGCGCCGAGCTCGCGCGCGTGGGCGAGCGCGCGGTCGTAGAGGGCGGCGCCGTACCCCCGCCGGCGGTACGGGGGCAGCACGCGCGCGATGACGGTGGCCACGGCCTCCTCACCGCCGGCTGCGGGCGGGCGGACGGTCGTGCAGCCGACGAGGACGTCGCCGGCGTAGGAGTTCTCCAGCCGGTAGCGCTCGGCACGCGCGCGTACCTCGTCCAGGGTCAGGGCGGCGGGCGGCACGATCAGGTTGTGGACGTGCCGCCACTGCTCCAGCATGGCCTCGCCCTCGACGGGCTCCACGCGCAGGACATCGCTTCGAAGATCGCTCACCCCGGTAGGGAACCGCGTCGCACCCCGCGCGTCAACGCGTTCGGTCCACCGCGGGAGGGAGGACGGTCGGAGGGCGTCGCCGTCGACTTCTCGAAAAAAGACTTGAAGCCGCACCGGGCGCTTTTTTAGTGTGGTCGCACCGAGGAAAGGAGGTGGTTCGGAGCATGTATGCACACCGGACGTCGGAGGTGGCTGCGGGCTAGCGGCCCGTCGCCCCGCTTCAGTGCGGTGCCGGACCAGCGCGTGTGAGACGCGCGCAGCCGGCCAGTTCCACGCAGTCACCCGACCCGCGAGTCGCCGGTACGTCCGGCCGGCCCTCCCAAGGGAGGACCAGACTCGCGGGTCGTCTGCGTTTCAGGGAGCGGCGCCCGCTAGTGGGCGATGTCGCCGTAGCCCTCGATCTCCTGGGGGCCGCGGACTCCGGGCCCGGTGTAGCGGGCCGAGGGGCGGACCAGGCGGCCCGTGCGCTTCTGTTCCAGGATGTGCGCCGACCAGCCGGCCGTGCGGGCGCAGGTGAACATCGAGGTGAACATGTGCGCCGGGACCTCGGCGAAGTCCAGGATGATCGCGGCCCAGAACTCGACGTTCGTCGCGAGCACCCGGTCGGGCCGACGGGCGTGGAGCTCCGCCAGGGCGGCCTTCTCCAGGGCCTCGGCGATCTCGAAGCGCGGGGCGCCCAGTTCGCGGGCGGTGCGGCGCAGCACACGCGCGCGGGGGTCTTCGGCGCGGTAGACGCGGTGGCCGAAGCCCATGAGGCGTTCGCCCTTGTCGAGGGCCTGCTTGACGTAGGCCTCGGCGTCGCCCGTGCGTTCGATCTCCTCGATCATGCCGAGGACGCGGGAGGGCGCGCCGCCGTGGAGGGGGCCGGACATGGCGCCGACGGCCCCGGAAAGGGCGGCGGCGACGTCGGCGCCGGTGGAGGCGATGACGCGGGCCGTGAAAGTGGACGCGTTCATACCGTGCTCGGCGGCGGAGGTCCAGTAGGCGTCGACGGCGGCGACGTGCTTGGGGTCGGGTTCGCCGCGCCACCGGATCATGAAGCGTTCGACGACGGACTGCGCCTTGTCGATCTCCCGCTGCGGCACCATGGCGCGGCCCTGGCCGCGGGCCGACTGGGCGACGTAGGACAGCGCCATGACGGCGGCGCGGGCGAGGTCCTCGCGGGCCTGCTCGGCGTCGATGTCGAGGAGCGGTTTCAGTCCCCACACGGGGGCGAGCATGGCCAGCGCGGACTGGACGTCGACGCGGATGTCGCCGGAGTGGACGGGGATGGGGAAGGGCTCGGCGGGCGGCAGGCCGGGGTTGAAGGCGCCGTCGACGAGGAGGCCCCAGACGTTGCCGAACGAGACGTGGCCGACCAGGTCCTCGATGTCGACGCCCCGGTAGCGGAGGGCGCCGCCCTCCTTGTCCGGTTCGGCGATCTCCGTCTCGAACGCGACGACTCCTTCGAGCCCGGGTACGAAGTCGGACATCAGGCGGCTCCTCGTGATGTGGACGGCAGTGCGGTGACGGCAGTGCGATGACGGTACGGACGGTGTGCACGGCATGCGGTTGTGCGCGACGGCGGCGCCGACGGATCCACGGTCCCGTGCGGGGCTCGCGGTCCAGGGCGGTCACCCCGGTGATGCCCCGTGCGGCGTCGGGTCACCCCACCGGGGCGCATCTGCACCATATCCCCGAGTGTCACCTTTGGGGAGCCCTCACGGCACTCAGTGCCACCTCCTGTGGGCCGGCCGGTCATACGGCAGGATGACCATGTGAACGCAGCAGACGCCGCCTCCCCCGATCCCGCCTCCATGCGCAAGCAGTACCGGGCCGAGGGCCTGGCCGAGGCCGATCTGGCCGCCACGCCCGTGGAGCAGTTCGCGCGCTGGTTCAAGCAGGCGGCGGCCGAGGCCCACCTGTTCGAGCCGAACGCCATGGTGGTCTCCACCGCGGACGCCGAGGGCCGGCCCAGCTCCCGCACGGTGCTGCTGAAGAACTTCGACGAACAGGGCTTCGTCTTCTACACCAACTACGACTCCCGCAAGGCCCGCGATCTCGCGGAGAACCCGTACGTCTCCCTGCTCTTCCCGTGGCATCCGATGGCCCGGCAGGTCATCGTGCGGGGCGTGGCCCGGCGCACGGGAAGGGACGAGACCGCCGCCTACTTCCGCACCCGGCCGCACGGCTCCCAGCTGGGCGCGTGGGCCAGCGCCCAGTCCTCGGTGATCGACGGCCGTTCCGGTCTGGACGCCGCGTACGCCGCGCTGGCGGCCCGCTATCCCGAGGGCGACCAGGTGCCGGTGCCGCCGCACTGGGGCGGCTTCCGGGTGGCGCCGGAGTCGGTGGAGTTCTGGCAGGGCCGCGAGAACCGCCTGCACGACCGCCTGCGGTACGTCGTGGAGGCGGACGGCGGCTGGCGGCTGGAGCGGCTCAGCCCCTGAGCACCCGCGGCGGCCCGTTCAGCGCAGCGCCTCCGCCAGGAGCGCCGCCCACTGCGCCACCACCCGTTCGCGGCGGGCGGTGTCGTCGGTGAGGAGGTTGGCCAGGCCGAGGCCGCGGGCCATGTCCAGCAGGCCCTGCACGGTCTCGCGCACGCCGGGGCGGGACTCGTCGGCGCCGAGGAGCTGGACGGCGATGCGGTGGGTCTCGCGGCCTACGCGGGCCTCCAGTTCGGTCACACGGGGCCGCAGCTGTTCCTCGTCGGAGGCGGCGACCCAGAGGTGGAGAGCGGCTCGGAAGAGCGGGCCGGTGTAGAGGTCGACGAGGGCGGCCACGACGGACCGCCGGTCGCCTGCCGCGCCCTCGGGGAACAGGGCGCGCAGGGCGGTGGAGCGTTCCTCGGCGACGTACTCGACGGCGGCGGTGAAGAGATCCTCGCGGGTGGGGAAGTGGTGCTGGGCTGCGCCGCGGGAGACGCCGGCGCGTTCGGCGACGACGGAGACCGTGGAGCCCGCCCAGCCGCGTTCGGCGAGGCAGGCCACGGCGGCTTCCAGGAGCCGCTGCCGGGTGGCGCGGCTGCGGTCCTGTTTGGGGGCGCGGTCGCCCGGGACACGGTCGGCCGTGCTCACAGCACCCATGCGGGATCCCGTCGTTCGAGGAAGGCCGTCATCCCCTCGCGTGCGTCGGGCTGGGAGAACAGCGAGGCCGTGAGCCGGCTCATCCCGCCCGCGTCCTCGGTGAAGGCCTCCAGCACCTTAACCGTGAGCAGTTCCTTCGTCCTGGCCAGGGCGTGTGGGGCGGCCCGGCGCAGGCCGTCGAGGACGGGGGCGAGGGCCTCGTCCGGGCCCTCCTCGCCCGCGGCGGCGGTGACGAGGCCGATGCGGGCCGCCTCCCGCGCGTCGAACCGCTCGCCGGTGAGGCAGTAGCGGGCCAGGGCGCGCGGGTCGACGCGGGGTCTCAGCGGCAGCGCGATGACGGCGGGGGCGACGCCGACGCGGACCTCGGTGAACGCGAACGTCGCCGCGGCGGAGGCGACGGCCAGGTCGCAGGCGCCGAGCAGCCCGAGGCCGCCCGCCCTCACGTGGCCGTCGACGCGGGCCACGACGGGCTTGGGCAGTCGGACGATCAGCTCCAGCAGGCCGGTGAACGCCTCGGCGGGCGGCGGGTCGCGCAGGTCGGCGCCCGCGCAGAAGGTGTTGCCGGTGTGGGTGAGCAGGACGGCCCGTACGCCGGGGTCCTCGCCGCACCGCTTCAGCGCGTCGGTCAGTTCGGCCACCAGCGCGTGTGAGAGGGCGTTGCGGGTGTGCGGGGAGTCGAGGCTGAGGGTCTCCACGCCCCGCGCGCGGGTGCGGCCGATCAGCGGTGTCATGTGCGTTCCTCCCTGAGCTGCCGGCGCCGCGGACGGCGCGACCGCGAGCTGGTCAGTACGACTTGGGCAGGCCCAGGGTCTGATGGGAGACGTAGTTGAGGATCATCTCCCGGCTCACCGGGGCGATACGAGCCACGCGCGCGGCCGCTATCAGCCGGGCGAGGCCGAACTCGCGCGTGAGGCCGTTGCCGCCGAGGGTGTGCACGGCCTGGTCGACCGCCTTCACACAGGCTTCCCCGGCCGCGTACTTCGCCATGTTGGCGGCCTCGCCCGCACCGGCGTCGTCGCCCGCGTCGTACAGGCGGGCCGCCTTCTGCATCATCAGACGGGCCAGTTCCAGTTCGATGTGGGCCTGTGCGAGAGGGTGGGCGATGGCCTGGTGGGCGCCGATGGGGGCATCCCAGACCGTGCGTTCGCGCGCGTAGGCGATCGCCTTGGCGAGGGCGTGGCGGCCCATGCCGATCGCGAAGGCGGCCGTCATGATCCGCTCCGGGTTGAGGCCGGCGAACAGCTGGAGCAGGCCCGCGTCCTCGTCGCCGACGAGGGCGTCGGCGGGCAGCCGGACCTCGTCGAGGACCAGCTCGAACTGCTTCTCCTCGCTGTGCAGTTCCATGTCGATCATGCGGCGGGTGAAGCCGGGCGCGTCTCGCGGGACGATGAACAGGCAGGGCTTGAGCCTGCCGGTGCGGGCGTCCTCGGTGCGGCCGACGACGAGGGTCGCGTCCGCGATGTCCACGCCGGAGACGAACACCTTGCGGCCCGTGAGCAGCCAGTCCGGGCCGTCGCGGCGGGCCGTGGTGGTGATGCGGTGGCTGTTGGAGCCGGCGTCGGGCTCCGTGATGCCGAAGGCCATGAGGCGTGAGCCGTCCGCGAGGGCGGGCAGCCACTGCTGTTTCTGGGCTTCGGTGCCGAAGCGGGCGATGACCGTCCCGCAGATCGCCGGGGAGACGATCATCATCAGGAGGGGGTTGCCCGCGGCGCCGAGCTCCTCGAGGACGAGGGAGAGTTCGGCGATGCCGCCACCGCCGCCGCCGTATGCCTCCGGCAGGTTGACGGAGATGAAGCCGAGCTTGGCTGCTTCCTGCCAGAGGGTCCGGTTTCCCACGTCGGGATGGTCCTTGGCGAAGGACGCGACGGCCTTGCGGAGGGCTTTGTGCTCTTCGGACTCGATGAGGTCGGTCACTGTGGCTCCTTCGTGTGCGGCGTCGTCGTGGCTGGTCGGGCTCGCGCGGCGGAGCCGCATATCGATACGGCCCCGCGCCCCTAAGGGCTGTCGACCACCGCCAAGAGGGCACCGAGCTCAACCTGTTGCCCTGCCGTCACTTGCAGGGCTGTCACCGTGCCCGTTGTCGGGGATGCGATGACGTGTTGCATCTTCATCGCTTCGAGCCAGACCAGCGGTTCACCGGTGCGGACACTCGATCCGGTGATGAGACCGTCCGCGACCTTGACGACCGTGCCCGGCATGGGGGCCAGCAGGGAGCCCGGGGCTCGGTCGGCGGTCGGGGCGGGGAAGCGGGGCAGGGCCGTGAGGGTCGTGGCGTTGACGTGGACCTGGTCGCCGTACCTGGCGACCTCGAACCTGCGCCGGACGCCGCCGGCCTCCAGGACCACCAGGCCCGCGTCGGCGTGCACGACCCGCACACCGTCCGCCGCCAGGCCGCCCCGGGTGTGGTGGTAGCGGACCTCGTGCTCCTCGCCGCCCACCGCGTACCGCTTGATCTGCGGCTGTGACGGCAGGTTGCGCCAGCCGCCGAAGCGGGAGCGGCCGTGGGCTTCGGCGAGGGCCGCCGCGAGCGGGGCGTGCGGGTCGAAAGCCGGTTCGGTGAGCGAGGCGAGATGGCGGTCGTAGAAGCCCGTGTCCATGCGGGCGGAGGCGAACTCCTCGTGCCGCAGGGAGCGGACGAGCAGGTCGCGGTTGGTCACCGGACCGTGGATCGTGGCCCGCTCCAGCGCCCCCGCCAGGGTGCGGAGGGCCTCCGCGCGCGTGGGGGCGTGCGCGACGACCTTGGCGAGCATCGGGTCGTAGTGGACGCCGATCGTGTCGCCGTCGGCGTAGCCGGTGTCCAGGCGGACGGCGTCGGGGAGGGCGAGGCGGTGCAGGACGCCGGTCTGGGGCGTCCAGCCGGCCGCCGGGTCCTCGGCGTAGAGGCGGGCCTCCACGGCGTGGCCACGCGCGCGCGGTGGCTCGGCGGAGAGGGCGTCTCCTTCGGCGACGCGGATCTGCTCGGCGACCAGGTCCAGCCCGAACAACGCCTCCGTGACGGGGTGTTCCACCTGGAGGCGGGTGTTCATCTCCAGGAAGTGCGCCCTGCCGTCGGCGACGAGGAACTCGACGGTGCCCGCGCCGACGTAGTCCACCGCGCGCGCCGCCCGGACGGCGAGGGTGCCGAGCTCCCGCGTGAGCGCGTCGGGGAGGCCGGGCGCCGGGGCCTCCTCGATCACTTTCTGGTGGCGGCGCTGGAGCGAGCAGTCGCGCGTGCCGAGCGTCCACACCGTGCCGTGCGCGTCGGCGAGGACCTGCACCTCCACATGACGGCCGTCGACGACGTACGGCTCGACGAACACCTCGCCGTCGCCGAAGGCGCTCGCCGCCTCCGTGCGCGCGGCCTCCAGGGCGCCGTGAAGGTCCTCCATGCGGCGTACGACGCGCATGCCGCGCCCGCCGCCGCCGGCGGCCGCCTTCACCAGCACCGGGAGGTCGGCGTCCGTCAGCGCGTCCGCGCTCAGCGGGGGCAGGCCCATGAGCGCCTTGGCGCGCGTCTTGGAGGCCATCGCCTCGATCGCCTCGGGCGGCGGCCCGATCCAGACCAGGCCGGCGTCCAGGACCGCGCGCGCGAAGCCGGCGTTCTCCGAGAGGAAGCCGTATCCGGGGTGCACGGCGTCCACGCCCGCCGTCACGGCCGCCTTCACGATCAGGTCGGCCCGCAGATAGGTGTCGGCGGGCGCCGAGCCCGGCAGCCGTACGGCCGCGTCGGCCACGCGTGTGTGCAGTGCGTCCTCGTCCGCGTCCGAGTGCACGGCGACCGTCCGGATGCCCCGCTCCCGGCAGGTGCGGAAGACGCGGCAGGCGATCTCGCCCCGGTTGGCGACCAGCAGAGAAGCGATCACTGGAGTTCCCCTCACATCCGGAAGACGCCGAAGCCGCCGCGCGCGCCCTCGTACGGCGCGGTGTGGACGGCGGACAGGCACAGCCCGAGGACGGTGCGGGTGTCGCGCGGGTCGATGACGCCGTCGTCGTACAGCCGCCCCGACAGGAACATCGGCAGCGACTCCGACTCGATCTGCTGCTCCACCATGGCGCGCAGCGCGGCGTCGGAGTCCTCGTCGTAGGGCTGTCCCTTCGCGGCGGCCGACTGGCGGGCGACGATGGAGAGCACCCCGGCGAGCTGCTGGGGGCCCATGACGGCCGACTTGGCGCTGGGCCAGGCGAACAGGAAGCGCGGGTCGTAGGCCCGCCCGCACATCCCGTAGTGCCCGGCGCCGTACGAGGCGCCCATGAGCACGGACAGGTGCGGCACGCGCGAGTTGGACACCGCGTTGATCATCATCGCGCCGTGTTTGATGATGCCGCCCTGCTCGTACTCCCTGCCGACCATGTAGCCCGTGGTGTTGTGCAGGAAGAGCAGCGGGATGTCGCGCTGGTTGGCGAGCTGGATGAACTGGGCGGCCTTCTGCGACTCCTCGCTGAACAGCACGCCCCGGGCGTTCGCCAGGATGCCGACGGGATAGCCGTGCAGGGTGGCCCACCCGGTGACCAGGCTCGTCCCGTACAGGGGCTTGAACTCGTCGAAGTCGGAGGCGTCGACGATCCGGGCGATCACCTCGCGCGGGTCGAAGGGCGTGCGCAGGTCGCCGGGGACGATCCCCAGGAGCTCTTCGGGGTCGTACTCGGGCGGGACGGCCGGGCCGGGATCCTCGTACGCCTTGCGGTGGTTGAGGCGCGCCACCACGCGGCGTGCCTGCCGCAGCGCGTCCGGTTCGTCGACGGCGAAGTGGTCGGCGAGGCCCGACACGCGCGCGTGCATCTCCGCGCCGCCCAGTGACTCGTCGTCGCTCTCCTCGCCGGTGGCCATCTTCACCAGCGGCGGCCCGCCGAGGAACACCTTCGCCCGCTCCTTGACCATGATCACGTGGTCGGACATGCCGGGGATGTACGCGCCCCCGGCGGTGGAGTTGCCGAAGACGACGGCGACGGTCGGGATGCCGGCGGCGGACAGCCGGGTCAGGTCGCGGAAGACGGCCCCGCCCGGGATGAAGATCTCCTTCTGGGAGGGCAGGTCGGCGCCGCCCGACTCCACCAGGCTGACGCAGGGCAGCCGGTTGGCGAGCGCGATGTCGTTCGCCCGCAGGGCCTTCTTCAGCGACCACGGGTTGCTCGCGCCGCCGCGCACGGTCGGGTCGTTGGCCGTGATCATGCACTCCACGCCCTCGACGACCCCGATGCCCGTGACGAGCGAGGCGCCGACGGCGTGGTCGCTGCCCCACGCGGCCAGCGGCGACAGCTCCAGGAACGGAGTGTCGGGGTCGAGGAGCAGCTCGACGCGCTCCCGGGCGAGGAGTTTGCCGCGCGCGCGGTGCCGGGCGACGTACTTCTCGCCGCCGCCCGCGAGCGCCTTGGCGTGCTCGGCGGTCAGCTGGTCGAGCTTGGCGAGCATCGCCTCGCGGTGGGCGCGGAAGTCGGGGCCGTGGGGATCCAGCGCCGACGGCAGGACGGTCACAGCAGGACCTCCGGGATGTCCAGGTGGCGGGAGCGCAGCCATTCGCCGAGGGCCTTGGCCTGAGGGTCGAAGCGGTGCCGGGAGGCGGCGCCGGCGCCCAGGAGGCCCTCGACGACGAAGTTCAGGGCGCGCAGCTCGGGCAGGACGTGCCGGGTGACGGTCAGCCGGGCGCTCTCCGGGATCAGCTGCCGGAACCGGTCGACGGTCAGCGTGTGGACGAGCCACCGCCAGGCCTCGTCCGTGCGCACCCACACCCCGGCGTTCGCGTCCCCGCCCTTGTCCCCGCTGCGGGCCCCGGCGACGAGCCCCAGGGGGGCCTTCCTCGCGGGTCCGGCGGGGAGGGGGTCGGGCAGGGGCGGCTGCGGTACGGCGTCGAGGGCGAGGGTGAGGGCCGGCGGGGGCACCGGGACGCGGCGTCCGTCGTCGAGGACGGCCGTGTGGTACACCGTGTCCTGCGGGACGTACGCGGCCTCGAACACCCCGTAGGGGGAGCCCCTGCCGGGCGGGGCGAGGACGTGGAAGCCGGGGTAGCTCGCCAGGGCGAGCTCGACGGCCGCGCCGGTCAGCGCGCGTCCGACGACGGCCTCGTCCGGGTCGCGGACGACGAGCCGAAGCAGCGCGCTCGCCCCCTCCTCGGTGTCGGCGTCGGCGCGGTCGGTGCGGACGAGCTGCCAGTCCACCTCCTGCGGGCGCGCCTTCTCGAACACATCCCCCATCTGCTCCCGCACCAGCGCCGCCTTCGCCTCGATGTCGAGGCCGGTGAGCACGAAGACGACCTCGTTGCGGTGGCCGCCGATCCGGCTGAGGCCGACCTTCAGGGCCGGCGGCGGGGCCTCGCCGCGCACGCCGTCGATCCGCACCCGGTCCGGCCCGTCCTGGGTGAGCCGTACGGTGTCCAGGCGGGCGGTGACGTCAGGTCCCGCGTACCGGGCGCCGCCGGTCTCGTACAGCAGCTGGGCGGTCACCGTGCCGACGTCGACGAAGCCGCCCGTCCCCGGGTGCTTGGTGATGACGCTGCCGCCGTCGGCGTGGAGCTCGGCGAGCGGGAAACCGGGGCGGCGGACGTCGCCCGCGCGGAAGAAGGCGTGGTTGCCGCCGGTGGCCTGCGTGCCGCACTCCAGCACATGCCCGGCGACGACGGCTCCCGCGAGCCGGTCGAAGTCCGTCGGCGCCCAGCCGAAGTGGGCGGCGGCCGGCCCGGTGACCAGCGCCGCGTCGGTCACCCGCCCGGTGACCACGATGTCGGCGCCCTCCCTCAGGCAGGCGGCGATGCCGAAGCCGCCGAGGTAGGCGTGGGCGGTGAGGCTGTCGGGATGGCGGACGCCGAGGTCGTCCCCCTCGACGTGGGCGACCCGCACGGGGACGCCCAGGCGGTCGGCGAGCTCGCGCACGGCGTCGGCGAGTCCGGCCGGGTTGAGGCCGCCGGCGTTGGCGACGACGCGGACGCGCCGGTCGTGCGCGAGGCCGAGGCACTCCTCGAGCTGGCGCAGGAAAGTGCGGGCGTAACCGGCGCCGGGGTCCTTCAGCCGGTCCCGGCCGAGGATCAGCATGGTGAGTTCGGCGAGGTAGTCGCCGGTGAGGACGTCGAGTTCACCGCCGGTGAGCATCTCGCGCAGGGCGTCGAAGCGGTCGCCGTAGAAGCCGGAGGCGTTGCCGACGCGCAGCGGCGCGGTCACCGGACCGGTTCCTTCCCGCCGTCCGTCTTCGGCGGGCGGCCGGCGCCGGGCGGGCCCGCGAAGGCCTGCGCGACGTCCAGCCAGCGGTCGGCGTCGGGACCGTCGGCGCGCAGGGCCAGGTCGGCGCGGTGGGCGCGCTGGGTGACCAGGAGGCAGAAGTCGAGTGCGGGGCCGGTGACGCGGTCGGCGGCGTCCTCGGGGCCGTACGTCCACAACTCTCCTCCGGGACCGGAGAGTTCGACGCGGAACTCCTCGAACGGCACGGACAGCCCGTGCACGCCGAAGGAGAAGTCACGGGTGCGGACGCCGAGGCGGACGATGTGCCGGAGCCGGTCGGTGGGATCGGGCGTCACGCCCAGCGCGTCCGCCACGTCGCGGGCGTGGGCCCAGGTCTCCATGAGCCGGGCGGTGGCCATGGAGGCGGCGGTCATCGGCGGGCCGTACCAGGGCAGACGCGCGCCCTCGGGAACCGCCGCCAGGGCGTCCTGCAGGGCGGCCCGCCCGGCCCGCCAGTCCGCGAGCAACTGTGCGGGCGGTTTCCCGGCCCCCTCGTTCGCGCCGTTGTCCACGAAGTCGCCGGGCTCCGCCAGCGCCTTCTCCACCTCACGGGCGAAGGCGGCCTGGTCGGTCGCGGCCAGCAGGGAGGAACGGTCGGTCCAGGCGAGGTGCGCGATCTGGTGGGCGACGGTCCAACCGGGGGAGGGCGTCGGGAGCGTCCACTGATCGGACGTCAACTCGGCCACCATCAGGTCGAGTTCGTCGCTCTCGGCACGCAGGTCGGCTAGCACGGGCGTGGGGTCGGCCATGGGGAGGAGCATGGCAGCGGGCGGATAAACAAGCAAGCATGCTTGCATTATTTGCCGCACACGCCCACACGGGTGGGGCACCCCGACACAGGACGGCGTGCCGCACGCACGCGTGCGGCACGCCGGTCATGGAAAGCCGCGCCTCACGCCTCCGGCACAGCAGTCTTGACGCGCCCCACCTGGGTTCGCACGGCCCCCATGCTCGCGGCGACGACCAGGGCGATCGCGGCGGCCTGCGCGGCGGAGAGCGCCTGGTCGAGGACCAGGAAGCCGGACAGGGCGGCGAGGGCGGGCTCCAGGCTCATCAGGACCGCGAACGTGGAGGCGGGCAGGCGGCGCAGGGCGAGCAGTTCGAGGGTGTACGGCATGACGGAGGACAGCAGCGCCACGGCGGCCCCGAGCCCCAGCGTCACCGGGTCGAGGAGCTTGGCGCCGGACTCGGCGAGCCCCAGCGGCACGAAGAGCAGCGCGCCCACCCCCATGGCCAGCGCCAGACCGTCGGCCTGCGGGAAGCGACGGCCCGTGCGGGCACTGAAGACGATGTACGCCGCCCACATCACGCCCGCGCCCAGGGCGAACGCGACGCCCGCCGGGTCGAGGTCGCCGAAACCGCCGCCGCCGAGCAGGAAGACGCCCGCGAGGGCCAGCGCGGCCCAGACGAGGTTGACGGCGCGGCGCGAGGCCAGGACGGACAGGGCGAGCGGGCCGAGGACTTCGAGGGTGACCGCCGGACCCAGCGGAATGCGGGCGACCGCCTGGTAGAAGAGGCCGTTCATCGCGGCCATGGTGACACCGAAGACGACGACGGTGGCCCAGTCGGCCCGCGAGTGCCCGCGCAGCCGCGGCCGGCAGACGGCGAGCAGCACGACGGCCGCCACCAGCAGCCTCAGCGCCACCACGCCCAGCGCACCCGCCCTGGGCATCAAGGTCACCGCGAGCGCGCCCCCGAACTGCACGGACACACCCCCGGCGAGCACGAGCCCGACGGGCCCGAAGGATCCCCAGCGCCCGCCCGGCCCGACGCCCGCCCCCGGGGAGGCGGAGGCGGACCGGGACGACGAGGTCGACATGGCGGCGGTGTCGGAGGTGCTCACGGGCGGTCCTGGATCTCGGCTCGGGAAGAGCGCCGACGCCGACGGCGACGACACGGGGCGACGGGGCGCATGCGTTCAGCAAGATGTACTTTCAAGTCCACGGTAATGGACCAGGACAGGAGTGTGAAGCGGATTAGCCGCTGTCACTCCGTCATCTCAGATCCCGGACGCCTCGGAAGTCCCGGACGTGCCGGACATCCCCTCACCGGACGCCCCCTCCAACGCCTCCGCCAGCACCTCCGCCAGATGCCGCCCCCGTACTCCCGCCAGCTGTTCCAGCTGGGTCCGGCAGGAGTAGCCGTCCGCCAGGACCGCCGCCCCCGGGGGAGCCTCGCGCACGGCGGGCAGGAGCTGCTCCTGCGCGCAGCGCTCCGAGACCTCGAAGTGCCCCTTCTGGAAGCCGAAGTCGCCGGCCAGGCCGCAGCAGCCGCCCGCCAGCTCGCCGGTGAGGCCCGCGGCCTCGCGCAGGCGGCGGTCGGGGGCGTCGCCCAGCACCGCGTGCTGGTGGCAGTGGGTCTGGCCGACCGCCGGGCGGTCCAGGTGCGGCGGCGTCCAGTCGGGGGCGTGGCGCTCCAAGGTCTCCGCGAAGGTGAGGACCCGGGCGGCGAGGCGCGCCGCGCGCGGGTCGTCGGGCAGCAGGTCCGGCAGGTCGGTGCGCAGGGCGGCCGCACAGCTCGGCTCCAGGACGACGACCGGAACCGCCGTCTCCAGCACCGGTTCCATCAGGTCGAGCGTGCGGCGCAGCACCACGCGCGCGTGGTCGAGCTGCCCGGTGGAGACGTACGTCAGCCCGCAGCAGACGCGCCCCCGGCGGGCCGTCAACAGCCGCAGGGCAGAGCGGGAGCGGGCGTCGCCGACGGGCCGGCCGCGCATTCGCAGCGTCGGCGGCGGAACGACCCGCAGCCCCGCCGCCTCCAGCACCCGGACCGCCGCCCGGCCGACGGACGGCGAGAGATGCTCGGTGAAGGTGTCCGGCCACAGCACGACGAGATCGCCCGCGCCGGGAGCGGGACGCCTGCGCCGCCACCAGCGGCTGAACGTCTCCCGCGCCAGCCGTGGGATCGTCCGCTCCGGCGCGATGCCGCCCGCCCGTTTCACCGCCCACGCGACCGGCCCCGTCGAGGCCAGCGCGTTGAACAGCGCCACCGCGCGCGTGCGGCTCGCCCAGCGCAGCCACACCGGGAGCCGGCCCATGCTGTAGTGCGCGGCGGGGCGCCGCCGGCCCGCGTAGTGGTGGTGCAGGAACTCCGCCTTGTACGTGGCCATGTCGACCCCGACCGGGCAGTCCGAGCGGCAGCCCTTGCAGGACAGGCACAGATCCAGCGCCTCCCGCACCTCCTGAGAGCGCCAGCCGTCGGTCACCAGCTCGCCCGCCAGCATCTCGTGCAGCAGTCGCGCACGCCCGCGCGTGGAGTGCTGTTCCTCGCCGGTGACGCGGAAGGAGGGGCACATCACGGCGGGCCCGGACGCCGTCGTCGTACGGCACTTGGCGACGCCGACGCAGCGCCGGACCGCCGCCGAGAAGTCGCCGCCGTCCCCGGGGTAGCCGAAGGCCACGTCGACGGGCTCGCGGGGCAGGACGGAGAAGCGCAGACCGGAGTCCAGTGGCGCGGGCCGTACCAGCATCCCCGGGTTGAGCAGGTCGTCGGGGTCCCACACCCCCTTCGCCCGTTCGAAGAGGGCGACCATGTCCGCGCCGTACATCACCGGCAGCAGTTCCGCCCGCGCCTGTCCGTCGCCGTGCTCGCCCGACAGGGAGCCGCCGTGGGCCGTGACCAGCCCGGCCAGTTCCTCGGAGAAGCGGCGGAAGCGCGCCACGCCCACCGCGCCGAGCAGGTCGAAGTCGATGCGGACGTGGATGCAGCCGTCCCCGAAGTGCCCGTACGGGGCGCCGCGCAGGCCGTGCGCGGCGAGCAGCGCCCGGAAGTCGCGCAAGTACGCGCCGAGCCGGGCCGGGGGGACCGCGCAGTCCTCCCAGCCGGGCCAGGCCTCCGAGCCGTCCGGCATCCGGGTGGCCGTGCCGCTGGCGTCCTCACGGACGCGCCACAGGGCCCGCTGCCCGGCCTCGTCCGTCACGACCGCGGCGTCCACGACGTCCGCCGCCCGCACGATGGCCTCCGCACGCGTGCGTGCCTCACCCGCCGAGTCCCCGCCCGTCTCCACGAACAGCCAGGCCCCGCCCCGCGGCAGTCCCACAGGCGACGGCACCAGGTCGGCCGCCATGCCCTCGACCGTCAGCGGCCCGTACTCCAGCAGCCCGGCCGCGGCCTCGGCGGCGGCGGTCTCGTCGGCGTACCCGAGCACCGCGAGCGCACACGCGCGTGGCGCTTCGACGAGGCTCACGACGGCCTGGGTGAGCACGCCCAGCGTGCCTTCCGAGCCGCAGAAGGAGCGGGCCACGTCGGCGCCGTTCTCCGGCAGCAGGGCGTCCAGCGCGTACCCGGAGATACGGCGGGGCAGCTCGGGGAAGCCGGTGCGCAACCGTGCCAGCTCACCGTCGACGAGTTGCCGCAGGCCGTCCGGCGCCCCGCTCCACCCGCGCCCGAGCCGCAGCCGCTCGCCCCGCGCGGTCACCACGTCCAGCTCGCGCACGCTGTCCGCCGTCGTGCCCCAGGCCACCGAGTGCGAGCCGCAGGAGTTGTTGCCGATCATCCCGCCGAGCGTGCAGCGGCTGTGCGTGGACGGGTCGGGCCCGAAGCGCAGCCCGTGCGGCGCGGCAGCGTCCTGGAGCCGGTCGAGGACCAGCCCCGGCTGGACGACGGCGGTGCGCGCGCCCGCCTCCAGCGAGAGAAGCCGGTTCATGTGCCGGGTGAAGTCCAGCACCACCCCGACTCCGGTGGCCTGCCCGGCGATCGACGTGCCCCCGCCGCGCGGCACCACGGGCACCCCGCGCTCCCGGCACACCTCCAGCACGGCCGCGACGTCGTCGGCGTCGCGCGGGGCGACGACGCCGAGAGGGACACGGCGGTAGTTGGAGGCGTCCATGGTGACCAGCGCCCGGGAGGCGACGTCGAACCCGACGTCACCCCTGACGGCCCTGCGCAGTTCGTCCTCGAGATCCGACATCCGCCCAGCCAATCAGCCCGTCCGCACCTGAGTTCCAAGGACCATGCTCGCCCCCGGATTCTCGTCTCACCCGACGGACGACGTTTCGCCCGCGTTTACGGAAACGGCTACGCTCGCCTGCGTGGCTGAGATCCAGATTCCTGCTGACATCAAGCCCGCCGACGGTCGATTCGGCGCGGGCCCCTCCAAGGTGCGGATCGAGGCGCTGGACGCCCTGGCCGCCACCGGTACCTCACTCCTCGGCACCTCCCACCGCCAGGCCCCGGTCAAGAACCTGGTCGGCCAGGTGCGCGAGGGAATCTCCGAGCTGTTCCAGGTCCCGGACGGATACGAGGTGATCCTCGGCAACGGCGGCTCCACCGCCTTCTGGGACATCGCGACCCACGGCCTGATCGAGAACAAGTCCCAGCACCTCAGCTTCGGCGAGTTCAGCTCGAAGTTCGCCAAGGCCGCCAAGCTGGCCCCCTGGCTCGCCGAGCCCACCGTCATCTCCTCCGACCCGGGCACGCACCCCGAGCCCGAGGCCGAGGCCGGCGTCGACGTCTACGCCTTCACCCACAACGAGACCTCCACCGGCGTCGCCGCCCCCATCCGGCGGGTGCAGGGCGCCGACGAGGGCGCGCTGGTCCTGGTGGACGCCACCTCCGGCGCCGGCGGCCTCCCCGTCGACATCGCCGAGACGGACGTCTACTACTTCGCCCCGCAGAAGTCCTTCGCCTCCGACGGCGGCCTGTGGATCGGCGTCTTCTCCCCGGCCGCGATCGAGCGCGCGGAGCGCGTCCACGCCTCCGGCCGCCACGTCCCGGAGTTCTTCTCGCTCCCGACGGCGATCGACAACTCCCGCAAGAACCAGACGTACAACACCCCGGCCCTGTCGACCCTCTTCCTGCTGAACCAGCAGCTCGAGTGGATCAACGGCCAGGGCGGCCTGGACTGGTCGGTGCGCCGCACGGCGACCTCGGCCCGCACGCTCTACGGCTGGGCCGAGGACGTCAAGTACGCCGACCCGTTCGTCACCGACCCGGCCAAGCGCTCGGCCGTCATCGGCACGATCGACTTCACCGACGAGGTGGACGCCGCCGCCGTCGCCAAGGTCCTGCGCGCCAACGGCATCGTCGACACCGAGCCCTACCGCAAGCTCGGCCGCAACCAGCTGCGCGTCGCGATGTTCCCGGCGATCGACCCCGCGGACGTCGAGGCCCTGACGAAGTGCGTCGACTACGTGATCGAGAAGCTGTAACCCGCACGGCACCACGACGAAGGGCGCTCGGTGAACGGCACCGGGCGCCCTTCGCCGTGTCCGCGGGGGTCTCGCGGACACGGCGCTGCCGCACTTCTGCACCCAGCCGGCGCCACCACGGCGTTCCCTCCGGGAGAGGGAACTCGCCGCCCTGCGCTCCTGTCGGCGCGCCCACGGTCACCGTTTCTCAGCGGACTTTGGCGGCTCTCTTAAGGCTTCTTGAAGATGGCCTTCGAACACAACTCTCCGCCCCGGCCTGGTCCTAGGCTCTCGAACACCCCTCACAGGTCCGGTGGCCGCGGTCGCGGCCACCGGTCAGGGGACCGAGTCAGCCGACCGACAGACCGAGGTGTCCTGCATGGGTTCCCGCCGAGCCGCTCGCCCGTCCCGCATCCCCGCCCGCCCCCGCGGTGGGCCGAAGACGCGTTCCGCGCTGGCCATGGGAGCCGTCGCTGCGCTCGTAGGCGTCGGGATCACCGTGGCGGTCGTCAGCGGCGAGGACGGCGACGCCTCGGACCGTGTGGTTGCGAACAGCACTCACAGGACGCCGGGCGCCGGGGACGCCGCCGACAGTGCGGCGCCGCTCGTCTCTGCTTCGGCGAGCCCGAGCACCACGGCGAGCACCACGGCGAGCAGCTCGCCGAGCGCGAAGCCGAAGGAGAGGCGGAAGCAATCGGCGAGCCCGACCATCCGTCCACGGAAGACGACCGTCCCCGTGTCGAAGGCACCTGTGAGGACGACGGCGAAGAGCAGCGGCGGCGGGTCGGCGAGCGGTTCCGGCGGCGCGCGGCCGGACAGCACCCAACCGGACTCCGGGTCGGGTTCGGAGTCCGGTGGCGGGCCCGAGGCCCAGGTGCTCGCGCTGGTCAACAAGGAGCGGGCCGCGGCGGGCTGCTCGCCGGTCACGGCGAACGACCGGCTCACCCGGGCCGCCGACGATTACAGCGACGTCATGGCGAGCAGCGGCGTGATGTCCCACACCGGCCCCGACGGTTCGACGATGACGACCCGGGTCGAGGCCGCGGGGTACCAGTGGTCGACCCTGGGCGAGAACATAGCCCGGGGCCAGGCGGACGCCGCCTCGGTGATGAAGTCCTGGATGAACAGCCCCGGGCACCGCGCGAACATACTGAACTGCTCCTTCAAGGAGCTGGGCGTGGGCGTCCACTTCGGCGACGGCGGCCCCTGGTGGACGCAGGACTTCGGCGCCCGTCGCTGACCCCGCTCACCGAACCCCGCCGCCGGCCCCGCCCGCGTCGGCCAGCACGAACGACACCCGCACCCGGGCGCCTCCCAAGGGCGCCCGGGTGATCGTCAGTTCGCCGTCCGCCGCCTGGGACGCCCGGGCCACGATGTCCAGGCCCAGACCCGTCGAACCTCCGACGCTCACACCCCGCGTGAGCGCCGCGTCGGGGTCCGCCACGCCCGGTCCCGCGTCGTCGACGGTGAGGAACACGTGCCGATCCGCCCGCTCCACACGCACGGCGAAGGCGGTGCCCTCCGGGGTGTGCCGGAAGACATTGCCGATCAGGGCGTCGACGACGGCCGCGAGGTCGTCCTCGGGGAAGGCCACGGGCGCCGACCGCGGCGTGAGGGACCGCTCGTAGGGTCGTCCTTGCTGGGTGGCGAGGACCGACCAGAAGTCCAGGCGCACGGCGACCACCTCGGCGACGTCGCACGCCTTCGCCGCGCCGGCCGCCGCACGGGCCGATTGCGCCGACGCCAGCGGTGTACGTGCCGCGGCGATGATCGAGTCGAGTTCGTTCTCCAGCTGGCCGGCCGCCTCGGCGACCCGCCGGGCGCTGGGCGTCGGCCCCATCCGGTCGGCCTCCAAGTAGAGAGCGGTCAACGGGGTGCGCAGCCGGTGCGAGAGGTCGGCGACCAGCTCGCGTTCCACGGCGAGCAGGTCGAGGACGCGGTCGGCCATGGTGTTGAACGCCGCACCGGCCTCCTGCAGTTCGGGCGGCCCGTCGGGTTCGACACGCACGTCCAGATCGCCGGAGCCGAGAGCCAGTGAGGCGCGCTTGAGACTGCGCGAGGAGCGGACGACGCGGGCGCCGAGCCGGTCGGCGACGAGTACCGAACCGCCGACCAGACCCAGCGCGAGCAGCGCCATGACGCCCCAGGAAGCGACCACGCCCCGGGTGAGGTCCGCGACGGGCACGAAGGCTTCCACGACCGCGACCCGGTCGCCCTGCAGGACGACGGGCTGGAGGTAGACCCAGCCGCCGGCGGTGTCCACGGCCAGCGTCTCGCGCCCGCGCACGGCTCGGTCGAGCGCGGCCCGGGGCGCGTGCGGGGTGCCGACGAAGTCGCCGTCGGGCAGACGTACGACGAGTTGGTCGGAGGAGCCGAGCTCGGCGAGGGCCTGCTGCACGTCGGCGCGCCGGGTGGTGAGGGCGAGCACCGGAGACAGGGCGGACGCCCGCTGCTCGGCGGCCGTGGTGGCCCGGTCCCGTACCTGTTCGCGCACGAGGAGGGCGAGGGGGATGAGGAAGGACAGGGCCACCATCGAGGTGACGGCCAGGGCGATCCCGGCGAGGGCACGTCTCATGGCGAGCTGACCAACTTGATGCCCAGGCCACGAACCGTGCGCAGATAGCGAGGCTTTCGCGCCTTCTCCCCCATTTTGCGGCGGAGCGCGGAAAGGTGGACGTCGACCGTCTGGTCCTCGAGGTACGGCTGCTGCCACACCTCTGCGAGTATGCGCTGCCGAGTGACGACCTGGTCGGCGTGGTCGGCGAGGTAGGCGAGCAGATCGAACTCGCGACGGGTCAGGGGCAGTTCCCTGCCGGCCAGGTGCGCGGTGCGCGCGGTCGGGTCGATGCGCAGGTCCGCCACCTGAAGGACGGGCCGCCGGGCCTCAGTCACGTCGGCGGGCACGGACCGGCGCAGCACGGCGGCGAGCCGGGCGGCGAGCTGGCCGCCGGAGAACGGCTTGACCAGGTAGTCGTCGGCCCCCGCGTTGAGCAGCCGGATGATCTCGCTCTCGTCGTCACGGGCGGTGGCGACCAGGACCGGCACGCGGGAAATGCCCCGGATCATGCGCAGCACGTCGAGACCGTCGAGATCAGGCAGCCCCAGGTCGAGCACCACGATGTCCGGCGGGCTCCGGGTGATCTCGCGCAGTGCCTCGAAACCCTGGTGGGTGGTCCTGACCGCGTAGCCGTGCCCGGTCAGGACCTCGATCAGCGCGGCCCGGATGACGGGGTCGTCCTCGACGACAAGTACGGAGGCCATGAGCAGGCACGTTAGCCGGTCCGTCACTATGGTGCCGTGTTCCGCCTCCTGCGCTACCTGATCATATGGCTGGCCTGTACGGCAGCCAGTGTCACCGCTGTCATCCTCACGATTCACTTCGTGGTGGGGTCGACCCGGCCGACCGCGCCGGTCGCGCAGTCCGCGCCGAGTGAGCCCCTCGAGTCCCCGCGGCCGAGCCCCACCACCGCGAAACCCTCCCCGAGTCCGTCGGCGAGCAGCCGCAGGCCCAACCCGCCGCCCCGGAGCAGCGAGCCGGCGACCGATCTCAGCCCGACGCCATCGCCGACGCCCACCGCCCGCACCAGTGCCCGGGGGGCGCCGACCGGTGCGGACGGCTCGGGGTGCCAGGAAGGTGGCGTCGGCGTCTACACGGTGCCGTCCGAGGGCGGCAAGGCGACCGTGCGGTTCGGCGACGACGCGGTGTGCCTGGTCTCGGCGGTGCCGAACCGGGGGTTCACGGTGACTACGAGCCGGACAGAGGCGCAGACGCTCACGGTGACGTTCACGGCGAGCCGCCACCGGTCGGAGATCACCGCCACGACCCAGCCGCAGAGCCGGGCCGACGTCCGCGAGGTGTCGTGGTGACACCCCCTGACACTCCATGCGACGTCGTGATCCGTCCGGTCGCGGGGGCGGCGCGTCGTCGCTGACGGTGGCTGCGCCGGGCTGTGGCTCGGTGGTGTCAGGTGGCGGATCTCGCGCGGGTCCGCGGCGGCGGTCCCGGCCGGGTCCGCTCCCGGCGGTGGAGGTACGCCACCTCGTCGTCACCGCGGCGCGCATCGGGTCCGGGAGGCGGTAGTGACGAGGAGAATCCCGACAGTCATGACCGTTGCCGGCACGCAAAAGGCGCCCGCCGTTTGTGCACGCAGAGAACACCACGACTTCACTGCCGGACAAGCGTCGTCTGCACGAACCTGTAACTTCCGAATGCAAGGAGCCTGTCTGCAATCGACGGTCCCGCGCACTGTTCCAGGGGAGTAGTTCATGAGTACCCAGGCAAAGACATTTGGTTTCGGTATGCCGTGGGAGTCGTTGTACGGGTACAGCCAGGCCACCCAGGTCGGTGACACGGTTTACGTTTCAGGGCAGCTGTCTCATGACGGTCACGGCAACTTCGTGGGCGCAGGCGACTTCGAACTGCAGGTGCGAACCACGCTGGAGAATCTGGACCTGGTGCTGAGGCAGTGCGGGGCCGAGCGTAGCCAGATAGTGGAGACCACGGTCCTGGTGAGGAACCTGCGGGAGAACTTCGACACGACAGCGCGCCTCCACGCCGAGTACTTCGGGGAGCACCGGCCCGCCAGCACGGTCATGGGAATTTCCGACTTGGCACTGCCGGACCAACTCGTTGAGATCGGCGCGCTCGTACGTCTCGACGTGAAGCCATAGACAGAAGGCCGGCACGCGAGTTCGGTTCGAGCGTGGGGAGCGTGCGGTCGCAAGGCGGAGGGTCGCCCTCGTACCCGGCGTACGAGGGCGGCCCCCCCAAACCCGCGGGCCCGGCCCCCGGGGGGGCGGCCGGGGGGGCCCACCCCCCCCCAAAGGGGGGGGGGGGGGGATTTACCCCACGGG